>NZ_JBDOOX010000011.1:0-75707 GCF_039830575.1 Chromohalobacter sp. | reverse complement strand
GGCACCACCGGCGACCAGGTCGACCTGGCGCTGCTCGTCGACGGCCTGCAGTCCGAGCGCGAGCAGGGCATCACCATCGATGTCGCGTACCGGTACTTCTCCACCGACAAGCGCAAGTTCATCATCGCCGACACCCCCGGTCACGAGCAGTACACCCGCAACATGGCCACCGGCGCCTCCACGGCCAGCCTCGCGGTGATCCTGATCGACGCCCGTCACGGCGTGCAGACCCAGACCCGGCGGCACAGCTTCATCGCCGACCTGCTGGGCATCCAGCACCTGGTGATCGCGGTCAACAAGATGGACCTGGTCGACTACTCCCAGGCGCGCTTCGACGAGATCGTCGCCGAGTACCGCGAATTCGCCGCCAAGCTCAACGCCCCGGACATCCACTTCGTGCCGCTGTCCGCGCTGGAAGGCGACAACGTCGTCAACAAGAGCGAGGCCATGAGCTGGTACGAGGGCCCGGCGCTGCTCCATCTGCTGGAGACCGTCGAGGTCACGCACGACAAGAACCTCACGGACCTGCGGCTGCCGGTGCAGTACGTCAACCGCCCGCATCTGGACTTCCGCGGCTACTGCGGCACGCTCGAGGCCGGCATCCTGCGGCCCGGCCAGCGCGTCAAGGTGCTGCCCTCGGGCAAGGCCTCCACGGTGGCTCGCATCGTCACCTTCGACGGCGACCTCGAGGAGGCCTATCCGGGGCAGGCGATCACCGTCACGCTCGACGACGAGATCGACATCTCGCGGGGGGACTGGCTGGTCGCCGAGGACGCCGAGGTACCGCTGGCCGACGCCTTCGAGGCGGACATCGTGTGGATGCACGACACCGCGCTGGAGCCCGGCCGGCTGTACGACCTCAAGCTCGCCACGCGGGACCTGGCGGGCAAGATCACGCGGATCGACTACCAGACCGACGTCAACACGCTCGAGCACCACGCCGCCGAACGGCTGGCGCTCAACGCCATCGGCCGCTGCCGCGTCGAGGTGGCGGGCACGCTGCCGGTGGACGACTACCGCGTGAGCCCGGGCACCGGCAGCTTCATCGTCATCGACCGCATGACCAACGTGACCGTCGGCGCGGGCATGGTGCGCGGCGCGGCGGAAGGCGCCGGCAACACCGGCGAAGTGGACTGGCAGGCCTTCGAAATCGAGTTCAATGCCTTGATCCGCAAGCATTTCCCGCATTGGGAAGCAAAAGACGTACGTTCGCTTTTCGGTCAGTGATCACGGGCTGAACGCGTTCTTCCATGCCCTTCCCGCGCTCGTGGGGAGGGCATTTTTCATGCAGGCTGCGAGGACGCGACAAGGTCGCACTCGACCATGAGTCGGCTTATCATGAGTCTTTCGCAACCATTGATGACACGGTGAGGGTATGCATAACGTCGATTGGCAGCTTGATGAAATCGTGACGCAACTGAGGGCCACCCGTGAAACCTGGCGCGAGCGTCATGGGCGTTCACGCGAGCGTGGCTGTCGCGAACTGCCGTCGCGAAGCGCCATTCGTGCGATTACCGACGACCTGATCGGCGCGCTGTTTCCGATGCGCCTGGGGCCGAGCGATCTGCGTCGCGAGAGCGAGGATTTCTATGTCGGCCACACGCTGGATGCCACCCTCAACGCGCTATGTCACGAGGTCTGCCTGGAGCTGAAGTACATCGCCCGGCAACTGGGGCGTGATGCCGGCGACACCCAGGCGCGTGCGGTGGAGGTCGTGCAGGGGTTCGCGGCCGGCCTGCCCGAGCTGCGTCGTCAACTCGATGCCGACGTGATGGCCGCCTACCACGGCGATCCCGCGGCGCGCAGCGTCGATGAGGTGCTGCTGTGCTATCCGGGCGTGCATGCGGTGATTCACCACCGTATCGCCAATTACTTCTATCAGGCGGATCTTTCGCTGCTGGCGCGCATGATTGCGGAAATCGCGCATTCCGACACGGGCATCGACATTCACCCGGGCGCGACCATCGGCGAAGGGTTCTTCATCGACCACGGCACCGGCGTGGTCATCGGCGAGACCGCGATCATCGGCAACAACGTGCGTCTCTATCAGGCGGTGACGCTGGGCGCCAAGCGCTTCCCGGCGGACGAGCGTGGCCACCTCGAAAAAGGCCTGCCGCGCCACCCGGTGGTCGAAGACGACGTGGTCATCTACGCCGGCGCCACGATCCTCGGGCGCATCACCATCGGCAAGGGCTCGATCATCGGCGGCAACGTCTGGCTGACACGCGACGTGGAGCCGGGCAGCAACGTGACCCAGGCCAACCTGCAAAGCGGTCCCTGCCCGTGACACGGCAGGGGCAGACAGGTATCGCGACGCGCGGCTTCGGCCGCGCGTCGTCGTTCGTGGGCCCCCGTTCCCTGCGCTGATGCGCCGTTTCCCCGACGCCCTCCTTTCCTTATCGGTCTTCCAGTTAGTCCGCTAACGTATCGCCAGTGGCCCTCGAGATCGGTATAGTGTGCGCGTTTACCAGATCGAGATGACAAATGTATAACGATTCCGTGACGATATCGCGCTGGCAGCACTGGCGCGAATTGAACCGTCAGCTCTGGCGTCTGGGCCTGATCGGCGTGGCGACACTGACACTGATGCGCGCGCTGTTGCTGTGGGTCAATGCCCCGACGCCCCTGGATGCATCTCAGGGGGAGGTGTTCGATGCGTTCTGGATGGGGCTGCGCTTCGACGCCAAGATCATGGCGGTCTTGCTGGGGCCGTGGTTACTGATCGCGACGGCATTGCTGCCGCTGCCACGGTATTTGATCGCCGCCTGGCGCCGTGTATGGCTGGCCTGGGCCGTCGCGATCATGGCGCTGGTCAATGTGCTGGCGCTGATCAATCATTTCTTCTTCGGCTTCTACCAGGGGCCCATCAACGCGCTGATCTTCGGGTTGTTCGAGGATGACACCCAGGCCGTGCTGGAAACGGTGTGGAACGATTACCCGCTGGTGCCTCTCGTCGTGGTGCTCGTCGGCATGACGGGCACCCAGATCGCGCTGATGCGCCGGGGTCGCCGGCGTGCAAGGGCGCCGTTGGGACCTGCCCGCGCGACGCTGCTGGTCGTGGTGTCGCTGGTCGCGCTGATCGGGTTGGGCCGCGGCACCCTGGGCACCTTCCCGCTGCGCGAGATGCACATGTCGGTGTCCGGCAATGCCTTCGTCAATGACCTGGTGCCCAGCGGCCCCCAGGCGTTGTATCTGGCATGGAAAGAACGTGGCGTGGATGCCATCGGCAGCGACGACCCGGAGTCCGGATTGACGCGTCTCGGTTTCGCGTCTCCCCAGGCCGCCGCACGCGCGCTGGGATGGTCGCAGGTCGATACGCCCGGCGAGGTGCGCGAGCGGATGCAGCGGACCACGCCCGAACGTCCCGCGGCGACCGCTCGACCGCCGCACGTCGTGGTGAGCGTGATGGAAAGCTGGGGACGACGACCGATGGATTTCGACGACCCCGCGCACAATGACCTTCTGGGGCATCTGCGCCCCTGGGTGGAAGACAAGGCGGACTATTTTCCGCATGCGCTATCGGCGGAGAATGGCACGCATCCCAGCCTAGAAGGCATGCTGCTGGATACCCCGATCAGCCCGCTGACCCAGAGCCGGCACGGGTATCATCGCTTCTCCACCTCCGTCGCGCTGCCGTATGAACGCGCCGGCTATCGCACCGTGTTCCTCACCGCCGGCTCGACGCAATGGCGCAACCTCGACGATGCCTTGAAGCGCCAGGGCTTCGATGAGGTGCTGGGTGAAAACGCCATTCGCGAACGCTTCCCCGAGGCTCGGGGCAGCACCTGGGGGCTCTATGACGAGTGGATGTTCCGCTATGGCGAGGCGTTGCTGCAGGAAGCCGAGGCCAACGGCGAGAAGGTGATGCTGGTGATGCTCTCGATCACCAATCACCCGCCTTACCGGATTCCCGAGCATTACGATCCCGCGCCGCTGGATGTCTCGCGCCTTGGCGATGCCCTGGCCGTGTCGCCGGCATTCGGGACCTCGATTCTCGAGACGTACCAGTATGCCAACGACAGCATGGGTCGCTTCCTGAACCGTCTCGAGGACGCTGGCTTGATGGATCACACTCTGTTCGCGGCCACCGGCGATCACAATTCGCGCTCGTTGATTCGTTACCCCGACGCCCATGACTTGTTCGATCAATTCGGCGTGCCGATATTGATGTGGATTCCGCCGCGCTATCGCGGGCAGGGCGAGGCTCGAACCGAGGACTGGGCCAGCCATCGCGACATCTTCCCCACGCTATGGGCGCATTCGCTGTCCGCCGCCGAGGTGCCATGGATGGGGCGCGACCTGTACGCGCCGGCGACCTCGCCGATGGCGTTGACGTTCAATCGGCAGGATGGTGGCCAGGGGCTGGCGATCGGCGCGGCGGGCGCGGTGACGCATCTCGCCGATCCGACTTTCTACCGCTGGTCGCAGGGCGTGCTGCATGCCGACGATTCGCCCTCGCCGGCGTTGCGCGATCAGGCGCGGCATGCGCGCGCACGCATGGCGCTGGAAGACTGGCGCATTCGACGCGAGGCCTTGCAGGCCGAACACACCGAGACTCACTGAGTCGTCGGGGGCGAGTCATGGCGCCGCGTCATTGGGGGGTGGTGCGTTCGGCCGGGTACGCTCGGCCGAGGAGACCTGCACGCGCAGGACGTGGCGGACCGACGGCGACAGGTCGGCACGGCGCGACCCGCCATCCATCCACCAGACGCGATCGCAATGCGCAAGGCTGGCATCGCAGGGGCTGACCACCGGTACGATGCAGAGCCGGTGGCGCCGTGAGGCGGCGCCCAGATCGGCCAGCAGGCGCTGCTCCTGATCGTGTGCCAGGGGCTCCAGGTCGAGCAGCAGGATGCCGTTGTCGCGGCGCTGCCGGCAGGGGCAGTAGGGCGCCGCCGCGACCTGGCACAGTGCCCGCGCGATCATGGCTCGCTGGGCGTTGACGGCGTCGAGCGTCCCCAGGCGTCGGTCGCTCACGCCCTGCAGGTCGAGTGCCGCGAGCGCCGTCTCCACCGCCACCGGCAGGCAGGGAGGCGAAGCGGCGCCTTGCTGCACGACGCGCGAGCAGCTCTCCAGCAGCCCGAGTCCCACCAGGTCGCGCACACGCCAGTCGGCAAGACTTTGCGGAGGGGCGATGACATGCGCGATGCGCTGGGCGCGATAGGCGCTGGGCCAGCAGTGCAGCGGCTGGCCATCGAGGCAGATGCTGCCCCGCGTGGGTCGATAGAGGCCGGCGAGCAGGCCGATCAGGGTGCTCTTGCCGGCGCCGTGCGGCCCGCAGATACCGAGCAGCTCGCCGGGCACCAGGCGATCGCTGAACGGCCTCAGGCTTGGGGTGCCCTCGAGAGCCGTATTGAAGAGCGACAGCATGAGGAGTCTCCTTCGACGACGATAATGATAAATATTATCGTTCGCATGTCGAATAAGGGCAAGTCACTCCGGCTTGCGTGCCACCAGAACGGCCCGTCGAGGCGCCGGGTAGCCTTCGAGCGTCAGTGTCGCATCCTCGGGGTCGAGAAAGTCGGCCAGCGAGTGGAAGGTCATCCACTCGGTGCTGCGCTGTTCTGCCAGCGATGTCGGGGCCTCGTCGACGACGCGGACGTCCTCGAAACCGCTGCGCTCGAGCCAGTGCGCTAGGGCCTTCGACGAGGGCAGGAAATATACGTTGGGCATGGCGGCATAGCGTTCGCCGGGCATGAAGACCGTGTTCGCCTCGCCTTCGACCACCAGGGTCTCGAGGACGAGCTCGCCCCCCGGGCGCAGGGTGTCGCGGAGCTGCATCAGATGCTCCAGGGGAGAGGGCCGATGGTAGAGCACACCCATTGAAAAGGTGGTGTCGAACGCTTCCAGCTTCGGCGGTACCGCCTCGATGCCGACCGGCAGGAAATGCGTGCGACAGCCATCGGCATCGCCGACGAAATGGCGCACGGCCTGGAATTGATAGTAGAAACGCGGCGAGGGGTCGACGATCAGCACGAAGGCCGCGCCTGCGCCCACCATGCGCCAGCCGTGGTAACCGTTGCCGCCGCCGACATCCAGCACGCGACGTCCCTCGAGCGGGGACAGGTGCGGTGCGACGCGTTGCCATTTCCAGTCCGAGCGCCACTCGGTATCGATGTGGATGCCGCCCAGGGTGTAAGGTCCCTTGCGCCAGGGCATCAACTTGCGCAGCAGGTTCTCGCACTGACGTTGCTGGCTCTCGGTGAGCGCGAGATCGACACGCACGCTGTCGCTGTCGAGCGCGACATCACGTGCTTCGGGCAGCGTGGGCAGCTTGGCGACGGCCTTCTCCCAGGCGGGCAGGTCGCCGAAGCGCTTGCGGTCCAGGCCATCGGCGAGTTGCGCGGGCAGACGGGCGACCCATTCGCTCAGGCCGTGATCGAGCAGGGCATCGAACAGGGCCCGCTGGGCAGGGGGCAGAGAGCGATCAGGCATCCTTGAAGGCGACCATCGAGGCGAAGTTGAGATACTGGAACCAGGTGCTGACACGGGTGAAGCCGGCCTCGTGCAGGCGCTCGTGGTGCGCGTCGAGGGTGTCCGGCACCAGCACGTTTTCCAGCGCGGTGCGCTTCTGGCTGATTTCCATGTCGCTATAGCCGTTGGCGCGCTTGAAATCGTGGTAGCGTTCCACCAGCCAGGCGTTTTCCTGCTCGTCGGGCAGCACGATCTTCTCGGAAAGCACCAGCACGCCGCCGGGCTCGAGGGCGGCGTACAGGCGCTCGATGACCGCGCGACGGTCCTCGGGGGGCAGGAACTGCAACGTGAAGTTGAGCACGATCATGCCGGCGGGTCGGTAGTCGACGTGGCGGATATCGCCCTCGACGATATCGATGCGATGATCGGGGCATTCCTCGCCGAGCGTTTCACGTGCCCGGGCGACCATCGTCGGCGACAGGTCGACGCCGGTCAGGGTGAAGGCCTCCGGCGGCAAGCGTCCGGCGAGCGCCAGGGTCACGGCGCCCAGCGAGCAGCCCAGGTCATAGACGTGAGCGCCGAAGCGCAGGTGGCGTTCGGCGATCAGGCCCAGCATGCCCAGGATCTGACCATAGCCGGGTACCGAGCGGCGAATCATGTCGGGAAAGCAGGCGACGACCTTTTCATCGAAGGAAAAATTGGCCACCCGGTCCAGGGGTGTCGAAAAGATTGCGTCACGGTAAGATGCGTCACTCATGAGCCAGTCAATCGCGTCGAGGCGTGGCCGAGGCCACAGGAAGTGGCGATATTGTACGCGCCGCGTCATGGCTCTGCATCCGCAGGGCCCACTCGCGGCATCCGCGGGCCGTCAGCGAGCTTGTCAAGGAGAGCACGAGTCATGTCCCAGTCAACCATGATCCATCATTCAGAGGCCTGGCAGGCACTCACGCAGCATGCCGACGGCATGCGCAACGTGCACCTCAAGTCTCTGTTCGCCGAGGCCCCCGGCCGCCATGCCCGCTTTACCCGGCGTGGCGCCGGCTTGACGCTGGATCTCTCCAAGCACCGCTGGCGCGACGAGACACTGACGAAATTGCTCGCGCTGGCACGCGAGGCGAATCTCGAGCGTGCCATCGAGCGTCTGCAGAACGGCGAGCGCGTCAATCTCTCCGAGGATCGTCCGGCGCTGCACACCGCGCTGCGCTTGCCGCCGGAGGCCAGTCTGGTGGTCGAGGGCGAGGATGTGGTGCCCGATGTGCATGAAACGCTGGCCCGCATGCAGGCGATGGTCGAGAAGTGCCATGCCGGCCAATGGCGAGGTGCCACCGGCAAGGCGATCACCGACGTGGTGAATCTCGGCGTGGGCGGCTCCGACCTGGGACCGCTGATGGTCACCCATGCCTTGGCCGATTACCGCCCGCGGGACGTGCACCAGGTCGACATCCATTTCGCCTCGACCATGGACGGCTCGCAGCTCGCCGATTATCTGACCCGCTTCAATCCCGCCACGACGCTGTTCGTGCTGTCGTCGAAGTCGTTCACCACCATCGATACGCTGTCCAACGCCTCTACCGCACGCGACTGGCTGATGACGCGGCTGGCCGACGGCGGTCGTGATGCCGGCATGCGCGAGGTGGTGATGCGCCAGCATTTCATCGGCGTCTCGGCCAAGCCCGAGCGCATGAGCGAGTGGGGGATCGACCCGCGCCATCAGCTGCGCTTCTGGGAGTGGGTCGGCGGGCGTTATTCGCTATGGGGCGCCATCGGGTTGCCCATCGCCCTGGCGGTGGGGATGGAAAACTTCCGCGAGCTGCTGGCGGGGGCCCACGAGATGGACCGTCATTTCCGCGATACGCCGCTCGAAGACAACTTGCCGGTGCTGCTGGCGCTGGCGGGGATCTGGAACGTGAACTTCCTCGACGTGCGTGCGCATTCGATTCTGCCCTACGATGGCCGGCTCGAGTATTTCGCCAGCTATCTCGAACAACTGGAGATGGAATCCAACGGCAAGTCGGTCACCAATGACGGCGAGATCACGCCTTATTCCACCTGCCCGGTGTTGTGGGGGCAGCTCGGCCCCAATGCACAACATGCCTTCTATCAGCTGCTGCACCAGGGGACTCAGGCGGTGGAGTGCGATTTCATCGCGCCGGTACGTCGTTACGACCGGGTGGAAGATCCCGCCACGCGCGCCCACCTCAAGGCCCAGCATCGCCTGACGCTGGCCAATTGCATCGCCCAGTCGCGAGTCTTGATGCTGGGCGACGAGGCCTTGCCCAGCGATGCCCCGCGCCCCAGCCACAAGCGCTATCGCGGCAACCAGCCCTCGACCACGTTGCTGCTCGACCGCCTGACGCCGCGTACGCTGGGGGCGCTGATCGCGCTCTACGAGCACAAGGTGTTCGTGCAGGCCACGATCTGGGACATCAACCCCTTCGACCAGTGGGGCGTGGAGCTGGGCAAGCAGATCGCCTCCGAAACCGAGCAGATTCTGGCCTCGCGGCGTGGCGCCGAGACCCTGGACGATTCCAGTCGTGGGCTGCTCGATGTCGTCTGGCAGGCCCAGGACGCGACATGATGCTGGTTGTTTGTACAGGTTTTGCGGTATGCTGGTGGCGCCCGTGGCAAACATGACGCCCGTGACCAGCATCCTGTATCTGCACGGTTTCAATAGCGGCGCGGCATCGCCCAAGGCGCAACTGATCGCGGCGACCTGCGAGCGTCTGGCGTCCGACGGCGCCACGCCACCGAGGTGCGTGGCGCCTCAGTTGCCGCATCGTCCGGACGATGCCCTGGCATGTGCCGAGCGCGAATTGCGTGGCCTGGGCGACGATACCCTGTTGATCGGCAGTTCGATGGGCGGGTTTCTTGCCACCTGCCTGGCCGAACGCGCCGGGCTGCGTGCGGTGTTGATCAATCCCGCGGTGCGGCCGGCGCGCCTGGTGGCGCAATGGGAAGGGGCGGCGTTCGAGAACCCCTACACCCATGAACGCTTCACCATCGACGCGCAACACGGCGCCGCGCTCGAGGCGATGACCCCGAGTGGCATCATCGCGCCGCACCGTTATCGGCTGCTGCTGGGCAGCGCCGACGAGACGCTGGATTGCCGTGATGCGCTGGCGTTCTACGCCGGTGCGCCGACGCTCGTGCATCCTGGCGGCGACCACGGCTTCAGCGCGCTGGCCGATTATCTGCCAGCCATTTTCGCGCACGGGGGTTGGACGCTACCCCCACGATCGCCAACGCGCTCTGACGAATCCACATAATGGACAACGCATGACGCAATACAGTGCCAGTTCCATCGAGGTCCTGTCGGGACTCGATCCGGTGCGCAAGCGCCCCGGAATGTACACCGATACCAGTCGACCCAATCACCTCGCCCAGGAAGTCATCGACAACAGCGTCGACGAGGCGCTGGCCGGCCACGCGAGCCACATCCGCGTGCGCCTGCATGACGACGGCGGCATCGAGGTCAGCGACGACGGGCGTGGCATGCCCATCGACATGCACCCCGAGCACGGGGTCTCCGGCGTCGAGCTGATCCTGACCCGGCTGCACGCGGGCGGGAAGTTCTCGCAGTCGAGCTATCGCTTCTCGGGAGGGCTGCACGGGGTCGGGGTGTCGGTGGTCAACGCCCTGTCCCGGCGCCTGGAAATCGAGGTCTGTCGCGACGGCGACCGGCATGGCATGGCCTTCGCCCACGGCGACAAGGTGGAAGACCTCACCGTCATCGGGACCTGCCCCAAGAAGGCCAAGGGAACGGTGGTGCGGTTCTGGCCGGACGAGAGCTATTTCGATAGCCCCAGGCTGGCGTTGCCGCGTCTCAAGCACTTGTTGCGCGCCAAAGCGGTCCTCTGCCCCGGGCTCGAGGTCACGCTGATCGAGGCGGATGGTACCGAGAGCGTGTGGCAGTACGCGGATGGGTTGCGCGACTACCTGGCCCAGGCCACCGACGATGTCGAGACGTTGCCTGCCTCGCCGTTTCTCGGTCACTTCGAGGACGAGGACCAGGGCGTCGACTGGGCCATCCAGTGGCTGCCGGAAGGCGGTGAGTTGCTGCAGGAATCCTACGTCAATCTGATCCCCACGCCGCTCGGCGGCACGCACGTCAACGGTCTGCGCTCCGGGCTGCTCGACGCGCTGCGCGAGTTCTGCGAATACCGCAGCCTGTTGCCACGCGGGGTCAAGCTGACCGGCGACGACCTGTGGGAGCGCGTCTCGTTCGTGCTGTCGGTGAAGCTGCTCGACCCGCAGTTCGCCGGGCAGACCAAGGAGCGGCTATCCTCGCGGGTGGTGGCCGGGTTCGTCTCCGGTGTGGTCAAGGATGCCTTCTCGCTGTGGCTCAATCACCATGTCGACCAGGCCGAGGCCCTCGCCGAGCTGGTGATCAATGCCGCGCAGCGGCGTCAGAAGAGCGCCAAGAAGGTCGCCCGCAAGAAAGTGACCTCCGGTCCCGCGTTGCCCGGCAAGCTGGCCGACTGTTCGGGGCAGGACCCGGCGGCGTCCGAGCTGTTTCTGGTCGAGGGCGACAGTGCCGGCGGCAGTGCCAAGCAGGCCCGCAATCGCGAGACACAGGCGATCCTGCCGCTGCGCGGCAAGATCCTCAATACCTGGGAGGTCGAGGCGCACGATATCTATGGCTCCCAGGAGGTCCACGACATCGCGGTTGCCATCGGCATGGACCCCGGCAGCGACGATCTCTCCAAGCTGCGTTATCACAAGATCTGCATTCTCGCCGATGCCGACTCCGACGGCCTGCACATTGCCACGCTGCTGTGCGCGCTGTTCGTGCGTCATTTTCCGGCGCTGGTTGATGCCGGGCACGTGTTCGTGGCCATGCCGCCGCTGTATCGCATCGACCTGGGCAAGGAGGTGCACTACGCCCTCGACGAAAGCGAGAAGACCGCCATCCTGAAGCGCCTCGAGGGCAAGCGCGGCACGCCCAACGTGCAGCGCTTCAAGGGCCTCGGCGAGATGAGTCCGCTGCAGCTGCGCGAGACGACGATGGCCGCCGACACCCGGCGCCTGGTCCAGCTGACCCTGACCGTGGGCGACGGCACGCGCGAGATGATGGACATGTTGCTGGCGAAAAAGCGCGCCGGTGACCGCAAGAACTGGCTCGAGGACTACGGCAACCTCGCCGATATCGAGGTGTAAGCAGGAAGACGGAAGAGATAAGGGCGAAGAACCAAGACGGCAGACGTGAGAGGGATGGGGAACGATGCGGTCATCTCCCTCTCGAGGCGCGAAGCGCCGTTCTTCTCTCTTCAGGCTATGTTTCGTGCGGGCGCGGTCCGCGAAGTTTCCATCGATGGTAGAAGGGCGTTGAACCCATGACCATGGATATCCATGTCGAGGAAGGCGACGTCGAACGTCTCTCCCTCAAGGAATACACCGAGAAGGCGTACCTCGATTATTCGATGTACGTGATTCTCGACCGTGCGCTGCCGCATATCGGCGATGGCATGAAGCCGGTGCAGCGCCGCATCGTCTATGCCATGCGCGAGTTGTCGCTGACGGCGAGCGCCAAGTACAAGAAGTCGGCACGTACCGTCGGCGACGTGCTGGGCAAGTTCCACCCGCATGGCGACAGCGCCTGTTACGAGGCGATGGTGCTGATGGCGCAGTCGTTCAGCTATCGCTATCCGCTGATCGACGGCCAGGGCAACTGGGGCAGCCCCGACGATCCCAAGTCGTTCGCGGCGATGCGCTACACCGAGGCGCGACTGTCGAAATTCTCCGAAGTGCTGCTCTCCGAACTCGGCCAGGGCACGGTCGACTGGACGCCCAACTTCGATGGCACCCTCGACGAGCCAGCCGTGCTGCCCGCGCGTCTGCCGCACGTGCTGCTCAATGGCGCCACCGGCATCGCGGTGGGCATGGCCACCGACATTCCGCCGCATAACGTGCGCGAAGTCGTGGACGCGACCTGCCACCTGCTGCGCCATCCCCAGGCCACTGTCAGCGACCTGATGGCTTACGTGCCGGCGCCGGATTTCCCCACCGAGGCCGAAATCATCAGCCCGCCGAGCGACCTCGCCAAGCTCTACGAGAGCGGGCGCGGCTCGGTGAAGCTGCGCGGGCGCTATACGCTGGAGGAGGGCAATGTGGTGGTCACCGCGCTGCCCTATCAGGTCAGCGGCGCCAAGGTGCTGGAACAGATCGCCGCGCAGATGCAGGCCAAGAAGCTGCCCATGGTGGCGGATCTGCGCGACGAGTCGACCCACGAGACGCCCACGCGGCTGGTGATCGTGCCGCGCTCCAACCGGGTGGATGTCGAGGCGCTGATGGCGCACCTGTTCGCGACCACCGACCTCGAGAAGAACGTGCGCGTGAACCTCAACGTCATTGGGCTGGACGGTCGCCCGCGGGTCATGGCCCTGAATGCCATCCTCGATGAATGGCTGCGCTTTCGTCGGGCGACGGTCCGGCGGCGGCTCGAGCATCGGCTGGGCAAGGTCGAGGATCGCCTGCACATTCTCGAAGGCCTGCTCACGGCGTATCTCAACATCGACGAGGTCATCCGCATCATCCGCGAGGAGGATGTGCCCAAGACCGCCTTGATCGAGGCCTTCGGGCTCAGCGAGCGCCAGGCGGAAGCGATTCTCGAATTGCGTCTGCGCCACCTGGCCAAGCTCGAGGAGTTCAAGATTCGCGGCGAGCAGGACGAATTGCTCGCCGAGCGTGAGCGGCTCAAGGAATTGCTGGGCAACGATGCCGCCTTGACCGATCTGATCGAGCGGGAATTGCGCCAGGACGCCGACGATTACGGCGATGCGCGGCGTGCGCCGCTGGTCGAGCGCGGGGAGGCCAAGGCGCTCTCCGAGGTCGAGCTGATCGGTGCCGATCCGATCACCGTGGTGTTGTCCGAGAAGGGCTGGATTCGCAGCGCCAAGGGGCACGAGATCGATCCCGCCGGCCTGTCCTACAAGGCGGGCGACCGCTTTCACCTGGCCGCGCGCGGCAAGTCCAATCAGCCGCTGGTGCTGCTCGACGACGCGGGCCGCAGTTATACCCTGACCGCACACAACCTGCCCTCGGCGCGCAGTCAGGGCGAACCCATCACCGGTCGCATCAACCCCGGCGCCGGCGCTCGCATGGTCGGCGTCATGCTCGATGTCCCCGAAGCGCGCTACCTGCTGGCCTCGGATGGGGGCTATGGCTTCATTGCCAGGCTCGACGACCTGATCGGCAAGAGCAAGGCGGGCAAGGCCGCGCTCAGCGTGCCCAAGGGGTGCAACGTGCTGCCTCCGGTCGCGGTACCGGAAGGCGAGGACACGCGTATCGCCGTGGTGTCCAACGAGGGACGCCTGCTGGTGTTCCCGCTCGAGCAGTTGCCGGTGATGGCCAAGGGCAAGGGCAACAAGATGATCGATATTCCCGGCGCACGGGCCGCCAACCGGGAAGAGTTCGTGCGTGATCTCGCCATGCTGCCCGCCGGCGCTTCGCTGGTGATTCACGCCGGTAAACGCAAGCAGACGCTCTCGAGCCGCGATCTCGACTATTACGTCGGCGAACGCGGACGTCGGGGCAGCAAGTTGTCGCGCGGCTTCCAGAAAGTCGACCGGCTCGAGACCATCGAATGACGCGGGAAGAGACAGCATGACTCAGCGGTTATTGATCCATGTCGACGGCGCCGATCGTGCCGGACAACTGGCGGCACTGGGCAAGGCACTGGCGGCGTCCGGGGCGTGCCTGCTGGATGTACGTCAGCAGAGCGCCTTCGGCCGCATGGCGCTGGAGGCGTTGGTGAGCGCCGAAGACGATGCCGCCGCGCTGCAGGCACGGCTCGGCGAGCACTTCGCGGAGCAGGCGCTCACGTTCGACGTTCAGCCGGTGACGGGCGAGGGCTGGCAGGCCCTGCAGGCGCGCACCGAGATGCCGCGCCTGATCGTGTCGCTGATGGGGCCAAGACTGCCGGCGACGATGCTGGCCGAGCTCGGCGAGCTGGCGGCGGCGCATGGATTGAGCATCGAGCACATGCAGCGCCTGTCGGGCGCGGCATCCCTGGAAGAGGCAACGCCGCGTGGCGCCTGCGTGGAATGCCTCCTGCGCGGCCCGGCGGTCGAGTTGCCCGACTTGCGTGAGCGGGCGCTGGCACTCGGCGCGCGGCATGGCGTGGACATCGCCATCCAGGAAGATTCCCTGTGGCGCTGTCATCGGCGTCTGATCTGCTTCGACATGGACTCCACCCTGATCCAGGCCGAGGTGATCAACGAACTGGCCCGGCGGCATGGCGTCTACGACGAAGTGGCGGCGGTGACCGAGCGTTCCATGCGTGGCGAGCTCGATTTCCAGCAGAGCTTTCGCGAGCGCATGGCCAAGCTGGAAGGGCTCGACGAATCGGTACTGCGGGACATCGCCGAGAATCTGCCGCTGATGGATGGCGTCGAGCGCCTGATGACGCACCTCAAGCGCCTGGGCTATCGGACCGCCATCATTTCCGGCGGCTTCACCTATTTCGCGCATTATCTGCAGGAGCGTCTGGGCTTCGACGAGGTTCACGCCAACGAGCTGGTGATACGCGACGGCAAGATCACCGGCGAGGTGCGCGAGCCCATCATCGATGCCGATCGCAAGGCCTGGCTGCTGGGAGAGATCGCGCGTCGCCAGGGCCTGGCGCCGCAGCAGACCATCGCCGTGGGCGACGGCGCCAACGACCTCAAGATGCTGGAAAGCGCGGGACTGGGCATCGCCTTCCGTGCCAAGCCGCTGGTGCGTCAGCAGGCGCGGCAATCCATCGCCACGCTGGGGCTGGATGCGGTGCTGTACCTGCTGGGTTATCACGAGGAGGCACTGGAGCGTCTGTCGGGCGCCGACGAGCTCAAGTCTTGACCGAGACGGCCGATAGCGGGTTACGTATCTTTACGCGTGCATGCACGACGCGCCATGTTCGCTGTGCGTGCCGCGCCCCATTCAAGCCCTGACCTTTCGGATCCTGTCTCGATGTCATCACCCGAGTCCGCAACCCTAGACGTGACGCATCCCGGCGAGCTGCTGGGCCTGCTCGAGGCTTTCACGCACCCGGGAGGCGCAAGCCTTTGTTTCGAGACGGGCGATGGCGCGCCGTGGCCGGTGGTGGTCGTGTCGGTCGAGCAGGATGTCTCGTTGTGTCTGGATATCTCCGCGGTGCGCGAAATCGTGCCGCGCCTGCGGCACGGTGAGCCGTTTCATCTGATGGGACAAGCCGACGGCGCGGTGGTCACCACCCGGACGCTCGAGGTGCATGAATGGCGCGAAAGCGACGGCCGCTTATACGTCATCTGCGATTATCCGCAAGGGGCCTCGGTGCTGCAGCGACGCAGCAGCTTTCGTGCCGAACTGCGTGCGGACATGAACGTCATGGCCACCCTGAGAGTGGCGGGCCAGGATACGCCCTTCGAAGGGAGACTCGGCAACCTGTCCATGGGCGGATGCCTGCTGGAACTGCCGCTGTCCGCAGCGGCGGCGCTCAAGCCGGAGCAGGTCGTCGATGGCATCCGCCTGGCGTTTCCCAATCAGCGCCACTTCGAGCTGCCGGCCTGTGTTCGCCATGTGCGCACCGACGAAGGCTGGACGAAGGCCCAGGTGGGTTGCGAATTCACCGACCTGACGCCGGCCATGGAGCGCCTGCTGTGGTATTGCGTAACGGAGACCGAGCGCGAGAGCGCACGCAACGTGATGCATGAGGGACGGCCCCTGGCGCCTTCATCACTGTTTCAACCGCCTGACGAGGCGCGCCGGGATACGTCGCGCCGGCGGCAAGCGAAGTCGCGGCCGGGAGGCGCGATGGCGGCCAGGTTGCAGAAGGTCGCCGACTATCTGAATGCGCAACTGGTGCAGCTGAAGAGTGGCGAGCCGGTGGCCGCGTCCCAGCTGTCGCGCAATACCGATACGCTGTTGACCCTGTGGGAGCAGGATCGCCAGGCCCTGCTGTATGCCGTGGCGTGTCTGCGGGACGAGTCGAGCCTGGTTCAGCACAGCCTGGCGGTGGCCGTGCGCATGCTCGATCTGGGGCAGTCGCGTCGCCTGGCACCCGAGCGTCTCAAGGCCGTGGTGGCCTGTGCGCTGATCCATGATCTCGGCAAGGGGTTGCTGCCGGATCGCTTGCTGCGTGACGAGGCGCTGGATGCCGACGAGCAGGTGCAGCTGCATCGCCACGTCGAGTCGATACTCGAGCGTCTCGGCGAGTGCCGCTGGCTGGATGCCGACGTCGCGGCCCAGGTGATCGGCATGGCCAACGAGCGTCTCGATGGCAGCGGCTATCCCGCCGGACTCGAGGGAGAAGCGTTGCCGACCCTGGCGCGCATGATGGCGGTGGTCGATGTCGCCGATGTCATGACTCGCCCGCGGCCGGGGCGTGCCGCCTGGACGCAGCGCGATGTCTATCGCCACCTGTTCACGCATTCCGACGCCTTCGACAACACCTGGGTACAGCGCTATATCCGCCGCTTCGGCGTGGCGCCCATCGGCTCCCTGGCGTTGTACGCCAACGGGGCGCTGGCATGGGTCAAGCATCACGACGCGCGCGGCAATCCCGATGCGGTGCACGTTGTGCTCAATACCCGCAATCCCAAGCGCCGGCTCGACCAGCCGTTGAGCGGTCCCGACCTCGATCAGCTGGGAGCACTGAAGGAGACCGTCAACTCCGCCCGCTACCGCCTGATGCCACCGTGAGCGGACAAGCGTCCTGACGGGTCGACGTGTCACGGCAAGCGCTTCGTTGCGCTTGTCGGCGTGAGGTGAGCCACACTGCCTGGGTCATGACCGATACGTGATCAAGGAGCATTGCCCATGGTATTCCCCAAGTCGCCATCGCGCGGTTTCATGCCGCCGCACGTGCTCGATCGAATCGCGCTGCAGGGTACCGAGCGCCAGCGGCGGTGTGCTCAGCAGACGTTGCAGGCCGACCAGTGGTTCCGCCTACGCGCCTCGCCGCCGCCAGCGCGCGATGCGGCGCGGGCCGTCGCCGGGCGGCCCGATCGCCGCATCCATTCCGCCGACCACGAACAGACGCTGCCCGGCCGTCTGGTGCGGGAAGAAGGCCAGGCCGCGCATTGGGATGCGGCCGTCGACGAGGCCTATGAGTGGCTGGGTGCGACCTACCGGTTCTACTGGGAGGTCTTCGGGCGCGACTCCATCGACGATCGAGGCATGCCGCTGATCGGCACCGTGCATTACGGCCGCGATTACGACAACGCCTTCTGGAACGGTGCGCAGATGGTCTTCGGTGACGGCGACGGCGACCTGTTTCGGCGGTTCACGGCGGCGCCGGAAGTCGTCGCGCACGAGCTGACCCACGGTGTGATCGAGCGCGATGTGGGGCTGGTCTACGCCGACCAGTCCGGGGCGCTCAACGAATCCCTGGCCGATGTCTTCGGGGTGGTGGTCAAGCAGTACCATGCCGGCCAGACGGCGCAGGAAGCGGACTGGCTCATCGGCGCGGCGTTGTTGACCGACCGGGTGCAAGGCCGTGCACTACGCTCCATGGAAGCGCCGGGGACGGCATACGATGACCCCGTGCTGGGACGCGATCCGCAACCGGGCCACATGCGCGATTTCGTCGACACGCAGGCCGACAACGGTGGCGTTCACATCAATTCCGGCATACCCAACCGGGCCTTTTACCTGGCGGCGGTGGCCCTGGAGGCGCCGGCGTGGGAGAGCGTCGCGCCCGTGTGGTATGCGGCCATGCGCGATGACGCCCTGAGCCGGGAATCGGATTTCGCGGCTTTCGCGGCACTCACCGTGGCACATGCCCGGCGCCAGCATGGAGAGGGAAGTCGCGAGGCGCGTGCGGTGGATGACGCCTGGCGCGAGGTGGGCGTCGTCTCATGAGCCGCGTCGACGTGCCGTTGCTGTCGCACGACATGCGCCTGGCGATCAGTCGCGAGGGCGGCTTTGCCTATCTACCGGGACTGGCCGCCCCGCGCGAGATCGAGTGCGAGCGGCTCTCGGATGACAAATGCGCCCGGCTCGGCGCGTGGCTGAGCAGGCTGGCGAATGTTCCCGAGGCGTCGACCACCGGGGCCGATCGTCGCTGCTTCCGGTTGACGCTGAGCTCGCGACGCACCGGCGAGGCCTGCTGGCAGCGTCGGCTGGACGAGCCATGCGCGCCGGCCTGGCTGGTACGCCTGTGGCGCGATGGCGAGCGCGCGCTCGACGAGGACGACCCGGCGACGTAAGGTCGGGTTGACACGCCGTGCATGCAGCTGTTTAGTTAACCACATGATGACTTTCGACATGCGACTGCCACGTCTGGACCTACGACTTACCATCGGCCCATGAGCCGACGGGATGCCCTGCGCATCGTCATCCTTCCGGTACAGTGACCCCGGTCCAACGAAGAAAAATCCGCCATGTCGAACACCGCCACCGCCCCGAATGTTTACCGCGCCTTTTCCGTGCGTTCGCCCATGTCCGGCGATGCCGTCCGCGCGTCGATTCACCGCCTCACCGCGCCCCGCGAAGCCTTCGAGCCGCGGGGCGTCGTCGTGTTCGGGCGGGGCGATTTCCACAACGCCTATCGCTGAAGGAGGCAACGCCATGATGCTCCAGGACCCTTCCACCAAATATCGCCCCTTCGAGGCCGTCGACCTGCCCGACCGTCAATGGCCGGCGCAGCGGATAACGCATCCGCCCGTGTGGTGCAGCGTGGACATGCGCGACGGCAACCAGGCGCTGATCGACCCCATGGACCTCGAACGCAAGCGGCGGTTTTTCGACCTGCTGGTCAAGACCGGCTTCAAGCAGATCGAGGTCGGTTTTCCCTCGGCCTCGCAGATCGACTTCGATTACGTGCGCGAGCTGATCGAGGACGATGCGATCCCCGACGACGTGACCATCCAGGTGCTGACCCAGGCGCGGCCGCATCTCATCGAGCGCACCTTCGAAGCGCTGGAAGGCGTCAAGCGCGCCATCGTGCATGTCTACAACGCCACCGATCCGGTGTTTCGGCGCGTGGTGTTCGGCGTCGACAAGGCCGAATGCATCAAGATCGCCACCGACGCCACGACACAGATCAAGGACATGATGGCGGCACGCCCGAATACCGACTGGACCTTTCAGTACTCGCCGGAACTCTTCACGTCGACCGAGCTGGATTTCGCCGTGGATATCGTCGATGCCGTCAGCGAGGTCTATGCACCGACACCGTCCAAGCCGATGATCGTCAACCTGCCGGCGACGGTGGAGATCGCCACGCCCAACCATTATGCCGACCAGATCGAGTGGTTCTGCCGTCATGTGGCGCGGCGCGACAGCCTGGTGGTGAGCGTCCATCCCCACAACGACCGCGGCACCGGGGTGGCGGCGGCGGAGCTGGCGTTGATGGCCGGCGCCGACCGTGTGGAAGGCACGCTGTTCGGCAACGGCGAACGTACCGGCAACGTGGATATCGTCACCCTGGCGATGAACATGTATACCCAGGGCGTGCATCCGCAGCTCGACTTTTCCAACATCACGCCGCTGATGCGCGAGGTGGAGCACTGCAACCAGTTGCCGGTGCATCCTCGCCACCCGTATGTCGGTGACCTGGTGTTCACGGCGTTCTCGGGCTCGCATCAGGATGCCATCAAGAAGGGCATGGCCGAGCGCCGCGACAATCCCGACAGCCTTTGGGGCGTGCCGTATCTGCCCATCGACCCGCTCGACGTGGGGCGTTCCTACGAGGCGGTGATCCGCGTCAACAGCCAGTCGGGCAAGGGCGGGGTGTCCTACCTGCTGGAGCAGGAGCACGGCATCGAGTTGCCGCGTCGTCTGTCCATCGAGTTCAGCCAGGTGGTGCAGACGGTGGCCGAGCGTACCGGGCGCGAGATCACCTCCCAGATGATCTATCGCACCTTCGAGGATGAATATCTCACCAGCCGCGACCCCTATGCGCTGATCAATCATCGCCTGAGCTCGGACGACGATAGCCCGCGCGTACGCCTCGACGCCCAGATCGACGAGCAGGGCGAGCGCCGCCATGTCACCGGCGAGGGCAACGGTCCGCTGGCCGCCTTCATCAAGGCGCTGGCGGCACATGGACTGGACGTCGAGATCATCGATTATCACGAGCACTCGCGCGGCCAGGGGGCGGATGCCGAGGCGGTGGCCTATGTCGAGGTGCGTGTCGAGCAGACGCCGGTGTTCGGGGTCGGTGTCGACGAGAGCATCACCAGCGCCTCCATGAAGGCGGTACTCGGCGCGCTGAATCGCCACTGGCGTACTCAGCAGGCGCCGGCGCCCAACGTCACCGCCGAGACGCTCGGCGAGGCCTGAGGTCGGCATGGGCATGCGTCGCCGTGCACTCCTGCTCAGCCTGACGTTCGCGGTGGCGGTGCTCGTGCTGGCCGGGGCGCTGGCGGTCCTGGCGCCCTCGGGGGCGGCCCCCTCGGCCGGCGAGGGGGCGCGCTCGGGCGTCGTGACGCTGCGCGAGGCCTATCGGGAGCACCGCAGCGGGCTGCAGGTCGAGGCGCGCGGCGAGGTGATTCGCCTCTTGCCGGACGACGACGATGGCAGCCGCCATCAGCGCTTCATCCTGCGCCTGTCGAGCGGCCAGACGGTGCTCATCGCCCACAACATCGACCTGGCGCCCCGGCTGGAGGGATTGCGCCCCGGGGAGACGGTCGCCTTCTTCGGCGAGTACGAATGGAACCCCGAGGGCGGCGTCGTGCACTGGACGCATCACGACCCCGGCGGCGACCATCCCGGCGGGTGGCTCGAGTACCAGGGACGGCGCTATCACTGACGTCGCGATTTCCCGCCTGCCAGGCAGTGGCGTAGGCTGGGGCGATGCATGAACCGCAAGGAGACGAATATGCCCGAGCATTCCCGCTTCCAGCACGCTCTCGAGGCCCTGGACGCCGCGCATGCCGAGGACCCGCGACGCGAGGTGACCGATACCGGCGAGGTGGCCGCCGAGCTGCTGTACGCCCAGCGCATGAGCGAGTGGCTGGCGCGTGTCGCCCCGCATGCGTCGGAACCGCTGCAACTGGCGGTACGCGCCCAGCATCTGCGGCGCTGGGAAGTGCCGCGCGGCGACTACCCGCAGGATCGTCCCGGCTATCTGGCCTGGCGCCGCGATCTGGGGCGCCGCCAGGCGGCGTTGGCCGAGACGATCGTGCGCGAGGCGGGATACGACGCGGCAGCGGTACAGCACGTGGGCGCCTTGATCCGCAAGGAGAACCTCAAGCGCGATGCGGACACCCAGGCGCTGGAGGATACCGCCTGTCTGGTCTTCATGGCCCATTACTTCAGCGATTTCGCCCGCGAGCACGATGACGACAAGCTGGTGCGCATCGTCGCCAAGACCTGGCGCAAGATGTCGCCGCGCGGACACGAGCTGGCATCAGCGCTGACGCTGCCCGAGCGGGAACGCGAGCTCGTGGCGCGCGCCCTGTCGGCGTGAGGCCATCGAGAACCTAGGCCAGTGGCGTCTTGCTGGCCTCCCCGGGAACCTCGCGCACCAGACGCGGCATCAAAAAGCCGGCGAGCCGGGTGCGCAGGGTTTCGACCAGCGACACCGCCTCGGCATCGGGGACGTCGAAATGCGCGGCGCCCTCGACCGGGTCGAGCACGTGCAGGTAATACGGCAGGATGCCGACCTCGAAGAGCCGCTCTGAGAGCCGGGCGAGCGTCTCGACATCGTCGTTGACGCCTCGCAGCAGTACGCTCTGGTTGAGCAGCGTGACGCCGGCGCCGCGCAAGCGCTGCATGGCGTCGGCGACCCCGGCGTCGATTTCGTTGGGATGGTTGATGTGTACCACCATCACCGTCTGCAGCCGGGTGGCGGCCAGCCAGTCGAGCAGGGCACTGTCGACGCGGTCGGGAATCACCACCGGCAGGCGCGTGTGCAGGCGCAGGCGCTTGAGGTGCGGTATGTCCGCCAGGCGCTCGGCCAGCCAGGCCAGGCGACGGTCGGGCGAGGCCAGGGGGTCGCCGCCGGAGAAGATGGCCTCGTTGATCGAGGTGTCCTGACGCAGATAGTCGAGCGTGGTCTCCCACTGCCCGCGCGAGGGCGAGTTCTCGGCGTAGGGAAAGTGGCGGCGAAAGCAGTAGCGGCAGTTGATGGCGCACGCCGGGCTGGCGATCAACAGCACCCGGTTGCGATACTTGTGGATCAGCCCCGGCCGGGGACGGTGCTCGGCTTCCTCCAGGGGATCGCCGACGAACCCGGCGACAGGCTCGCTCTCCCGGTCGAGAGGCAGCACCTGGCGCAGCAGGGGGTCGTCGGGATCGCCCCGACGGATGCGCGCCAGATAGGCGTGCGGGACGCGTACGGGAAACAGGGCATGGCCCGTCTCGGCGCCTCCGAGCCAGGCCGTGTCGAGGTCGAGGCGTCGGCATAGCTCATGCGGGTCGCGCACCGCGTCGCGCAGCTGGGCCTGCCAATCCTGACGATGCTGACGCGGCGTCAACGGGACGGCCTCCGAGGCGGGATCGTCTGGCGAGGTGCTGTCGCTCTGCAAAGCAGCGGATGTTCGGGTTATCATGGGCGGCTATTTCCTATGGGCCTCGTGATGGCGGTGGCGTCACCCCATGACGAGGCGCATCGAGCAATCTCCGTAGCGCACGCTACGGCGCATGCAACTAGCGAGGCATCATGGCGACGTATTCTACCAATGAATTCAAGGGCGGTCTGAAAGTCATGCTCGACGGGGATCCGTGCAGCATCCTCGAGAACGAGTTCGTCAAGCCGGGCAAGGGCCAGGCATTCAGCCGCGTCAAGCTACGCAACCTGATCACGGGGCGTGTCTGGGAGCGCACCTTCAAGTCCGGCGAGTCGCTGGAAGGTGCCGATGTGCTGGAGCTGGACATGGAGTACCTCTACAGCGACGGCGACATGTGGCACTTCATGCGCACCGACGGTTCCTTCGAACAGTACGCCGTCGACAAGAAGGCCATGGGCGACGTCGAGAAATGGCTCAAGGAGCAGGTCGTCTACACCGTGACGCTGTGGAACGACAACGCCATCGCCGTGTCGGCACCCAACTTCATCGAGCTGGAAGTGGTCGAGACCGACCCCGGCCTCAAGGGCGACACGGCACAGGGCGGCTCCAAGCCGGCCACACTGTCCTCCGGCGCGGTGGTGCGTGTCCCGTTGTTCATCAACGAAGGCGAAGTGCTCAAGGTCGACACCCGGACGGGCGAATACGTTTCGCGGGCCTGACGGCATGCTGCCGGAGCCGGCGCGCTCCGGGCAACGTCCGTCCTGTGAAAGTTTCGTGATGACAGGCCACGCTTCGGCGTGGCTTTGTCGTTTCCAAAGGAGCGTTTGATGACCACCGAATGGCAGCCCACGGCGAGTATCGAGACACTGCGCGAGCGGGCGCGGCTCTTGGCGCGGGTGCGAGCGTTCTTCGCCGAGCGCGATGTGCTGGAGGTGGAAACGCCGGTGCTGGGGCACGGCGGCAGTACCGATGCGCACCTCGACTCGCTCGCGCTGACGGCGACGACGCCGCAGGGCCGCGAGCGGCTCTGGCTGCAGACCTCGCCGGAATTCCACATGAAGCGGCTGCTGGCGGCGGGGAGCGGGCCGGTCTTTCAACTGGCGCGCAGTTTCCGCGACGGTGAGGTGGGGCGTCGCCACAATCTCGAGTTCACCATGCTCGAATGGTATCGGCCGGGCGTCACGCTGGATGAGTTGATCGCCGAAGGCGATGCGCTGATCCGTCATGTCTTGTCGGGCGACCCGGGCCCCTTGCGCCGTCGTCGCTATCGCGAGCTGTTCCGCGAGGCGCTGGATCTCGATCCGTTCACGGCACCGCTCGAGGCATTGCGTGCGCGTGCCGAAACGATCGGGGGGCTATCCATGCACGATACCGACCGCGATGGGTGTCTGGACCTGCTGATGAGCCTGGCGATCGAGCCGCAGCTGGGGCAGGGCGGTATCGATGTCGTGGTCGATTATCCCGCCTCGCAGGTCGCGCTGGCCCGCAAGCATCGCGATCCCGAGGATGGGGTGGAGGTCGCGGCGCGCTTCGAGATCTATCTCGCCGGGCTCGAGCTCGCCAACGGCTACGACGAACTCACCGATGCCGCCGAGCAGGCCGCCCGCTTCGAGGCCGACAACCGCCAGCGTCAGGCGCTGGGCAAGCCCCATGTCGATATCGACCGACATCTGCTCGCGGCGCTCACGGCCGGCATGCCTTCCGGCAGCGGGGTGGCGCTGGGCATGGATCGCTTGATCCAGCTGGCGCTGGGCAAGGAAAGCGTGGCGGAGGTGATGGCGTTTGCCACGCCGCGTTGCTAGCGCCGAGCCCAGCTTGGCGGAGCCAGCCCCAGCGGGGGGCGCTGTAACCCTTCCTTGGGCGCTACTTTTCCATCCCCGGCTAAAAGCCCCTCGCTTCGCCTTGCCTTGCCCGGCGACTCTATCCTGGCCGAGGCGCTCAGGAAGCGAGGGACTGCCCCATGTTGACCACCAGGCCGTCGGTGCAGACATCGCGAAATGCGACGTCGTGGCCGAAGCACATCACCACGGTGGAGCCGAGCTTGAAGCGACCCATTTCCTGACCCTTCTCGATCACGATGGGCTCGTCGAAACGCGTCGTCTGGACACGGCCGCTGAGCGGGGTGACCTGACCCGCCCAGACCGTTTCGATGGCGGCGACGATCATCGCGCCGACCAGCACCATCGCCAGCGGACCGTGTTCGGTGTCGAACAGGCAGACCAGACGCTCGTTGCGGGCGAAGAGCCCCGGCACGTGGTTGGCGGTGGCTTGATTGACCGAGAACAACCGCCCCGGCACATAGACCATTTCGCGCAGGGTGCCGGTGACGGGCATGTGCACGCGGTGATAGTCGCGCGGGGACAGGTAGACGGTGGCGAAGCTGCCCTCCCGGAACGGCGCGGCGCGGGCGGCGTCACCGCCGAGCAGGGCGTTCAGCGAGTAGGTATGCCCCTTGGCCTGGACCAGGGTGTCCTGGCGTATGGCGCCGAACTGCGAGAGCGTGCCGTCGGCCGGCGAGACCACGCCCTCGCCGATGGGCCGGGCATCCGCGCGCAACGCCCGGGTGAAGAAGTCGTTGAAACAGGCGTAAGCCTCGGGGTCGCTTTCGAGCGCCTGGCTCATGTCGACATCGAAGGTACGAATGAAACGCCGAATCGCCCAGTCCTTGAGCCATGGCGTGCGGCTCTCGGCGAGCTTGCCCACCCCACGCGAGATCAGGTGGTGGGGAAGGGGGTACTGCATTCTGGCGAAGAGTTCGTCGCGATCCACGGGCGTATCCACGGCAACGGAAGAGGACCCGCCACCTTAGTCGCAGCGGCGGGGCGTCGCAATACTTCGTTGACGGCGACGAGAGGATCGAACGCGCGTCCCTCGTCCAGTCACCGAGGCTCAGCGCTCGATGGGCGTATCGTCGCGGTTGCCCCATTCCTGCCAGGAGCCGGGATAGGCACGCATCTTCTCGAAGCCCAGGGCCTTGCCGACCAGCCAGGTGAAGCCGCTGCGGTGGTGGCTCTGGCAGTGGGTGACGATCTCCATGTCCGGGGTCAGGCCCAGCGCGTCGAGTTCGGTGATCAGTTCGGCATAGTCGCGGATGCGCAGGTCGCGCTGGCGGTCCATCGCGTCGGTCCATTCCATGTTGACGGCCCGCGGGATATGGCCGAGATGCCGGTTCTGGCCCTTTTCGCCCCGGTATTCGGCCGGTGAGCGGGCGTCCCATACCGCCAACTGGACCTCGTCGAGGCGTTGGAGCAGCTCGTCGCGCTCGATCATGACGCCGGGGTTGCGAATCTCCGCCCGGTAGTCGCTGGGCTGCGGCTGATGCGGCTCGCGGGATTGCGTCAGGCCGGCCGCGCGCCAGGCGTGAATGCCGCCGTTGAGGTAGGAATACCGGGTATGCCCGATGAGCTCCAGCGTCCACAGCAGCCGACCGGCCCAGCCGCCGCCTTCATCGTCATAGGCCACGACGTGCGTATCGCGGGTCAGGCCGAGCTCGGAAAACAGCGCCGAGAGGGCGTCTTCATCGGGCACGTCGTTGGGTACCGGGCCATCGCCCGCCAGCAGGCGTCGATGATCGAGAAAGATGGCGCCGGGGACATGCCCCGTCGTGTAGCTCTCCGCCTTGAGCGGCACATCGACGATCAGCAGGTCGGGGGCGTCGAGATGCTCGGCGAGCTGTTCGGGCTCGACGATCAGCGGCAACAGATTGTCTTCGGAACTCATGGTCTTCTCCCACGGGTAACGTTGGGCGCGTGAATGCTGACCAGAGCATGGCACAAGCAGCGAGGCTTGTGCAGCCAATCCCGGCCACCGGGGGTGAGCGTGGCGGCCGGGATTGGCTATACTGCGCGGCGTCCCATCCCAACCCAACTTGTGTGGAGAATCCGACGTGCTCGAACGACTTTTCGGCATCCGGGCCCAGGGCAGCACCCCGCGTACCGAGATCCTGGCGGGGATCGCGACCTTTCTGGCCTCGATGTACATCATCGTCGTCAATCCGACGGTGCTCAGCGATGCCGGCGTGCCCTTTTCCAGTGCCTTGACCGCGACCGTGCTGGTCAGCTTCTTCGGCAGTGTGATGATGGGGCTCTACGCCAAGAACCCGATTCTGGTGGCCCCCGGCATGGGCATCAACGCGTTGTTCGCCTACACCATGGTGCTGGGAGCGGGCATGGAATGGCAGACTGCGCTGGGCTGCGTGTTCTGGGCGGGGGTGATCTTCGCGTTGCTGGCCGCCTTCAATGCCCGCCAGTGGGTGATCGATGCGATTCCGGCGCAGCTGCGTTACGCCATCGCCTGCGGTATCGGCCTCTTCATCACCACCATCGGGCTGGTCAATGCGCAGTTTCTCGAGCCCAACCCGGTCACCGTGGTCGGCATGGCCTCTCTCGACCCGGTGCTGGTGACCTTTCTGATCGGCTTTGCGGTCACCGCCTGGCTGGTGGTGCGTAACGTCCCCGGCGCGCTGATTCTGGGCATCGTCTTCACTACCTTGGCCAGCGTGCCGATCGGACGCTGGTGGGGCGATGGCAGCCGCTATTTTCCCGAGGAGCTGGCGACGCCGACGCTGGTCAACTTCAACGGCGTCTTTTCGATGCCGGATCTCAGTGGTCTGATGGCACTCGATCTGTGGGGCTCGCTGTCGGTGGCATATTGGCCGTTCATCTTCGTGCTGCTGTTCACGACCTTCTTCGACGCACTGTCCACCTTCATGGGAGTCTCCGAGGCGGGCAACCTGAAGGATGCCGATGGCAACCCGCGCAACATTCGGCGCTCGATGATCGTCGATGCCAGCGCCGCGTTGATCTCCGGGCCGCTGGGTACCAGCCCGGCCAACGCCTATGTGGAGTCCGCCGCGGGGATCAGTCAGGGCGGTCGTACGGGGCTCGTCGCGGTAGTGGTGGCGGTGCTGTTCCTGCCGTTCCTGTTCCTGTCGCCGCTGCTGTCGCTGGTGCCGGCGATTGCCACGGCGCCGGCCTTGATCCTGGTGGGCGTGTTCATGATGGACCCCATCCGGAATATCCATTGGCATCAGTTCGACGATGCGATCCCGGCCTTCGTGGCCATGGTGCTGATTCCCTTCACCTATTCGATCACGCATGGCATCGCGTTCGGTTTCCTGGCCTTCGTGATCGTCAAGCTGGCGGTGGGCAAGACCCAGGAAATCAAGCCCACCATGTGGGTGTTGTTCGCCCTCTCGCTGTTGCTGCTGCTCGAAGGCTGAGGCGTCGCCGGTCAGGGCGCCGCTCGCGAGTCGCGCCTGCCTGACCGGCGGCCAGCGGGGCGAATCAGCGCGGCAATGCCGCGTGGCGCTCCATCCGTTTCAGAAAGACGTCCATCACCCGCGCATAGAGCGCGGCGCCCAGGTGGGCGTCCTCGACCCCGGCATCCAGATTGGGATTGTCGTTGACCTCGATGACCACGACGCGCTCGCCGATCTGCTTGAGGTCGACGCCGTAGAGGCCGTCGCCGATCAGCCGCGTCGCCTTCAGCGCGGCCTTGATCACCGCCTTGGGCACCTCCGCGGGAGGATGCGTGGTGAAGCCGCCACTGCGGACCTTTTGCCGGGAGTGGTCGTAGATCTGCCAATGCCCGCGCGCCATGTAATAGCGGCTGGCAAACAGCACCTCGCCATCCAGGATGCCGACCCGCCAGTCGAAATCGGTGGGCAGCCACTCCTGCAGCAACAGCAAGGCGGACGACGCGAACAGACGCGAGGCCTCCTGCCTGAGCTCGTCGAGCGAGTTGATCTTGACCACGCCCTTCGAAAAGGCCCCGTCGGGGATCTTGAGCACCATGGGAAATTCGAGTTCGGCGATCTTGCGCGGCAGGTTCGCCAGGTCGTCGCGGCTGAGCAATAGTCCCTCCGGGGCGGGAACGCCGCGTGCCGCGAGCAAGGCATGCAGATAGACCTTGTTGGTGCAGCGCAGTATCGATTGCGGGTCGTCGATCACCACCAGGCCTTCGTGCTCGGCGCGCTTGGCCATGCGGTAGGTGTGATGGTCGAGTCGGGTGGTCTCGCGGATGAACAGCGCATCGAACTCGGCCAGACGGCCCTCATCCTTGCGGGTGATCAGGCTGACGTCGATGCCGCGCTGTCGGCCGGCGCGGATGAACTGCTTGAGCGCACTCTTGTTGCTGGGCGGCAGCGCCTCCTTCGGATCGATCAGAATCGCCAGGTCGAAACGGTAGCGACGCCGCGCCTTGGGCGTGCGCCAGACCTTGCGCGAGTGACGGTTCAGGGCGGCCGCGAAACGATCCTGCTCGCCGCCCTGCAAGGACGTGAGCGCCAGGGGCTTGAGCCGGGTCAGCCGCCATGTGCCATGACGCTTCTGGAACTTGGCTTCCAGCAAGGGACACGGCAGACGCTCGAAGAGGCGTCGCGCCAAGCGGCCGAGCCCGTCGTGCTCGCATTCGCCGAACAGCAACGTCAGGTGCAGCGTTTCACCCACCAGCGCACCGCGTCTTTCGAGGTCGCGCATCATCGGCTCGAGCGATTCGAGCTGCAGGTCGATCAGCGCCTTGCGCGACAGCTGGTTGAGCGTCTCCACCGATGGCAGGACGCGTTGGCCGCGGGCCTGGGCAAGCAGCGACACGTAGTAGCCGGTCTCCAGATAATCGAGACCGCGGCACAGGTTGATGACGTGCGTCGCGTCGCGCGTCTTGTCCGGTGTCGCCGACGCCTGGGCCAGGAAGTCGGCGGCGCTGATCAGGTCTTCGGTGGGATAATAGGGGGACCAGTCGTCGAGGCGGTCGACGACGATGCGCAGACGGGACATGAACCTTCCTCGCAAGGGGAAAAGGAACGGCGACGGGCGTCGATCGCCCTGTCGAAAACCCGCCTAGAATGCGCAGTGGCCTGCCCGCAAAACAATAGCCTCATCTTGAAATAATTTCATGCCGAGGGCACGTGACAGACGTCGTGGCGCTACTCACAATCCGCGCAAACAGGGAGACTTCAGCATGCTTTTCTCGCTGCGGCCCGCCGTCGTCGCCGACCTCGATGCCCTGTGTCATCTCGAGGCGACGTGCTTCGACGGCGATCGCTTCACACGCCGCCAATTGGGTTACCTTCTCGCCCGTGCCAATGCCCATACGCTCGTTGCCGTGTCCACCGAAAACGAGCGTGCCGTGGGGTACGCGACACTGTTATTCCGGCGCAACAGCCAGACCGCACGCCTGTACTCTTTCTGCGTGAGCCAGGAAGCGCGCGGCGGCGGGGTGGGGCGTGCGCTCCTCGAAGCGCTCGAGCGCGAGGCCAGCCGGCGCGGCCTGACCCGCATGCAACTGGAGGTGCGCGCGGACAACCGCGTGGCACTGGGGTTGTATCGACGCATGGGCTTCTCGCCGCTGCGCTGGCTGGAAGAGTACTACGTCGACGGCTGCGCGGCCTGGCAGATGGACAAGGCATTGCCCGCGACGGAGCGAGATGCGACGACACCGGACACGCCGGCAGAAGGGCAAAGCCAGGACGGAGACTGCCGGGAGCATGCTAGAATCGCGCCCGATCTTAGCCCAGCGAGGAAGTGAACATGCCGTCTTTCGATATCGTCTCCGAGTTCGACAAGCATGAAGCCAGCAATGCCGTCGACCAAGCCAACCGCGAAATCCAGACCCGTTTCGACTTCCGGGGCGTGACTGCGAGCTTCACCCTGGAGGGCGAGACGGTGACGCTCGAGGCCGAGGTGGACTTCCAGCTCAAGCAGATGCTCGACGTGCTGCGCAACAAGCTGATCGCACGCGGGATCGACGCGCGCTGCATGGACATCAAGGAGCCGGTGACGAGCGGCGTGCGGGCGCATCAGGAGGTCGTGCTCAAGCAGGGGCTCGAGCAGCCGGAGTGCAAGGACATCGTCAAGCGCTTGAAGGAGGCCAAGCTCAAGGTGCAAGCGCAGATCCAGGGCGACAAGGTCCGCGTCACCGGCAAGAAGCGTGACGAATTGCAGCAGGCGATCGCGCTGCTCAAGAGCGACGCCGGCCCCGAACTGGCCCTCCAGTACACGAACTTTCGCGATTGAGCGCTTTTGTCACCCAGGCTTGATGGCCATCAACCTAACGTTTGACTGACGTTGCGGCCCGTCCCTCATCGCTCGATTCTATCGCCATAACAACCGCGACAGAACATAACGAGCGACGGGGGGAATGCACATGTTTGACCTGGGACGCGGCTTTCTTGCCACGGTCGAGCGGCGGCCGCATGCCATGGCCATCAGCGACGGGCCGGTTCAAAAGACGTACGCGCAATGGTTCGCCGACATCCAGAGCGTGGCTCGCCACCTCCGGCATCTCGGGCTGGGCAAGGGGGATCGGCTGGTGGTGGCGATGCAGAACCGCTGGCAGATGGCCACCCTGCATTGGGCCTGCCAGTGCGCGGGCATCGTCTTCACGCCGGTCAACTGGCGCTCGACGGCGCTGGATATCCGTTATTACCTGCAGGACGCCGGCGCCAAGGCCATTGCCTATGATGGCGCGGTCAGCGAGGCCGTGCAGGCATGTGCCGAGGCGCATGCCCTGGTGCGCATCGCGGTCGGCGACGTGCGGGACGCGGAGACGGTGGCGTTCGACTCGTTGCTGGGCGGCTCGGGCGAGACGTTGCTGCTGGCGCGTCCCGACGACTATGCCTTGATGCTCTACACCTCGGGCACCACGGGGCGTCCCAAGGGCGTGCCGCGGCGGCATCGTGTCGAACGGGCCGCGACCACCGCGTACGTGGCGCAGAACCTCTACGGCCACGACGAAACCATGTTGGGCGTGATGCCGCTCTATCATGCGACGGGCGTGCGTGCGCTCCAGGCGATGGCGATGGTCGACGGGCGTTTCGTGTGCATTCCCAAGTTCGAGCCGGAGGTCACGCTCGCGGCGATCGAGCGCGAGCGGGTGACCAGCCTGAACCTGGTGCCCACGCTTTATCACATGCTGCTGGAAGCGCCAGGGTTCCGGCCGCAGCGCGTGGCCAGCATCGACAAGATCGGGTTCGCCGGGGCGCCGATGAGCGCCGGGTTGATCGCGCGCGTCGAGGCCGCGTTCACGCCCAGCCTGTTCGTCAACCAGTACGGCTGCTCGGAACTGTATGCCCTGACCGTCGATCAGCATGCCAACCACAAGCCAGGCTCTTCCGGGCGGGCGGCGCTCAACCAGCGGTTGCGGATCGTCACGGTGGGAGCGACTTCCCCCGACAGCGTGGTGCCCCAGGGCACGGAAGGGGAAATCGTGGCCGACCTGGCCGGCGACGAGGCCTTCGATGGCTATTGGAACAATGCCGAAGCGACGGCCAAGGCATTCAAGGAGGGCTGGTATTTCACCGGCGATACGGGCTATTTCGACGCTCAGGGCGACCTGTTCGTCACCGGGCGCGTCGACGACCTGATCAACTCCGGAGGCGAAAACATCAGTCCGCTGGAAATCGAGAACGTGCTGTCGTTGCATCCGCAGGTGGCGGAAGTCGCCGTGGTGGGCCTGCCCGACGACAAGTGGGGACAGGCGGTGACGGCTTTCATCAAGCTCCGTCAGCCCGTGGGCGAGCAGGAGCTCCACCACCACTGTCTCGAGGCCGGGCTGACCCGCTACAAGTGTCCGCGTGGCTATCGTTTCGTCGACGAGCTGCCCAAGTCGCCGGTCGGCAAGATCCTGCGCCGCCTGTTGCGCGTGCCTGCCGTCGCGCCCCTGCGGGACACCCCGGACGCGGTAGCGCGACATGCCAGGGCCTCGTTGGGGTGAGCCTGCGCGTTGCCTGACATCAGACGCCCCGCCGGCGGACCGCTCTCGGGTCTCGTCGGACGGGGCGAGTGGTTCACGCCCCTTACCATGCGCTAGAATGAATGTCGCGCGTCGAGCGCTGTCGTGTGCCAATGGCCTCGATAGTGAAGGACGATTTCTCCTGGGCGCGTATTCGGGCTTCAATGACCGAGGTGGCGTCGGGCGTCGTCATGCCAGCGATCTTGCGCGAAGCCCGGCGTTTCCCCCTCGCAATGTAAGGTGACGCGGCGCATGCGCGATATACGCAGGCTACTGTTCATTTGCTTGGCTGGCGTCAGCTTCTCGCTGGGCGTGATCGGCCTGTTCCTTCCCGTCATGCCGACCACGTGCTTCATGCTGGTGGCGGTATGGGCGGCCTCGAAGAGCTCGCCGCGTTTCGCCAACTGGATTCGCCGTCATCCTCGTTTCGGTCCGTCCATTCTGGCCTGGGAGCGCGAACGCGCGATCCCCAAGCATGCCAAGTGGATGGCCTGCATCATGCTGCTCGTCTCGATGGCGGTGATCGCCTTCACGGTAGAACCGCTGTGGCTCAGTGGGTCGCTGATCCTCGGTCTGACCGGGATTGCCGCCTGGATTCTGACCCGGCCGACCCCGTCGTTGGGGCGCTGCCCGGTCTTGTCCTCCCTCGAGGATTCCTCTTCCCGCCCCCGTCAGGAGTCGCGTTGAGCGCACGCCGGCCGGCATTTCTTCGGTGCGCTTTTGAGCCGACTCCATCGAACGCCGTACAATGCGGGGCATGTGCATGGCGCCCGAGGCGCGATGCGATGTCTTGGGGGCGCTGTCATGCCCCGACTTCAAGGAGCGTCGATCGATGTCCGAACCGCAAGCGACTCATCTCAAGGACTACCTGCCGCCCGCCTACCGGGTGACCCATACCGAACTGACTTTCGACCTGGCCCCCTCGGCGACGACCGTGACGGCGCGGCTGCATGTCGAGCGTCACCCCGAGCGCGAGGCGGGATTGCCGCTGCGGTTCGCCGGCGACAAGCTGTCGCTGGAACGTATCGCCGTGGACGGTCAGACATTGCAGGCGGATGAGTACCAGGTCGACGACGAGGGCCTGACCATCCCCACCGTGCCGGAGCGTTTCCTGCTGGACACTCAGGTGTCGATCGACCCCGCGGCCAATACCGCGCTCGAGGGGCTGTATCTCTCCAACGGCATGTTCTGCACCCAGTGCGAGCCGGAAGGCTTTCGGCGGATCACCTTCTATCCCGACCGCCCGGACGTCATGGCGACCTTTTCCACCACGGTGGTGGGCGACAAGGAGACGCTGCCGGTGTTGCTCTCCAACGGCAATCCGGTCGAGCGCGGCGAATTGCCGGGCGAGCGTCACTTCGTCACCTGGGAGGATCCGCACCCCAAGCCCAGTTATCTGTTCGCGCTGGTGGCGGGCAAGCTCGAGAAGGTCGAGGACCACTTCACGACCATGAGTGGCCGCGACGTCACGTTGCAGATCTGGGTCGAGCCGGAGAACCTGGACAAGACCGACCATGCCATGGCCTCGCTCAAGCGCGCCATGCAGTGGGATGAAGAGACCTACGGGCGTGAATACGACCTCGATCTGTTCATGATCGTGGCCGTCAACGACTTCAACATGGGCGCCATGGAGAACAAGGGGCTCAACATCTTCAACTCGGCGGCGGTCCTCACGCATCCGCAGACCGCCACCGATGCGGCCTTCCAGCGGGTGGAGGGCATCGTCGCGCACGAGTACTTCCATAACTGGTCGGGCAATCGCGTGACCTGCCGTGATTGGTTCCAGCTCTCCCTGAAGGAAGGCTTCACGGTCTTCCGCGACCAGACCTTCAGCGCCGACACCAACTCCGCACCGGTCAAGCGCATCGAGGACGTGTCCTTCTTCCGCACGGCCCAGTTCGCCGAGGACGCGGGGCCGACCGCCCACCCCGTGCGTCCGGACCATTACATCGAGATCTCCAACTTCTATACCCTGACGATCTACGAGAAGGGCGCCGAGATCGTGCGCATGCTGCGCAACCTTCTCGGCTGGGAGACGTTCCGTCAGGGGTCGGATCTCTATTTCGCGCGTTTCGACGGCCAGGCCGTGACCATCGAGGACTTCGTCGATTGCATGGCGGAGGTTTCGGGGCTCGATCTCGATCAGTTCATGCGCTGGTATTCCCAGGCGGGCACGCCGGAGATCGACGCCCATGGCGAGTACGACTACGCCAAGTGCGAGTACCACTTGCGGTTGTCGCAACGCACGCCGCCCACGCCCGGCCAGGCGGAGAAGGCGCCTTTGCATATCCCGGTGCGCATGGGGCTGGTGGGTACCAAGTCCGGACGTGACCTGAGCCTGACGCTGGATGGCGAGGCGCTGGGCACCGAAACGGTGCTGCACCTGCGTGACAGCGAGCAAACCTATGTCTTCACCGGCATCGACGAAGCCCCGACGCCGTCGCTGCTGCGCGGTTTCTCGGCGCCGGTCTACCTGCGCTATCCGTATTCGCGCGAGGATCTGTCCTTCCTGCTGACCCACGACGCGGACGACTTCAACCGCTGGGACGCCGGACAACGACTCACCATGCTGGCGCTCGACGATCTCATCGCCGCGCACCGCAACGGCGTGGAGAAAGTCATGGATGGTCGCGTCATCGACGCGTACCGTCGCCTGTTGACCACCGAGACCGATGACAAGGCGGTGCTGGCCGAAATGCTGACGTTGCCCTCGGAGGCCTATATCGCCGAGCAGCAGCCGATGGTCGACGTGGACGCCATCCACGCCGCGCGGGACTTCGTGAAGCAGTCATTGGCCACGGCATTGCGCGATGAGTTCCTGGCGCTCTACGAGGCGCATCGTAGCGACGCGCCCTACGCCCCCGAGCCCGAACAGATCGCGCAGCGTCGCGTGAAGAACGTGGCGCTCGAATACTTGATGAGCATCGAGGACGAGCAGGGCATTGCGCTGGCCAATGCGCAGGTCGAAGCCGAGGACAACATGACCGATGTCCGGGCCGCGTTGACGATGCTGGTGCACAGCTCGCGGACCGATCTCGCCGAACCGGCGCTCAAGGCCTTCGGCGAGAAATGGGCACACGATCCGCTGGTCATGAACCAATGGTTCACCATCCAGGTCACGCGGCCCCAGGCGGACGTCCTCGAGCGGGTCAAGTTCCTCATGGCGCATCCGTTGTTCTCGCTCAAGAACCCCAACAAGGTGCGGGCGTTGATCGGGGCGTTCGCGGCGCAGAACCGCGTCAATTTCCATCGTCTCGACGGCGAGGGCTATCGCCTGCTGGCCGATGTGGTGATCGAGCTCAACCGGCTCAATCCCGAGATCGCGGCGCGGATCATCACGCCGTTGACGCGCTGGCAGCGTTTCGACGAGCAGCGCCAGGCCCTGATGAAGGCCGAGCTCGAGCGCATTCGCGCCGAGGAGCTCTCGCCCAACGTCTTCGAAATGGTCGAGCGCGCGCTGGCCGACGCCTGAGGCGCGTGCACGCGAGACGATGACGGCAAGACGCCGCTGCCCCGGCAGCGGCGTCTTCGTCTGGCACGCAAGGCGCTCGCTTCAGCGCATCAGCCAGCCGAGCACCAGCAGCCCGAGAAACAGCCAGATGATGCCGCCGACGAACGCACGCCTCACCAGCGCTCGGATGCCTCGATAGAGCATCCAGATGCCGATGACGAGCACGACCAGGTTGATGAGCGAGGGGTTGACGCCCAGCGAGCGGGCGAGGCCGTCGAAGAAGCGGTCGATGGCGACCCACAGCCCCGCGAACAGGGTGGAGAATGCGTCGACGACGATGCGCAAGGCATCGCCCAGGAACTCGCCGAGCCAGTGGAAGAATCTATCGATCTGCATGTCACATCCTTTTTGTGAGCGTGCTTGCGTGCGCGAGGCGCCTCATGCGCCATCCGGCGCGGGTCGTGCCATTCTATGCGGCAACGGCACGAGATGGCAGGGGGCACTCGGTGCAGCGGAGCGACCTGTTTACCCGGAGATTTGACGACGAGTCTCGTGGCGTCTAAAAATAATAAGTGAAGGCTTATTCAGTCTTCTTTCACTCAACGAGAGACAGCTCGATATGTCACCGATACAGGCCATGTGGGCAGGCAACGACTACGCAGTCATGAATCATGACCTGCGAGCCCCTGCCTGTCCGTGTGCCATCGACTGAGCTCTTCACTGGCCGCGGATCCTACCGCGGCTAGACTCGATCACCCTCTCGATTGTGTTTCCCGCCAGGATCCCGGCCTCGATCAGGAGACCGTGTGATGACTTTGTGGGAAATCCTTCGGGGAATGAAAAAAGCTGCGATTCAGCACCGCCGTAATCGGCAGACCTTCGATGACTTGGCACACTTGGATGCGCGTCTGCTGCGCGACATGGGGTTGTCTCGTGAGGGTGGTGTGGTGCGTCCGCTCGAGCCACTGGCCTTTCAACTCGAAAAGGGTAATGGTGCGCCGATGACGGGAATGCCTGCGCCAGGGGCGCGTCGCTCGCAAGCGGATTACTGTCCCCATTGCGGAGAAGCGCTGACGTAGCCTTGGCCGCGACTGTCCTGAGACGGTCGCGGCCAGTGCCATCGATCGCAAGGTGGAAAATGAAGGCAAGGTGGCCTTTATGCTTTTCCTCTTGCATGCTGAAAGTGCCGTGCGTTGGCTGTTGGTGGTGGGCGATGCAAGTTTTCTGCGCCCTAGCCGATAACAATAGGGCGCAACGCGCATTCATTCACTTGAAGGGGAAGTTTCATGGATACTGCCGTGAACGCTGCCGTGGGCACTGCGATGGCGCTGCAACAGCACAACGCCGATCAGCAGTCGCAGATGAGCCTGATCAAGGAGTCGTTGAATAATCAGGCGTCCCACGTGTCGCAGCTGATGGAATCCGTGTCACCGCAGCAGTCGCTTGCGACGACCGGCACCGTAGGCACGCAGATCAACACCTACGCCTGAACGTCGAAAATGCAGCGCGAAACGATGCCGTGGCCTCGCGCCACGGCATTTTTCTGCGCGCCGTCCTGCCTAGCCCTTGTAGCGTGACACGGTCTCCATGGCAGCCTGTCGCAACAGGCTGATATCGATACCCACGGCAATGAAGTCGAATCCCCATTGCGCATAGCGTCGGGCGTCCGCTTCGGCTGGCGCCAGAATGCCGGCCGCCTTGCCGGCGGCATGGGTCGCGTCCAGGGTATGCCGAATCATCGCCTGGACCTCGGGGTGAGTGGGGTCGCCGATGTGCCCGGTCTCCGTCGAGAGATCGAACGGGCCCACGAAGATGGCGTCGACCCCTGGCGTGGCGGCGATGGCCTCGGCGTTGTCGACCCCGCTGCGCGACTCCACCTGCACGATCAGGCATAACTCCTCATGCGCCTGGGCCATGTAGTCCTCGACGGCGCCCCAGCGCGTGGCGCGGGTCAGCCCGCCGCCCACGCCACGAAAGCCATGCGGCGGGTAGCGCGTGGCGGCGACCAGCTGCGCGGCCTGCTCGGCGGTATCGACCATGGGAATCATCAGCGTCTGGGTGCCGATGTCGAGCAGCTGCTTTATCAACGCCGGGTCGTGATTCACGGTGCGCACGACCGGTGCGCAAGGATAGGCGGCAAGCGCCTGCAGTTGCGCCAGGGTGGTCGGTACGATGTTGGGTGCATGCTCGCCATCGATCAACAGCCAGTCGAAGCCGGTGGTGGCCAGAATCTCCGCGGCGTAGCCGGTGGCGAAGCCGGCCCAGCAGCCGTAGCGGGTATCGCCGTCGAGCGCGGCCTTGAAGGGGTTGCGGGGCAGTTGCATGGCATGTGTCCTGGTCGATAGATGACTATTGCATACAAAGAACGTAACAGGCTTCCTGTCACCCGACCATTGCACCAGTGTCTAATGGCCCTCCTCACGGGGAGGCGGCGGGATACGAGGGCACCGGGCGATGCTCGAGCACTCGACGCAGGACGAAGCTCGAGTGCGCGCCAGTGACGCCTTCGATGCGGGTGATCTGGTTGAGCAGCAGGTTCTGGTAGTCGTCCATGTCGTGTACCACGACCTTGAGTTGGTAGTCGGCCTCCTGGCCGGTGATCAGCAGGCATTCCTGAACCTGGGGCAGTGCCGCGACCTTGGCCTCGAAGTTGGCGAAACGCTCCGGGGTATGGCGGTCCATGGAGATATGCAATAGCGCGGTGAGGCTATGGCCCAGCCGCTTGGCATCCACCAGGGCACGATAGCCGGTGATCAGGCCGTTGTCTTCCAGGGCCCGCACGCGCCGCAGGCAGGGAGAGGGCGACAGGCCGATGCGTTCGGCCAGCTCCTGATTATTGATGCGTCCGTGGCGTTGCAGGATGTCGAGAATTTGACGGTCGTAGCGATCGAGCGTCACGTTGGCGGCCTGGGCGTTGCTGTTTGGCATGAAATGTCTCTTACAGATGTTTTGTTGAAATTATATGCCAAAAGTGACGCGAATGAAGGTCGAGTTTGCAATCCCCTGCGGGGAGTGACGACGTAAACTGTGTGCATTGCCACAAGCGATGGGCTCGCCGCATGGCTGGCCCGCGAGACCGTCGGCATCACAAGTGCCGACGCTATCAGCACCTTCATGCCGACCCGGCCCGGTGCCCGTTTCTTACCGGAAACGCTCCGCCTTCTACGATTCGGTCGTGTCACCGCCTGCCGGTCGAGCGGTCGAATCGTAGCGCTCCGTCACTTCATTTTCGCAGGACGCCTGTCATGAGCCGCTTCGACCATCGCAAGTATCGCCCCGCTCCCCGAGTGCCCGCCTTCGACCGTCAATGGCCCGATCGTGATCTGGTGGCGGCACCGACGTGGGTGAGCGAGGACCTGCGCGATGGCAATCAGGCGCTGCTCGAGCCGATGAGCGTCGAGCAGAAGCAGCGTTTCTGGCATCAGATCATCAAGGTGGGGATCAAGGAGGTCATGGTCGGCTTCCCGTCGGCCAGTCAGCCGGATTACGACTTCGTGCGCTGGCTGATCGAGGAAGATCAGATACCCGACGACGTGACCATCGCCGTGCTGGTGCAATGCCGCGAGCACTTGATCGAACGTACCTTCGAGTCGCTGGTCGGTGCCAAGCGGGCCATCGTGCACTTGTACAATTCCACGTCGACCGTGCAGCGCGAACGCGTGTTCGAGATGGATCGCGCCGGCATCGTGGACATCGCCGTGCAGGGTGCGAGCTGGGTCAAGGAACGCGCCGCGCGTTATCCCGACGTCGACTGGCGTTTCGAATACACGCCCGAGAGCTTCTCCAGCACCGAGATCGATTTCTCGCTGGACATCTGCGAGGCGGTGATGGATGTATGGCAGCCGACGCCGGACAACAAGTGCATTCTCAACCTGCCGACCACGGTCGAGGTGGCCGGGCCGCATCACCACGCGGATCAGATCGACTATTTCTGTCAGCACATTTCCCGGCGCGACAGTGTGATCATTTCGGTGCACACGCATAACGATCGCGGCGGCGCGGTGGCCGCCGCGGAACTTGCCATGCTGGCGGGTGCCGAGCGTGTCGAGGGCACGTTGCTGGGCAACGGCGAACGTACCGGCAACATGGACATCGTGACCCTGGCGATGAACCTCTACAGCCAGGGCATCGATCCCGAACTCGATCTCTCCCGTCCGGACGAGATCATTCAGGTGGTGCAGGAGTGCACGGGCATTCCCATGCATCCGCGTCATCCCTGGGTCGGTGAAATGGTCTATACCGCGTTTTCCGGCAGCCATCAGGACGCCATTCGCAAGTCACTCAAGAAACAGCAAGACGACGAACCTTGGCAGGTGGCGTATCTGCCGATCGATCCGCGCGACATCGGGCGCGACTACCAGGCGGTGATTCGCGTCAACAGCCAGTCCGGCAAGGGCGGCATGGCATTCCTGCTCGAGCGCGACTACGGAATCAGCCTGCCGCGCTGGATGGCGCTCGAACTGGCGCCCGCGGTACAGGCGGTGAGCGAGACGGTGAACGGCGAACTCTCCAGTGCACGGATTCGCGACGTGCTGGTCGAGACGTTCACGCAGTGTGCGCCGCTGACGCTCAGCGGATATCGCCTGGATCGCGAGGCCAGCGAGCACCTGACGGTGTCGCTCGACGACAACGGCCAGGCGCTGCGCCTGAGCGGCCAGGGCAACGGGGTCATTTCCGCATTCATGGCAGCCTGGCAGCAGCATACGGGGCGCTCGGTCAGCGTGGTCGATTACAGCGAACATGCCCTGGGCGAGGGCAGCGACGCGGTGGCCATTGCCTTCGTGCAGCTCAATGTCGATGGTCAGCGTGTCAGCGGCATGGCCGAGGACGGTGATACCGTGGGCGCGTCTCTCAAGGCCGTGCTGAGCGCCCTCAACCGTGCGGGCCATGAGGCTGTCACGACGGGGCTGGCCAGTGAAGCAAGCGCGCTGACATGACGCCCCGAGCTGCGCCGCGCCCGCATCCAGGCGGGCACGGCGCAGGGACATTCACTTGGCGAGGCCGATGGCCTTCATGATATCCCCGAAGGCCGCATCGCTTTCTTCCATGTAGGTCCCGAACGCCTGGGCGTCCCGCCATTGCACGCCATAGCCCTGTTTTTCCATGAACGATTGATAGGTCTCGCTCTGGTAGGCGTCGTGCAGGGCGCTTTCCAGTGTCTCGACGATGGCGTCATCCATGCCCTGGGGGCCGATCACGCCGCGCCAGGCACCGGTGGTGAAGTCGCTATCCACCTGTGAGGCCACGGTAGGCACGTCGGGGAAGCTCTCCAGGGGCTCCTCGGCCATGACGCCCAGGCTGCGCACGCGTCCGGCATCGATCATCGAGCGCGCTTCGGGCAGCGAGGTGGCAGCCATGTCCACGCCGCCGGCGGCGAGTTCGGTCATGGCCGGCGCGGCACCCTGGCTCGGTACCCAGTTGACCTTGTCGGCGGGCATGTCGAGATCCATCAGCAGCCCGCCCAGGGCGACATGCCAAATACCGCCCAGGCCGGTGCCGGAGGCGTTGAAGGTGCCCGCCGGCGCTTCGCGCACCGCACTCATCAAGTCGTCGAGATCCTGGTAGTCGGCGTCCTCGGCCACGCTGAGACTGGCGGCATCGAAGTTGATCTGGCCGATGGGCGTGAAGTCTTCGTAGGTGAGGTCGGTCAACCCTTGCCAGTGCATCATGTTGATCTCGACCGTGCCGAGGCCGAGCGTATAGCCATCCGGCTTGGCGCGCGCGATGGCGGTATGCCCGACGACACCGCTGCCGCCCGTGCGGTTGACGACATTGATGGTTTCCCCGAGCTCTTCCTCGAGCGCCTTGGCGATGATGCGCGCGGTGGCGTCGGTCCCGCCGCCGGCGGCCCAGGGAACGATCAGCGTGATGGGTTTTTCGGGATATGCCGCCAGGGCGGGAGTGGCAAGGCCCATGGCCACTAACGCGGCAAGCCAATGAGATGAGCGTGACGTGATGTGTCGCATTGTTGTTGCCCCTCGTCGTCGCGCCAGCCGAGAAGCCGCGCGGATGGGTGAGATAAGCCTTTTAACCTGTAACAGGCGGGCAGACGCTTCGCTAATTCCGAAACCAGGAAAGTCGATAACTATCGGTTATCAATATGCAGGAGCGAGCGTGACGTCGCCGCTACCGGGACTTGCCGGTAGCGGTGGCAGGTGTGGGCATAGACCAATGGACAAGGCCGGCGCAGACAAGCGCCGGCCGGCAGGGTCAGCTATCGCTGCGAATCTGGGCATGGCTGATGAGGGCGAAGATGAAGGTGCCGCCGATGACGTTGCCGGCCAGTGTCGGCAGGGCGAAGTCAAAGAGGTATTCGCCCAGGTTGGCCTGGCCGGCGAACATCAGATACATCACCTCCGTGGAGCCGACGATGATGTGCGTGAAGCCGCCCAGCGCGACGAGGTAGGTGACGATCAGGATCACCCAGATCTTGGCGCCGCCGGCGGCGGGGAGCAGCCATACCATGGTGGCGATCATCCAGCCCGCCACGATGCCCTTGGCAAACATCTGACCGCCGGTGTTCTCCATGATGTGGTGGCCCAGGCTGAGAAAGGCCTTGTGTGTCTCGGCGTCGAACAGGGGCATGTAGAGAATGGCATATGCGGAGATGGCCACCCCCACCAGGTTGCCGACCAATACCACGCCCCACAGCTTCAACAGCTTGAGGAACTGCATGATGCGAGGCGTGCTCATGACCGGCAGCACCGCCGTGACGGTGTTCTCGGTGAACAGCTGCTGACGGGCGAGGATCACGACGAGAAACCCGATGGTGTAGCCCAGCGACTCGACCAGGTAGCCGATGTCGCTATCCGGCAGTCGTGCATGCAGCAACCCCTTGGCGAGCATCGAGAAGCTCATCGACAGGCCGGCGGCGATCGCCGACCACAGCAGCGCCGAGGCGGCGCGTTTCAGTTCCGTTTCGCCTTCCTCGCGGATCGACTCGTGAACGGCGGCAGCTCGCGAGGGCAGCGGGCCGTCCTCGAGGTGCAGGTCGTGCTCGTCGTCTTCCACCCGGCTGGGCGGTGTGAGATTGGAAGGCTGGCTCACGCAGGAGATCCTTGTGTCGACATGGGAGAAACCGTCGTGAATTCGGTGAGATACGACGGCTGACGCTATGCTGACACGATAGACGATAATGCGGGAGAAGGAAGAGGCGAATGTCGGTGAGTGCATGGACCATCGTGATGCACCTGGGGGCGGCCTGGCTGGCGGGCAGCTTGATCGGGCTGGAGCGTACCTTTCATGGCCGCCCGGCAGGGTTTCGCACGCATGCGCTGGTATGCGTGGCCTCGGCGCTGTTGATGCTGGTGACGGTCTACCAGTGGCAATGGCTGGGCAGCGAGGTGCCGGAGTCGACGGTGAGAACCGATCCCACGCGCATGGCACAGGGCATCATGACCGGTATCGGCTTTCTGGGCGCCGGCGTGATTTTCAAGGAGGGACTGACGGTCCATGGCCTGACCACGGCGGCGTCGATCTGGGTGACCTCGGCACTGGGCATCCTCTTCGGCGTCGGCTTCTGGCTGCCGGGTGTGGTGGCGACGCTGATGACCCTGCTGACCTTGTCGCTCTTCCGGCTGGTCGAGGCACGGATGCCGAGCCGCGCCTTCGCGAGCTGCATCCTGCGCTTCGACAGTCAGCGCATCCCCACCGAAGCGGAGCTCCGGGCGTTGATGACGGAGCATCGCTTTCGCATCGAGAGTCTCAGTTACCGAACGCGTGACGAAGGGCGGCAATTCGAATACCGCATGATGCTGCGCACGCATGATCGGCATTGTCTGCCGCGGCTGGCCACCGCCCTGCGCAATCATCCGTTCCTGATGGATTTCCAATTGTCGCCGAGTGGCGACTGAGGAAGCGACTCGGCCGGCATCCGTGCATCGGAAGCCGGCGGGACCCGTGACGGAGCGGGTAGCGGTGGCCGGGCGCGATCGGTTACCAGGAGGAAGGCAGCATGGCCCGCAAGTCGTTGTCCAGAGGGACCTCGAAGCTCGAGGCGCCGAGCACGTGCCGGTCCGAGATGCGCACCAGACGGGCATTGATGAAGAGCGCGTTCTGGCCCTTGGCGTAGGTGCCCAGCAACACGGCCTGCGCATCGTGGTTGGCGCTGAGACGTTGCACGTTGCGTGACAGGATCAGCTCGCCGGTATTTTGTTCGATGTACAGGCTGTTGCGCATCTTGACCTCGATGACGTTCAGGCCGCCCTGCACGAGACGAGAGGTGAAGGCCTCCGACAGCGTGCGGCCCAGTGTCGACGAGCGGTCGAGTTGATCGACATCGACGAAGGTCGTGGCGATGATCGGAGCCTGCTCGCCGAGCCGCTCGCTGGCGGTGGACAGCAACTTCTCGGCGGCCTCGTCGACTTGCGACAGCAAATCCGGTTCGGGGGGCGTGGCATGGCGATTCTCGAGGAGACTGCAGCCGGAAAGCATCAACAAAAGCACCATGAGGGCCATCAGAGGTGACCGAAGGCGCCGGGCATGCAGCAGAGGGAAAGGCATAGCGGGAAATCTCCTTACCATTCGGACGACAGCGGAAGGTTGGTGCGCTCACCCTCGCCGGCGGCGCCGTAATGCTCGCTATCGCCTGCATTGATGTAATACAGGTTCGAGGACGAGTAGCGCAGCGTATCGTACTGACTGACCTGGGTCGTGATGATGACTTCCTGCGGGCCGGTGGGTGTCCAACTGCCACTGAAGGTATCCGCCAGGGCGGCGGCGGGAATCAAGCCCAGGGCGGGTTCGGTCCAGTGATTGAAGGGAATCGTCGCCACCGCGATGCCGGCGGCCAGGGCGGTCAGGGCACCCTGGGGCGGACGAACGTAACCGCGGTCTTCATGCCGAACGACCTGGACATCGAAGCTGACATGCGCGCTGGCGTCGGGTCGGGTATGGACGATGGCGCCTTGCTGGACGAGCTCGCTGGTCAGCAAGGAGCGGAATCCGCGGCTGAAAGCCGTTTCCTTCTCTGCGGCCTCGACGTAGAGCGGCTTGCCCCACAAGTCGCGCTTGGCGAGGATGTCGCGTGCCTCGTGTTCGGCGAGCACTTCCCAGTGGTGCGCGGCCTGCATGCGCTGCTGCTCGCTGATCGGGTAGGTCGTGGCGATGGGGGCTTGTGAGGTATTGACCTCGAAGCAACCGCCCAAGAGGACGGCGCCGAGTACCACGCCCCAAGTCCTGACTGACATGGCGTTTCCTGTTCGGTGAATGATCGGCGGACACGAGACACTGGTTGACGCATTGCCCTGAAAGGGAATATCGGCGACGAGGACGCCATCTTTAGCCCCCCGGGCGTCTGGCGGCGGGGGATGTGTTGCATCCAGGCGTGTACGGGGTAAGGTGGCGTTCTTTTTTCGTCGCGGAGGTCTCATGTCGAGTGCGCGATTGCTCCCCCTGCTGGTGGGCTGTGTCATGCTGTCGCCGCTGGCGATCGATATTTACCTGCCGTCGCTGACGGTCATGGCCGAGACGTTCGACGCCCCGTTCAGCCGACTGCAATTCACCGTGACCCTGCTGTTACTGAGTGTCGGGCTGGGCCAGATCCTGGTGGGGCCGCTGACGGACCGCTTCGGGCGCCGTCCGGTGCTGCTCTGCGGCGTGGTGGTCTATATGCTGGGTGCGCTGGTGGGAATGACGGCGACGTCACTCGGCCCGCTCTATGTCTCGCGCGTGCTGCAGGGGCTGGGCGCTTGCGCGACCATGACGGTTGCCTTCGCGGCGGTCCGTGACTGCTTTACTGCCGCACAGGGCGCTAAACTGTACAGCTATCTCAACGGCGCCTTGTGCATCATTCCGGCCCTGGCGCCGGTGGTGGGCGGGAGCCTGGCGGTGACCTTCGGCTGGCGCAGCAATTTCGCGTTCATGTTCGCGTTCGCTGCCATACTGGGCATCGGCGCGGTGTGGCGCTTCGCGGAGACGCGCCCGTCGAATACGGTCGTCGAGCGGCGCCTGTACCATTGGGCACGTTACCGGCCGGTACTGGCCAGCGCACGCTTCGTGTATTTCGCGGGCTTGGCAGGCGTGATCATGTCGGCGATTCTCGTGTACGTCTCTTCCGCGCCGGTCGTTCTGGTGGATCGTCTGGGGCTGTCGGAGCTGGCGTTCAGCGGCTGGTTCGGCGCCAACGCGCTGGTCAATATCGTGGCGTTCTTCTTCGCGCCGCGCATCATTCACCGTCTTGGACGTGTGGGGACCGTGCGCCTGGGGCTATGCCTGATCATCGCCTCGGGCATTCTGCAGGCGCTGAGCGTCATGTATTTGCCGCTGACGGCCCTGGGGTTCATGGTGCCGGTGGGCGTGCTCTCCGTAGGCTTCTCGCTGGCGCTCGGCGCCGCCTCGAGCCTGGCGCTGGAGCCGTTTCGCGAGCGCGCCGGCACGGCCGCGGCCTTGCTGGGGGCACTACAGCTCGGGGGCGGTGCCTTGCTGGCCACGTGCCTGCTGGCCACGGCGCTACCGCCTCAATGGGCACTGGCACTGATCGCGGTTTTGATAGTCTCACCCCTGTTGTGGCTTTCGTATCGAGTGGCGCCCGAGGCATGAGTTTGTAAGGATACGAACGGAGTCGGGCGGCTCGACGGAAGGAGATCAAGGAGCGGGCATGTTCATCGTATCGCTGGATTACATGGTCGACCCGGAAACGGTCGAGCCGTACAGGATGGCCCACATGGCGTGGGTGCGAGAAGGGTTCGAGCGAGGCGTGTTCATTGCCTCGGGGCGTAAATCGCCGCCCAGTGGCGGCATCATTCTGGCCAAGGCGACCTCGCGCGAGCGCCTGGTGGCCTGGCTGGATGAAGATCCCTTCATCGTCGCGGGCGTGGCCCAGTACCGTGTCGAGGAATTTCTGCCGACCACGGTAAGCGGCGGCTTCGAGGTGCTCAAGGGGATATGATACCCGCGGCGAACACGGCAATGGCGAGAGCAGAGGGCAGGCTGGCACTGCCTCAAGGAACGAGGATGAGACAGCAATGAACGAAACGATCCAGCCTTGCGAGCATGATGGCGATACTTGGCTGATTCTGAATGGCAAGTCCGCCCAGCTACCTGAGGTTCGTGAGGCCGTGGGGCGCGTGCGCGAGGCCGGCCACCATCTGGCGGTGCGGGTGACCTGGGAAGGCGGCGACGGCGTGCGCCTGGCGCGTGAGGCGAGCGAAGCGGGCATCGCGCGCGTGATCGCCGGCGGGGGGGATGGCACGGTCAACGAGATCGTCGGTGGCCTGATGCAGCTGGCGTCGGAGACGCGCCCTGCACTGGGCATCCTGCCCCTGGGCAGCGCCAACGACTTCGCCGGCGGCCTGGGGCTTCCCGAAGAGCCCTACGAGGCCTTGCGCGTGGCGCTTGAGACGCCACCGCGCCGGGTGGATGTCGGTACCCTGGGCGACGATTATTTCATCAACCTGGCCTCCGGCGGCTTTGGCGCACAGATCACCAACTCCACGCCGGCGCCGCTCAAGCGCTTGCTGGGCGGCGGTGCCTATTCGTTGATGGGCATGCTCAAGGCGTGGAATTACCAGCCCTACCAAGGGCGTTTGCGGTTCCCGGACGGCGAACGTAACGTCCCCTTGTTCCTGCTGGCGCTTGGCAATGGATGCCAGGCGGGCGGCGGGCAGCAGCTGGCACCCCTGGCCAAGATCGACGATGGCTTGCTGGAATTGCTCATCGTGCGTCATTTCACCTCCCTGCGGGAAATGAAACAGTTGATCGACGAGCTCGAGAACCTGCCCGAAAGCGGTGATTTCGTCGAGTATCTGCAGGTGCCCTGGGTGGAGTTCGAAAGCGAGCATGCGCTGCCCCTGAATCTCGACGGCGAGCCCTGTTTCCACGAAAATTTCCGCGCCGCCTTGATGCCCGGCGCGTTGTGCCTGGCGGCACCCGAGGGCTCGGCGCTATTGTCGCACCAATGAACGAGTACCGGCGCAGGGCACGCTGATCGGGGTGCGCTCGCGCGATTCAATGACAGGGGGAGGACAGACCATGGATCCATTCATGCAGGCGGCGATCGAGGAAGCCCGCAAGGGATACGAGGCGGGTGGCGTGCCCATCGGCTCGGTGCTCGTGCACCGCGGCGAGATCATCGGGCGCGGTCACAATCAGCGTCAGCAGCGCGGCAGTGCCATCCTGCATGGCGAGATGGACGCGCTGGAAAACGCGGGCCGCTTGCCGGCTCATGTGTATCGTGAAACGGTACTTTATACCACACTGTCACCGTGTCCCATGTGCAGCGGTGCCATCGTGCTCTATGGTATTCCCGAGGTCGTGATCGGCGAGAATACGACCTTCAAGGGCGACGAGGCGCTGTTGCGTGAGCGGGGCGTGACGCTCACCATACACGACGATTCGCAGTGCAAGTCGTTGATGGCGCGATTCATCGCCGAGCGCCCCGATGTTTGGTACGAAGACATTGGCGAGTCCAGCGCGAGCTAGGACTCGCCAACCCTGTGCCACGACGCCTGGATGGCGTCGTGGGCATTTTGCAAGGCCGGTCCCACCGGCGGAAACGATCGACTCAAGGAGTGACATGATGACGTATAAGCAATGGACGATGAGTGCCCTGGCATTGGTGATGTCGCTGGGACTGGCGGCATGCGACAGCGGTGACGATGCTGCTCAGGACGCGACCGACAACAGCGAGCAGGCCGTTGAGGAATCGCAGCAGGCAGCGGACGAAGCCGGCGATGAGATGGCCGAGATGAGCGACGAGGCCAGCGACGACATGGAGCAGATGGGTGACGAAGCCGCCCAGGAAACGTCCGAAGCCGTGAACGAGACGGGTGAGGCGGTCGACGAAGCCCAGGACGAAACGGCCGAGGCACTCGACGAAGCCGGCGATGAGATGAGCGAAGCGGCGGACGAGACCGGTGACGCCATGGACAATGCCGCCGATGAAACCCAGCAGGAAGCCGACGAGGCGACTGACGCGGCAGCCGATGAGATGAACGAAGCCGCCGACGAAGCCGAGCAGCAAGCCGATGAGCTGGAGCAGGAAACCGAGGAATCGACTCAGTCCTGATTGCCGGCGCCTCCCTCTGTCGGTGACGGGGGAGGCAGGCGCCCCATGACGCGGAGCGCGGCATGGGGCATCGCTTGTCAAGGAGAGTGCACCATGCAACAGATGTCGCGAGGGCTCGCTTGTGTCGCATTGGCGTTAGGCCTGGCGTGGCCGCTGATGGCCACTGCACAGGATGACGATACGCGTGGCGGCGGTACCGGCGGGGAGCCGCCCGCCGAGGCGCAGGAAGACACGCACGAGGCGGGCAGTCAGCCAGGCACGGAAGATGGCAAGACGGCCGACGCGTCTGCCGAGGCAGGTGACGAGGCAGGTGACGAGGCGGATGTTGAAGCGCATCGTGACGCCTTTACCGAACGTACCTATGAGGCGCACGATACACAGCCGTCCGAGGCGAAGAACGGCGAGGCACAGTAACCCCGAGGGGCGAGTGCGCGCCTGTCGTACGAATCTGAGTATCGGGTGTCCGGAAACAAAAGAGCCCACCGTCAGGTGGGCTCATGCGTTCGGAGTCCGTTATCGGCCTCACGACCGCAGGTGCATCGACTGGGTCCGGGACTCAGTCGACGACCTTGATGTTGGATGCCTGAAGGCCTTTCTTGCCTTGAGTGACCTCGAAGCTCACTTTCTGGCCATCCTGCAGAGATTTGAAGCCTTCGGCCTGGATCTCGGAGAAGTGTGCGAAGAGGTCATCGCCACCATCATCCGGAGAGATGAAGCCGTAGCCTTTGGTGTCGTTGAACCATTTGACAGTGCCAGTTGCCATTTCGAATTCCTTAACTTGCAAAGTAGTGTTGCGGGCCGACCCATGGGCGACCGTGATACGTGGGTAAGACAAGGTGGGAATGCGTGAGGGACATCGAGGATTCGATTAACAACTGACGACATTCAACTTGCAAACCTACGCAACGGAGAATGCATGATGCCTGGTAGTGCGTCAAGCTTAATGCCCAGTGCCATTTCCCGGTATCATGCACCGCACATGCACCATAGATCGAAAACCCGGGTACGTCCAGAATGACGGTGCGCGAGGCCCGGGGTGGCACCGATCGTTCATGAAACGTTCGGTTTTCGTGGGTGTCTGCAAGCGCAGTGTCACATGGTGCGCGGTGCGGGTGCCGCGCCTGTTTCATATTGGAGGAGTTGTCTCGTGTCCCATACCCCTGTCACGGCGAACGACACGCATAGCAAGGTCGTGGGTTACCTGTTGTGGATCTTCGGCTTTACCGGAGCGCACCGCTTCTATTACGGCAAGCCGATCACCGGCACGATATGGTTCTTCACGTTCGGCTTGCTGGGTATCGGCTGGTTGATCGACCTGTTCTTGATTCCGCTGATGGATCGGCAGGCCGACCTGCGCTTCAGGGCCGGTCCCACCAGCTATACGGTGGCCTGGGTACTGCTGACGTTCCTGGGCGTCTTCGGCATCCATCGCATGTACATGGGAAAATGGCTCACGGGCTTTTTGTACTTGCTGACCGGCGGTCTGTTCTTGCTGGGAGTTCTGTATGACTTCTGGACGCTGAACGAGCAAGTCTCGATGAAACACGCCAGACGCGGACTGTTTGGCTGAGCGTGTTTCCTTATCACTGGATTCAAGGGGCTTCGCGGCCCCGTGAAGGAGATATCGCGCATGGAATCGCGCATTAGTTTGACCCAGCTGCTGGAAAAGCTCGACGACGCCAATGATGGCAGGACGATCCATCTTCAGGATGTCGTCGATACCTTCCAGTCGCGGGGATTCGGGCCGCTGGTGACGCTGCCGGCCTTGCTGGCGCTGTTGCCCACCGGGGGGGTGCCGGGCGTGCCTTCCTTGTGTGCCATCTTCATCGCCCTGATCGCCGTCCAGCAGCTGTTCGGCCGCCAGTCGCCCTGGTTGCCAAGGAAGCTGCGTGAACGCGGCATCAGCCACGATAAGCTGCATCGCAGCGTCGAACGCGTACGGCCGTGGACACGTCGCATCGACAGGTTGCTGGCGCAACGCCTGGACATCCTGTTGCAGCCCGTGGCGCGTCGCTTCATCGCGGTGCTGGTCATCGCCCTGGCCTTGGCGATGATTCCGCTGGAGCTGTTGCCCTTTGCCGCCGCGATGCCGGCGTTGGCGATTACCGTGATCGGCCTGGGCATGACGGCCGACGACGGTCTTTTGTTACTGATCGGCGTATTGCTTGCCGCCGGTCTGGCCGTGAGCGCCTACTGGCTATTGTGACCACCATGCCATGACGTGTGACGCCGCCCGTCGCGGGCGGCTCACGTTGCACTTTGCAGGAAAGCCCCATGTTCTTCGATGCTCAGTTCTGGCCGTTTCTCGTTGCCATCACGCTCCTCACGCTGACGCCGGGCGTGGATACGCTGCTCGTCATACGCAACACCTCGCGAGGGGGCGTGCGCGATGGCGTGCTGACCAGCGTGGCCATATGCTCCGGCCTGTTCGTGCATGCCACGGTATCGGCATTGGGCATTTCCTTGATCCTTCTGCAATCGGCATGGGCGTTCAGCGCTCTCAAGCTGGTGGGGGCCGGTTATCTGGTGTGGCTGGGGCTCAAGAGTCTGGCCAGCGCCCGGCGTGGCGGCGGTTTACCGGTGGCCGAGGTGGGTGTCGAGCGCCAGCGCGTGCCGGCCTGGCTCTCGCTGCGGGAGGGCTTTCTCTCCAATGTGCTCAACCCCAAGACGGTCGTGTTCTACATGGCATTCCTGCCGCAGTTCATCGCGCCGGGCGATCCGGCGTTGCTCAAGTCGCTGTGGCTGGCGGGCGTGCATTTCGTGATCGCCAATCTATGGCAGGTCGGCATCGTGCTGATGGTGGGCGGCGCCGCCCGCTGGCTCGCCAAGGGCTGGGTATCGCGCATGATGGAGGGCACCACCGGCGCGGTGCTGGTGCTGTTCGGGGTGAAGCTGGCGTTGGCGCAGCGACCCTGACGCCGGCAGGGCCTGGTCATCAGCGCCGACGCGTCGCATGACGCGTCGGCGCTTTCGTCATGGGTTGCGTGCCAGCAGTGTGGTGTCGTAGGCGCCTTCGCGCTCCGACTGGGTCAAGAGCGCGACCCCATGCGTATCGCCTTGCTTGGCAAGACTTTCGAAAATGACCCGATAGGTCAGCACGGCCTGCACGTAAGCGCGGGTCTCGCGGAAGGGGATGCTCTCGACGAAGAGGTCGAACGCATCGGGCGAGTCGCGCAACCAGCGGTCGACCCGGCCGGGGCCGGCGTTGTAGGCCGCCGCCGCCGCGATGCGGTTGCCACGGTAGCGTTCCATCATGTCGCGGATGTAGGCGCTGCCCAGCCGGATATTGGTGGTGGGCTCGAACAGTTCGCCCAGCGTGGGTGCGTCGATGTTCAGGTCGCGGCTGACATGGTCCGCGGTGCCCGGCATCAGCTGCATGAGCCCACGTGCGCCGACGGGGGATACCGCCTCGCGGTTGAACGCGCTCTCGCGACGGGAGATCGCCATCAGCAGGTAAGGATCGACCCCATTGCGTTGCCCCCAGGCGGTGAAGGCGTCCCGGTAGGCTGGCGGAAAGCGCCAGGCGAGCGCATCCCACTGCTTGGCCATGATCGTGCCGTGCACGGCCAGGTCATACCACCCGCGCTCGAGCGCGTAGGCATTGAGCGCTGCGGCATCGGCGTCGTTCGCCTCGCCGAGGGCATGGAACCACTCGCTGCGTGCCAGGCCGGGCTCGCCGATGCGACGCAAGGCTTCGCTGCGCTGCACGACGGGCTGCATGGCGGCCAGCTCGCTCTTCAGCGGCGACACCTCGGGCATGTCCATGTTCAGGGCGTAGGGCTGGCCGAGCCTGTCGGCGGCGGCGAAACCGAAAAAGCTGCGTTCCTGGGCGGCGAGTCGCCAGGCGTCTTCCGCCGCCTGGCGATCGCCGCGCTGCGCGAGCGCACGCCCCAGCCAGTATTGCCAGTGTGCCTCTTGCCGCGTGTCCTGCGGCATGGCATCGATCCACTCGATGACTTCGCCCCAGCGTTGCGAGGCCAACGCATTGCGAACACGCAACTCGAACAGGTCGGCATCCGCCAGGCGGGGCAGTGCGGCATCCACCCAGCCGGCATTGTTGTCGATCTCGCGGACCATCGAGTAAAACGCCAGGTCATGCTCTATCGCGTGGCGTCGGGCCTCGCTGAGCGTGAGGTGCGGGCCGATCTTGCGCCAGGCCTCGAGCGCGGCTTCGGTATCGGCACGCGTGAAGTTGTGCATGGCCGCGGCGTAAAGGGCGCCGGCGCCGTCCCCCGACGGGCCGATGCGAGTGGGCACGTCGGTGATGGCGGCGTAGTTGCCGCGCAGGCGATCGAGTGCCTCGACGCCGGCTTGCCACTGGGGCCCCAGCAGGCCGTCGAGATAATCGACCAGGCGACTTTCGCCGTTCTGCCAGGCGAGTGTCAGGCGCGTCCAGATGTCGCTGTCGTCGATGGCGCCGCGTTCGCGCAGGGTGTCGAACAGCCGGTCACAGGCGCTGGGCTGGGAGCGGCCGACCCGCCACAGGGCGCGTCCGCCCTCTGCGGCTTCGTCGGGGGCGCGGTCGAGCAGGGCCGTGTAGTAATAGCACTGGCGTATGGTCCCCCGGGGCTCGCCGTCGCTGATGGCCAGCAGGTCGGCGAAGCGTCCGTCACGACCGAAGGCCATCTGCGCCTGCCCTCGCATCCAGCCGGAAAGGGGCGAGTCGGCGTGCCGCGAAATATAGCTCTGCACCTCTTCGGCCGTGACGTCCGGGAGGCGCGATTTGAGGCGATGATATTCCACATAGCCGGCGAGCACGTGGTCGTCGACGGCAACGCTCTCGATGCGCGACCATTGATGGTCGCGTGCGGCATCGAGGGCGCGTTTCATGGCCCGGTCTTCGGGCGCTAGCGTGTCCGTGTCGGCTTGTGCCTGCGCGTCGAAGGCGTGCAGCGCCAGACTCAGCGTGGCCGCCGAGAACAGCGCCATCCAGCGATGACGAAGTCGCGATGCGAGCATCTTCCATGTCTCCTTGCTTGCCCGGCGTTATGATGATGTGATCATCCTCGCTCAGGGACGGTGTCTTGGGTAGTGTTGCCAGGCGGCGACGCCCTGCGCGAAAGCCCCATCATGAACCGTCACGCCAAGGAGGCAAGCCATGAAGTTCATGCGAGGATTGGCCCTGTGGTCACGGTTGAAGCAGCGTGGCGGCGCGTTGATGCGCATCGGCCGGGCGCTGCGCGTGTTCGTGCCCATGCTCGGTGATGTGGTGGCCGGACGCTATCGCCCCGTGCCCTGGGCGGCCTGCGGCTGGATGGCGGCGGCCTTGGGCTACCTGATTTTGCCCTTCGACTTCATTCCCGATTTCTTGATGATACTGGGATTGATCGACGACGTGTTCATCGTGGGGTGGCTGTTGACGCGCGTCGACCGCTCGCTGGCCCCCTATCGCCGCTGGAAAGGGTGGGAAGTCCCCGACGACACGATGTGACGTCGACGATGCCGCCCGGCCGGGCGGCACGCATGCCCGGTTCCTCACCGTGTCTTCAATGCGCCCCGCAAACGCTTGAAAAGTCTCGTCAGGCCCCCATATCGACGCGTACGACGACATGCCTCGTCACACTCTCATCATGCAATACGCGTCCTTCAAGACGCATTGTTCAACACGCATTCGTTATGGCCACAGGGGAATTTCGACCATGACTACCGCCGCTCACGCCGAGACGCTAGGCTTCCAGACCGAAGTCAAACAGCTATTGCAGCTGATGATTCACTCCCTGTATTCCAACCGGGAGATCTTCCTGCGCGAGCTGATTTCCAACGCTGCGGATGCTTGTGACAAGTTGCGCTACGAGGCGCTGGAAAACGACACGCTGTACGGCGACGACAGCGAACTGCGCATCGAGATCGAGCACGATGCCGAGGCGGGAACCGTCACCGTGCGTGACAACGGCATCGGCATGAGCCGCGACGAGGTGATCCAGAACCTGGGCACCATCGCGCGCAGCGGCACGGCGGAATTCCTGCAGCAGCTCTCCGGCGAAAAGCAGAAAGATGCCAAGTTGATCGGTCAATTCGGTGTCGGCTTCTATTCCGGCTTCATCGTCTCCGACGAGATCACCGTGCGCACGCGTCGGGTCGATCAGGAGCAGGGCGTGCAGTGGCATTCACGCGGCGAAGGCGAGTTCGATATCGCCGATATCGACAAACCCGAGCGCGGCACCGAAATCGTTCTCCACCTCAAGGAGGACGCCAAGGAATTCGCCGACGCCGAGCGCCTCAAGCATCTGGTGCGCACCTATTCCGACCACATCGAAGTGCCGGTGCGCATGCCCAAGGTCGAGAAGGCCCACGATGAAGAGGGCAACGAGATCGAGGGCAGCGAGACCGTCACCTGGGAAACCGTCAACGAAGCGACCGCGCTGTGGGTACGCCCCAAGGAAGAGATCAGCGACGACGAGTACAAGGCGTTCTACAAGCATGTGGCGCACGACTTCAGCGATCCGCTGACCTGGAGCCACAACAAGGTCGAAGGCAAGCTCGAATACACCAGCCTGTTGTATGTTCCGGGGCGCGCGCCGTTCGACCTGTATCAGCGCGAGGGCGTGCGCGGCCTCAAGCTCTACGTGCAGCGCGTGTTCATCATGGACGACGCCGAGCAGTTCCTGCCGCTCTATCTGCGCTTCATCAAGGGCGTGGTCGACTCCAAGGACCTCTCGCTCAACGTCTCGCGTGAATTGCTGCAGAAGGATCCGCAGGTCGACAAGCTCAAGTCCGCGTTGACCAAGCGCTCGCTGGACATGCTCAAGAAGCTGGCCAAGGACGAAGAGGCGTATCAGACGTTCTGGAACGCCTTCGGCAACGTGCTCAAGGAAGGTCCGGCGGAAGACTTCGCCAACCGCGACAAGATCGCCGACCTGTTGCGTTTCTCCTCCACGCAGACCGACAGCGCCACGCAGGATCAGTCGCTTGCCGGCTATGTCAGCCGCATGAAGGAAGGTCAGCAGAAGATCTATTACCTGGTGGCCGATGGCTTCAATGCGGCCAGCCATAGCCCGCACCTGGAGATCTTCCGCAAGAAGGGCATCGAAGTGCTGCTGCTGCATGATCGTATCGATGAATGGCTGATGAGCCACCTCACCGAATACGACGGCAAGGCCTTCGCCGATGTCGCCAAGGGCGATCTCGATCTCGACGACATGGCCGACGAGGAAGAAAAGAAAGCCCAGGAAGAAACCGCCAAGGCCAAGGCGCCGCTGATCGAGCGCGTCAAGACCGCGCTGGGGGACGAGGTGCAGGAAGTCCGCATCACTCACCGCCTGACCGACTCGCCGGCTTGCGTCGTGCTCTCGGAACACGACATGGGCTATCAGATGCGTCGCTTGATGGAGGCGGCCGGGCAGCCGTTGCCCGAGGTCAAGCCGATCCTCGAGCTCAACCCCGAGCATAGCCTGGTCGCACGGCTCGAAGGTGCCGACGACAGCGTCTTCAACGATCTGGCGCGTATCCTGCTGGACCAGGCGATCATCGCCGAGGGGGGCCATCTCGAAGACCCCGCCACCTATGTGCAGCGCCTCAACAAGCTCTTGAGTCACTGAGGGCGTTGGCACTCGCTCACTGGGCCGGCCGCATGAGCCGGCCCTTTGTGTTTTACTGCCGGCAATATTGACTCAACATCGTCCTGCGTTGTTGGTAGACTGGCATTTTTGCGTTCAAGGAGTCGTCTCATGCCGATTCGACACAACTTGTTCTTTCCGCGTCTTTCATCGTCACGCTCGCCGGCCCCGCGTTCCTGTTCCGCTCGACAACGACGCTCACTCTTGGCGCTCGCGCTACTCGGCGTGCTGGGAACGAGTGTGGCGCCATCGCCGATGCAGGCTCATGCCGAGCCGGCATCGGGCGAGGTGCGAACCCTGGAAAGCAGCGTCGATACCCCGGCGCTCGATCCCGTCGAGCAACTACCGGATCTGCGCCAGCACCCCGCGGGGCCTGAGCGCAAGGCGGCGTTCCTGGAACTGCTGGTGCCTCTGGTCGAAGCTGAGAACGCCAAGATTCAGGCCCAGCGCGACTGGCTGCTCGAGGCGCGAGAGCGTCAGGCCTCGCTCAGCGCGGCCGACCGCGAGCACCTTCAACGGCTGTGCGCGGATTACGGCATCGAATGCGGCACGCCCAACACCTTCGAATACCTGTTGTCGCGCGTCGACACCCTGCCACTGGAAATGGTCGTCATTCAGGCCGTGGAGGAGTCGGGCTGGGGGACATCGCGCTTTGCCCGCCAGGGCAACAACCTGTTCGGTCTGCGCTGCTTCAGCGAAGGGTGCGGCCTGGCGCAGAAAGGAAGCAGTCGTCGCTATCAACGCTTCGACAGCGTTCAGGAAAGCGTGGCGCACTACCTGCACAACCTGAACACCCATCGCGCCTATCTGTCGCTACGCCAGAAGCGTGCCGCGCTGACTGCCAACGGGGAGCCGGTCGCGGCCGAGTCGTTGATCCATACGCTGGACAACTACTCCGTCAGCGACGACTACTTCGATGTCCTGCTGGCGTTGTTGCGCACCAACGGCGACTTGATCCGTCAGCACAGCAGCGACGATGGCAGCCCGGCCTGAGCCCTTGCCTTCGCCCTGTCACGCGCCGCCTTCGGGCGGCGTTTTTCGTCGGGACTCCATGCTTTTATCCATCGCTGCCAGGCGTGTAAAGTGAGTCCATATGCCCCTTCGCGAGGTCACCATGACGCTCGATTCGCTGCGTTTCGATAACGCCTGGGCGCGCCTGCCCGAGGATTTCTTCACTCGGGTCAGTCCTGCGACCTGGAAAAACACGCGACTGCTGGATATCAGCCCACGGGGCTGTCGTGCGCTGGGCCTCGATCCCGCCTGTTTCGATGACGATGCTCCGGCGCGCGAGACGCTGCGCCAGCTCATGGGGGGCGAAACCGTCCTGCCGGGCATGGCGCCGCTGGCCCAGAAGTACACCGGGCATCAGTTCGGCGTCTACAATCCGGCACTGGGGGACGGACGTGGCCTGCTGATGGGCGAGGCGCAGACCGCCGACGGATACTGGGACCTGCACCTCAAGGGAGCAGGGCAAACGCCGTACTCGCGCTTCGGCGACGGCCGCGCCGTGCTGCGCTCATCGGTACGCGAGTACCTGGCCGGCGAAGCCATGGCGGGGCTGGGCGTTCCCACGACGCTGGCGCTGGCGCTGGCGACCAACGACGAGAAGGTCCAGCGGGAACGCGTCGAGCCCGGCGCGACCTTGCTGCGTCTGGCCCCCAGTCACGTGCGTTTCGGACACTTCGAGTGGCTCTATCAGTCGCGTCGTCACGATGACATGCGGCGTCTCGTCGATCATGTCATCGAGCGCCACCGGCCGGCCCTGGCAGCGAGCGAGTCGCCGGCGGAGGCCCTGTTCGGCGATGTCGTGGCACGCACTGCCCGCCTGATCGCGGCCTGGCAGGCCTACGGGTTCGTGCACGCGGTGATGAATACCGACAACATGTCGATACTGGGGCTGACGCTTGATTATGGTCCCTATGCGTTCATGGATGCCTACGACCCTAGGCTGGTCCCCAATCATACCGATGCCAATGGTCGCTATGCCTTCGATCAGCAGCCCGGCGTCGGGCTGTGGAACCTCTCGGTGCTGGGCCAATCCTTGACTCCGTTGGCCGAGCCGGATGCCCTGCGTGACCGGCTGACGGAGTACGAGCCGGCGCTGCAGCAAGAATACGCGCGCTTGATGCGTGCGCGCCTGGGGCTCGAAAGCGTCGTCGAGGGGGACGCGCAATTGGTGCAGGACTGGCTGACGCTGTTGGCCGAGGCCGGGGCGGATTATCACCGTGCCTTTCGTGCGCTGGGCGAATGGGCCGTCGATGACGGCGAGTGGCTACGCCAGGAGGTGCCGGTCGAAGGCTTGTCGGCCTGGCTGTCGCGCTATCACGAGCGCCTTCAGGAAGAGGAGCGCGATGCCGCGTCGCGCCGTGACGCCATGCAGGCGGTCAACCCGCTCTACGTGCTGCGCACGCATCTGGCGCAGCAGGTCATCGAGGCGGCGGAAGCGGGAGATGAGGCACCGCTGGTGGAATTTCGCCGCTTGCTCGCCGACCCTTTCACCGCGCGCCCCGGCATGGAGCGCTGGGCAGCCGCGCCGCCCCCTCAGGCCTCGGTGATCTGTCTTTCCTGCTCGTCCTAGGCGGGGCCCGGACGCATCGGCGCGTTCCGTCACGCTTTCCTCCGCCTCAGGCGCCATGTTGAACCATACTCAAGGCGAGTCACTCGCCCGGGGGGATCATCATGGCGCCACCACGCTGTCAGGTACTGTCGCTTCATCCGCACGAGGGGCGCTCCGCGCCGAGCGCACTGCTCGTGGTGGCCATGCAACAGGTCCATGCGGGCCTCCTGACGCCCCTGGGCACGGCCGGGCCGACCGAGTCGCTGACGCTGCTGCTGAAGGAGTGGCGAGGCGGCGAGGGCTGCATCGTGCATGTCCGGCATTTCTCCCGCAAGGCCGATGCCTCCTGCCGTGCCGGCCGTCCCGAGGCCGATTTCCTGCCCTGCGCCACACCGCTGCCGGGTGAGCGAGTGGTCACCACGCATGTCGACGATCCTTTCGTGGATACCGATCTGGACACCTGGCTGCGTCGTCACGGGGTCGCGCACTTGGTGGTGGCCGGTGTCACCACGACGGGCGCGATCATGACCCTGACGCGTCACGCGCTGACACTGGGGTTCGATGTCACTGTCGTTGCCGATGCCTGCGCCGACCAGGCGTTGCTCGCGCTTGACGGTACCCGATGGGAAGCGTCGACGATGCATGGGCTGGGACTCGCGTTGCTCGAACGGCAAGGCGCCGAGATTTCGAGTGTGCGTGACGTGCATCGGACCTGCTGACGATGACAGAAAAGAGACCGAAGAGCGTCGCCGAGCACGCGACGCTCTTAACTAAGAAAGCGCGAAAATAATGCATCGTTTATGATTGCCATAAGAAAATGGCGAGGTTGGGTAGTGGTGTCTATTTTTATTCAAAAACAGAGGGTTATGATCTTTTTCGTAGCATAAGAGTTGCGTTATGCCATCCATAACACAATGATTATGATGGAGTTTTTTGACTGTATTGTTGATTTTCAAGATGTTTTTCCTTAAACACATGGGACCCTGCTTTTGAAATGAGTCACTTATGACCGGGCGTGTTCGCGAGAGTTCGCCGGGTGAAAAGTGACCCGCGATATTAGCCAAGCGTTCATGGGACCCCCCGTGCAACGAGCAAGGAGTCAAGGATGAAAGTCACCAGGTATCCATCCCATCGTGAAACGGGAGATGCGTCATGAAGATCGGAGCGCCGAAAGAGCGCGCCCAGGGCGAGGCTCGCGTCGCCCTGACGCCGGAGAGTGCCCAGCACATTCAAAAACTCGGGCATACGTGTGTCATCGAATCCGGAGCCGGCCTTGCCGCGGGCTTCGATGATGCCGCCTATCGTGACGCGGGCGTCGAGATCGTCGAGGGGGCCGATGCGTTATGGTCCACCGCCGAGGTGGTCATCAAGGTTCGCGAGCCCAGCGAAGAGGAAGTCGGCTACCTGCGCGAGGGACAGACCCTGACCGCGTTTTTCTGGCCGGCGCAGAACGAGGCGCTGCTCGAGCGCTGCAAGGCGACCGGCGCCACGGTCATTGCCATGGACATGGTGCCGCGTATCTCGCGGGCCCAGAAGATGGATGCGCTGTCGAGCACCGCCAACATCGCCGGCTATCGCGCGGTGATCGAGGCAGGCAACCAGTTCGGACGCTTCTTCACCGGTCAGGTCACGGCGGCCGGCAAGGTGCCGCCGGCCAAGGTGCTGGTCGTGGGCGCGGGCGTCGCGGGGCTGGCCGCGATCGGCACGGCGACCAGCCTGGGCGCGGTGGTACGCGCCTTCGACGTGCGGCCGGAGGTCGCCGAGCAGATCGAATCGATGGGGGCCGAGTTCCTGTTTCTCGATTTCGAGGATAGTCAGGATGGCTCCGGCACCGGTGGCTATGCGGCGCCTTCCAGCCCCGAGTTCCGCGAGAAGCAGCTGGCACTGTTCCGCGAGCAGGCGCCCGAGGTGGATATCGTCATCACCACGGCGCTGATTCCCGGCAAGCCGGCGCCCAAGCTGTGGCTCGAGGACATGGTCCATGCCATGAAGCCGGGCTCGGTGATCGTCGACCTGGCGGCGGAGAAGGGCGGCAACTGCGATCTCACCGTGCCCGATCAGCGCATCGTGACCGACAACGGCGTGATCGTGGTCGGGTATACCGATTTCCCCTCGCGCATGGCGACGCAGGCCTCGCTGCTCTATGCCACCAACATTCGTCACATGTTGACCGATCTGACGCCGGAAAAGGATGGCGTGATCGTTCACGACATGGAAGACGATGTGATTCGCGGTGCCACGGTGACGCATCAAGGCGAGATCACCTTTCCGCCACCGCCGCCCAAGGTCAAGGCGATCGGCCAGTCGGCGCCGAAGGAGAAACCCAAGGAGCCGACGCCCGAGGAGAAGAAGGCCGCCGAGCATGCCGCTTTTCTCGCCCAGACCAAGCGTCAGGTGGGGATGCTCGTCGCCGGCGGGGCGGTGATGGGGCTGTTGGGGCTGGTCGCGCCGGCTTCGTTCATGCAGCACTTCATCGTCTTCGTGCTGGCCTGCTTCGTCGGTTTCCAGGTGATCTGGAATGTCAGCCATTCGCTTCACACGCCGCTGATGGCGGTGACCAACGCCATCTCGGGCATCATCGTGCTGGGGGCGGTGCTGCAGGTCGGTTCGGGAAGCTTCCTGGTGGGGCTGTTGGCAGGCATTTCGGTGCTGATTGCCACCATCAATATCGTGGGGGGCTTCTTGGTCACGCGCCGAATGCTCGCCATGTTCCAGAAATCCTAACGCGGCGGAGAAAAGACGATGTTGAGTCAAGGATTGGTGTCCGCCGCAGCGGTGGCGGCAAGTGTGTTGTTCATCCTTTCGCTGGGGGGGTTGAGCAATCAGGAAAAAGCCAAGCGTGCCGTCTGGTACGGCATCGTGGGGATGGGGCTGGCGGTGGTCTTCACCATGTTCGGCCCCAATGTCGGCGGTTACTGGTGGATGATCCCGATGATGGTGATCGGCGCCGGGATCGGCGTCTACCTGGCCAAGAAGGTCGACATGACCGAGATGCCCCAGCTCGTGGCGGCATTGCACAGCTTCGTCGGTCTCGCAGCGGTGTTCATCGGCTTCAATGCCGACCTGGAACGTCGCCGGGTGATGGCCGCGCAACTCGCCGGGGACGTCAGCGAGCGGTTTTCGGCCTTCGCCGCGCTGGTGGCCGAGAAGACGCCGGCCGAGCTGACCTTCCTGCAGGTCGAGGTGGTGCTGGGGGTCTTCATCGGTGCGGTGACCTTCACCGGCTCGGTGATTGCCTTCGGCAAGCTGGCGGGCAAGGTGGATGGCAAGCCGCGTCAGTTGCCTGGCGGTCATCTGCTGAATGCCGCGGCGGCCATCGTGTCGCTGTTGCTGGCGATCGCCTACCTCAACGGTGCGGGCTTCTGGACGCTGCTGCTATTGGCGCTGCTGGCCTTCTTCATCGGCTATCACCTGATCATGGGCATCGGCGGCGCCGACATGCCGGTAGTGGTCTCGATGCTCAACAGCTACTCCGGCTGGGCGGCGGCGGCCATCGGCTTCACGCTGTCCAATGACCTGCTGATCGTCACCGGGGCCCTGGTGGGCTCTTCCGGTGCCATCCTCTCCTACATCATGTGCAAGGCGATGAACCGCAACTTCGTCAACGTGATCCTGGGTGGCTTCGGCGGCAGCAAAGGGCCGGCCGCGGAGATCGAGGGCGAACAGGTCGCCATCGATACCGGCGGCGTGGCCAGTGCGCTCAACGAGGCTGATAGCGTGATCATCGTGCCCGGTTACGGCATGGCGGTGGCACAGGCCCAGAATGCGGTCAGCGAGTTGACGCGCAAGTTGCGCGCCGCCGGCAAGACGGTGCGCTTCGGGATTCATCCCGTGGCGGGTCGTCTGCCCGGTCACATGAACGTTCTGCTGGCCGAGGCCAAGGTGCCTTACGATATCGTGCTGGAAATGGACGAGATCAACGACGACTTCGCGGAAACCGACGTGGTGATCGTCATCGGCTCCAACGATATCGTCAATCCGGCCGCCGAGGAGGATCCCAACAGCCCCATCGCCGGCATGCCGGTGCTCAAGGTCTGGGAAGCCAAGAACGTCTTCGTCTGCAAGCGTGGCCAGGGCACGGGCTACTCGGGCATCGAGAACCCGCTGTTCTTCAAGGAGAACACGCGCATGCTGTACGGCGACGCCAAGTCGAGCATCGATGCCTTGCTGCCGATGGTCGACTGAGCGGCCCGCAGAAAGGCCGTACTGCGACACGACGACACCGCCTTCGGGCGGTGTCGTCGTTTGAGGGGAGCCGAAGGGCGGGGCATGTTTCCGTCATGCGCCGGCGGCACGTCAATGTCATCGATGATCGGGCGTGCGTGACACGTCAGGTTCGCTACAATGGCGTCATTTCGCAGGCCACTAGGAAATCTTGATGACCGACGAACGACCTAAAGTCGCCGTGCTCGGCGGGGGGAGCTTCGGCACCGCGATTGCCAGCATTGCCGCCGACAATGGGGCCCGCGTGAACCAGTGGTTGCGTGATCCGGCGTTGATCGAGCAGATCAATCGCGAGCATCGCAACGCCCGCTACTTGCCGGACTACGCGATCAATCCTGCGGTCGTCGCGTCCGACGATATGCGAGAGGTGCTCCGCGACGCCGAACTGGTGTTCATCGCGATTCCGTCGAGTGCCTTTCTGACGGTCGTGCGTCAGGCATTGCCCTGGCTAAAGCCGACGCAAATCCTGGTCAGCACCACCAAGGGGATTCAGGAAGACGGCTTCAAGCTGATGAGCCAGATCCTCGAGGAAGAAACCGGCTTTCCGCACATCGGGGTGCTCTCGGGGCCCAACCTGGCCTCGGAGATCGCCCAGAAGCATCTGACGGCCACGGTCATCGCCAGCGACGACCCCTTGACCCGCGCCCGGGTGCAGTCGGCGCTCGGTTGCGATTATTTCCGGGTATACGCCAGTAATGACCGCTACGGTGTCGAACTCGGCGGGGCGTTGAAGAACATCTATGCCATCGCCGCGGGCATGGCGGCAGCGCTCGGCATGGGCGAGAACACGCGCAGCATGCTGATGACGCGGGCGCTGGCGGAGATGAGTCGATTCGCGGTGGCGCTCGGCGCCAACCCGCTGACGTTCATCGGTCTGGCCGGCGTGGGCGACCTCATCGTGACCTGCTCATCGAAGCTCTCGCGCAATTATCGCGTCGGTTTCGCGCTGGGCGAGGACAAGACCCTGGAAGAAGCCGTCACGGCCCTGGGCCAGGTGGCGGAGGGCGTCAACACCGTGAGCCTGGTCCGCGAGAAGGCGCGTCGCGAGCATATCTACATGCCGCTGGCCGAAGGGCTTTATCAGGTGCTGTTCAACGGCGTGCCGGCGCGCCAGATGGCACAGATGCTGATGCAGCAGGAACAAAGCAGCGACGTGGAGTTCATTCTTTCCCGTCAGGACGTATTCGAAGCGCGCAGGCTGGAACCCGGCGCCGAGGAGACTTGAACATGTCGATTCTGTATATCATGCGGCATGGCGAGGCAGCGCCGGGCACGCCCGACAGCGAGCGGTCACTTACCGAGCATGGCGAGCAGGAAGCGCGCGCGATGGGCGCCTGGCTGAGCGAGGTGCTGACCGATGACGTACGGCATGCGCTGCGTATCGTCGCCAGCCCGTACCGGCGTGCGCAGCAGACCGCACGATTGGTCGCGGCGCCGTTGGGCCTGAGCGTCGATACTCTGCCGATCATCACGCCCGATGAGCCGCTCGAGCCGGTGATCGACTGGCTCCAGCAGCAAGTCCCGCAGACGCCGTGCCTGCTGGTGAGTCACATGCCGCTGGTCGGCGCCCTGGTCGGTCGTCTGGTCGAAGGCGACGTGCGCGCTTCTCAGCCGATGCCGACGGCGAGCGTGGCGGCACTGGAGGCCGAGGTGTGGGCGGCGGGCTGTGCCACGCTGCGCCAGTGGCAGTCGCCCCGTGACCTGTCCTCATAGGCGATACCCACCCAAGGAGACCCACATGCCGTTCGTCGTCATCAATCGCGTTTACGTCAATCCCGGCTACGAGGCGGAATTCGAACGCCGCTTTCAGCGCCGGGCGAGTCAGGTCGACCGTCAGCCGGGATTCCGCGCCATGCGCGTTTTGCGCCCACAAGGCAACCAGGCGCCCTATCTCGTCGAAACCGAGTGGGACAGCCAGGAGGCCTTCCGCGCCTGGGTGGGCAGCGACGATTTCAAGCAGGCACATGCCGACCCCATGCCCTCGGAGGCATTCGGCGAAGGCGGCGGGCTCGAGCAATTCGAGGTCGTCGAGGGGACCCAGGCATAACGCCCCTGATACCGCCATGCATGTGTCATGGCGGGCATCACTCCCGTCATTAAGACCTTGGTGGGATCGACCAATGTCGAGGTTGTGTGACAACGCGGCTGTGCTTATCTTGCAGTTGTATGATGTATGACATGATGACTTCATGTCATCACGCTCAACAAGACAGCTGCGAGGGACATGACGGTGCATTTTTCCAAAGAACAAACGGTCGCGGCGATTGGCGATGGCCTGCTTTCCTTCCCGGTGACCGATTTCGATGCCGCTGGACGATTCGATGCCGCGAGCTATCGCAAGCGACTCGAGTGGTTCGTGAGTCATGATGTCTCCGCGGTCTTCGTTGCGGGCGGCACGGGGGAGTTCTTCAACCTCTCGCTCGAGGAGTTCGGCGACGTCGTGCGCACGGCGGTCGATGTGATCGGCGGGCGTGTGCCCATCATTGCCAGCGCCGGGTTGAGCGTGGAGAGCGGCAAGGCATTCGCGCGCGCGGCGGAAGAGGCCGGCGCGGATGGCGTTCTGCTGATGCCACCCTATCTGACCGAGTGCCCGCAGGAGGGGCTGGTCGAGTACGCCCGCCAGATCTGCGACAGCACCACGATTAACGTGATCTATTACAACCGTGGCAATGGTGTTCTCGAGGCGCCGGCGGTCCAGCAGCTCGCCGATCAGTGCCCGAACTTGATCGGATTGAAAGATGGCAAGGGCGATATGCAATTGCTCAACAAGATCGTCAAGACCGTCGGCGATCGACTGGTTTACGTCGGTGGCGTGCCGACCGCCGAGATTTTCGCCGAGGCCTACCTCTCCATTGGCGTCAACACCTACTCTTCCGCTGTCTTCAACTTCGTGCCGGACATGGCACTCACGTTCTACCGCGCACTGCGCGCGGGAGACAGCGCCACGGTCAAGAAAATCACCAACGAGTTTTTCATTCCCTTCGTCGATCTGCGTGATCGTAAAAAGGGCTACGCCGTCAGCCTCATCAAGGCCGGCACCGAGATCATTGGGCGTCCCGCCGGCAGCGTTCGCGTACCGCTGGAGATGCCGAATGCGGATGAGCGGGCTCGTCTGGAACGTCTGATCGAGATCGCCAAGGGCTACTGACAGCCCACCTTCACCCACTCTCAACAACGACAGCGAAGAGGTGAATTTTCATGAGCATGCCCAGCATCTACAAGACACTCGGAACCTCCGCGCTGATGGCCGGCATGGCCTTCGGCAGTGCGGCGGCCCTGGCCGCCGACGGCCCGCTGCGTGGCAACGTCCGCGTGGTGATCGGTTCGACGTCCACCGGGGGCGATACCTATCAGAACTCCAGCATCGTCGCCGATGCCCTGGCCGAGCACCTCGATATCAACATGAAGGTGGACGCCGTGGGGGCGAGCTCGGCCTTCCGCTTCCTGGATCGCGATCCGCGCGGCAACACCCTGATGATCTTCCACGATCAGTCCTACCTCGGGTACCTGTATGGCGTGGAGGGGTATGAGAACATCTTCGAGAAGTACACCATCGGGCCGACCGTCGCCATCAACCCCGGTAACGCCTATCTGGTGCCCAAGGACTCGCCCTATCAGACCCTGGACGACGTGATCGAGGCGGTCGGCAACGGCGAGGAGGTACGCGTGGCCATCCAGCCGGGCGGCGTGTCGGAGATCGGCTTCAGTGCCCTGAAGAATGCCATCGCCATCGAGCATCCGGGGATGGAGGAGAACCTGGTGGCCGTCAACACGGGTTCCCAGGCCGACAAGAATCAGCAACTCTTCGACGACCAGGCCGACCTGATCAACGGCACCGTGCAGGCCAACGAGCAATACACCCGCCTGCCGGAAGACGATCAGAAGGCCATGCGCTTCCTGTGGCTCACGGCACGCAACAGCACCATCGAGCAGGCGCCGGAAGACGGGCTGGGGCAGACCACTCGCGAGCAGTTGCTGCAGTACGTCGAGCCTAACGTGAATGTCACCATGGGCGATGACAACTTCACCTTCGATAAAGAGTTCTTCTTCCTCTACAACAAGGACATGGACCAGGCCATCGTCAACCAGATCGACCAGGCGCTCGCCGAGATCTATGCCGAGGGCGAGATCCAGGAGACTCAGAAGAACGCTTTCTTCATTCCCAACTTCAAGCCGTCCGATGAAGCCGCCGACTACCTGGAAAGCAAGATGTCCGTCTACGAGGACATCATTACCAACATCCAGTAAGGCGGTATCGCTGGCGGGGAGACCCGCCGGCGCTCGCGGCTATTGCTTGTCCCCATAATGATCGAAAGGGCTCCTTGCGAGAGCCTTCACCGGAGCCGCCATGGAATCAGGACTGTCATCCCTGTTGAGCGTCTCGATCGATTTCGAGACCTCCCATCTGTTCTTTCCCCATATCATTCACTGGCTGATGGGCGGCCTCTTCGCCCTGATTCTGGTGTTCAACGTGGCGCCCTTTCTCGTCGCTGTCAGGCGAGGGGAGCGGACGTTGCCGATTCTGGGCGAGTCCATGGACAAGTTCCGTTTCTTCGGAACCCTGGCACTGATCGTCGCCTACTTCTACCTGATGTCGGTGGTCGGCAACTTCTTTCCTTACACGGGCTACGGCTTCCTGTTCGTGTCGATGGCCTTCCTTTTCCTGATGTCGCTGATGTACATGCACACCAGGACCAAGCGCAAGGTCATCACGGCCGCCATCAACGCGCTCGTGGCGCCGAGCCTGGCGTGGTTCATTCTCGCCAAGCTGTTCCAGATCACCTTGCCGTAGCGGAGACGTTTCCATGCTCGATATCCTGTCGTTACTCGATATCACCTTCTTCCTGCTGGCGGCCCTGGGGGCCCTGGTCGGGATCATCTTCGGGGCCATCCCCGGGATGACCGCTACCATGGCCGTGGCGGTGTGTCTGCCGCTGACCTACGCGCTCGGCCTCAATCATGGCCTGGCGCTGCTGCTGGGCCTCTACGTGGGAGGCATCTCCGGCGGCATGGTGCCGGCGGTGTTGCTCAACATTCCCGGTACGCCATCCTCGATCACCACCACCTTCGACGGCTTCCCCATGGCTCAGAAGGGCGAGGGCGAACGCGCCTTGAGGGTCTGCGTGGTGGCGTCGCTGATCGGTGGCCTCATCAGCGCCATCGTGCTGTTCCTGTTCGCGCCGGTTCTGGCCGAATTCTCGATCAAGTTTTCCTATGTAGAGAAGTTCCTGATCATCCTGCTGGCGTTGACCGTCATCGCCTCCATGTCCCGCAACATGCTGGTGGGCATCTTCAGCGGCGTGCTGGGTATCTGGCTGAGCCTGATCGGCACCTACAGTATCTCGGACGGCGGCAACGGCCACACTCGTCTGATGTTCGATTTCCTCGAGCCCTACCTGTTCGAGGGGTTCTCCCTGCTGCCTGTACTGATCGGTATCTTCGGCATCGCTACCATACTGCTCGAGGCCGAAGAAGGCGTGAAGAGCGGCCTGGCCGGCAAGAACATCGAGTTCGGCAAGGGCGGCGGCTTCTCCTTCGGCATCTTCAAGGGCCGGCTGACCAACCTGGTGCGCTCGTCCTTCATCGGCACCTTCGTCGGCATGTTGCCGGGCGTCGGTGGGAGCGCTGCCTCGGTATTGGCCTACACCCAGGAGAAGAACCTGTCCCGTGATTCCAGCGAGATGGGCAAGGGCGCGCCCCAGGGGCTGATGGCCTCGGAGTCTGCCAACAACGCCCTGACCGGCGGCGCGTTGATCCCGCTGCTGTCGCTCGGCATCCCCGGCGATTCCACCACCGCGATCCTGATCGGTGCCTTCACCCTGCAGGGCATCCAGGTCGGCCCGCTGTTCATTCCAGAAAATGCCGATACCTGGTACTTGATGATGATCGCCCTGGTGTTCGCGAACGTCGTGATGTTCTTCCTGATGTTCTACGCCATCAAGCACATCGCCAAGGTGGTGCTGGTACCCAAATACATCCTCTATCCGATCATCGTGATGATGTGCGTGGTCGGCGCCTACGCGATCAATTACGGCATCATGTTCGACGTCTGGACGCTGCTGATCTTCGGCGTGCTGGGCTACCTGATCCAGAAGGTGGGGCTCGAGGTCGCGCCGCTGATCATCGGCTTCATCCTCGGCGGACAGGCGGAGGTCTACTTCGTGAAGAGCCTGGAGTCCTTCGGCACCTACTCGATCTTCTTCACCAAGAGCCCCATCGCCGTGGTGCTCTGGGGGCTGATCGCCGCCTCGGTAGCCTTCTCGGTGACGATGAGCCTGAAGAGCCGGGCCAAGCGTCGCCTGGAGGCTTCCTCATGAACTCCCGTCATTCGCACAACCGCGAGGCTTGGTCATGACGCACTCGACATCGGCTCCTCGGGTGATTCGCATCCACCCGCGTGACAACGTCGCCGTGGTCGTCGGCCAGGGCGGCCTGGCCGCCGGCGAGCGCCTCGATGATGGCATCGAGCTGCAGGCGAGGATTCCTCAGGGGCACAAGGTGGCATTGGTGGCGCTGGCCGAGGGCGACCAGGTGATCCGCTACGGCGAAGTCATCGGCACGGCCGTCACGGCCATCCCACAGGGCGGTCACGTCAACGAGACCAACCTGCACATGCCTATGCCGCCTGCGCTGGAGGATCTCCCGCTGGCGACTCGCCCGGCGCCACCGGCCGAATCGCTGGAGGGCTATACCTTCGAGGGCTTCCGCAACGCCGATGGCAGCGTCGGCACCAAGAACGTGCTCGGCATCACCACCAGCGTGCAGTGCGTGGCGGGTACCGTCGATCACGTGGTCCAGCGCATCAAGCGCGAGCTGCTGCCGCGCTTCCCTAACGTCGACGATGTGGTAGGGCTCAACCACAGCTATGGTTGCGGCGTGGCGATCAATGCGCCGGCCGCGGTGGTGCCCATTCGCACGCTCAGGAACCTGGCCCGGAATCCCAACTTCGGTGACGAGGTGATGATCATCGGGCTGGGTTGCGAGAAGTTGCAGCCCTCGACCCTGGTCGAGGATCGCCCGGTGAGGATCTTCGAGAACACCAAGGCGGCCGATCCCGAGGCCAACGTGCTGAGCCTGCAGGATGAGTCCTTCGAGGGCTTCGGCGAGATGATCGACGGCATCATGGCCATGGCCGAGCGCCACCTCGAGCGTCTCGACCGCCGACGCCGCGAGACCTGTCCGGTGGCCGATCTGGTGGTGGGCATGCAATGCGGCGGCAGTGATGCTTTCTCCGGGCTCACCGCCAATCCGGCGGTGGGCTTTGCCACCGACCTGATCGTGCGCGCCGGCGGCAGCGTGATGTTCTCCGAGGTCACCGAGGTGCGCGATGCCATCCACCTGCTGACGCCGCGGGCTGTAGATCGCTCGGTCGGCCAGGCGCTGATCGACCAGATGGCCTGGTACGACGACTATCTCTCTCAGGGCCAGGCGGATCGCAGCGCCAATACCTCCCCCGGCAACAAGAAGGGCGGTCTCTCCAACATCGTCGAAAAAGCGCTGGGCTCGGTGATCAAGTCCGGCAACTCGCCGATCGTTGATGTCATCGGCCCGGGTGAGCGACTGCGCAAGCGTGGCCTGACCTTCGCCGCCACTCCGGCCAGCGACTTCATCTGCGGCACCCTGCAGGCCGCCGCCGGCATGAACCTGCAGGTCTTCACCACCGGCCGCGGCACGCCCTACAACCTGCCGATGACGCCGGTCATCAAGGTCTCCAGCAACTCCACCCTGGGAAAGCGCTGGCATGATCTGATCGACCTCGACGCGGGACGCATCGCCACCGGCGAGGCGTCCATCAAGGAGATGGGCTGGGAGCTCTTCCAGCTGATCCTCGAGGTGGCCAGTGGCCGCCAGCGGGTCGCCGCCGACCGGCTCGGCCTTTACAACGACCTGGTGCTCTTCAACCCGGCGCCGGTGACCTGACCCTTCTTCGTTCTTTCGACCGTTACAAGAGGCAATGCCATGTTTCCCAAGATCACCAAGATGAACGTCGTGCCGGTCGCCGGCGAAGACGGTTTCCTGCTCAACCTGAGCGGCGGTCATGCGCCCTGGTTCATCCGCTGCGTACTGGTGCTGGAGGATGAGTCCGGCAACCGCGGCGTCGGCGAGATTCCCTCCAGCGAAGGCATCCTGAACGGCCTGGAGAAGTGCCGCAGCCTGGTGGAAGGCGCGCGGGTCAACGAGGTCAAGCAGGTGCTCAGTCGGGCCCGAGGGCTGCTGGCTCAGGGCGGCCCGGAGGAGCGGGGGCGCCAGACCTTCGATCTGCGCGTGGCCGTGCACGTCATCACCGCCATCGAGTCGGCGCTGTTCGATCTCTTCGGTCAGGCGCTGGGCATGCCGGTGGCCGACCTGCTGGGCCAGTACGGCCGCCAGCGCGACGAGGTCGAGGCCCTGGGCTACCTGTTCCTGCTCGGCGACCCGGACAAGACCGACCTGCCGTATCCTCGCGTGGCCGACCCGGTCGATGCCTGGGACGAGGTGCGCTACCGCGAGGCCATGACGCCCGAGGCCGTCGCCAACCTGGCCCGGGCCGCCTATGATCGCTATGGCTTCAAGGACTTCAAGCTCAAGGGCGGCGTGCTGCGTGGCGAGGAAGAGGCCGATTGCATCCGTGCGCTGCACGAGGCCTTCCCCGAGGCGCGCCTGACCCTGGACCCCAACGGCGCATGGAAGCTGGACGAGGCCGTGCGTGTGCTGGAGCCGATCAAGCACCTGCTGAGCTATGCCGAGGACCCTTGCGGTCAGGAGGGCGGTTTCTCCGGTCGCGAGACCATGGCGGAATTCAAGAAGCGCACCGGGCTGCCTACCGCCACCAACATGATCGCCACCGATTACAAGCAGCTGCAGTACGCCGTGCAGCTCAACTCGGTGGACATTCCCCTGGCGGACTGCCACTTCTGGACCATGCAGGGCGCCGTGGCGGTGGGTGAGCTGTGCCACGAGTGGGGCATGACCTGGGGCTCGCACAGCAACAACCACTTCGACATTTCGCTGGCGATGATGACCCACGTGGCCGCGGCCTGCCCGGGCGAGATCACCGCCATCGACACCCACTGGATCTGGCAGGACGGTCAGCGCATCACCAGGGAGCCGTTCCAGATTCGGGACGGCAAGCTGACCGTGCCGAAGACCCCGGGTCTAGGCATCGAGCTGGACGACGATAAGCTCATGGAGGCGCACGAGACATACAAGCGTCTCGACGTGACGCAGCGCAATGACGCCATGGCGATGCAATACCTGATCCCGGGATGGGAGTTCGATCCCAAGCGTCCCGCTCTAGTGCGCTGATGTTTCCCGATACGCCTGACTTGAATTGTGCTGATCTTTGCACGAACAAGGAGCAGGGCTCGTACGCGCGCTTGCGCGGGGATTGAGTGTGTTCTTGGAGGATGGCGCTGACGCTGGTCGTTGCCAGCGCGTACAATGCCGCTTCGACGCAGGCCGGGCTCGCACTGCCAGGTCCGCCGTCGCCTCATTCACGCCGTTTCCCGCGAGAACCTCGATTTTGCTCTCTACCGCCAACATCACCATGCAATTCGGCGCCAAGCCGCTATTCGAAAATGTCTCCGTCAAGTTCGGAGAGGGCAACCGCTATGGCCTGATCGGCGCCAATGGTTGCGGCAAGTCTACCTTCATGAAGATCCTGGGGGGCGACCTGGAGCCTACCAGTGGCCAGGTAATGAAGGACGCCACCACGCGGCTCGGCAAGCTGAGTCAGGATCAGTTCGCGTTCGAGAGCGAGCGTGTAATCGACACCGTGATCATGGGGAACACGGAGCTGTGGGAGGTTGCCGCCGAGCGCGAGCGTATCTATTCGCAGACTGAAATGTCCGAGGAAGATGGCATGAAGGTCGCCGACCTTGAGGTGCGTTACGCTGAGCTCGATGGTTATACAGCAGAGGCCCGCGCGGGAGAGTTGCTGCTCGGCCTCGGCATCCCTCTGGTGCAGCACACCCAGCCGATGAGCGTGGTGGCACCGGGGTGGAAGCTGCGCGTATTGCTGGCTCAGGCGCTGTTCAGTGATCCCGACGTGTTGCTGCTCGATGAGCCGACCAACCACCTGGATATCAACACCATCCGGTGGCTGGAGGAGATTCTGCGTTCACGCAGCTCGACCATGCTCATCATCTCTCATGATCGTCACTTTCTGAATCGTGTCTGCACGCATATGGCGGACCTCGACTACGGCGAGCTGACGCTTTTCCCGGGCAACTATGATGAGTACATGACTGCTGCCACCCAAGCGCGAGAGCGCTTGCATGCCGATAACGCCAAGAAGAAGGCGGAGATCGCTGAGTTGCAGCAGTTCGTCAGCCGCTTCTCGGCCAACGCCTCCAAGGCCAAGCAGGCCACGTCACGCCAGCGCAAGATCGACAAGATCCAGCTCGATGAGGTCAAGCCGTCATCGCGAGTCAGCCCATTCATTCGCTTCGAGCAGACCAAAAAGATACACCGGCATGCATTGAACGCGGAGAAGCTCTCCAAGGCCTGGGGTGACAACGTGCTGTTCGAACGTTTCGACTTGCAGGTCGAAGCTGGCGAGAGAGTCGCTATCATCGGGCCCAACGGAATTGGCAAGACGACATTGCTCAACTGCCTGGTCGGCACGATGGCGCCGGATGCGGGCGAGGTGAAATGGACCGATGCGGCGGAAGTGGGGTACTTCGCCCAGGATCACGCTGATGATTTCGAAGGCGGTGAGACGCTTTTCGAATGGATGCGGCAGTGGACCACGGAAGGTGAGCAGACCGTACGCGGTGCGCTGGGCCGCATGCTGTTCTCCAACGATGACATCGGCAAGTCGGTCAAGGTGATCTCCGGAGGCGAACAGGGGAGGATGCTGTTCGGTAAGCTGGCGCTGCAGAAGCCTAACGTGCTGGTGATGGATGAGCCCACCAACCACCTTGACATGGAGTCGATTGAAGCGCTCAACCTGGCGTTGGAAAACTATCCCGGCACCTTGATCTTCGTCAGCCATGACCGTGAGTTCGTCGGTTCCTTGGCGACCCGTATCATCGAGCTGAAGGATGACGATATCGTCGATTTCAGCGGCAGTTATGACGATTATCTCCGCAGTCAGAGTATCTACGACTAAACGCGACGATCTTCATTCTCACCACCGGCGGACACGATACGTCTAAAAACTAGTTACCGACCGGCGCGTGCTGCTTGCAGCACGCGCCGGTGCGTTGTGGCTGCCGGCCGGCCGTGCAACCCGGCCCTCACGTTGCGTTTCGTTATCTTAGCCTAATGTCTATACGTCATAACAGGTATGATGTATGACAACATTCAGGCTAGGGTCTAAGCTGATGCTGTCATGAGACAGCCGGCTATTTAGCCCAACGGGCAAGTGGCCGGTTTAACACACAGACGCTCGTGCATCCTTGATGAAGGACATAAATGCGTTGAACCGCATTCGATGTGGAAGAGAGTTTGAAGACGGCGAATTATCGTAAACGGCACGTCTGGATTTATAACCATAATGCTTACGTAATGCCCGCTATGAGAAGGCATTGGTTTTTGATCTTTTACGTGTCGAGAAGCCAGGAGGGCGTCAATTACTGAGTATGGTCAGTTTAACAAAATGAAATAGAACCATAAGGAGCCACGTCATGCAGACCAATAAAAGACTCAAGATGGCAAGCTGTGTAAAAGCGGCAGCGATGCTCGGTATGTTGCTGAGTGTTTCCATTTCGACGACAGCGCAAGCGGAAAGCTGGCGGGGATGGAACATCCACCCGCCGAGTTATCCAAATGGCAAGGCCCTGGAAAGTTTTGCCAAGGAAGTCGCTGAAAAGACAGAGGGGCGTGTTGAGCCCAAGGTATACCATAACGCGGTGCTGGGCGATCAGCCTGACGCGATCGAGCAGACCCGCAGCGGCGCCCTCGATTTCGCCAATTTCAACATGGGGCCGATGGGGCCAATCGTACCCGCCGCCAACGTCCTGTCACTGCCTTTCATTTTCAGAAGTCCGGACGACATGTACCGCGTCATGGATGGCGAGATCGGCGAGCGCTTCGCCGATGCGCTCGCCGAGAAAAACCTGATCGTTCTGTCCTGGTTCGGTTCCGGGGCACGCAGCCTCTACAACACTGACCACCCGGTGGAGACGCCCGACGACGTCGAGGGCCTCAAGGTACGTGTCATGAACAACGACCTTTATGTCCAGATGATCGACGAAATGGGGGGCAATGCCACGCCAATGGCCTATGGCGAAGTTTATCAGTCACTTGTCGGGTCCCGTGTGATTAACCACCCGTTTGGTAAATAACTCAGGCCGCTTGGCCTGCCATTCCTTCATCGCCGTGATCGGCGATTGATGATGCAGCGCTTTCTGCGGGATATGGTGATTGTACA
>NZ_JBDOOX010000009.1:0-475146 GCF_039830575.1 Chromohalobacter sp. | reverse complement strand
CCGGTAGCTGGGGCCTGAATGTTGTCTTGCAGGCCCGGCAGGTGTATCGGCGGCGGACCACCCAGAGAGTGACCCGCTTGCCGTGGATGGGCAGATCACGATAGGGAACGTCACGCTTGCCGAACCGCACGAACTCACCCTGCACGCCGCACCCCTCGCAGGCTACTGGTGTAGGTGCTTCAAGCCGAAAATGTATGTCTTCATTCTGCTCATCAGAATCCACCAACTGGTACCCAGGAAGGCTTAACGAATTAATCATCTCCCGCCTTGATCAGAAAAACAGGTAGGTGGCGTAACCGGCAATCATCGCCATAGCAAAAATGACTGCTAAAAACGCCGCTAAAAGCTTCAGCGTGAACAAAGAGCGCAACAGAATGAGCTCAGTCAGGCTGGCTCCGGCACTGCCGATGATCAACGCTAGCACCGTCCCGGCACCCACGCCTTTGGCCATCAGAGCCGCTGCCAGAGGTATGACGGCTTCAGCGCGAATATACAACGGCACGCCGATGACAGCGGCAACTGGAATGGCAAAGGGATTATCTGGGCCTGCATACTGCTCCAATAAGTCAGTGGGCATGAAACCATAGATCACGCTGCCAATCGCAATACCGATGAGCAGGTAAGGCAACACATCGATAAAGTCCGACCAAGCTTCCCGCCACACACCACTGTACTTCCCTTCTTTCTTAACCGTGACAGTGGGTTGACTGTCACAGCATTCGCTAGACGTAGAGACTGTTGTCTTCCTATCAGCCCCGCAAGAAGCCGTCTTCGGAGTGGTGTCGCAGCTGTTGGTGCCGCAACTCGATGCGGTCGATGTAGCACTGCACGGGCTTGCTGATGAACTACATCCACTGCTCTCTTGTGTCGCCGTCCGGCGCACATAACGCTCGAAGCCAAGCGTGTGAAGCAGCCATCCGGCACCTACCGCGACCACCAAAGCGGCGAGCACATAGATAGCAGTAAGTGTCCATCCAAACGTGGCAACCAGCAGGCCGACGACGATAGGATTCAGCAACGGAGATGAGAAAAGAAACACCATCATCGGCCCAAAACCGGCCCGTGCCCGAATCAACCCTTTCAACATGGGGATAGTCGAGCAACTACAGAAGGGCGTTATAGCTCCTAAACCAGCAGCAAGAAAATAGCCTCGCTTCCCACTGGAAGTCAGTAACGCTTCCACCTTGGATGGTGGGATGTGACGTTGAAGAACTCCGACCAGCAAGCTAATGCCAATGAATAAAACCGATAGCTCGATAGCGAGAAAGGCGAACATGCCTAGAGCGTCTTGGAGTTGAGGTGACATTCAATATTACTCCTATATTTCTAGTATTGTCGAAATGATGTACGCAGCTTACTTGCGTTTATCCGACCTGTCAACTATAATTCTAGAAACATCGAATTATTGGGGCGTGCTATGGATCACGAAAAGGTTGCAGCCAGCTTAGCTGAGCTAGGGAATAGTCACCGACTGTCCGTGTTCCGCTTTCTGGTCAAAGCTGGCCATGATGGGGCTTCGGTCGGAGATATCCAGAAGGGGCTGGGTATTCCTGCTTCGACGCTATCACATCACCTTGCGCGCATGGCCAAGGTAGGGCTGATCCGGCAGGAGAAACATAGCCGCACGATTGTCTGTATACCCGAGTATGGGCACCTAGAGAATTTGATCGGTTTCTTACAAGAGGAATGTTGTGCAGGTGTCCGGATTGCGCATGAACCAGAACCGCTTTGACGCTTGCCCAGCTCTCGCTGTCCTCCCTAGTCAGCATCGCTATGAAGACTCAGGCGAAGGTGGAAACAGAAAATTGGCAGTAGAGTAGGCTGAAGAGGATCAATCAGATAATCCGCTGAGAAAGATTTTCTTCTTTACATCTTTGGCATTTTATCAACCAGAAATTCCGGATACCCCATAAAACGATGCCATCGAAGCTCAAGCGCATTTAAGTGGCCCGACCGTTCGTTTCTGTCGAATGCTCGTCACAGCAGCGCGCCACCGCATCATGCAGTGAGCGTGCCGTCGCGCGTGTCGCCGGTCCCGCACGATCCCGGTCGCGGAAAATCAACTGTATCGGCACCTCGCGACGCCCTCCCACGGTGAGCGGCAGCGGCACCAGCGTGCCCTGGCGCAGGGCATCCCGAATGCGGGTCGTCGGCATCCAGGCGAACCCCAACCCCCGGCACAACATGTCGAGCGAGGTCTCCAGATGGCTCAGCGTCCAGCGCTGCTCGGCCTTGAGCCACCCGGCATCCATCGACTGGCGGAGGGCCGAGTCGCGCACCACCAGCTGGCGATGCTGCTCCAGATCGCGCAAATCGAGCTCGCGCCCCAGATGCTGCAAGGGATGGTCGGGATGCGACACCGCCAGGAACGTCACGTTGACCAGGGGCTCGCCCAGAAATCCTTGCGCGGCGATACCCGATACCACCAGGTCGGCGCGCCCGTCATAGAGCATTTCGATGCCGCCATTGAGCACGGTTTCATGCAGCTGAACGCGGACATGCGGATATTCCCGCGAGACGGCATCCAGCGCATGCGCCAAGGCATCCGGCGGGAAGATCTGGTCCACCGCGAGCACGACCTCGGCTTCGAGCCCTTCGGCCAGACGCCCGGCGACATCCTCGAGGGCTTCGGCGCTTTCCAGCAACTGGCGGGCACGCCGCAACAGCATCGCGCCTGACTCGGTCAAGCGCACCTGACGTCCCACCGGTTCCAGAACGCGGATTCCCAATTGCTCCTCGAGCTTGTGCACCGCGTGGTTGAGCGTGGAAGGACTCTTGTGCACGGCCTCGGCGGCACGCGCGAACCCGCCATGATCGACCACGGCGGCCAGCATGCGCCATTGCGCCAATGTGACATTTTTCATTCGAAATACTCGAAGCAAGAAGCCAACAATATGCGATTAATTTTCGAAAAACCCGAACTAGAATGCTAGACAAAAGCAAAGGAGATTTTCCATGTCCCATGCCACGACAACGCCACGCCGGATTCGCGACATCCGCGCCAGCCACCCCAGCCAAGACGGTGATGGCGTCAAGATCCTGCGCCTGCACGATTTCGAGGGCGGGCTCGACCCCTTCCTGATGCTCGACGAGCTGGGCTCCGACCAGCCGGACGACTATATCCGCGGCTTTCCCCCGCATCCTCATCGCGGCATGCAGACGCTGACCTATGTGATCCATGGCGGGCTGACGCACGAGGATCACCTCGGTCACAGCAGCACCATCCATGCCGGCGATGCACAATGGATGCATACCGGACGCGGCATGATTCATTCGGAAATGCCCCTGACCGACGCCCAGGGCCTGCACGCCTTTCAGCTGTGGATCAATCTGCCGGCGCGTGACAAGCTCAGCCCCGCCACCTACCGCGATATTCGCGCACAGGAAATGCCTCGTCTCGACGCGGATGGCGCCACGTTGATCGCACTCGGCGGCCACTGGCAGGATGCGTCGGCAGAAATCGACGGCCCCCTGGATGCTCTGGCAGGCAACGCCGCAGTCGCCGATGCGCGCTTCGAAGGCGGCACCCTGCAACTGATGGGGCTCACCGATGACACCCTGCTGGTCTACGTCTATCGCGGCACCCTCGATGTAGGCGAACAGCCGGTAACCGCCGGCCACCTCGCCATCCTCGACGCCGGCGACGCATTGACACTGAGCGCAACGGGCTCGGCAGGCGCCCTTCTCCTGCGCGGCACGCCGCACCGCGAGCCCATTGCACATTATGGCCCCTTCGTGATGAACTCACGCCACGAGCTCGAGGCCGCCATGCAAGCCTACCGGGACGGCACCTTGACTGAGTAAATTTATGCAACTACTGTACAAAGCGTGGCAAAGGTAAAGGATTACCCACATAGCCACCAGGGCAGGCAGGCTGATACGACAGCTTGCCATGCCTGCATGATAGGCTGTATGCATGAACAGGATAGGCATTTTATTTGCCATGGGTTAAGGTTCCGTTGGCTTTTACCCATTTCCATGTTCATATATACGGCCTTTATTCATCATGTTGCGAATTCTTCATTCGCTGCCCCGCACGCATAAGTTACTCTTGTTACCGGTTGCCACCATGGTGACCGTGCTGGGCGCACACCAGATCGTGACCGTTGTCGGCGACGACAGCGGCAACGCCACCAGCCCCAAAGTGGCGACTTCCAGCGACTCGACCGCTTCCACACTGGGTGGCGAGGCCCTCGATACCCTGGCAACCGTGACCACACGGAACATCCCGCTGAGCGATCTCAAGGCCCAGGAAATCGTCGATGTCAGCCTGATCGACAAAGCGCATGCCAAGGATAATGCGCTGCCCGAAGCCCAAGCCTTCGAGACTCGCGATACGCACGCTCATATTGCCAACGCCGCAATGCACGTCGCCATTCAGCTGCCGAAGCTAGCGTCCGAAAGCGATTACGACAGCGAAGAACTGGGCGGCACCTCCTACGAAGACTTTTCCATCGACCCGATGGAACTGCATGACGAGGATGGCACCCCGAATCTCGAGCGGGAAATCGCCGCCCAGCAGGAATTCGTGCCGGAGTGGGAAACCTATACGGTCCAGAAGGGCGACACCTTCGCCCAGATGGCGGAGCGCACGCTTGGTCTCGGCTACAGTGACGTGATGCACATCCTCGACAGCGTTCCCGACAAGAACACCCTGACCCGCTGGCGCGTGGGCCGCTCGTTCGACTACCAGCTCGACGAACAAGGCGACCTGCTCGCACTGCGCGTCATGAAGAACGCTCGCGAAGGCTATTTGATCGAGCGCGATTCCTCGCATGACGATTTCGACGTCTCCAACATCACCAAGGCGACCGAGGCCACTCAGCGCCTGTTCGCCGGCACGGTCAGCGGCAGCTTCACGCTGTCGGCGGAATCCACCGGGCTCTCCGGCGCGGAAGTCGCCCAACTGACCAACCTGCTGTCGAAGAAACTGGATTTTCGCCGCAACACCCGGGCCGGCGATCACTTCCAGGTGCTCGTCGAATCCGACATGCTCGAAGGCGAGAGCGTCGATTCGCGCATCCTGGCCGCCCAGTACCAGGGCGAACGCATGGACCTGACCGTCGTCCGCAACAGCGCCGACGACCGTTTCTACACGCCCGATGGGCAAAGCCTTGATCCCGCGTTCAACCGCTACCCCTTCGAAGGTCACTATCGCATCAGTTCGCCTTTCAACCTGCGTCGTCATCACCCGATCACCGGGCGCATCAGCCCGCATCGCGGCACGGACTTCGCCATGCGTACCGGCACGCCCGTCGACGCACCGGCCGCCGGTCGCGTCATCAAGTCCGCCTATCAGGCAGGCGGCGCCGGCAATTACCTGGTCATCCGCCATGACAACGGCTACAAGACGCGCTACATGCACCTCTCCAAGCGTCTCGTCTCCGAGGGCGATCGCGTCGAGATGGGGCAGAAAATCGCACTGTCGGGGAACACCGGTGGCAGCACGGGGCCGCACCTGCATTACGAGGTGATGGTCAACAACCGTGCGGTGGATGCCATGCGCGTCAAGCTTCCCGAGAACCAGAGCCTGGAAGGCAAGGCACTGGCGGCGTTTCAAAAGCAGTCCAAACCGCTGCTCGCCAAGCTGGAAAGCGACGCCGACGCCCCGGCCATCGCCAGCGTGCGTCTCGACGAGGACAGCGGCGACGAAGGCTGATCCCGGCCTCGCTCGTCGAGCAATCAGCACCACGCCCCACCTTCTGGTGGGGCGTGGCGTTTTCAGGGGTCATGAATGCAGGGAAGGTGCGAATCGGGCACCGCCCAGAAGCCGGTCGCCGCCCATGTCGAGCGGACCATGCCGCCCTTCCATCACCCAGGCGCCCCCATGCTCGCCCTCGCTCTTGGCATCCACCAACGGATAATTGATGCCCAGGTCATCGGCGGCCTCACGAAACAGGTCCGGCCGGACACAACGGGACAGGCACTCATCAAGCACCGCGTCGTCGACGTCCAGGTGCTGCCAGCGCCGCATCTGCCCGGCGTACCAGAGCAAATGGGAGCGCCACGGGAAATTCGCGGCATGACGATGAAAGACACTCATGCCATGCGTCAGCGACGCCCCCTCCGCCAGCATGCTGTCCTCGACCACGCTGGGCGCGACATCCAGATACCCCCGCTCGCACATCAGGCGTGCCGCCTCGCCTCGGTGCGCCGGAGCCTCGAGCCATGCGCATGCCTTCAACAAGGCACGCAAGACAGCACGGTGCGTGGCCGGATACGCCTGGGCCCACTCTTCGCGTACCGCGAAAACCTTCTCCTGGCCGTTCTGCCAGATGGCGTGGCTGCCGATCAGCACACGCCCACGTTCGCGGCGTGCCGCGAGCGTATTCCAGGGCTCGCCCACGCAATAGCCGTCCAGCCATCCGGCCTCGAGCTGCTGTGCCACCAGAGGCGGCGGTACCACGCGCAATTCGAGATCGCGATCGGGATCGACACCGCCTTCCGCCAGCCAGTAGCGCAACAAATAGCGATGCGAGGAAAAGGGATACACGCTGGCGAAACGCAGCGGTGGCGCTCCCGTCTCCCGCCGCTGTCTCACCACCGTCGCCAGCGCCCGGGCGGAGGTCGGTGAGGCCGCCATGGCGTCGGGATCGGCAGCCAGCATGTCGTCGTACAAGGCGTTGGACACGGTGATGGCATTGCCGCCGAGACTGAGGGTCAGCGCCGAGAGCATCGGCGTTCGTCGACCGTCGAGCCCAAGCGTCGAGGCCAGCGGCATCAATGGCAGCATCTGTGCGCCATCGAGCAGTGCCAACTGCATGGCATCGCGCATCCCCGCCCACGACGACTCCACGCTCAACGTGACGTCCAGCCCCTGCTCGGCGAAGAAGCCGCGCTCACGCGCTACCACCAACGGCGCGGCATCGTTGAGCGGCAGCATGCCCAGCGTCAGCGTGTCGAGTTCCGGCGAAGGCCACGCATCTCGAGGCGTCTGGCGATCGTTCATCAATGTCTCCTACGACTCGGAATCGTCGGTGGCCAGGACCGCCTGGGCCACCTCGAAAATGGTCAATCGGCGGTTCATGGCACGCTTGCGCAGCCATTGATAGGCATCATCTTCGGTGAGGGCATGCGCTTGCATCAGCCGGCTCTTGGCGCGCTCGACGGTGCGCCGCTGCGCCAGGGTGGTCTGCGTCTTGCTCAACTCCCCCTTCAAGGCACGATGCGACTCGAAGCTGGCGATCGCCACGTTGACCATCGAACGCACCAGCGCGGGTTGCACATCCTCGACTACATACGCGCTGACGCCCACGCTCGTCGCCTCTCGTGTCAGCTCGGGGGTTTCTTCCTCGGCCAGCATGATCATGGGCTTGGGAAAGCGTCGCCCCAGCTGCCCCATGTGCTCCAGGGTGTCGCGGCTCGGCAGGGCCGCGTCGATGATCACCGCATCCGGCACCTCAAGCGTCATGATGGCGTAGAGGTCGTCATGCTCGTCGACGCGCGTCACCACATCGAACCCCGCCTCATGCAGCGCTTGCTCCAGTGCCCGGGAACGCTCCGGGCGGGCATCCACGATCAGCACCTTCACGGTCATGCGCATTCCTCTCCTGGGTGCTTGTCGACTTGCAATGCAGCTTGCGTGCCAGAAAAAGCCCCGCGGCAGCCCGGGCGTCAGGCCGGCTGCACGTCGCCGCGGCACCGAAGATGCATTGCAGCGGTGCAAAGACGCCTCGTGCCGCACCATTACCGCACCTTCCTCGCGGGATTCGACGGGGCGGCGGCGCCCACGGTGGCGCACTCGCCCGACGATCCCACTTTGGCACACCCCTTGCTTGTTCAACAGTACCGAGACGTGGACCAGGCTCACCAGGTGAGTACGAGTGCGTCGAACCCGAGCACACGGCCCTTCCCCGAAGGTCGCCGGCGTCGCGTTCGAGCTCCGTCATTTCATCGCGAGAGGATGAGTCATGGAAATCCGCAACAAAGCCAACAAGATACGGCTTTTCAGCCTCAAGTCACCGCAAATGCGTGCCTTCCACATGTCATGGTTCGCATTTCACGTCTGCTTCTTCGGCTGGTTCGGCATCGCGCCCTTGATGGCCGTGGTGCGCGAAGACCTCGACCTGAGCAAGGCCCAGATCGGCAACACCATCATCGCTTCCGTCGCCATCACGGTGCTGGTCCGCCTGGTCATCGGCCTGCTCTGCGACAAGATCGGGCCACGCAAGGCCTACACCTGGCTGCTATGCCTCGGCTCGCTTCCCGTGATGTTGATCGGCCTGGCCGACAGCTTCGAGACCTTCCTGCTGGCACGGCTGGCGATCGGGGCCATCGGCGCCTCTTTCGTGATCACCCAATATCATTCCTCGATCATGTTCGCACCCAATGTCGTCGGTACCGCCAACGCGACCACGGCAGGCTGGGGCAACCTGGGGGGCGGCACCACGCAGATCCTGATGCCGCTGGTCTTTTCCGGCATCCTGATGCTGGGCGTCAACGAAGCGCTCGGCTGGCGACTGGCCATGGTCGTGCCCGGCATCGTGCTGTTCTTGACCGGCATCGCCTATTACGTCTTTACCCAGGACGCGCCCGACGGCAACTTCGACACGCTTCGGGCACGCGGTGAACTTCCCTATCCCGAGAAGGAGCACGGCATGGCGCACAGCTTCGGCGCGGCCATGCGGGACGTGCGCGTATGGGCGCTGTTCATCGTCTATGCGGCCTGCTTCGGCGTCGAGCTGACCATCAACAACATCGCCGCCATCTACTTTTTCGACACCTTCGAGCTCGATCTGGCCACTGCCGGCTTGATCGCCGGCCTGTTCGGCTTGATGAACCTGTTCGCTCGCACCCTGGGGGGCATCTTCTCGGACCTGTTCGCCCGTCATGGCGGCCTCAGGGGACGCGTGCGCTGGCTGTTCATCGCCATGTTCTGCGAAGGCATCGCGCTGATGGGCTTCGCCCAGATGCAGACATTGGCACTCGCCATCGGCATCATGCTGGTCTTCAGCCTGTTCACCCAGATGGCCGAGGGCGCCACCTTCGGGGTCGTGCCCTTCATCAACAAGAAGGCGCTCGGCGCCGTGGCGGGCATCGTGGGAGCCGGCGGCAACGCCGGCGCCGTGGCGGCGGGCTTTCTGTTCCGCAGCGAGTCGCTGAGTTATCAGCAAGGGCTGTTTTATCTTGGCCTGGCCGTACTGCTTGCATCGTTCTGCGCCTTGCTGGTGCGCTTCTCGCCACAGGTCCTCGCCGAGGAAGATGCCGCCTACCGCAACGCCGTCGCGGGTCACGACACTCCAGGCGATGCCATCGCGGCGCGCTGAACCGCCCCCGCTTACCGGGCCACGACACAAGGCCACCGCCATGGCGGTGGCTGTCGCCATGTTGCCCCTCCGGCCAGTGAGGGGTTGCGGCAGCCGGCATGAATGGCGCACTGTGAACGGTCAGGATCGACACCAAAAGGAGTTCGCTATGACCATCGCGGTAGGCGACAAGCTGCCCAACGTCACCCTCAAGACCAACGGCGCCAACGGCCCGGAAGACCTCGATACCGGCGAGTTCTTCGCCGGCAAGCGCGTGGTGCTGTTCGCGGTGCCCGGCGCCTTTACGCCGGGGTGCTCCAACACCCACATGCCGGGCTTCGTGATCAACGCCGACGACATCCTCGCCAAGGGGGTGGATGCCATCGCCTGCCTGGCCGTCAACGACGCCTTCGTGCTCGGCGCCTGGCAGCAGGATCAAAACGCCCAGGCGATCACCATGCTCGCCGACGGCCATGCCGATTTCACCCGCGCCATCGGCATGGAGAAAGACGCCAGCGGCGCCGGCATGGGTACCCGCAGCCAGCGTTACGCCATGATCGTCGACGATGGCGTGGTGAGCTATCTGGGCGTCGATGAAAAGGGCGTCGAGAAGAGCAGCGCCGAAACCATCCTCGCCAACTTGTGAGGTTGTGCGTCGGCGCTCTGCCGATGCACGCCATTGCTTCCCTGCCACGACCGGTGCATCCGGCACCGGTCGACCGACTAACGCCGCTCGTCTTTCGGTGAGCTCATCACGATGTGCGTCGTGATCGCACTGACATGGGGCTGCGTCCCCAGCATTTCGGTGTGAAAGCGCTTGTAGCTTGCCAGATCCTGACTTTCGACGCGCAAGAGATACTCGAACGTGCCGGCGATGTTGTGACATTCGACCACGTCGGAGGCGACATGCATGGCACGCTCGAAGGTTTCTTGAGCGGTCTTGGTGTGCGACGACAATCCCACCGTGACATAAGCCACGAATCCGCGGCCCATGCGCTGGGGATCGGTCACCGCGCGATAACCGCGAATTACCCCTGTACGCTCGAGCTCCTGGACACGACGCAGGCATGCCGAAGGGGATAATGCGACACGCTCGGCCAGTTGCACGTTGCTGATACGACCATCCTGCATGAGCTCTTGCAATATCCTGCGGTCTACAGCATCCATTTCATTCCTTCATTGCATAAAACGCGCATAAAAGACGATATAAAACCCAATATTGCGTAACGATTCTCTTAAAATTTCACACCACATGCAAAGAGAGGATCGTCCATGAATTTCTCCACACTCGCTGCCCTGCTGGGCTTCGCGCTGGTCACCACCGCGACCCCGGGACCGAACAACCTCATGCTAATGGCTTCCGGTGCCAACTTCGGGTTTCGCAGAACAGTACCGCACATGATCGGCATCGTCGGCGGCTTGACCGTATTGACCCTGATGGCCGGTGTAGGACTGATGGCACTGTTCGACGCCTTTCCACTTCTTCGTAACATCCTGGAGGTTCTCTCCATCGGTTACCTGCTCTGGCTGGCCTGGAAGATCGCCACGGCCGCGCCACTGAAGGACACGGCGACCGGCGGTCAACCGATGACCTTCTGGCAAGCCGCGGCTTTTCAGTGGGTGAATCCCAAGGCATGGGCGATGGGCCTGTCGGCGATCACGCTCTACGCGCCCGACCGCTCGCTACTGGCCATCATGCTGGTGGCGGCTGCCTTCGCCCTGGTCTGCTTCCCAGCGATTTCCATCTGGGCCTGGCTGGGCACGGTGGTTCGCCATTGGCTCTCAAGCGACCGGCGTCGTCGCGCGTTCAATATCGCCATGGCCGTATTGCTCGTGGCCTCGCTCTATCCGGTGTTGGGTATCGGTGGGTAAGAAGCATCATCGTGTCGATACATTTCGCGCTAGACTGGTCGGGGCATTCGTCATGACACCCGCCACACGACAACACAAGGAGATGACACGCGATGACGCTATTCGATCTCACCGGCAAGACGGCCCTGATCACCGGTTCATCCGGCGGCCTCGGGTATGCCATGGCCAAGGGCCTGGCGGAAGCCGGCGCGCGCGTGATCGTGCACGGACGCAACACCGAGAAGCTCGAGCAGGCCCGGCAGGCCCTGGCCGAGGCGCGGCACGACGTGCTCGTCACCTCGTTCGATGTCACCGACGAGGCCGCCATCGAGAGGGCGCTCGCCGACCTCGATGCCCAGGGCGTCGACATCGACATCCTGGTCAACAATGCCGGAATCCAGCTGCGCAAACCGCTCGTCGAGACATCCCACGAGGAATGGCAGAAGGTGCTCGACACCAACCTGAGCAGTACCTTCCTGATGGGACGCCACGTGGCCAGGCGGATGATCGCTCGCGGTCAGGGGGGCAAGGTCGTCAATATCGGCTCGCTGATGAGCTCGGTAGCCCGTCCGACGGTCGGCGCCTATACCGCCGCCAAGGGGGGCGTGCGCCTGATCACGCAGTCGATGGCCGCAGAATGGGCCGAGCACGGCATTCAAGCCAACGCCATCGGCCCCGGCTACATGATCACTGAAATGACCCAGCCCCTCGTCGACAAGCCCGAGTTCAACGACTGGATCATCAATCGGACGCCCGCGCGCCGCTGGGGCACGCCGGACGACCTGGTCGGCACCGTGGTCTATCTCGCCGCTCCCGCCTCGAATTTCGTCAACGGCCAGATCATCTATGTCGACGGCGGTCTGCTCTCGGTGATTTAGGCCGCACCGCCCTTCCATGGTGCAACGGGGCGGGCATTTTGCCCGTCTTGGGGCACGGCGCCCCCGTTTCGGCACGTCACGGCACGCCTTTCCTACCCGCCAGACCTCCTAATGAGTTGTATTTAAAGAGAATTAACAAACATGGCACGCGCCTCGCTAATCAAAAGGTACGAAGCACGGCCCATGCGACAGGGCAAACGCTTCAACCTTTTTCAACGTCGCTGATGACAGCGATGAACCGAGTGAGCTGGCGTGCTCCCCTAGTCCCCTTCTTGGGGACTTTTTTTTTGCACCGCATACGTTGGGGGTATCGCTCGGCATCGGCCACACTATTGCTTTGTCTGCAATGGAAGGCTTGCCGCATGCTATCCCGATTCATGCATCCCTGGCGCCTGCCGGTCCTTGCCCTCGCCTTCGCCGGCATGACACCGCATGCCATGGCGGCCATCGATCGTCCCGCCCTGGAGGACGCCGCGCAACGGCTCGGCGACTTGCCGCGCACGCATACCCTGCTCATCGCCGTCGACGGCGAAACTCTCGTCGCCCGTGGCTGGCGCGGCCACTCCCCCGACGACATCACCAACATCAAGTCGCTCTCCAAGACACTCATCTCGGCTTTGGTGGGAGCCGCTATCGCCCGTGACGTCATCCAGGGCGTCGACCAGCCGATCACCGAGCTGCTGGATGGCCGAGTGCCTCGTGACGCCGATCCTCGTGTCCAGGACATCGAGGTCGGCCACCTGCTGTCGATGCAGGCCGGACTCGAGCGCACCTCCGGCGCCAACTACGGTGGCTGGGTGGCCAGCGACGACTGGGTCGGCAATGCCTTGTCGCGCCCCTTCGTCGCCGATCCCGGCGGTCGCATGCTGTATTCGACCGGCAACAGCCACCTGCTGTCGGCCGCGCTGACCGATGCCAGTGGCCGCGATACGCTCTCGTTGATGCGCGAGTGGCTGGGATCTCCCCTGGGGATCGAGGTACCGCCATGGACGCGTGACCCGCAAGGCATCTATTTCGGAGGCAACGAAATGGGGCTCACGCCACGCGCCTTGTTGAAGATCGGCGAGCTCTACCGGCAGCAGGGCATGCATGACGGCCAGCACGTGTTGCCCGCCTCGTGGATCGAACGTTCCTGGCAGCCGCGTACTCGCTCACACTTCAATCAGGACGACTACGGCTATGGCTGGTTCATGACCGACCTCGCCGAGACTCCGGTCTACTATGGTTGGGGGTATGGCGGGCAACTGCTCTTCGTGGTGCCGGAGCATGACACCACCCTTGTCATGACCAGCGACCCCACGCCGCCCTCCAACGGCAGCGATTACTTGAATCGCGTCAAGGCGGCCGTCGCCGACGCCATCGAGGCCATTGACTGACTCCCCCATTCCTGACGACATTGCCGGTCTTCATCGACCCTCACCAGAAGGAGCCCACCATGTCAGCATCCCAAGAGAGCCGAGGCACCTGCCTGTGCGGCGCCGTCAGCATCCGTGTCACGCTCGAGCGTCATGACGTGAGCATTTGCCACTGCCGCATGTGCCAGACCTGGAGCGGCGGGCCGATGTTCGCCGTCGAAAGCGACGCGCCCATGACCCTCGAGGGCGAGGAAAACGTCGGCGTCTACGCTTCCTCGGACTGGGCCGAGCGCGGCTTCTGCCGCCAGTGCGGCACGCACCTTTTCTATCGTCTCACCCAGGGGCAGCACTACGCCTTTCCCGTCGGTTTGCTGGATGCCGGCGAACCCTGGGCCATCACCCAGCAGATTTTCATCGACGAAAAACCGAGCTTCTACGATTTCGCCAACGACACTCCGTGCCTGACCGGCGACGAGGTCTTCGCGCAATTCGCGGGCAGTGCCGGCAGCTAGGCACTGCTGCTAGCCAAGGAAGCGATGGCCCCGTTTGAAGCGGGGCCATCGAGCGTCAGGAAGGAAAGGAGAACTGTGCGCCCTCTCGGACGCCGGCCGACGGCCAGCGCTGGGTCACGGTCTTGCGCTTGGTGTAAAAGCGCACGGCGTCGGGCCCGTAGGCGGCCAGGTCGCCGAACAGCGAGCGCTTCCAGCCGCCGAAGCTGTGATAGGACACCGGCACCGGCAGCGGCACGTTGATGCCGACCATACCCACCTGGATACGATCGCTGAAGTAGCGCGCCGCCTCGCCGTCACGGGTGTAGATGCAGGTGCCGTTGCCATATTCGTGGTCGTCGATCAGCCGCATGGCCTCTTCCATTGTGCCGACACGCACCACCAACAGCACCGGCCCGAAGATCTCCTCGAGATAGCAGGTCATGTCGGGCGTGACGCGGTCGATCAGCGTCCCGCCGACATAAAAGCCGTGCTCGTGCCCCGGTACCTGGATACGGCGACCATCAACCACGATATCGGCGCCTTGCTGCTCGGCGCTGTCGATATGGCCGCAGACCTTTTCCTGATGGGCCTTGGTGATCACCGGGCCGAAGTCGTTGTCGGCGTCATGGAAGGGGCCGACCTTCAGGGTCTTCATCTGCGTCTGCATCTTGGCGATCAACGCGTCGGCGGTCTCGTCGCCCACGGCCACCGCCACCGACAGCGCCATGCAGCGTTCCCCCGAGGAGCCGAAGGCAGCCCCGTTCAGGGAATTGACCACGTTGTCCATGTCGGCGTCGGGCATCACGATGGCGTGGTTCTTGGCGCCGCCGAGGGCCTGGCAGCGCTTGCCGTTGGCACTGGCGCGCTGGTAGATGGTTTCGGCGATCGGCGTGGAACCGACGAAGCTCACGGCCTTCACGCGATTGTCGTCGAGCAGGGTATCGACCGCCTCCTTGTCGCCGTTGACCACGTTCAGCACGCCGGCGGGCAGGCCCGCTTCAAGGGCCAGCTCGGCGATGTAGAGCGCCGAGGTCGGGTCGCGCTCGGAGGGCTTGAGCACGAAGGTGTTGCCGCAGGCGATGGCCATGGGATACATCCACAGCGGCACCATGGCCGGAAAGTTGAACGGCGTGATGCCGGCCACCACGCCCAGCGGCTGGAACTCGCTCCAGGAGTCGATGCCGGGCCCGGTGTTCTTGCTGTACTCGCCCTTGAGCAGCTCCGGCACGCCACAGGCGTATTCCACGTTCTCGATGCCGCGCTGCAGTTCGCCCTTGGCGTCATGGACGATCTTGCCGTGCTCCTGGCCGATCAGCCGGGCGATCTCGTCGGCGTTCTGCTCCAGCAACTGCTTGAAGTTGAACATCACCCGCGCCCGCTTGGCGGGCGGCGTGTCGCGCCAGGCCGGAAAGGCGGCCTGGGCGGCGGCGATGGCGTCCTCGACGGTGGCCTTGCTGGCCAGGCTCACCTGGCCGCCGACCTCACCGGTGGAGGGATTGAAGATGTCCTGGGTGCGTCCTTCTCCGGCGACGCGTGAGCCGTTGATCAGATGGCCGAGTGTGGTCATGTATCACCTCTTGAATGCAACCGTAAGAGAAATGCTTGAGTGCCGGCGTTCCGATGCGCTTTCCGTGGACAAGTCTTCGCGAGGGCGCTGTAGACCCTTCCCTGGGCGCTACATCCGTCATCCATGACGGATGACCCTCGCTGCGCCTTATCCCCGGCGCGCATCTCGACAGGCGTCGTCTGATTTATTCCAGCTCGCCGATGGCGTCGCCCAGCCCATTGACGAGGCGATCGATCTCCTCGCGCTCGACGATGAACGGCAGGCCGAGCTGGATGGTGTCGCCGCCATAGCGCACGTAGAAGCCCTTTTCCCAGCACTTCATGGCGATCTCGAAAGGACGCCGCCCCGGCTCGCCGGGATACGGTTCGATCTGCAGAGCGCCGGCGAGGCCGTAATTGCGGATGTCGCTGATGTAGCGCGTCCCCTTGAGAGAATGCAGCGCATTTTCGAAGATCGGCGCCATCTCTCTGACTCGCTCGATGAGGCGGTCGTTCTCGAGCACATCCAGCGCGGCCAGGGCGGCGGCACAAGCCACCGGGTGCCCCGAATAGGTATAGCCGTGGGGCAGCTCGAGCATGTAGTCGGGGCCGCCCTGCTCCATGAAGGTCCGATAGATCTCGCCCTGCACGATCACCGCGCCCATGGGCACCGCTCCATTGGTCAACTGCTTGGCGACATTGAGCAGATCCGGTACCACGCCGAACTCCTCGGCCCCGGTCATCGATCCCATGCGCCCGAAGCCTGTGATGACCTCGTCGAAGATGAGCAGGATGTCGTGCTGGTCGCAGATCTCGCGCAGGCGCTTGAGATAGCCTTTGGGCGGCGGAATCACCCCGGCGGAGCCGGCCAGCGGCTCGACGATCACCGCCGCGATGTTGGAGGCATCATGCAGCGCGATCAGCTCCAGCAACTCGTCAGCGCGCTCGGCCCCCCGCTCGGGCATGCCCTGGGTGAAGGCGTTTTCCTTCAACAGGGTATGGGGCAGATGATCGGCATCCACGCCCTGGCCGAACACGGTGCGATTGGCACCGATTCCCCCCAGGCTGAAGCCGCCGAAGTTGACGCCGTGATATCCCTTGGCACGTCCGATCAGCTTGGTCTTGCTCGGCTTGCCCTTCTTGCGCCAGTAGGCACGCGCTATCTTCAGCGAGGTATCGGCACTCTCCGAGCCCGAGCCGGTGAAGAACACGTGATCGAGGCCCTGAGGCGTCAATTCCCGCAGACGATGGGCCAGCTCGAAGGCCTTGGGGTGGCCGTACTGGAAGGCCGGCGAGTAGTCCAGCTCGCCGAGCTGACGGCTGACCGCCTCGGTGATCTCGGGGCGGCAATGCCCCGCGCCGCAGGTCCACAGCCCCGAGAGCGCATCGAAGACTTGGCGACCCTGGGCATCGGTAAGGTAGCTGCCCTTGGCACCCACGATGAGGCGTGGATCGCGCTTGAATTGCCGATTGCCGGTATACGGCATCCAGTAGGCGTCCAGCTGCTCCGGGCTCAAACCCGCCATGGGGGGAAACTCGCGATCCGACATGTCTTCTCCTGCCGATAGGCGGTGATGAATGGTGCTATCGAAAAAGCTAGGCGGGACGGCGGATAAGTTAAATCCAGAAATACTGAATCTCGTTCAAGTCACCGGTTAACTTTACGGGCCGGCAGGGCTATCCTCGCAGGTGTCCGTCGTCGAGATGAGGAATCCCGCCATGCCTTCCCGCAGCGAGACCCTGATGGGGCAGCCGAGCGATGCCGACCTGCGCCTGCTGAGGATCTACCGCAAGGTCGTGGAGTGCGGCGGGTTCTCCGCCGCCGAAGTGGAGCTCAACATCAGCCGTGCGGCGATCAGCATGGCGATGAATGACCTGGAGACACGGCTCGGCCTGCGGCTCTGCCAGCGAGGACGCGGCGGCTTCGCCCTCACCGACGAGGGCGCCGAGGTCTACGATGCCACCCTCCAGCTGCAGACGGCCGTGGCGGGATTCCGGACACGCGTCAATGGCCTGCATGCCCGTCTCAAGGGCGAGCTCAGCATCGGCATCACCGATAATCTGGTGACCATGCCCGAGATGTATATCACCGATGCCCTCAGCGCACTCAAGGCGCGGGGACCCGAGGTGCGCATCAATATCCGCATGATTCCGCCCAGCGACATCGAACTGGGCGTGCTGGACGGTCGCTTGCATACCGGCGTGATCCCGGCACTCAAGACATTGCCGGGGCTTGCGTATCTGCCGCTCTACGAGGAAGCGTCGCGGCTCTACTGCGCCGCCGATCATCCGCTCTTCGACGTCGAGGACGTGGACGAGGCACGGCTCGCGATACATGACGCCGTGGTGCCCGCCTACGCCCAGACGCCGGAGGTCAAGGCGTGCCATGCTCCGCTCAAGGCCGCCGCCTCGGCGACCGACCGCGAAGGCATCGCCTTCTTGATCCTGTCCGGCCGCTATATCGGCTACTTGCCGACCCACTATGCCGAGCGCTGGGTGCGCGACGGCCGCATGCGTGCCTTGAACCCCGAACGCTGGCATTACCTGACCCACTACAGCGCCATCACTCGCAAGGGCGCGCCGCCCAATCTGGTAGTGGAAAGCTACCTCGAGGAACTGGGTCGCCTGACCCGGGCCTCTGCCATCACGCCTGGCGACTGACCAGCACGAGCCCCAGCAGAATCGCCGCCCCGCCGAGCAGGAAGTTCCAGCTCAAGGGCTCGTCCAGCAAGGCGGCGCCGAAGAGCACTCCGAAGATCGGTGACAGGAACGAAAAGACACCCAGTTGCGAGGCCCAGTAACGGCGCAGCAGGGCAAACCACAACAACAGGGCACCGAACGAGATGACCAGCGTCTGAAAGGTCATGCTGGCCACGGCCATGCCGCTGGGCGTGGCCTGCTGCCAATCGCCCAGCCATAGGGTGATGGGCAACAACAGCGCGCCCGCCGTCAGGAGTTGGTACGTCAGCGTCTGCACGGGGGGCGCCTCGGAAAGCGAGGAGCGACGCACCACCAGGGTGGTGGCGGCCCATGACAGCCCCGCCAGCAAGCCCAGGGCGTCGCCCAGGAGAATGTCGCCGGCCGGCGCCCCGGGTGCGGCCGAGGGCGCCATGGCGACCAGCATGCCCGCGAATGCCACGCCGATCCCCCACCATTGGTGCCGCGCCAGCTGTTCGCCCGGCACCCACAAATGCAGTCCCAGGGCGGCGAACACCGGCGCCGTGTACAGAAACACCGACATGTGCGACGCCAGGGTGTAGTTGAGCCCCCAGGCGACGAAACCGAACTCCCCCGCAAAGCCCAGGCCGACGAGAATGCCTGCACCCAGCCGACCGCGAAACGCCGCCAGGCCGATGCCCTGAATGCGCGCGACGACCAGCACCAGCAACCCCGCCAGCAACGAGCGCAACGCGACCTGGCTCAAGGGCGTGATATCGTCGGCCACGGCCTTGATGGCCACCTGCTGCAATCCCAGCACCAGACAAAACCCGGTCATCGCGATGCCGGCAGGCATATCCAGGCCGCGTCGCAAGCGCGGCGACGCCGGCCTTCCCGCGACAGCCTCCGAAGTCGACTCCGTCATGATCGCATCCTCTCATTGAATCGAGACTCAGTGGAGCATTTGCCGCGCCGCGATCCAAACGATTAATCTGCAGCCTCAGGCTCAGGAAAACTCAACTCATGACGCTCGAACGACTTCCTCTCAATGCCCTGCGCGCCTTCGTCGAGGCCGCGCGCGAGGGCAGTTTCAAAACCGCGGCGGCACGCTTGAACGTCACGCCGGGAGCGATCAGTCGTCAGGTCAAGCAGCTCGAGGCGCGGCTGGGCATCGCGCTGTTCGAGCGTCACCCGCACGGCGTCAGGGTCACACAGGCGGGCCGGCAGTTGGCGCACGATGTCGATGCCGGGCTCGAGCGCATCGCCGCCGGCGTGAGCGCCGCCAGCGAACGCGCACGGGACGTTGGCACGCTGCGCGTGAGCGCGCCGCCCTCGTTCGCCCAGGTCTGGTTGTTGCCACGCCTGGCCGATTTCGAGGCGCGACAAGGTCAGCTGGACATCACCCTGGACGCCAACCAGGCGATCATCTCTCCCTCGTGGCAGCACGGCAGCGCACGCCTGGCCATCCGCTACGGGCGCGGCCCCTGGGCCGGCGTCGACAGCCACCGCCTGTTCGACGACAAGCTGTTCCCGGTCTGCGCGCCGGCGTTGCTGGAGCGCTCTCCCGTCGCAACGCCGGCCGACCTGCTTGCCCACCCCTTGCTCGACGTGGTCTGGGAATCCCGCCAGAACGTCGCGTTCCCCGGCTGGCGCGACTGGTTCGACGCCGCCGGGCTACCCGACCGGACACTGCCGATTCAGCAGCGCTTCTCTCTCTACGGACTGGCCCTGGACCAAGCGATCGCCGGGCGCGGCGTGATGCTCGCCAACCCCGCCGTCGTCGCCGACCGCCTCGCCAGCGGCGTCCTGGTGCGCCCCTTCGGGGATCGTCACGTGATCGACTCGCCCTTTACCTACGACCTGATCCTGCCGAGCACCGGTCACGCGCCCCCTGCGATACGGGGTTTCATCGACTGGCTGCTCGGCGAAGCGGCCAGGTTTCGAGACGGCGCATTGGCTGACACGCCGGTTCCAGCGTCATGCCTGCGTAACGACGCGGTCTGCATGGCGGGTCGTGTCGGCCATCGTGACCACGCTGCCCACGACGATCAGGCACGGTGAGGGCAGCGGCGTGGCGGCGAGCCTTTCGGGCATGTCGTCGAGGGTGCCGACCAGGGTTTGCTGTTCGGGCAGCGAGGCATTGGCGGCAAGCATGATCGGCCAGTCGCCGGGCAGGCCGGCGTCGCGCAATCCGCGACAGATCGCGTCGACCCTGGAAAGCCCCATGTAGAACACCAGCGTCTCGTCACGCCGCGCCAGGTCGTGCCAGTTCGGCTCGCCACCTTCGCGGCAGTGCTGGGCGGTCACCAGGCGCAACTGCTGTGCATGGCCACGGTCGGTGAGCGGCATGCCGAGGGTGGCGGCGGCGGCGGAGGCCGCCGTGATGCCGGGGACGACCTCCGTGGGCAGGCCGGCCTCGCCGAGGATTGCGAGTTCCTCGCCCATGCGACCGAAAATCCCGGGGTCGCCGCCCTTCAGACGCACGACCGACTTCCCTTCCCGCGCCAGCCGAGCCAGCAAGGCGCCGATCTCGGCCTGTGGCACGCTGTGATGCCCGCGGGCCTTGCCGACGTAATAGCGTTCGCGCGACGGGGGAATCATGGCCAGGATATCGTCGCCGACCAGACGGTCATAGACGATGACATCGGCCTGCGTGAGCAGTCGCCAGGCACGCAGGGTCAGCAGATCGGCGTGACCGGCACCGGCGCCCACCAGATACACATGGCCCGGCTGCACCGCCGGCGCCACATGCGTGGCGGGTGTCTCCCGGCACATCATGGCCATGCCATTCCCCGGCCGGTGGGTCATGCGTCCCAGCCAGGCGCCCCAAGAAGCGACGCGGCCCTCAGGCCGTTTCCAGCGTGTCAGCAGCGCGAGCATGGGTCACCTCCTCTTCGAGCAATGACTTGAGTTCGGGAATGCAGGAGCCGCACTGCGTCCCGCAGGCCAGACGCGCGCCGAGCGCATCGACACTCGCATCGCCACGCCGAATGGCCTCGCGAATCGTCTTGGCGCCGACCTGGTGACAACTGCACACCACCGGGCCCGTATCGGCCTGCCCCGAGGCGCTGCCCGCCAGGACGCGGCGACGCTGTTCGTCGGTCAGCGCGGCGTCGCCGAACCGCGCATCGAGCCAAGCCAGCCCCGGCAGTTCACTGGGCGGCCCGACCATCAGCCACCACACCAGACGCCCATCGCGAAGCCCCGCGGCCCGCAGGCGGCCGCTGGTCGCGTCCTCGCACCACAGCGTCGCCTCGACGCCGAACCGCGCGGCGCACCAGGCCAGCCAGTCGCGCGACGTGGTGCTGGCGATCTGCCAGCGCTGGGCGTGATTCAGCGGCATTCGCGCCCAGTAGGCATCGTCGCTCTGAAGGGGGGCTCGAGTGCACGTCGGCGCCAGCAGGAGCGTCGCCTCCTCGGCCACGTCGAGCGGCTCGCATGCCACCGCGCCGTGCTTGGTCTCCGGCTGTCCCGAGAGCGGATCGGTCAGCGGCGCGAACAGCGTGCCGACACGCCCGGCCCCGGTGAACTGGGCGTTCCAGTGGATGGGGATGAAGACATCGCCACACCGCTGCGACGTGGCGACACGCACCCGTACCCGGGCTTCGCCCCAACGGTTGAAGACCCGCGCCAGTCCCCCGTCGACGAGGGCGTGCGCCCGGGCATCCTGCGGGTGGATATCGACATAGGGTTCGGCGCGATGGTTGAGCAGGCGCGGCGCGCGCGCGGTACGCGTCATGGTATGCCACTGATCGCGCACGCGACCGCTGTTGAGGCGTAGCGGGTAGCGAGCCTCCACCGCCTGTTCGGGCAGCGCCGGGCGCACCGGCACCAGTCGCGCCAGACCGTCCGGGGTGGCGAAGCGCCCCGTCTCGAACAACCGGGCGGTGCCCTGCGGCGCCTCGGCGGTCACCGGCCACTGCAGCGGCACCAGCGCGTCATAGGCGTTACGGTCCAGATCACTCAGGGCGGAAATATCGAACAGACGCGGTATTCCGCCAGCGTGGTTGCCATATCCCGAGAGTCGCGCGTGCTCGACAAAGATATCGCGAGGATGGCGATACTCGAACGCTTCTTCATACCCCAGGTGCTTGGCGACCTGGGCGATGATCCACCAGTCGTGGCGCGCCTCACCGGGCGGCGGCAGCATGCCGCGCTGACGCGAGATACGCCGCTCGGAATTGGTGACGGTGCCGTCCTTTTCCGACCAGGAGGTGGCCGGCAGCACGATGTCGGCATAGGCCAGGGTGTCGGTATCCGCCATGCATTCGGAGACGATCACCAACGGGCAGGCCGCCAGCGCACGCTTGACCTGATCCGCGTCGGGCAAGCTGACCACCGGGTTGGTGGCCATGATCCACAGCGCCCGGATCTCGCCGCGCTCCACCGCCGCGAACAGCTCGACGGCCTTCAGGCCCGGCTCCTCGGGCAGGTGGGGCGCATCCCAGAACGCCGTGACCAGCGCCTGGGCACCCGGCGTGTGGTAGTCCATGTGTGCCGCCAGTTGATTGGCCAATCCGCCCACCTCGCGACCGCCCATGGCGTTGGGCTGACCGGTGATCGAGAACGGCCCCGCCCCCGGCAGCCCCAGCTTGCCGCCCGCCAGATGGCAATTGATGATGGCATTGCACTTGTCGGTGCCGCTGGTGGACTGGTTGATGCCCTGGGAGTAGAGGGTGACCACGTGCAATTGCGATGCGAACCAGTAATAGAAGGTTTCCAGCGCCTCGGCGTCCACGTCGCATGCCTCGGCGAGCGCGGCAAGCGAGGTGTCTTCCGCGCGTGCTGCCGCCAGTGCCTCCTCGACGCCCCGGGTATGGCGCCTCAGATAGCGTGTATCGTGCCTGCCCTTGTCGGCCATGAAGGCCAGCAGTCCATTGAAGAGCCGTGCATCGCTGCCGGGGGCGATGGGCAGATACAGATCGGCGATCTCGCAGGTGTCGGTCACCCGGGGGTCGATCACCACCACGCGCATCAACGGGTTGCGCTGCTTGGCGGTGCGCAGACGCTGGAAGAGCACCGGATGGTTCCAGGCCAGGTTGCTGCCCACCAGCACCACCAGCTCGGCCTCTTCCAGGTCCTCGTAATTGCACGGCACGGCATCGGCGCCGAAGGCGCGCTTGTAGCCCGCCACCGCGGACGCCATGCAGAGCCGCGAGTTGGTATCCAGATGCGGTGAGCCCAAAAAGCCCTTGAACAGCTTGTTGGCAGCGTAATAGTCCTCGGTGAGCAACTGGCCGGAGAGATAGCCGGCAATCGCCTGGCCGCCATGTTCATCGCGCACCGCCGCCAGGCGTGTCGCCACCTGATCGAGCGCATCGTCCCAGCTCACCTCGCGCCCATCGACGCGGGGCGCGTGCAGACGCCCGTGGTCACCCAGCGTTTCATGCAATGCCGAGCCCTTCACGCATAGCCGGCCGTAATTGGCGGGATGCGCCCGGTCGCCTTCGACGCCCGTCATGACGCCGTTCTCGATGGTTGCCGCGACGCCGCAACCGACGCCGCAATAGGGGCAGGTCGTGTGCTGCTGCATGCTGTTTCGCCCTCCACCTGCAAACGCAAAAGGCCCGACCCCGCGGAAACGGGATCAGGCCTCTTTGCCTGGTTGGGCGGCGCGTGGGCCGCCCGCCATGATGAATTGCGTCTCGCCGCCGTTGGCGTTCTCGGCGCACCATGGCCGAAAAATGACGTACTCCATTCAAGCAAGCACGACGCCAACCCATCGTTTACGTCATCAAAACAAGCCCTTATGCCGCAAGGCATGACGACGATCCAGCGCTCGGGGGGGCAAACGGCACCAGACTGGTGCAGGCATCGGCGTCCCCGCACAGCCATCGTTCACGCCGGCTGCCTTCCTGCCTCGCCGGAGCCAACCGATATTTCGTAACCGACTGAATATAAATCCTTTTCTTGTGACTGGCACGCCCCTGGCATGACATCGGACAAGGCGGGTCAACGTCGACCCCTCGGGCACGAGACAGGCATGCGTCTCGCGCCGGCCGGAGCCGACACAGGGCTCGCGACAACACGATTCTCTTCAGGCAAAGGCGCCTGGCATCCGGTTTCCCCGCCGGGTGTCAGGCGCTTTTGCGTTTCTGCTTCACACTGTCAGGGAGGCAGGGAAATGAGTGCATACGACGAACATCTGGTGATCGTCGGCAACGGCATGGCCGGGCACCGGTTGCTCGAGACCGTGCTGGCGCACCCTCACCGCCCGCGCCATATCACGATTCTCGGCGACGAGCCGGCAACGGCCTACAACCGTATCCTGCTCTCGCCCTGGCTGGCCGGCGACATGGACCGCGAGGCCCTGACGCTGCGCCACAACGACTGGTATGCCGCGCAGGGCGTTTCGCTGATCGCCGGCGAGCGCGTCACCGCCATCGACCGGCAGTGCCGGACATTGACCACCGACCAGGGGCGCCGACTCGCCTACGACCGGCTGGTGCTCGCCACCGGATCGCGCGCCGCACGCCCCGCGGTACCGGGCAGCGACCTCGACGGCATCCACGCCTTCCGTGATCTGGAGGACGGCGAGCGGCTGGCCAGCCTGGCCGACGCGGGCGGCCGCGCCGTGGTCATCGGTGGCGGCCTGCTCGGCCTGGAGGCCGCCGAAGGCATGCGCAAGCGCGGCATGACGGTCAGCGTCGTGCACCGCGCAACGCACCTGATGAATCGCCAACTCGACCCCACCGCCGCCGACATGCTCGCCACCGAGCTGCGCGCCCGAGGCCTCGAGATCCACACCGGCGCCGATCTCGCGGCCTATGCCCCGGATGCCGACGGCCAGCGCGCCACCGGCGTCGTCCTGAGCGACGGGACCACGCTCGCGGCCGACTGCGTCGTCGCGGCAATCGGCATCGTGCCCAACACCACACTCGCCGAACGCGCCGGTCTGGCGACCGCCCGCGGCATCCAGGTCGATGCCTTCATGACCACGTCCGATCCGTGCATTTCGGCGCTCGGCGAATGCTGCGAGTTCGAGGGCACCACCTACGGTCTCGTCGAACCCATCTGGCGCCAGGCCGAGGTCCTCGCCGCCCGGCTATGCGGCGAAACGCCCGCGCCTTATCGCGAACGCCCCTGCGCCACCAAGCTCAAGGTCAGCGGTATCTCGCTGTACGCCTTCGGCCCGATCGCGCCCACCTCGGCACACGAGGTGCTGACCTACCACGATCCGCAGCACGGCGACTACCGCCGCCTGCTGCTGCGTGACGGGGTCATCGACGGTGCGGTGCTGTACGGCGACACCGGCGACGGGCCCTGGTACTTCCAGTGCGCCCTGGCCGGCGACGATCTGAGCGCCTGTCGCCAGGCCCTGCTGTTCGGTGCCAGCGACGCCAGGCCACTTCTCGAGGAGGTCGCCTAGCGGCGCCCCAGCCCCCGTTTCATGAGCGCCGGGGCTGGCCGGTGCGAAGGTCATCCGTCTTGGCGCCGCCCCTCGGGCCGTCTCTATTCATCGCCGAAGTGCGACAGGAGTACTTATCATGAGCAAGCAACGACTGATCATCATCGGCAACGGCATGGTCGGCCACCACCTGGTCGAGCAGCTCATCGCATGCGGTGCGCCCCGCGACTACGCCATCACCGTGTTCGGCGAGGAACGTCACATCGCCTATGACCGGGTCCACCTGTCCGAGTACTTCAGCGGACGCGATGCCGACTCGCTGGCGCTTGCCAGCGCCGACGACTACACCGCGCACGGCATCGACCTGCGCCTGCACGACACGGTGACCGCCATCGACCGCGACGCCAACGAGGTCGTCACCGAGTCCGACCGTCATCCCTATGACCGCCTGGTCCTGGCGACCGGCTCCTACCCGTTCGTGCCGCCGATTCCCGGCAACGACCGCGAGAAATGCCTGGTCTATCGCACCCTGGACGACCTCGACGCCATTCGCGAGGCCGCCGAGGATGCCACCACCGGCGTGGTCGTCGGTGGCGGGCTGCTGGGGCTGGAGGCCGCCAATGCCCTGCGCGGTCTGAACCTGGATACCGCCGTGGTCGAGTTCGCGCCCCGTCTGATGCCCATGCAGGTGGACGCCGAAGGCGGCGCGTTGCTGCGCGAGAAGATCGAAGCCCTGGGCGTGCAGGTGCTCACCGATCGCGCCACGCAGCGCATCGAGGCCGGCGAGACGAGCTTTCACCGCATGGTCTTCCAGGACGACAAGATGCTGGAAACCGATCTCATCGTGTTCTCCGCCGGCATCCGGCCCCGCGATCAACTGGCGCGAGACTGCGCCCTGGAAATCGGCGAACGCGGTGGCGTGGTCATCGACGACCGCTGCCTGACCAGCGACCCCGCGATCCTCGCCGTCGGCGAGGTCGCATTGTGGAATCAAAGCATCTTCGGGCTGGTCGCGCCGGGCTATCAGATGGCGAAAGTCGCCGCCGCCACGCTGACCGAGGGCGATGCGACCTTCACCGGCGCCGACATGAGCACCAAGCTCAAGCTGCTGGGCGTGGATGTCGGTGCCATCGGCGACGCCCATGGCGATCGCACGCCGGGCGCGCGCACCTTCCGCTACCTCGACGAGCTCAAGCAGGAGTACCGCAAGCTGGTGGTCTCCAGCGACGGCAAGAAGCTGCTGGGTGCCATGCTGGTGGGCGACAACGCCACCTACGACACCCTGATGCAGTACTACGCCAACGGGCTGGCATTGCCCGACGACCCCGCTTCGTTGATCCTGCCATCCAGCGAAGGTGCGCCGACGCTGGGACCAGATGCCCTGCCGGACACCGCCACCCTGTGCTCGTGCCACAACGTCACCAAGGGGGACGTCTGCGCGACGCTCGATGCCGGCGCCCTGGACCTGGCCAGCGTCAAAGACGAGACCAGGGCCAGCACCGGCTGCGGCGGCTGCGCGGCGCTGCTCAAGAGCGTCGTCGACCACGAGCTGGCGGCCCGCGGGGTCGAGGTCGACCAGTCGATCTGCGAGCACTTCGCGCATACCCGCCAGGAGCTCTACTCCCTCGTTCGTGTGGAGGGCATCAAGACCTTCAGCGAACTGCTCGAAAAACACGGCACGACCGCCGGTCACGGCCTCGGCTGCGATATCTGCAAGCCCGCCGTGGCCTCGATCCTTGCGGCCTGCTTCAACGAGCCGATCACCGACGCCGCCCACGTGCCGTTGCAGGACACCAACGACACCTTCATGGCCAACATGCAGAAGAACGGCACCTACTCCGTGGTGCCCCGCATCCCCGGCGGCGAGATCACGCCCGAGAAGCTGATCGTGCTGGGCGAAGTCGGCAAGAAATACGGCCTCTACACCAAGATCACCGGCGGACAGCGCGTCGACCTGTTCGGCGCCCAGCTGCATCAGCTCCCCGACATCTGGGGCGAACTGATCGAGGCCGGCTTCGAGACCGGCCACGCCTACGGCAAGGCCACGCGTACCGTGAAGTCCTGCGTGGGCAGCACCTGGTGCCGCTATGGCGTGCAGGACAGCGTGGGCATGGCGATCCGCCTCGAGGAACGCTACAAGGGGCTGCGCTCGCCGCACAAGCTCAAGTTCGCCGTCTCCGGCTGTACCCGCGAGTGCGCCGAGGCACAAAGCAAGGATGTCGGCGTGATCGCCACCGAACACGGCTGGAACCTCTACGTGTGCGGCAACGGCGGCATGCGTCCGCGTCATGCCGAGCTGTTCGCCACCGATCTCGACGACGATCAGTTGATCCGCACCATCGACCGCTTCCTGATGTTCTACATCCGCACCGCCGACCGCCTGCAACGCACCTCGGTGTGGCGCGAGAACCTCGAAGGGGGACTCGACTATCTCAAGGACGTGGTGCTCGACGACAGTCTCGGCCTCGGCGACGAACTGGAGGCACAAATGCAACACGTCATCGACACCTACGAGTGCGAATGGGCCAACACCCTCTCCAATCCGGAGAAGCTCAAGCGCTTTCGCACCTTCGTCAATGACAGCCGCCCCGATCCGGACATCATTGCCACCGAGGAGCGCGGCCAGCTCCGGCCGGCCTGAACGACCGAGCCGCTCTCATGGCAGCGCAAACCTTGCTCATCAGGGGTACCGAGGCGGGCCGTAGAGGAGATCCGACGCCAGGGATGGCGTCGCTAGTGCCCAGGGAAGGGTTCACGACGCCTCCTCGATGGCCCGGCCCCGGGAGCGATCGACGGCACCAGGCCCCAGCTATCACGCTCTCCGAACGCACGAGGAAATGACCCATGTCTACCGCAACCGCAATTCCCCCAACCCCGACCCGGACCTGGCAGACGCTGTGTGCGAGGGACGATCTGGTGGCCCATTCCGGCGTGGCCGCCTGGCTGGACGGCACCGACACGCAAGTCGCGCTTCTGTACCTGCCCGGCCGGACGCCCGAGATCTACGCCGTGGACAACCACGATCCGTTCTCCAACGCCAACGTGATCGCCCGCGGCATCGTCGGCGACATAAAGGGCGAGCCGGTCATCGCCTCACCGCTCTACAAGCAGCACTTCCGCTTGAGCGATGGCGTCTGCGTCGAGGACGAAAGCGTCCACCTGCGCACCTGGGAGGTCAAGATCGACGGCGACCGGGTCATGATCAGGGCCTGAGCGTCGAGCGAGGACCGCCGACGCGAAAGCCTCGTCGGCGGCCCGGCGGCCGACTCACCGCGCGGTCTCGTGATGGTCGACGGCGCCGTACAGACAGCGCCCCGCGACGAACGTGCGCTGGGGCTGCAGGGCCTTGTCGAGCAGCGTGATGTCGGCATCGCTGCCCACCGCCAGTCGGCCCTTGTCGGCCAGCCCCAGCACGCGCGCGACATTGCCGGCGAGCAGCCCCAGCGCCGATTCGAGCGGCAGCACCCGGGCATGGACCAATCGGCGCCAATCCGCGATCAACGTGGTATTGCGCGCCACCTGCATGCCCACGTAGGCGCCATCGGCATCGAATTCCGGCAGGCTGCCATTGCAGTCCGAACTCAGGGTGATGCGTGCCGGCGACACGCCACGCGCCAGCAGGCGCGACACCGCATCGAACGCGGAAAGACCGTCGCCGGCATCCTCGAACGCGGTGACGTCCACGCTGGCATCGAATGCCAGCGCATACTCCGCCGCCTCCTCGAGCAGCTCGGCACGACGATTGACGTGGGTGGGGATCACTTGATCCGCCGGAATCTCGGTCTCCGTCAGCAAGCGCCGCAGAGGCTCCAGGCCCCGCTTGCCGTCGCCGAGATGGAAATGACAGATGCCCCGCTTGCCGGCCAGCATGGCGCCGACCCGCGCGTCGCTCACCAGCCGTTCGAGCTCGTCCTGGCGCGGCTGGCTAGAACGGTGATCCGAAATGGCGATTTCGCCCACCCCGATGACCTCGGGAATCCAGGCCAGATCGCGCTGGATATCGCCGGTGAGGGTCGGCGCCGGCACTCGATACGCGCCCGTGTACATGTAGGCGGCCAGCCCGTCGGCCGCCAGTCCTCGCACCGCGGCCAACAGGTCGGCCGGCGAGCGGCTGATGCTGTCGGTCCCCAGCACGCCCACCACCGTGCCGATGCCCATCGCCACGATGTCGCGGGTGGTGATCGGCGGGCAGCGGGTGCCGCAACCGCCTTCGCCACCGCCCCCGGTGACATGCACGTGCTGATCGATGAAGGCGGGCACGGCGATCAGGTGGCGCGCGTCCACCACCTGGACCGGCCAGCCCTGGGGAACGGCGAGCCCCTGTCCCAGGGCGACGATCCGTCCGCCCGCCATGAGAATGTCGGTGGCCGCCAGCCGTTCGGGGGCGAACGCCTCAGCCACGCGCAACAAGGTCATGGGCGCGGCCTGACGCGCCTTGCCGGACATCATGAGCGATCTCCCGGCGTGTCGTGCGTTGCATGGGACGGCATGAAGCGGCGACCACGCAGACGTTCGAGAACCCCCTCGACATCGTCGACCAGCAATACCAGCAAGTCGCCCTCGTGGGCTTCATCGAGCGCCTTGGCGGCGGCCTGGGACTCCTGCATGATCGTCTCGACCCGGCAGGCGCCGGACACCGACATCGCCCCCTGACGCAGCAGATCGACGGTTTCTCCCTCCGGGCGACCACGCGGCGCGGTCTCGCACAGAAACACCACGTCATGCATGCTGGCGAGTTGTGCCCCCAGGCTGAACAGATCCTCGTCGCGGCGATTGCCCGGCGCGCTGGCCACGCACAGTCGACGCTGGGCCGGAATGCGGCAGACCAGTTCGCTCAAGGCCTCGAGGGCCGGCACGTTGTGCCCGTAGTCGATCAGTACCTTCATGCCGCCGGCATCGATCAGGTTGGTGCGCCCGGGATTCTGCCCCGGCGTCGGATGGAAGGTCTGCAGGCCGCGTTGTATGTCGGCAATGCCCAGCCCCAGGGCATGCGCCGCCGCGCTGGCGGCGAGGGCGTTGGCGACGTTGAAGCTGGCCAGTCCCTCGAAGGTGATGGGCGCGTTGGCCACGGGAATGATCTCGGCTTCGACGTGGCCTTGGCGCATCACGATATGGTCGCGGTGCACGGTGAAGGCGACTCCGTGGTCGCGCACGTGCGCCCGCACGGTCGGCGACTCCGGGTCCAGGGTGAAGAAGATGACATCGCCCCGCGCCCATTCACGACTCGCCAGCACGCGCGGATCGTCGGCGTTGAGCACGGCCGTGCCCGACTCGCCGACGGCATCGATTACCACGCTCTTGCAGCGTGCCAGTTCATCGAGGGTATGAATGTCGCTCTCCCCCAGGTGGTCGCTGGCGATATTCAGCAGCACGCCGACATGACATTCATCGAAGCCCAGGCCGCGACGCATGATCCCGCCACGCGCCACTTCGAGCACGGCGTACTCGACGGTGGGCTCGCGCAGGACGATCGACGCCGCCTGGGGCCCGCTGTAATCCCCGCGCAGGATGACATGGTTGTCGATCTCGATGGCGCCCGTGCAGGCCATGCCCACGCTGCGCCCCGCCTGGCGCAGCAAGTGCGAGATCAGGCGCACCGTGGTGGTCTTGCCGTTGGTGCCGGTGACCGCCACGATGGGAATGCGCCCGTCGTCCTCGCTGTCCGGGAACAGCATGTCGACCACGTGCGCCCCGACATCACGGCCGGTGCCATGGGTCGGCGAGAGGTGCATGCGAAAGCCCGGCCCGGCGTTGACTTCGACCACCGCGGCCGACTGCTCTTCCAGCGGACGCGTCAACGTCTCGGCGAGCAGATCGATGCCGATGATGTCGAGCCCCACCAGGCGCGAGATGCGCTCCGCCATGTACGTCACCTCGGGGTGGACATCCTCGGTGACATCCGTCGCCGTTCCCCCGGTGCTCAGGTTCGCCGTGGGCTTGAGGTAGACGACCGCCTCGTCGTCGATGATGCTGTCCAGCGTCAGGTTCTGCTGCGCCAGCAGCCGGTGGGTCTGTTCGTCGACATGGATCTGCGTCAGCAGGTTTTCGTGACCGACGCCGCGCCGTGGATCACGGTTCTCGGCATCGATCAACGCCTGCAGCGTGGACCGGCCGTTGCCGATCACATGGGCCGGACGCCGCCGGGCCGCAGCCACCAGCTTGCCGTCGATCACCAAAAGGCGATGATCCTCGCCGCGGACATACTGCTCCACGATGACCGCCTCGTTGTGCCTGGCGGCCGCCGCGAAGGCACTGGCCAGGGCCGTCTCGTCCTCGACGTCCGTACTGACGCCGCGCCCGTGATTGCCGATCAAGGGTTTGACGACGACCGGATAGCCGACCTCTCTCGCCGTCTCGCGCGCCTCGTCGAGCGAATGGCACACGTAACCACGCGGCACGGGAATGCCCGCCTCCTCGAGGATTCGCTTGGTCCAGTCCTTGTCGTGGGCGATGCCATGTCCGATAAGGTTGGTGCGGCAGGTCACCGTCGCCTGGAAGCGTTGCTGGCGACGCCCATGGCCGAGCTGTCCATAGCTGCTTTCCTCGTCGAGACGCATGAAGGGAATGCCCCGACGCTGCGCGGCCGCCACGATCGAGGCCGTCGACGGCCCCAGCATGTGGGCGTCGCGCACCTCCTTGAGCCGCGTGACGATGGCCTCGATATCGATGTCGTCGCCGGCGAACAGTCGCGTGACGAGCTCGACGGCCTCGACGCCCGCCGCAAGCCCGCAGGCCTCGTCGCGATAGCGGTAGACGACGTTGTAGATGCCCGGCTCGTAGGAGTCGACCGTCTTGCCATAACCGACCGAGAAACCGATCAGGTTCTGCAGTTCGATCGCCACGTGCTCGACGACATGGCCGGCCCAGGTGCCGCGCGCGAGGCGTTCCAGAAAACCGCCGGGACGCCCCACCGAACACCGATGCTCCTGCAGCGTCGGCAAGAGCCCGGTCAAGCGCTCGACGATGCCGGGCACTTGATCGCTCGGTCGCGTTTCCAGCGCCTCGATGTCCAGACGCATGAAGATCGCCTGATAACGACTGTAATAGTTCGGTCCTCGCAACGCGCGATGCTCGAGAATCTTCATTCTTGGCGCCTCCCTGCCAATACCGCTTCCAGTTCCTCGGCCACCAGATAGCGCCGTGCATCGACGTCGTAGCCGTGGCCGCTGACCATGGCGTGCAGGATCATGTTCTCGACGGCGACGGGCGCGCCCATTTCCAGTTCCGCAATGTTGGAACTCGCCAGATCCCGGCTGTCGATGATGATCACATGCCCCGGCCCGATGGTTTCGAGGATACGATTGGGATAGATGATGACGGCGGCGTCCTCGCCCAGACCGACGCCGAGCTGCTCGGGATTGCTGGCCCCTACCTCCATGAGGCGCGTGAAGCGGCCACGCTCGAGGAAGTGACTGTCGATGACCATGCCGCGAACGAAGCCGAGCCCGAAGGTCATGTTCACCGCCCCCTTGCGCAGGGCATCCGACGCCGCGCCGTTGTAGATCATGGTGCTGGGCATCGCCGCCGCCCCCGCGCTGGTCCCCGCTACCACGGCCCCGGCCCGCAAGCGCTCACGAACCGCACGCAGCGTGGCGGAGCCCCCCAGTACCGTGGTCAGGCGCAACTGATCGCCGCCGGTGAAGAAGATCACCCCGCTGCGCTGGATCAAGCGCACGACCTCGGCCTCGGTGGCTTGCTGGCGGTCCTGGATGTCCAGTGCATGGACCTGGCTGGCCCCCAGGCGCTTGAAGGCGGCTTCGTAACTGGGCAGGAGCTGGTCGGGGATGCTGCTTGCCGTCGCGATGACGGCGACTTCATGACTGTCCTCGGGCGCGAGCTCGAAGACCCGCTTGAGAATGGCCAGTTCCGAGGTCTTGTCCTCGGCACCGCCAATGGCCACGATATGGCCGCATACCGTCGAAGGTCTTGATGGCATGTTCCTCTCGTCGCCCAGCGACGCTTTTAAGGAATGACTGAATCATCACCTTGTGCATTAGGCAACGTCGTATCGTGCGGCAGCTGCCCCAGACACTTCACTTATAACAGCCCCCTCTCGTCCCTGCCAGATAAGTAACAGGCTTTCGTAACGGTGATCACGATCATGTGAAGCAATGATTTTTTTGGTATCTCATATTTTCTTGCTGCACACCGTCGATAACCCGCTATTCTTCAGTCATCGGCAACCCTGCTCCCGGGTTTCCAGGCCGAGAATGCCGTATTGATAAAATGATTACGATCTCGACGTCAGGGAAGGAAAGCGCCGATTTTTCGCCAGGAGGCGATCATGAGCGATCGAAATATTTTCGTTGTCGGGTTGGACGAGCTGAACAGAGAGCGGCTGGAACATCTACGTGGCGCCGAGCACTACCGGTTCCACGGCGTCATCGAACCGTCTGAGGTCTACGATACCGAGATCTTTCCCATCGAGGACATGGTTTCCCGGGCCGAGGCACAACTGAGCGCCTTCGGCGAGCCGATCGATGCCATCGTCGGTTACATGGACTTTCCCGTCTCGACCATGCTCCCGCTGCTCTGCAAGCGCTTCGGCACGCGCTCCACGAGCCTCGAGAGCCTGCTCAAGTGCGAACACAAGTACTGGAGCCGACTCGTCCAGCGCGAGGTCATCGGCGACTACATTCCCCGCTTCACCGCCTTCGATCCCTTCGACCCTCAGGCGCTTCATCACATAGGCGAAGAGGGGCTTTATTTTCCGTTTTTCGTCAAGCCCATCAAATCGTCGGGGTCTCGACTTGGCTTTCGCATCGAGAGTCCCGAAGACTTCGATCATGCCGCATCACGATTACAGGAAGACATCGGAACGATCTCCGAACCCTTCAATTTCGTTATGGAACATGCCAATCTTCCCGATGAAGTGCGCGCCATCGATGGTGGTCACTGCATGGCGGAAGAAATCATTGGTGGCTGGCAGTGCACGGTGGAAGGCTATGTTTTTCAGGGAGAAGTCGTACCCTACGGCATCGTCGATTCGATTCGTTATCCGCAGGTGCTAAGCTTTTTTCATTATCGATACCCCTCGCGACTTCCCGATCATATTCAGGAAAAGATGCGAGAATTGACACGTCTTGTCATGGCCCATATCGGCTATGACGATGCTGCCTTCAATATCGAATATTTCTGGGACGAAGTTCAGGACCGTATCTGGCTGCTGGAGATCAATACCCGCATCGCACAGTCCCATTGCGATCTTTTCGAGAAGGTCGACGGGATCAGCCACCAGCAGGTGACGGTGGACCTGGCCCTGGGCAACCTGCCCGACATGCCCTATCGCCAGGGAGCCTTCAAGGTGGCGGCGAAATTCTTCTATCGCGTGTTCTTCGTCGACGCCACCGTCACTCGCGTTCCCAGCGTGGAAGAGATCGACGCCCTGCAGCAGGCCTTTCCCGGCACCGTGATCGCCCTGCAGATCGACGTCGGCATGCGCTTGTCCTCTCTCCCCGAGCAGGATAGCTACAGCTTCGCCCTGGCGTATGTCTGGATGGGCGCGGACGACGACGCCTCGCTGGAAGCCAACTACGCACGGCTCGCCGAGCAACTGCATTTCGAGTTCGAAGACATCGTGGGCTAGGCCCGCCCGGCTTCCGACGACGTCGGGCCACGGGCGGCCGCTCCAATTCGTGACACGCCAGGGAGTACCGTTTCATGCGCATCGTCAGCCATTTTCCCCGCCAGATTCACGAGGAGGAGGACTGGATCACGCTGGCCGACGGCTGTCGGCTGGCGGTGCGCATCTGGCGCCCGGTGGACGCCGAGCGCGACCCTGTGCCGGCCATTCTCGAGTACCTGCCGTATCGCAAGCGCGATCTGACGGCCATGCGCGATGCCCAGTCGCATGCCTACTGGGCCGGCCACGGCTATGCCGGCATCCGCGTCGACATGCGAGGCAGCGGCGAATCGGATGGGGTGTTGCGTGACGAATACCTGCAGCAGGAGCTCGACGATGGCGTCGAGATTCTCCAATGGCTGGGCCGGCAGCCCTGGTGCACCGGGGATGTCGGCATGATCGGCATCTCCTGGGGCGGGTTCAACGGCTTGCAGATCGCGGCGCTGCAGCCTCCCGAGCTCAAGGCCGTCATCACGCTGTGTTCGACCGACGACCGTTACGCCGACGACGTTCATCACATGGGCGGCTGTCTGCTCGGCGACAACCTCTCGTGGGCCTCGACCATGTTCGATGCCAATGCCTGTCCGCCGGACCCGCTGCTCGTCGGCGACCGCTGGCGCGACATGTGGCAGGAACGCCTCGAGGACAGCGGCCTGTGGCTGGCCAAGTGGCTGCAGCATCAGCGCCGCGATGCCTACTGGAAGCACGGCTCGGTCTGCGAGGACTTCTCGCGCATCCGCTGCCCCGTGTACGCCGTCAGCGGCTGGGCCGACGGCTATTGCAACGCCGTGTTCCGCTTGCTGGCGGGGCTCGACGTGCCGCGCAAGGGGCTGGTCGGTCCCTGGGCGCACAAGTATCCTCATCTCGGCGTGCCCGGGCCTGCCATCGGGTTCCTTCAGGAATCGCTGCGCTGGTGGGATCACTGGCTGAAGGGCAAGGCGACCGGGATCATGGACGAGCCCATGCTGCGCGTCTGGATGCAGGAATCGGTCCCGCCGTCGGCGCGTTACGAGGCGCGTCCGGGCCGCTGGGTATCGGAACCCTGCTGGCCGTCGCCGCGCATCGACACCCGCCCCTTCCGACTGACCAGCGGCCACGACCTTCTCCCGGAGGCCCAGGAAGGCGCGGCACCCGACGATACCCCGCTGACGGTGCGCTCGCCGCTCTCGGTGGGGCTCTACGCCGGCAAGTGGTGTTCGTACAACGCGCCTCCGGACCTGCCGCACGATCAGCGCGACGAGGACGGTGGCGCCCTGGTCTTCCAGACCGCACGGCTAGACCGGGACATCGAGATCTGCGGCCAGCCCGTCGTCGAACTGGAGCTCGAAGCCGATCAGCCGGTGGCGATGGTGGCACTGCGTCTCAGCGATATCGCCGAGGATGACAAGGCGACGCGCATCTCCTACGGCCTGCTCAACCTGACCCACCGTGACAGCGACGAGCATCCGCAGCCCCTGGAGCCCGGCAAACGCTACCGCGTGCGCGTCCTGCTCAAGCACATCGCCCAGCAATTCCCGGCGGGAAACGCCATCCGGCTGTCGGTCTCGACCAGCTACTGGCCGCTCGCCTGGCCCGCGCCGGCCCCCGTCAAGCTGACGCTATATCCTGCCGGCAGCCGACTGCTCCTGCCCTGCCGACCGCCGCAGCCCCGCGAGGAAGCCGACCTGCCCGCCTTCGCCGATCCCGAAGGCGCCCCACCGCTCGCCGTGACCCGCATACAGCCCAATCAGGAAACGTGGCGGGTGATACGCGATCTCGCCAACGACCAGACCATGCTCGAGGTCATCAACGACGAAGGCGTCATACGTCTCGACGACATCGACCTCGAACTCTCGGTACGCGTCATCGAACGTTACACCTACGCCTACGGCAACTACGACAGCCTGAGCGGCTGGACGCAGTGGGAGCGACGCTTCCGGCGCGGTGACTGGGAGGTGCGCAGCGTGACCCGCACCTTGATGACCTCCAGCGCGGAAAGCTTTCGCCTGCGCGCCACGCTGGACGCCTACGAGAACGACAGCCGCGTGTTCGCCAAGAGCTGGGACGAGGACATCCCCCGCGACCTGGTCTAGCCATGGCGATGACATCGGCCGGCGATGGACGAATGAGCCGTCCATTGCCTGCCTGCATTGCATTTTCGTGTCGCTGGGCCATGCTGAAGATAACCATACCGACAGGAGGAGAGCCCGACACCATCTCGACCGGACCGTTTCGCAGGCGACGCTGCCAGGGTGAGTCGAGTGCCATGCAGGCGCAACATCATTCTGTCAGGGTCGGAGAAGCCGTTAACCAAGGAGTGCTTCCCCCGATGGTGAGACTCGACAAGAAAGCGACCCGGCTCTATGTGCTGGATACCAACGTCCTGATCCACGATCCCGCAGCGCTATACCACTTCGAGGAACACGATGTCGTCATTCCCATGACCGTGTTGGAGGAACTCGACAAGCACAAGAATGGCATCCGTGAAATCGCCCAGACCGCGCGGCAGATCAGCCGCACGCTTTCCGACCTGACGTCCCGCTTCACCCCCGATCAGATTCAAGACGGTATCCCCCTGCCCGTCAGCCACGGCCCCAGCGGTCGGCTACGCTTTCTGTGCTACACCGACCTCAAGACACTCGACCCGCTGGTCGACTCGCCCGACAACCGCTTGCTCGCGGAAACCTGCCGCCTTCGCGACGAGCGTCCCGACGCCTCGGTGATCCTGGTCACCAAGGACATCAACCTGCGCGTCAAGGCGGCGGCCCTCAACGTGCCCGTGGAGGACTATCTCAACGACCGTGCCTTCGACGATCTGGATGCGATGATCGAGGGCGCCAAGGTCTACGCCGAGGCCGGCCAGGAAGGACGCGGGCTGTGGGATCGGCTGAACGTCGAGATCGACGTCGAACGCACCGAGGAGGGCACTCTCTACCATCTATCCGGCGAGCTGCCGAAGGACTGGCATGTCGGCATGCTGGTCTCCGACAGCGAGAACGGCGCCGGCTTCGAGGCCATCGTGCGCTCGCTCGCCCCGCGTCGCGCCTCGTTGCAGCTGCTGACCAACTACCGCCACCACGACGGCGTCTGGGGCGTGCATGCCCACGACAGCCGCCAGAACTTCACCCTCAACCTGTTGATGGATCCCGAGATCGACCTGGTCACCATCGCCGGCAACGCGGGTACCGGCAAGACCTACATGACCCTGGCGGCGGCCTTCCAGCAAACCCTGGACAGCAAGCGCTTCGAGCGCATCGTCTTCACCCGTGCGCCCATCCCCATGGGCGAGGACATCGGCTTTCTGCCCGGTACCGAAGAGGAGAAGATGTCACCGTGGATGGGGGCGTTCCACGACAACATGGACAATCTGCTGCGCGACGAACAGCACGGCGGTTCCAGCTGGAGCGACGGCGCGACCCGTCAGTTGATCGGCTCGCGCGTGCAGATTCGTTCGCCGAGCTTCATGCGCGGGCGGACCCTGAGCGATACCTTCCTGATCATCGACGAGGCGCAGAACTTCACGCCCAAGCAGCTCAAGTCGCTGATCACGCGGGCGGGACGCAATACCAAGCTGGTACTGCTCGGTAACGTGGGGCAGATCGACACGCCCTACCTGACCGCCAACACCTGCGGCATGGCCTACGCGGTGGAACGTTTCCGCGACTGGCCGCATGCCGGCCACATCACCCTGAAAAGCGTCGAGCGCTCACGCCTGGCCCTGGCTGCCGAGGAACTGCTCTGACACCGCGTCTCGCGACGCGTTTCTCCTGCGCTTTCCATTCCCGAAACGCACAGCGCCCCGGCCGAACGGCCGGGGCGCTGTCATCATGCATGGGCGGCGGAACCGGAAGGCCGACCGTCCGACGGAGATGCTACTCCTCGGTGGAAGACGGCTTGCGGTTGTTGACCACGTCCTCGATGAGCTGCTCGTTCTCGCTGCGCGGCATCTCGTCGAGCATCTGCTTGGCGGTCTGATAATCGCCGATCTCGGTGTTGCATGAACTGCAGAACACCCGGTCATCGGGTTGCTGCGCCTGGGAGACCGTCACCTTGTGGCTGCCGCATTTCGGGCATCCCTTGGGCAAACGCATCTCGATGGAAAAGTCCTCGTTCATCGCCATTCCTCCATGAGCCTGCGGAAAGGGATCGAGACCCACGCCGCTTGCGCCGACGCCGCCACAATCCATGTACTGCCCCTAGTGTTTGGGGCCCTGGGCGAGAAATCAAGCGCAGCAACGTGCCACCGTCGTCAGCGCCGCCGAAAGACCACGCCCAGGTTATTCGCCGGCAATTCGTCGACACGCTGCAGATCGAGCCCGTGCGCCTCGGCCTCGGCCGCGACGTCCTCGAGCGACCTGATGCCCCAGGCCGGATCGCGGCGGCGCAGATCGGTGTCGAACGCGGCATTGCTCGCGGCGGTGTGTTCGCCGTGTCGCATGAAGGGACCATACACCACCAGCACGCCGGCCGCCGGCAGGCGCCGGCCGGCCTCGCGCAAGAGCGCCTGGGTCGCGGCCCAGGGTGAGATGTGCAGCATGTTGATGCAGACCATGGCCGATACCTCGTCGGCCGCATCGGGCCAGGACCCGGTGACGTCCAGCGCGAGCGGCGATTCGAGGTTCGTCAGCCCCGCGTGACGCCGCCAGGCGTCGATGGAGCCACGGGCCTGCGCGCTGGGGTCGCTGGGTTGCCAGACGAGCGCGGGCAGGTGCGTCGCGAAATGCACGGCATGCTCACCGCTGCCGCTGGCGATTTCGAGGACGCACCCCGTGGCGGGCAAGACCTCGCGCAGCAGCGCCAGGATCGGCTCGCGGTTGCGCTTCGCGGCGGGCGTGGAAAGACGCACGCCGTCACCGGGCTCGGGCGTTTCCATGCTCTGCATCATGCCTCCTTCGCGCCCAGCCGAGCGTTCAGCCACTGGCCGATGTCCTCGATCTGCTCAGGACACAGCGCGTGCTGCATGGGATAGGTGCGGTAGGTCACCGCATAGCCCAGCGCCTCGGCCCGCTCGGCACCTTCGTGCCCCAGCGCCTCGGGCACCACCGGATCGAAACTGCCATGATGCACTTCGATGGGCAGTGCGCGATTGGCCTCGCTGGGCTCGATGGAGGTCGCGGTCGCGAAGTACGTGGACAACGCCAGCAGCCCGCCCAGCGGCTTGGGGTACGTCAGCGCCGCGTGATAGGCCACCGCACCGCCCTGCGAGAACCCCGCGACGATGATGCGCCGGCTGTCGATGCCGCGGGCGATCTCGGCATCGATCAGCCCATGCACCATGTCCGCCGATGCCTTGAGCTGCGCTTCGTCGATGCGCCGGCCGAGGTTCATGTCGAGGATGTCGTACCAGGCCGGCATTTCCATGCCGCCGTTGACCGTCACCGGCATGCGCGGCGCATGCGGAAGCACGAAACGCACCGCCAGGTCCTTGGCCAGGGGCAGCGCCGGCACCAGCGGCTCGAAGTCATGCCCGTCGGCGCCCAGGCCGTGCAGGAGAATGACCGTGGCATCCGCCGCGCGTGCCTGTCGGGGTTCGATGATCAGAGGCGAAGAGTCGGCCATCGGCTGGGCTCCTTGAAACGATTTGCGCGGATGAGAAGGCACAGGATGTGGCAAACGGGCGGCCCTGTCCACGCCTCCCGAGCGTGCGTCAGAACGGCCAGATCAACGGAATCAGCACCAGCGTCACCGCGCCCACCAATACACTCAAGCCGCCCCCGACGCGCAGATAGTCGCTGAAGCGATACCCGCCGGGCCCGTAGACCATCAGGTTGGTCTGATAGCCGATCGGCGTCAGGAAGCTGGCCGAGGCGGCGAACATCACCGCGATCACGAAGGGCATGATATCCACGCCCAGTTGCTGCGCGGCACCGGTGACGATGGGAAAGGCGATCACCGCCGCCGCGTTGTTGGTGACCACTTCGGTGAGCAACGCCACCACCAGATACGCTCCGATCAACAGCAGGTACGGGTTGCCATCGGCCAGCGACAGGGCGCCCTGGGCGAGGACCTGGGCGGCACCGGAGCTTTCCATCGCCGCTCCCAGCCCGAAGGACGCGGCGATGGTCAGCAGCACCTGGGTGTCCAGTCCACGACGGGCCGCGCCGATGGAGCAGCACCCCGTCATCAGCGCCAGTGCGACGCCGAGCATCGCCGCCTTGAGCAGGCTCAGGACCCCGAACGCCGCCAGCCCGACCACGCCGAGCATGATGCTCCATGCCACCCAGGCGCGTTCGTGGTGCGGCCGCGCCTGGCCATTGAGCTCGCTGATCAGCAGGAAGTCGCGCGACTGACGATGCCGCTCGACGAACGCCGGGCGCACCTCCATGAGCAGCACGTCCGCCGCCTGCAGGCGAATCTGTCCCAGGTTGCCGGATACGCGCTCGCCATGCCGGCACACCGCCAGCACCGAGGCGCCGTAGAAGGTCCGGAAATGCCCTTCGCGCAGGCGCCGTCCCAGGAACTGGCATTGCTCGGAGACCACCGCTTCGACCAGACGCCGCTCGGCGAACGCCTTCTTGAGGCTCGACTGCCCCTGACCGGTGGGCCGCAAGCCGCGAATCTGCTGCAACTCCACCGCCGCTTCCGTGGTCCCAGCGAAGACCAGGCGATCATTGGCCTTGAGGCGCTCGCCGCGCCCCACGACCGAGACCACGTTGCCATCGCGTTCGATCTCGACCAGAAACAGGCCCTCGAGATGACGCAGCCCGGCTTCCTCGACGCTCTTGTCGACGATGGGGCCTTGCGGGTCGACCTGCATCTCGATGGTGTACTCGCGCGGGTTCTCGAAGACATCCGATGCGGTACGGCGCCGGGGCAGCAGCCAGCGCCCCACCAGCATCAGGTAGGCCAGCCCGACCAGCGCCACGGGCACGCCGACCCAGGCGATGTCGAACAGGTGCAGGGCACGCTCGGGATAGCGCTCGCGCAGCAGGCCATCGACCACCAGATTGGTGCTGGTGCCCATCAACGAGCAGGTGCCGCCCAGGATCGAGGCGAAGCTCAGCGGCATCAGCAGGCGGTGCGCGGGCAAGCGCAGGCGGCGGCTCCAGCTCAATACCGCCGGCAGGAAGGTCGCCACCACCGGCGTGTTGTTGAGAAAGGCGCTGATCGCCGAGACCGGCAACAGCAGGCGCCCCTGGGCGCCCAGCTCGTGTCGCGGCCGGCCCAGCAGGTAGCGAATGATCAGGTCGATGCCGCCCGTCTCGCGTATGCTTGCCACGAGGATGTACATGAAGGCGACGGTGAACAGGCCGCTGTTGGAAAAGCCCCCCAGGGCCTCGTCGGCATCGATGATGCCGACGCCGAACAGCGCGATGACCGCGCCCAGGAGAATCACGTCCGGCCCGAGACGGCTCAGCGCCATCAACAGGAACGACGCCGCCACCACGGCCAGCGTCAGCCACGCATCGAACGGCATACCGCCAATGTCCTAAACAGAAAACGATAGGCGCATTGTGACGAACCGCGAATATTCCCTGAAGTTATTTGTAGGAATGGACTTAGACGCTTTTTGTTCTATAGCGAACGAGGGACCCGCATGCGCCGCTGGTGGTTAACGCTACTGCTCGTCAATGTCACGCTCGTCGCCACGACACTCCCGCGTACGGGGGTCACGGCAATGCCCTGGCTGGCCGTGGACGGCTTGATGCTGATCGCCGCCCTGAGCCTGTGGCCAGGGCATCGCCACGCCCGGCGCGGGCTGGGCTACGCCGCCGGCGCCCTCATCGCCATCGTCGTGCTGGGCACCGTGGGCAACACGGTCACCCAGGAAATACGCGGCCGCCTCTTCAACCCCTATCTCGACCCCGCGCAGTTGCCGATCTTCCTGGAATTGCTGCGCGACAATCTGGGGCTGGCGACGAGCCTGGTGCTGGTAGCGGTGGCGATCGTCGGCCTGCTCGCCATCGGCGGCGGGCTCGGTCATCTGCTCGCCACCTTGCCCCGCCCTCGCCGACCGTCCGCCCGTCTCACTCTCGTCGGGGTGCTGGTCGTGAGTGCGGGACTGGTGCTGCTCGGCCCCACCCGACACACGACCTGGCTCGGCACGCCCGGCGTCGGCCTGCTCGCCGACCAGGTCACGCGCGCCTACGCCACCCACGCGGCCGTGCGCGATTTCGATGCCCAGCTGACACGCAGCGAGACGCCGCTCGATGCCCCCGAGGGGCACCCCCTGCCCGGACTCGCGGGGCGCGACGTCATCCTGGCGTTCGTCGAGTCCTACGGCATGGCCGCGCTGGAACGCACGCCCTTCGCGGCACCGGTGAACCAACGTCTCGACGCCATGGCCGAGACGTTCGGACGCGCCGGCCTCAGCGTCGCCAGCGGCCGGCTCGTCTCGCCCACGCTGGGCGGCCAGTCGCGCCTGGCCCACGCCAGCGTGCTCAGCGGGCTATGGATCGACTCCACGCTACGCTACGACCTCCTGCTGGAAAGCCCGCGCGCGACTCTCGTCGACGACTTCGAACGCAGCGGGCACACCAGCGTGGCGATGATGCCGGCCATCTATCGCGACTGGCCGGCGGGACGACGCCTGGGCTATGACACCATCCACGACGACCCCCGACTCGACTATCGCGGGCCGCGCCTGGGCTGGGTGACGATCCCCGATCAGTTCGTCTGGCATCGCCTGCGCCAGCTGCGCGACGCGCATGCCGAGCCGGTATTCGCCGAACTGGCGCTGATCAGCAGCCACGCCCCCTGGACACCGGTGATCGAACCGCTGCCCTGGGACGCCATAGGCGACGGCGAGGGCTTCTCGCGCTGGGAAGACGCCGGAAGCGACTTTCTCGAAAAATGGGGAGACAACGCGGGCATGCGTCAGCGCTACGGCCCCTCGCTGGCGTACTCGCTGGCGGTCGCCGCGGAGTACGCCGTGCATGACGTGGACGCCGACAGCCTGCTGATCCTGCTCGGCGATCATCAGGCAGCCCCGGGAATGCTCGGTTTCACGCCCGACCGCGAAGTGCCGGTGCACGTTGTCAGCGGCGACCCCGACCTGATCGCCCCCTTTCTCGAGCATGGCTTCGTGCGCGGCACACAACCGCCCCGCGACACGCCGGCGCGCTCGATGGCCGATCTACGCGACTTGCTGCACAGGCTGTACGGGGGCGACGCCTCCTGACGTCGCCCCGTCATGCGTGGCCTGAACCTGCGTCAGGCGCGAACCCGGTCGCGGCGGTCCTTGATCCAGCTCGCCACGCTGGTGGTCACCAGCGCCCCGACGATGACGGTCATCGACAGCCAGATGGGGATCTCGGGAATCGACTCGATGGGGTGCCCACCGTTGATGAACGGCAAGGTATTCTCGTGCAGCGCCTCGAGCACCAGCTTGACGCCGATGAAGGCCAGGATCACCGACAGCCCCAGGCCCAGGTAGACCAGGCGCGACAGCAGACCGCCGAGCAGGAAGTACAGCTGCAGCAGGCCCAGCAGGGCAAAGGCATTGGTGGTGAAGACGATATAGGGCTCGCGCGTCAACCCATAGATGGCGGGAATGGAGTCCAGCGCGAACAGCAGGTCCGTGAAGCCCAGCGCCACGATCACCATGAACAGCGGCGTCACCACCCGCTTGCCGTCGACCTTCGCGATCAGGCGCTGGCCATGATACGCCTCGGTCGCGGGCAGCCAGCGCTGCGCCAGGCGCACCGCGAGGTTGGGGCGGTACTCTTCTTCCTCGTCGCTGTCCTTGAAGCTCTCCTTGCCGAGCTTGTAGGCGGTCCACAGCAGGAAGGCGCCGAAGATGTAGAAGACCCAGCTGAACTGATGAATCGCCGCCGCGCCCACGGCGATGAAGACGCCGCGCATGATCAAGGCAATGACGATGCCGATCAGCAGCGCTTTCTGCTGATGGACTCGTGGCACCGCGAACTTGGCCATGATGATCACGAACACGAACAGATTGTCCACCGAGAGGCTCTTCTCGGTGATGAAACCCGCGAAGTACTCGGCGCCGCGCTGCGGTCCCCAGACGAACCACAGTCCCGCCCCGAACACCACGGCAATGGCGATGAACACGCACGACCAGGCAGCCGCTTCCTTGAAGCTCGGCTCGTGCGGCTTGCGTACGTGACAGACGAAATCGAAAACGAACAGCGCGATGATGCCGGCCACGGTGGCCAGCCATACCCACAGGGGAACGTGCATGAGTCTACCTCCGGTCAACGGTCAACGTTGCCGAAGGTCTCTCCCGCTCGGCGTTGGCACCGAGCCGCTGTCACCGGGGCGTTGCGCCCGTGCTGACGATGACAGCGCGAATCGACGGGCCGGGCGGCCCGCATCGGGAATACTCCCCTTCCGCTAGCGCGGCATTGTGGGGCGCGGCGCCGCGCAATGCAACGCTTATCGGCGCCGGCGTCCCGAAGAGGACATCAACCCCAGCAATGCACGTAGCGATAGGCCGTTTCGGCCAGACGCGAGTCCAGCCCCCAGGGCGCGAAACGTCGCGCCATGTCGTCGACGACCTCGCGCAACGGCCGCGACGCCTCGCGAACGCGTGCCTCGATGATGGTGCCGATCGTGAACAAGGCACTGTTTTCAGGGCTGGTGTCGTCCACGCGCGGTGACTTCAGCCACGGCGCCTTGCGTGCCAGCTCGACGTCTTCCTGGGTAATCATCTCCCGACCTCCCGATACACTTGCTGTCTCGCTTGTTGTGTGTGACTCACGGCTACCACTACGACTTTAGTGCAATGCGCGAAGTTCCGCCATGCGTCACATCGGCGCAATCGTCGTGTGGTATGGGGCCGCCGTCGGCACGTGCGAGTCGCGCGGCAATGCGGGCAAGCGCTCCTCAGCCGAGGATGAAGATCACGCAGGCCGCAGTGAGCGCCCCCATGGTCACGTTGAACACCCGCCAGGCACGAGGGCCCTTGAGCCAGCGTCCGATGGCGGTGCCGAATCCCGCCCAGAGCGCGATGCAGGGGAACCCCACGAGCTCGGCCACCCCCGCCAGCACGAGGGCGTTGACGACGGTGTTGCCATCCTCGGGCAGAAAGCTCGCCATCAGCGTCAATCCCATCACCCAGGCCTTGGGGTTGGCGAACTGGAAGGCGGCTGCCTGCCAAAAGCTCAAGGGGTGGCCTTCGCTCGCGCCGAAGTGCGGCGGCGGTGCCGTCGCGATGCCCCAGGCCAGATACAGCAGATAGAGGCTGCCGATGATGCGCAGCAGCGTCTGCACCAGCGGAAAACGCTCGAAGACGACACCCAAGCCCAGCGCCAGTGATGCAAACAGCACGAAGCAGCCACCGATGATGCCCAATAGATGCGGCATGGTACGTCGGAACCCGTAATTGGCCCCGGAGGCAGTGAGCATCATGTTGTTGGGGCCCGGCGTGATGGTCATGGAAATCATGAACAAGGCAGCGGGCCCGAAAGCGGACAGCATGTCCATCTGGATTGTACCCTCACAATTTATTCAAACGGGTTTATTGTCTCCCTCTTTTGTGAGAATAATGAGTGCAATAACAGCGTCAAAGGTTTTATTGTCACCATGACAATCTGGACACCCGAACTGCCCGAGGGCGGTCCACGCTACCGGCGCATCGCCGAGGCCATCGCCAGGGCCGTCGAAAGCGGCGATCTGGCCCCCGGCGACAAGCTACCGCCCCAACGCCGACTGGCCGATCGTCTGGGCGTCACCATCGGGACCATCACCCGCGCCTACGCCACGGCCCACCGCCAGGGCTGGGTCGATTCGCGGGTGGGCAGCGGTACCTATGTCCGCCAGCCCCTCGGGGAAGCGCCCACCAGTTTTCGTGCCGGGCAACCTGTCGACCAGGGCATGATCGACATGGGAATGAGCCTGCCGCCGCCGCATCCGTTGCGCAGTCAGGGACTTCAAAACGCCCTCGAGAGTCTCACTGCCTCGCCGCAGTCCCTTCAGGCGGCCACCGAGTACCAGCCGGAGGCCGGCGACGAGGGGCAACGGGCGCGCATCGCGGCCTGGCAAGGAAGCCTCGGCCTGCCCGACGACCCGAGTCGGCTGGTCATCACGCAAGGCGGCCAGCACGGCATCCAGCTCGCCCTGCAAGTCCTCACCCAGCCGGGAGATCTGGTGGCGGGCGACGCGCTGACGTACCCGGGCTTCATCTCCGCCGCCCAACAGGCCCACCTGCGGCCGATGGCAGTGCCCATGGACGAGGGGGGCATGGACCTCGATGCCCTGACCCGGTTGTGCGCTCGCCAACCGCCGCGCGCGCTCTACACCACACCCGATCTCAACAATCCCACCGGTGCACGACTCGACGAAGCACGTCGCAGGCGACTGGTGGCCCTGGCGCGCGAGCACGACATCTGGCTGATCGAGGACGCCGTGCAGTACCTCCCGCAGGCCGAGCGCGGCACGCCACTGGTCGAGCTGGCGCCAGAGCGCACCCTGCACATCTTCAGTACCTCCAAGGTGCTGGCCGGCGGACTGCGCATTGGCAGCCTCACGGTGCCGGCGCATCTGCTGGAGCGGCTGGGTACGGCGATTCGCACCCAAAGCTGGATGGTGGCGCCGCTGATGGTCGAGACGGCCTGCCGCTGGATGGAGAACCCCGCCAGCCAGGAACTGCTCCACTGGCAGATCGACGAGCTTGCCGCTCGTCGCACGCTGGCGCTGGACCGCCTGGCAGCACATGGCGCGCGGAGCCGTCAGGGCTCGTCGCTGGTCTGGCTGCCGCTACCGGCAGGACGACGCAGCAGCGAGCTGCAGACGCTGCTCGCCAGGCGCGGCGTCAAGGTGTCCACGCCGGAGCCCTTCTGCATGGGCAGCGAACCGGCCCCCCAGGCACTGCGGTTGTGTCTGGGGCCTCCCGCGAATCGCGACTCACTGGAAAAGGCGCTGTCGCTGATCGACGAGGCACTCTCGGAAGCGCCCTCGTCGCCCTGGCAGACGCTGTAAGGAGATGGAACGAGGCTCTCCTCTGGCGCGACGATCGCTCGCCCAGCACGGTGCCTCACCCAGGCACGCCCCCTCACAAAAAAACCCGCCGGACGTATCCGTCGGGTTTCGGTGGCGACACATTGCCGTGCTGCCGCAAGACGTGCGGGAGGCGTTACCGGCCGGCGACCGGCGACGCGTTCAGGCCGGCATGCTGTTGGCCCTGGCATCGCGCGGCCAGACTCGATGCTGGCCCATCGCCTCGGTGAACGGAGTGAAGACATCGTCCACCGTGGCTCCCAGGAAGATACCGTCTTCCTGGGTGGGCACGCCCGCGGCGGACAGCAGATCCCGACCCTCGCCGATGGCGGCGATCGCCTTGAGGTGCTTGTAGGCCTCCTGGACGTAATACAGTCCCAGCCCGGACTGCGACAACGCCTTGGCGCTTTCGGCGCCGCCGACCACGATCACCGCATCCAGTGTCACCGACGGCAAGCCGTTGAGCATGGCATCGGGGACGACCTGCTGCCCGTTGGTCGCCTTGACCGGCGCCATGCTCGGTGCAATGACAATGCCCTTGGCTCCCTCGGCCTCGAGCTTGGCCTTGAGGGCCTCCACCTGATCGCCATCGACGCCGTCGGCCACCAGTAACGCCACCTTGCGGTACTTGATGTCATGCGGCAGGCGCGCCATCAGGCTCAGCGCCTCGGAAGCCTGTTGCGAGCCATTGCCCAGTTCCTCGGCGGGGGCCGGTTTCTCGGCAGGCGTTTCGATACCGTGGTTTTCACCGACTCGCCGCGCCAGTTCAAGGTCGATGTTGGGCAGGATCTTCTGGATCACCCGTTCACGGATCCACGGCCGCTCCACCTTGGACAATTCGAAGGTGTAGGCGGCGATGATGTGTTCCTTCTCGACGTCGGTCTGCGAATTCCAGAACAGCGTGGCCTGCGAATAGTGATCGCCGAACGACGCGCTACGCGCACGGATCTTGTTGGCATCGACGCGCTCGTTGACCGTCTCGAAGCCGCCATTTTCCGGTGCCGGCGGCGTTTCGCTCGGGTAGCCGTCATCGATCGAATTGGGCTCGTAGGATGCCTGCCCCTTGTTGATGGTCTGGCGATGCATGGAATCGCGCTGGTTGTTGTGGAACGGGCACACCGGCTGGTTGATCGGGATTTCGTGGAAGTTGGGCCCGCCCAGACGCAGCATCTGGGTGTCCAGGTAGGAGAACAGGCGTCCCTGCAACAGCGGGTCATTGGTGAAGTCGATACCCGGCACGACATTGCCCGGATTGAATGCCACCTGCTCGGTCTCGGCGAAGAAATTGTCAGGGTTGCGATCGAGCACCATCTTGCCGATGGGGGTGACCGGCACCTGCTCCTCGGGGATGAGCTTGGTCGGATCGAGTATATCGAAGTCGAACTTGTGCTCGTCCTCTTCCTCGATGACCTGAATGCCAAACTCGTATTCGAGGTAATCGCCGCTCTCGATATCGTCCCACATATTGCGGCGATTGAAGTCCGGATCGCGCCCCCAGAGTTTCTGCGCCTCGTCCCAGATCAACGAACAAGTGCCCGCCAGCGGCTTCCAGTGGAACTTCACGAACCGTGCCTTGCCCTGCTTGTCGACCAGCCGGAAGGTATGCACGCCGAAACCTTCCATGTTGCGGTAATGACGCGGGAAGGCGCGATCCGACATGGTCCAGAGCACCATGTGAGCGCTTTCCGGCATCAGCGAGACGAAATCCCAGAAGGTGTCGTGAGCCGACTGCCCCTGCGGAATCTCGTTGTGCGGCTCGGGCTTCACGGCATGCACGAAGTCGGGAAACTTGATCGCATCCTGAATGAAGAACACCGGCATGTCGTTGCCGACCAGGTCCCAGTTGCCTTCGTCGGTGTAGAACTTGGTGGCGAAGCCCCGCACGTCGCGCACCGTATCGTTGGAACCGCGCGGCCCCTGCACCGTGGAGAACCGCACGAAGACGGGCGTTTTCTTGTCCGGGTCCTGAAACAACCCTGCCTTGGAGTACTGGGCGGCCGCCGCATAAGGCTGGAAATAGCCGTGCGCCGCCGCGCCGCGAGCGTGAACGATGCGCTCGGGAATGCGTTCGTTGTCGAAATGGTTGAGCTTTTCGCGGAAGATGAAATCTTCCATCAAGGTCGGGCCACGCTCGCCGGCCTTCAGCGAATTGTGGTTGTCGGCGATCCGAGTACCCTGATTGGTACGCAGGTCGTGCCCTTTTGCATCGCTGCGAAACGCTTCCAGGCGATCGGACTTGCTCGACTCGGTCGTCTTGTGGGCCGTATCGTGCGCCTCATCGCTATTGGAATGCGTATGGGGGTTCTTGGCCATGGTCAAACTCTCCTCGTTTGCAGAATGGCCCCCGCGCACTTGCAAGACGTCATTCGAACGCGGCCTATCGGTTCCCTGGCCTGCCCGTTCGACAACGCTGTGTTATCACGCTTTTTTCAATCTCTCCTTGAAGGTAGACAGGGCCACCTGAGAAGCGCAAATACCGCTCGCCCGGGCAGCGCTATCCAACCGCCCGATACAAAAAACCCGCCGGCGGTGTCCGGCGGGTTTGCGTGGTGGCCCGAGGGCCGCGCGTCAGCGCGCGTGCGAGTCGCTGGGTAGCGCGGCCGGCTGGTGGTTTCTTTCCCCTTCGCCACGCTCACGCAGCGTGAATGCGCCGACGGTCTCGGCGAGACGATGCGACTGGGCCTTGAGCTCGGCGGCGGCGGTGGCGCTCTGCTCGACCATGGCGGCATTCTGCTGCGTCATGTTGTCGAGTTCGGTCACCGCGACATTGACCTGGCCGATGCCATCGCGCTGTTCGCTGGTCGCGGCGTCGATCTCGCCGAGGACCTCCGAGACCCGAGCCACGCCCTCGACGATTTCTTCCATCGCCGTGCCCGCGCTGCGTGCCAGCTCCGCGCCGGCCTGAGTCTTGTCGGCGGCATTGTCGATCAGCGACTTGATCTCGCGCGACGCCTCGGCGCTGCGCGTGGCGAGCTGGCGTACCTCGCTGGCCACCACCGCGAAGCCGCGTCCTTGCTCGCCGGCCCGCGCCGCCTCGACCGAGGCATTGAGCGCCAGCAGGTTGGTCTGGAAGGCGATGCCATCCATGGTGGTCACGATCTCGGCCACCTGATGCGAGGCCGCCTCGATCTCGTCCATGGTCTTCACCACGTCCCCGACGACCTGGCCGCCCCGCGTCGCCGACTGACTGGCCGAGGTGGCAAGGCCGCTGGCCTGGCGCGCCGAGTCGGCGGTATTCGAGACCGTGCCGGTCAACTCCTCCATCGAGGCCGAGGTTTCCTGCAGGCTGGAGGCGGTGGTGTCCGTGCGCCCGGCGAGATCCTGGCTGGCCGAGGCAATCTCCGACGAGGCCACGCGCACCGAATCGCTGCTGTCGCGCACGTCCAGCAGTACATCGTTCATGGTGTCGGCGAAGGCATTGAACTGCGTGGCCAGCTCGGCGATCTCGTTGCGACCGCGCACCGGCAGGCGCTGGGTCAGGTCGCCGCCACCGGAGGCGATATCGCGCATGCGGCCGGCCAACTGGCGCAGCGGCCGTGACAGGCTGCCGCCCAGCAGCCAGCTGACCAGCAGCCCCAAGGCCGCGATGACCGCACCCACCGCGATCATGCCGGCCATGTCGGCTTGGCGCTGGGCCTCGAGGTCCGCCTGCAGGTCATCGGCGCCTGCCATGACCACATCCGCCGGCAGACGAATCATCACGACCCAGGGTTTGCTGTCTTCCAGCAACCGGAACGGCCAGTACAGCTCGATCATCTCGCCCGAGGCGTCACGCACCGGATCGCCGGCCTTGGCCCGCTGCAACTGCGAAACCACCGTCTCGTCGAAGATGGCGTCCGCCTGCTTGCCCGCCGCCTCGGCATGACCGGTGGAGGCGGTAATCCCGCCGCCCGGTGCGATCAGCGCTATCTCGCCGGCACCGTCGTAGAGCGCGCCATTCGCCTCGCGAAGCAGCCCCTGGATGAAGTCCACCGACAGATCGACCCCGGCGCTGCCCCGGAATTCACCGTCGACCATCACCGGCACGTTGAACGAGGTCACCATCAGGGTCTTGCCGTTGTAGTCGTACGGGGCCGGGTCGATGACACAGGGTTTCTGGGTCTCGCGCGGACATAGATAGTATTCGCCCTCGCGAATGCCACTGTCCTGGCGCGTCTCGCTTTCCATGGTCTCGCCCAGAGGCAGCACCTCGATGTCACCCGACTCGGTGCGATACCACCATGGCATGAAGCGACCATCGGGGCCGTAGCCGGCGTCTTCACGCCCCGTGTAGTCGCTGTCATCGCCGAAGGCATCGGGCTCCCAGCCGATGAAGGCATCCAGCAGGTCGGGGTTTTCCGCCACCGTGTCGCGCACCACGTTCGACAGTTCCTCGCGGGACAGCGAGACGCCCCGATCCTCGCCCATCAGCTCGTTGAGCGAGGCGAGGTTGCGCGCCTGGTCCAGCGCCTGGGTCAGCCGCGCCTGAATCCGCTCGGCCTGAGTCGAGGCCACCGCGTCCAGGCGTTGCTCGATGTTCTGTTCGAGCAGTTCTCGGGTCTGACCGTCGACGAAGGCCATCGAGCGAGAGTTGGCAAAGGTGGCATAGCCCACCAGCGCCACCACCAGGACCACGATGCAGGCCCCGACGAGTGTCGCGACCAGCGTACGAATCGATTTGAAATGCATGCTCACACCTCCATCCCGAGTGGCCGGACGAAGGAACATACGGGATGCAACGATGCCGATACGGCAGCGCCCGCCACCTGGCGGCACATGGATAAGCAAGGCAACATGGGAACGGTCTCGTCATGACAGGATTCAAGTGGGCAGGGGCCGGCGTCGACGCCCCGTGCCCCGCGTATCGGCCGGTCGTAAGTAAACTTTAGGCAACGCGTATCACTCCCTTGCTCCACCGCCTAGCGTTCCCTTCTCTCCGCCTCCTCTCCCCGTCTCTTTCTCCCCTCGCCGCGGCCGACCCGACGTGGGTTCAGGCTTACAGCAACCCAGGCAATGGACGCACACGCCTTGCTTGTAATGATCACAGGGGTTTTGCAAACTGCCTCGCGTTGGCGCGGATGCAGATGCGCCACCGGCAGCATGCCCCAACGACGACAACAGGGAACGTGGTATGTCCGATGCCTCAAGACGCTCTCCAGGGCGCTCCTCGATAGCGGCGGATGACGCCTCCGCCGCGCCCGCCCCCGAAGGAGAGCGCCTGCCCGACCTGCTTCGGCGCGTGGCCCAACGCGATCGCCGCGCCTTCGCCCAGCTGTACGCGGCCACATCGGCGAAACTCCATGGCACGGTACTGCGTATCTTGAAGGAGCGGGGCCGGGCCGATGACGTGGTTCAGGAGGCCTACGTCACGATCTGGCAGAAGGCGGCACAGTTCGATGCCGAGCGTGCCTCGCCCATTGCCTGGATGGTCGCCATCGCCCGCCATGCCGCCATCGACGAGCTGCGCCGCCGGCCCCGGGCGCCTCACGAGCCGGAAGAGGCGCTGGCCCACACGCCCGCCGATGGGCCCAGCGCCCGTGAGCACCTGGAACACGAGCAGGACGCCAAGCGGCTGCATGCGTGCCTGGAAGCGCTCGAGGCCGAGCGCCGGGACATGGTCCGCCTCGCATACCTGGACGGCTGGTCACGCGCCGATCTGGCCACGCATTTCGAGCAGCCGGTGAATACCGTCAAGACCTGGCTCCATCGGGCCTTGAAGCAACTCAAGGGGTGCCTGGCACCATGACCGACCACGACGACATCGACATGCTGGCCGCCGAGTATGTACTGGGCACCCTCGACGCCGAGGAGCGCGCCGAGGTGGCCCGGCGCCGGCAGCACGACGCCGATCTGGACACGCGCATTCTCGCCTGGGAAGCACGCCTCGCCCCGCTCGGCGACGAGGTCGAGGCCATCGCCCCGGGGCCGGATCTGCTGGCCAGGATCGAACGTCGCATCGACGAGCTCGAGACATCTTCACGGACGCCCCCCAGGCCGGAAGACGACACGAACGGCACGGCCCAGGTGATCGCGCTGCGCCGCCGCCTCGGCTTCTGGCGCGGGTGCGCCGGCCTGGCCACGGCCGCGGCGCTGATACTCGCCGTGGTGCTGATCGCGCCGTTCGATGACAGGTCGGATGAACCGCCCTTCGTGGCCGTCTTCCAGCAGGACGACCAGCAGCCGGCCTTCATGCTTTCCGTCGACCTCGACAGCCGCCGGCTCAACGTGCGACCGGTGACCGCCAAGCCGCTGCCGGACCGCAGCTATCAGCTATGGATCAAGGCGGAGTCGCTGGGGCCCAAGCCCCGCTCGGTGGGCGTGCTGAACGACGACTTGAGCCTGCCAGCCGACGCCCTGAGCGACTACGATTCCGAGTTGCTCAAGCGGGCCACCTTCGGCATCAGCATCGAGCCGCCGGGCGGTTCTCCTACCGGCCAGCCAACGGGCTCCGCAATTCACGGCTACCTCTACCCCACCGACCGGAACGCGGTATCGCAGCATCTGTGATTTTTTCGCGTCGAGGTGAAACCTTGTCCGGACTCCTTGCGTAACTAGGAGCACGCCCATCCCAACCACTTCGCAACGATGGGGCGTGCTCGGAACTCAAGGAGAGAATGATGACCAAGCTCATGGCAAGTGCATTCGTATCCGCCACCCTGCTCGCCGGCGCCTCACTGGCCCAGGCGGAAATGCACGGTGACATGCATCCGCAGGTCTGGGCCGACGACCAATCCGTGGCCGGCGGCACGGTCACCGCGGAAAAGGTCACGGCGGACAGCAACGGCTGGCTGGTGGTCCACCGCACCGACGAGAGCATGAAGCCCGGCCCCGTGGTCGGTCACGCCCCGCTCAAGGAAGGCGAGAACATGGACGTCACCGCGCTGCTGACCGAAGACGTCAGTGCCGGCGATCACCTCATGCTGATGGTCCACAGCGAAGAAGGCGGCATGGAGACCGGTGTGTTCGAGTACACCCTCGGCGCCAAGGAAGACGGTCCCGTCAAGATGGACGGCAAGCTGGTCACCGATACCATCACCGCGCAGTAACCGTCCTTCGGCATGTCGGAAGACGGAAGGGGCCTGCGGGCCCCTTTTTCGTGCCTCGGTGCCGTACTCGCCGATTCATCCTGCAGAGGGCGTTTCTTCCGGCGCCGTCAACCTGCCGAAGGTCTCGCGCAGGGTTTCCGGCGTAAACTGCAAGGCATCGGCGTCATCCGCGTGCCAGGCTGCATACTGGCGCCCTTCCAGACACTGGATCATATTGTCGGTATCCAGCACTTCCAGGGAATAGACCCAGTTGGCCATGATCGTCAACGCGGCCATGTGGGCCCCCTCGTTGGAGGCAGTGCACATGTCGTGCACGAGATGGATGCGATAGTCACGAAAGTAGGCGTCGAAGACCGAGGTCATCAAGCAGCCATCCGTCACCACGCCGCCGATGATCAGCCGCTTTACGCCGAGACTTTTCAGCATCAGGTCCAGACTGGTGTCGAAGAATGCGCTCCAGCGATATTTATCGATCACGATGTCCGTCTCTCGCGGCTTGATCTCCTCCATGACCTCGATGCTGTCACGATTGTCCGCGTAGAAGCATGGTTCGCCATCTGGATGGCGAGGCTCATCGAGCGAGAGCCCGATACCATCACGACGGTTGATCTGGCGGGTATAGATCACCGGCACACCGGCGGCACGGCACGCATCGATCATGCGTTGGGTGTTGCGCACCACGCCATCCAGTCCGAAGAGGCCAAAGCCACTCTCTTTCTGCAGGTCGATCACGACCAGGGCAGTTTCGTTATTCGTCATCGTGGACAGGTTCTCCCAGAAGGTATTTACAAAACAGATGGGGGCTCGCTTGCCTGCGGGGATGCGTCAGGCTCGGGCGGGGGGAAGTGTGTAAAGATATCGCCCGACTCCATGGCATTGGCGAGTTGCCTGATCCAGGTCAGGTAGGCTTTCGAGCCATTGACTAACGCGAGATCCTTGGTCGCCGTCTGCCTGACGGCCTCGTCATCCGACTGCCGGGCGAGTTCCTCCATCACCGGCTCGGTCTGCTCGATCGCCTTATGGATGACGCCACGCTCCAGGCGCAGCATCTTGACCATGAACCCCAGAAAATTCTGGAAGAAGTCCTTTTCGGCGATGTAGTGATCCTTCCGGTCCCCTTTCTTCCAGACCTTCACCACCATGCCGGTATCGATCAGCTCACGAATGCCGGTGCTGACACTCGCCTTGCTCATGGCCACCTCGTCCTTGATATCGTCCAGCGTCAGCGGTGACTCGGCAAAGTAAAGCACGGCGTAGATGCGTCCCACCGACGGCGTGACGCCATACGCCACCATGCTTTGCGCAATGGCGCTGATCATCACATCGCGCGCTTCTTCCAAGCGCTGTGAGTCTGTTATCTGCATGACACCGAAAATTCATTTTGTATTGAACATTTTGAACAAAATATATAAAGCAGGCGGCAGCGTCAAACTCGGCATGCACGGGTGCCTCACAGGGCGCTCTGGTCGACCGGTGGCCCGCCCAGTCAGGACGATGACGAGGCACCCGGCCGGCGCCTGCGTACCAGCTTCTCGACTTCCAGCACCAGCATCAGGAGCATGCCGATGCCGATCACTCCGGCGCCATCGGCGAGCGCGACCGGGCGGGTCTCGAAGACGGCCTGCATGACGGGCAGGTACGTGAAGGCGAGCTGCGCCACGACGACGGTCGCCACCGCCGCCAGCACGGTAGGCGTGCCCAGCACGCCGCGCCAATGCAACGCGCTCCCGTGCAGATAGCGCACATTGAAGAGATAGAACACCTCCAGCACCACGATCACGTTGACCACCAGAGTGCGCGCCATGGCCAGCTCGTCGCCCCGGCCCAGGGAGTAGAAGAAAACGCCCAGCGCCGCCGCCATGAACAGCAGCGACACGAAGGCCACGCGCCATATCAGAAAGGGCGTGAGCAGCCCCCGATCGGGAGGACGGGGCCGGCGACGCATGACCTGCGGCTCGGCCGGCTCGAACGCCAGGGCCAGGCCGAGCGTGGCCGCCGTGACGAGATTGATCCACAGGATCTGGACCGCGGACATCGGCATGGCCACGTTGAGCGCGAGGGCGGCGATCACGGCCAGCACCTCGCCGCCGTTGGTCGGCAGGGTCCAGGCCACCACCTTGCGGATGTTGTCGTAGACCACCCGCCCCTCGTGCACGGCGGCCACGATGGAGGCGAAGTTGTCGTCGAGCAGCACCATGCGCGAGGCCTCCTTGGCCGCGTCGGTGCCCTTGTGGCCCATGCCGATCCCCACATCCGCCTGCTTCAAGGCGGGCGCGTCGTTCACGCCGTCCCCGGTCATCGCCACGATGGCGCCGGTCGACTGCAGCGCCCGGACGATGCGCAGCTTGTGTGCCGGCGTGGTGCGGGCGAAGACCGCGGTCTCGGCGACCCTGCCGGGCAGGGCATCGTCGGGGATGGCGTCGAGCTCGCCCCCAGTCAGCACGCGCGGCGCCTCTCCGAGGCCCAGCTGGCGGGCGATGGCCGCGGCCGTGGCGGCGTGATCGCCGGTGATCATCTTCACCGCGATGCCGGCGTCGCGGCACTCGGCGATGGCCGCGATGGCCTCCTCCCGGGGCGGATCGATGAAGCCCACCAGGCCGAGAAAGCACAGGCCCTCCTCGAGGTCGGCGAACTGCAGCGTATGGGTTCCCGCCGGCACCGGCTTGACGGCCAGCCCCAGCACGCGCTCCCCCTCGCCGGCCGCCTGCGCGATGCGCGCGGCCCAGGCGTCACGGTCCAGCGCCACGCCTGTCTCCCCCGCCGCCTGCGCCGTGCACAGCGCCAGCAGCTCATCGGGTGCACCCTTGACGAAGATCCGGCAGTCGCCCGCCGCATGACGGTCGAGCGTGGCCATGAAGCGATGCCGGGCATCGAAGGGAATCGCATCGAGCCGCGTCCACGCCCGGTGCAGCGCTTCCGGCGCCAGCCCCGCCTTGAGCGCCAGCGCCACCAGCGCCCCCTCCATCGGATCACCCACCACATGCCACTCGCCCTCGACCTGGTGCAGCCGGGCATCGTTGCACAGCACGCCGGCCAGGATGAGCCGCTCGGCATCCACCAGCCGCTGCTCCGCGTTCTCGGCCCCCGGCTCGGGGGTCAGCTGCCCCACCGGCGCATAGCCCGCGCCGCTCACCGCAATCGCGCCGCCTGGCACATCCAGCCGGCGCGCCGTCATCTCGTTGCGCGTCAGGGTGCCGGTCTTGTCGGAGCAGATGACCGAGGTGGCGCCCAGCGTTTCCACGGCGGGCAGCTGCCGAATCGCCGCATTGCGACGCGCCATGCGCTGCACGCCGATCGCCAGCGTGATGGTGATGACCGCCGGCAGGCCTTCGGGAATCGCCCCCACCGCCAGGGCCACCACGATGATGAGGGCCTCCGGCCAGGCAAGGCCGCGCGCCAGCACCGCGAAGGCGAACAAGACGGCGGCCACGCCCAGGGTGATCCAGGTGAAGCGTGTGCCGAAGCGATTGATCTGACGCAGCAGCGGCGTGGTCAAGGGCGCCACGGCGCCCAGCAACGCGCTGATCTGCCCGATCTCGGTCTCGCGGCCCGTGGCCACGACGACCCCGGTGGCCTGCCCGGTCGCCACCAGCGTGCCCGAGTACGCCATGCAATGCCGCTCGCCGAGCGCGGCCGTCGCCGGTGCCGGCGCCGCCTGCTTTTCCGCCGCCACCGACTCCCCGGTCAGCACCGCCTCCTCGATGCGCAGCGCCCTGACCCGCACCAGGCGCACGTCCGCCGGCACCCGGTCGCCCGCTTCCAACAGCACGATGTCGCCGGGGACGAGCGTCTCCACCGGCACCTGCATGCGCCGCCCGTCGCGGAGCACATGGGCCTGCGCGGCGATGAGTTCGTGAATCGCCTGCAGCGCCTTTTCCGCCCGGCCTTCCTGGATAAAACCCACCAGCGCATTGACCAGCACCACGCCGAGGATCACCGCCGCGTCGACCAGGTGCCCCAGCAACGCCGCCGCCCCGGCCGCCGCCAGCAGGAAGTAGATCAGGGCGTTGTTGAAATGCGCCAGGAAGCGGCCCAGTGGCGACCGCCCCGCCACGCTGGGCAGCCGATTGGGGCCATGACTGGCCAGGCGACGGGCCGCCTCGTCCGGCGCCAGCCCCTCGGGCGAACTCGCCAACGCCGCCAGCACGTCATCGGCCGCCTGCGCATGGGGCGCCGCGAGGGTGTCATCGGGCGAGGTCGCGACGCCTCGCGTCGCCGAAGGTGCCTGCATCTTGTCTCCTCGAGGGTCGGCCGGGGCGCCCGGCCGCTTGTCGCCATGGATCGTGTCGTTACGGCGCGGGGCGTGTCAGATCGAGACTCAGCGTCACGGTATCCACGGTGTCGCCAGCGGGCTGGGTCACGAATCCCAGCTCCGCCGCCATCTGCCGCATGGGGTGGTTGTCGCGCAGGACATCGGCGAAGACCTGGCGAATGCCGGTCTCGCGGGCATACGCGAGCAGCCGCTGCATCAGGCGATAGCCGAGGCCGGTGCCCTTCTTGTCGCTGCGGACCATGATCGCGAATTCGGCCTTCTCCTTGTCGGGGTCGGCGGAGAGCCGCACCACGCCGACGATAGCCGACTCCCCCGGCGAGGTCGCCACGAAGGCCATCTCGCGGTCGTAGTCGATCTGCGTCAGGCGCGCGGCGAAGGCATGATCGAAGGGCTTGATGGCCGCGAAGAAACGCATCCGCACATCCTCGGGCGTGGAATTGCGCAGCATCTCGACCAGCGCGCTCTCGTCCTCGGGGCGAATGGGTCGCAGGCAGTAACGTTGCCCGGCGCGCGTCTCGATTTCTTCCTCCAACTGCTGCGGATACGGCCGAATCGCCAGGGGCTTGCGCTGGTCGCCCTCGGCGCGGACCACGATGCGCGCATCCAGGGCGATCACCCCGCTGGCATCCGTCAGCAGCGGATTGATGTCGAGCTCGACCACGCGCGTCAGGTCGCTGACCAGTTGCGAGACCTTGATGAGCGTCGCGGTCACGGCCTCGAGGTCGGCCGCCGGGCGGTCCCGATAGCCGCGCAACAACCGTGCTACGCGCGTCGAGGCAATCATGTCCCGCGCCAGCAGTGGATTGAGCGGCGGCAGCCCCACCACCCGGTCGCCGATGACCTCGACCGCCGTGCCGCCCTGGCCGAACACGATCACCGGCCCGAAGAGGCTGTCTTCGGCGACGCCCACGATCAGCTCATGCGCCCCCGGCCGGCGGATCATCGGCTGCACGTTGAAGCCCTCCACGCGGGCCTCGGGCTGGGCACGCCGCACCGCCGCGAGCATGTCTTCGGCGGCCTGCGTCACGGCGCCGGGCGAGGCCAGATTCAACTGCACCCCACCGACATCCGATTTATGCGAGATATCCGGCGAAAGGATCTTCAGCACCACCGGAAAGCTCAGCCGCTGCGCCGCCTGGCTGGCCTCTTCCGGGGTCCGCGCCACGATGGCGGGCACCGTGGGGATGTCATAGGCCGCGAGCACCGCCACCGCCTCCGGCTCGGTCAGCACGCTGCGCCCCGCCGCGATCACGCCGTCGATGACCGCCTCCGCCTTGGCCGGCTCGAGGGTGACGGCTTCGGCCAGCGCCGGGGGCGTTTCCATCAGCGCCTGCTGGTTGCGCCGGTAGCTGAACAGGTGCGAGAAGGCCCGGATGGCCTGCTCCGGCGTCTCGTAGGTGGGCAAGCGCTGCGCGGCGAACAGGTGCCGTGCCTGGTCGGGCGCGCCCTCGCCCAGCCAGCAGGTCAGCACCGCCGCCTGCCGCGTGCCGATCGTCTCGACCACCGCCCGGGCCGCGTCCAGGCTATCGACGACCGCCGCCGGACAGTTCATGACCAGGATCGCATCCGCGCCGCGCTCGTCGAGCAGCGCCTCGAGGGCTAGCGCGTAGCGCCTCCCCGGGGCATCGCCCAGAATGTCCACGGGATTGGCATGCGACCATGCCTCGGGCAGCGCCTCGTTCAGGCGTGCCAGCGTCGTCTCGGCGAGTTCGGCCAGATGCCCGTTCGCGGCGGCCAGCGCATCCACCGCCAGCACGCCGATGCCGCCGCCATTGGTGAGAATCGCCAGCCGGTCGCCCTTCACGCGGATGCCGGTCGCCAGGGTGCCGGCGGCCTGGAACAGCTCGTCCAGCGTCGCCACCCGGAGCATGCCCGCGCGCCGGAACGCCGCGTCGTAGACGGCATCCGCCCCGGCCAGCGCCCCGGTGTGCGACAGCGCCGCCCTGGCCCCCGCCGTGCTGCGGCCGGTCTTGACCACCACCACCGGCTTGTTGCGCGAGGCCATGCGCGCCGCCGAGAGAAACTTGCGCACCTCGGTCACCGCCTCGACGTAGAGCAGGATCGAGCGGGTCTTGGGGTCCAGGGCCAGGTAGTCGAGCATGTCGCCGAAATCGACATCGCTCATCGCCCCCAGCGAGACGACGTGCGAAAAGCCGATGCCGCGCGCCGAGGCCCAGTCGAGAATGGACGTCGCCACCGCGCCGGACTGGGTCACGAAGGCGACATCGCCCTTGGCAGGCGTGAGATGCGCAAAACTGGCGTTGATGCCCATGTGCGGCGCCAGGATCCCCAGGCAATTGGGCCCGACGATGCGCATCAGATACGGCTTGGCGGCATCGAGCATCGCCTGCTTGAGCGCCATGCCCTCGGGGCGCGCGCCCTCGCCGAAGCCCGCCGAGATCACCACCGCCGCGCGGCAGCCACGCTCGCCAAGCTCGCGGATCAGCCCCGGCACGCTCTCCGCCGGCGTGGCGATGATGGCCAGGTCCGGCGCCAGCGGCAGCTCGGCGATACTGTGGTAGTTGAGGGTCGAGCGGATGGCCCGCTCGTGCGGGTTCACGGTCAGAATGGGCCCCGCGAAACCGGCCTCCAGCAGATTGCGCGCCAGCACCACCCCCACCGAGCCCGGCCGGTTGCTCGCCCCGACCAGGGCGATCGTGGCCGGGGCGAACAACGCATCCAGATTGCGAATCGACATCGGGCCTCTCCGGTCCGTTCAGCGGGCGGCGGCCATCAGGCGGTCAGCAGCATCTTGATGGCCTTTTCCGACGCGGCACGCGAGAACACCTCGTACGCCTTTTCGATCTCGTCCAGCGCGAAGCGGTGGGTGATCAGGCTTTCGGCATCGATGCCGCCGGTCTCGAGAAACCGCATGAGCACGGGAATGGTATTGGTGTTCACCAGCCCGGTGCGGACCGTGACGTTCTTGATCCACAGCTCCTCGAGGCGCAATTCGACGCTGCGGCCATGCACGCCGATGTTGGCGAGCCTTCCGCCCGGACGCAGGATGCGCTGGCAGGTATCGAACGTCTCAGGGATGCCCACGGCCTCCATGGCCACGTCGACGCCCTCACCGTCGGTGAGCGACATGACCGTCTCCACCGGATCGGCACTGACGGTGTCGGTCGCGCCCAGTTGCCGCGCCACGGCCAGGCGGTTCTCGTCCGGGTCGACCATGATGATGCGCCCCGGTGAATAGAAGCGCGCGGTCAACAAGGCGGCCAGCCCGATGGGCCCCGCGCCGACGATGGCCACGGTATCCCCCAGCGAGACCTCGCCGTTCAACGCACCGATCTCGTGGCCGGTGGGCAGGATGTCGCTCAGCATCAGCGCCGCGGCGGGTTCCAGCCCTGGCGGCAACCGGTACAGGCTGTTGGCGGCATGCGGAATGCGCACCACCTCGGCCTGGGTACCATCGATCTTGTGACCGAGAATCCACCCGCCATCGCGGCAATGCGCGTACATGCCCTGCTTGCAGTAATCGCAGTGCCCGCACGACGTGATGCACGAGATCAGTACCTGATCGCCGACCGCGAGACCGCTGACGCCCCCGCCGACTTCCTCGATCACCCCGATGCCTTCATGGCCCAGGGTGCGCCCCGGCGTCACCGCCGGCACATCGCCCTTGAGGATGTGCAGGTCGGTGCCGCAAATGGTGGTATGCGTCACCCGCACGATGGCATCCGTGGGTTGCTCGATTGCGGGCCGCTCCTTCTCCTTCCAGGCCTTCTGCCCCACTCCCTCATAGACAAGCGCTTTCATGTCCCCTTCCCCGGGTAACGCCCACCGCGACTCGGCAAGCCTTTGCCTGAGTATAGAAAGCGCGGAAAAACGGGGCTTGATCCGGGTCAAGTTTTGGATCTGTACCCAGCAAGGGAAAAAGCAGAGGTAACAAACGAAGGTGGGCCCAGCCGAGTCAGCCGGGCCCACCGTGATCGAGGAATGTCAGGAAGACACGCTTATTCACGAAGCGAATCAGAATTCATAAATGACGCTTCCTTGAATCCGATCGACGCTTCCATCGCGGTGATCCACGGTTTCACGCATGGCATGCGCCAGCTCGATGCCGTAGGTGACGCGCTCGATGGGGCTCCAGAGGTAATTGACGTGGATCAGCTCATGCACCTCATCGTAGGCATCGACGAATCCACCGGCGCTATCGGTATCGACCAACGACACGCCATCTCGCTCGGCGTCATCCCAGTCCGCTTCGACACGAGAATAGGAGACATTGAACGTACCGGGCCCGACATCCTGGCTGATACCGAGCGTACCGCCCCAGGCGGGAATCGTTTCAAGACGGTTGCCGACACGATAGGCCGCCGGGGCCGGGTTGACCTTCATGTACGCGCCGATGCCCTTGCCGCCCGTCAGCTGACCACGGATCGTGGTGGATGGCGTGACAGAATAGCTCCCCGCAACGAAGAGCCCCCAACCCAACGATGCATCTTCCTCACCCCCGGAATCGAAGGCCACCTCGCGGAGCAGCGCCGCCGTGGACCATTTCGCCGGGCCGGCACTGGACTCATAGCGCAATGTGAGATCAGGCAGGCCGTCCTTGCGGTCGACATCGGTACCGGCAATGGATTCCCCGCCGCTGGATGCGTTATACCCTCCATCGAACGAGTCACCCGACATGACGCCACTGGGATCTTCCAAGGCTACATGGAAGTTCCCGAACGAGTAACGCAGCTGGGCCTGACGTAGAAACGCATCGCGCCCGGCGGGTCCGGTAAAGTCCAATGTCGGCGTCGTGCTGATGAACGTATGAAAGTTGCTCCAGGTCTGACCGGCCAGAATGCCGTTCCAGGCGCCGTAGGCCTGACGCAAACGGAAGTCACCGAAAAAGAAATCCCCTTCGATGTTAGTGACCAGGTCTCCTTTCTCAGTTGGCGTGGTGGTACGGACACCGATCCTGGATTCACCCGCGCTCAGGTTCGAGTGGCCATCCGTGCTCGACTGGCCATCGACCGCTATCTTGCCGAAATTGACACTGTCGCCCAGCCCATCGCTGTTGCCCGACTTCACATCGCCCGTGTCATACATGATATCGAGCTTGGCATAACCGTAGACCGACACGTTGGTGCCCCGTACATCGAAATCGATAGCGAGCGCCGGTACGCTCGACGACAGCATGAGGGCACCCAGAATGAGGGACGAGCGGTGGCGTGAAATGCGTGGTTGCATCTCGGAAACTCCATGACTGTTATTGGAATTGGAAAGTAAGAAATGGGAAGTTGGAATTACCGTTCGGCTCAGCCGAAGAGTCTGAAAACCAGCCGGAATGAGATGGCGAAGATGGCAATCAACCCCAGAATCGCAAACCCGGTCTGCCATGGGCCGTTCTTGAGGTCTCCCATGACGTCACGTCGTTGCGTCAGCAGGAAAAGGATGATGCCGAGGAACGGAGCCACCAGAACGGTCAATGCCTGAGCCACGATGATCAACTCGATGGGCGATCCTTTGGAGACCACAGTCACCACCGCGCCCCAGGCCAGGACACCGTAAACCAGGAATTTGACGCGCCAGGTCGAAAGGCTGCTGTCCCAGCCCAGGGCATCCGCCAGCAGCGTCCCACCGGCCGACGCGTTGGCCGCCATCGACGAGAAAGCCGCCGCAAAGAAGCCCAGACCGAATAGAATGGAGCCCAGTCGTCCGGCGAGCGGCTCGAGCACGCTTGCCAACTGCGGGAACGTGGTCACCACGGTGCCGGTCGAGTTGAGCACGGCCGACGCCACGATAATGATCAGCATGGCCATGAAGGCTGTCGCCACATTGCCCGGCAGAGTATCCATCAACGTAATGGCACGATATTGCTCGCGCTTGAGCTGTCGTTCATGAATGGCATAACCGGTATAGAACGCCGAATTGATCGAGAAATTCGTTCCGATGAGGGCGATCAACAGCACGCCAGCCTCGGCGGGTATCTGCGGTATCAGCCCTTTGGCCGCCGCCACCCAATTGGGGTCGCTCAAGATCGTCGAGGCCAGGAAACCGACCGACATCAGCCCGATCAGCGCCACCAGCAGCCGTTCCATCGCTTTATAGGTATTGCGCATGGCGATGAGAAGCCCGACGGCGACAGTACAAGCCAGTGTCCAACCGACTACCGAGCCACCCAGCAGCAGGCTCAAAGCAAGCCCCGACCCGACCGCATTGCCGACGGCAAACATCAAGGTGATCGCAAAGACGCCGAACCCCGCCATCACGCCGACCGGACGCCCCAGCTTTTGCTTGGTCACCGCGACGACCGAGTCGCCCGACGCCAGCCCCAGACGAACCGCCATGTCATTGAAGACGAACATGAGAATCGCCGAGACGAGAATGACCCAGAGCAGCACATAGCCATATTGGCTACCGGCCTGGACGGCGGATGTCAGTGCACCGGGGCCGAAGCGCCAGGCGCCTGCCACGAAGGCCGGACCCATGAGGGCCAGCATTTGCGGCACGGATAGAGAAAACCGGGACCGGCCGAGGGTCGTCGACGAGGCCAGCGATTCGGAGTCCCGCTTGGTATGAGAGTTCATCACGCGCTCCTGATATCTCTTGTTATAAGAATGGTGGAATGGATGAATCTGGCGAGACGGTGATGCCTGACGGCATCACCGAGGTAGCCGGTCTCGAAACGAGACCGGCCAGACGCAATTAAACGAGTCCCGCTTGACGCATGGCATCGGCGATCTGCTTGTCGGCCCCTTCGGCGAGCGGACGCAGCGGTGCACGCACCGTCGCGTTATCGAGAATCCCCCGAGCGACCAGCGCCCACTTCAGTGCCACCGTGCCTTCCATGTGCGAGCCACGGTGATAGACGTTCTTGGTCACCGGCAACAGACGATCATGCAGCTCGCGGGCCTTGGCGTAATCCTTCGCTTTGCCTGCCTGGATCATCTCGATCAACGGTTCGGGGGCAATGCCGCCATAGCCGACCAGCGCTCCGTCGACGTCGAACATGGTATGAAGCAGGTATTCGTCGTGACACGTCAGGATCTGCAGCTCCGGACGTTCGGCGCGGATCACGGGGATTTCGGTGTCCCAGCGCTTCATGTTCCGCACGCCGTTCTTCATGGCGAACACGCCCGGCTGAGCGGCAATATCCAGCTGGGTCTGCAGGTTGTAGGTGGCCTTCGTGTTATCCGGGTACTGGAACAGGATCAGTGGCAGCCCGCTTTCTGCATGGATACGCCGATAGCGCTCCTGCGGTGCCCCTTCCTGATACCCGAAGCGCAACCACCCATGAGAGGGATAGACAAGCCCCGCCGCGGCGCCTGCCTTGACCGCACGCTTGGCCTCCTCGGATGCCACGTAATCGCCCTCGCCCGTGATACCGGCGATGATCGGCACCTCGCCCTTGACCGCCTCGACGTAAGCCTCGATGACACGCGTTTGCTCGTCGGACGTCAGGAAGGTGCCTTCACCGGCATGGCCCAACACGACCAGCCCTTTGACACCGTCGATACCGCCCAGCCAGGCGCCAACCTTCTTGATGCCCGCATAGTCGATTTCACCGTCGCGGGTGAAGGGAGTGACCGGTGCGGGCGTGAGACCTCTGAGATCGAGAGACATGGTGATTCCTCTTTTTCGCTTTTGGCAACGTTACTGGGAACGTTTGCATATCGTTCCACCAAAGCCCGACCGCTCAAATACGACCATGGTCTGAAGGGCTCCATGGCGTCACAAGGAACGCCGGCAGCCTCCCAATGGCTGAATTGCCGGTCTCTCGCTTATAAGATCGCGTGCGAATCGCTAGAATCGTGCGGAGTGCCGTCGGCCCGTGGGCACGAAAGGCTACAACATTAAGGACTTGCTGATATTCCCTCCGTCATGGACCAGCACATCAATGAATGACAAACCGATAACCATGCATGACGTGGCCAAGGCGGCTGGCGTGAGCACATCGACCGTCTCCCGAGTGCTAGACGAACGCCTTCCCCCCTCCAAGAGTCCTGCTGCACAGCGGGTCCGGGAGGCCGCCGAAGCGCTAGGTTATAAACGGGACATACTCGCCTCCAGCCTGCGGCGTGGAGGTACCGGCACCATCGGCGTCCTGGTGCCCAGGCTGAGTGACACGGTGATGGCACTCATTTATGAAGCGATCGCACGTGCCGCCATGGAGCGCCATTACTTCGTCATCGTAGCGACCAGCGGCGACGATCCCGAGAGCGAACGCCTGGCTGCCGAATCACTTCTCAACAGGCGTGTGGACGGCCTGATCCTGGCGACCAGCCGGCTCGATGATCAGTTGCCCTCGCGCTTGCGCGATCAGGGTGTGCCGCACTCGCTGGTGTTGCGCACCGACGGGATCAGCCCCTCTTCATTAGGGGACGATATCCAGGGGGGATATCTCGCCACTCGTCATTTACTCGATCTCGGCCATCGCGATATCGGCCTGGTCGCAGGGCCAAGCTTTACCTCCAGCGCCCGGGACCGGCAAGAAGGCTATCGCCGCGCCATGCACGAAGCGGGGATCCCCGTGCGTGAAGAGTGGGTCATGGAGTCCGGTTTCGGGATCGAATCAGGGGAAACGGCGGGATACCAAATCCTCTCCCAGGAGGAGCGCCCCTCGGCGATTTTTGCAGTCAATGACAACCTGGCCATCGGGGTCATGGCTGCTGCGCATCGTCTCGATATCAGCATCGGCGCCTCGCTCTCGCTGGTCGGTTACAACGACATACCGCTGGCAAGTCGCCTGCCTGTTTCGCTGACGTCAGTTCACATCCCCTTCGATTATGTCGCCCACCAGGCCGTCGAGCTGCTGTTCAGCGAAAGGCCCCCCGGAGCAGACTGTATCCGCCGCGCCATGCCCAGCCTGATACCAAGGGCTTCATCGGTGAGATATCCGTAAAGGCAGGAACTTCTAAGGGGAAGCGTATGGAGCGCTTTCCCCCATGGTGGTTATGGCAAGCTTGGGGATTGGAGGAAGGGGTTTTGATCTCATATAGGATCCCATATTTATATTCAGCTCGCCTATAGAAGTTATCCTCTGCTAGCAGCCAAGGAGCTTCTACAGCAATTAATCTGGGAGCCTAAACTTAATCATCAACTACTCATGCTCATAGGGCCCGCGGCCTGTTACCATCAAACATCTCAGCGGCTGCAAAATTGATAAAACCAGCAGAACTGCTTCTTCGAAAAAAACTTACCCCTTTAGCTTTTCCCGCAGGGGTATTTCTCTATGCCCAGGACGTCTCCACTCCATGAATTTCTTGCACACAAACTCAGTCAGCAAGTGCACGCCAGCCATGACAAAAACTATAGCCACAACGAGACCAACAAACAAGGCTGGACTGGAAAAACTCTTATAATTATAAACAAGAAGCACAACCAATGCTATCCCCGTACAAAGTGCAGGTATCCCCCTCCGACTCAATCTCTTGCCCTCATGCAAAAAAATATCTCTCCCATATTTTTCAAAAGCCTTATCCAGGTTAATATGATTTTTTAAATTAAACACAATAGCATCTTTTGACCCTGCCTTTAACAGCGGTATTTTTCGCCGAGGCAATATTTCCACAAAGACGGCATGCACCACTATAACCTGCCCTTCCAAACGATCAAAAATGGTATTGGAACCGGGGGGTATCGTAAGCAAAACATCCCCAATATAATACTCTCTTATAGTTGTCATAACTCCTGTAGCGGGGTTCGATAAGAATCTCGACACGATTGTGAGCTTGCCGCTTATCATTGAGACCCAAGGGTCCATGCAGATGCGTCGACGCATCCCCATACGCAATATAACAGCCCCCGCACACAAACAACCAACAGCCAGAAACATAATTAATGATATACCGATCAGATCAAAGCTTCGACTATCCATCCAAAAAGCAACTATCAATCCGCCACCTATCAAAATACAAATACCACCTACTCCTGCAAGAAACCACATCACGTATTTAGTAGCGTTAGTTATTTTACGCGCATAGAAATATTCATTATCTGTCATCGGCCTGTTACCGAAAATTTGGCGCACCATAATTGTAAGTCTCTCCAAAAAATATTAGCCATAATAAATATATACAAACGGCATGAATATGTAAATAGCTATCAGACATTAAAGTATCAACAGGACGATGATACTCTATACACGCATAGCCTTATTCCTACGACGGGGACGACCTCAGCGTTAAGGGCTTGCTATTATTCACTCTGCCATGAACCTGCACATCAATGAATGACAAGTCGGCAACATGGCTGCCGCGCATCGTCTCGACATCAGCATCGGCGCCTCACTCTCGCTGGTCGGTTACAACGACATACCGCGGGCAAGTCACCTGCCTGTTTCGCTGACGTCGGTTTACATCCCATTCGATTATGGCGCCCACCAGGCCGTCGAGCTGCTGTTCAGCGAAAGGCCCCCCGGAGCAGACTGTATCCGGCGCGCCATGCCCAGCCTGATACCAAGGGCTTCATCGGTGAGATATCCGTAAAGGCAGGAACTGCTATAGGGGAAAGCGTATGGAGCGCTTTCCCCCATGGTGGCTATGGCAAGCTTGGAGAAGGGGGTCGTGAACACGACCAGAACTTTTTGAGCAACACCTGCCATGAAACCACGCTCAAAAGTGATTATCCGGGATGAATTTCCCTATCAGTCTTATGTCCCGATCACAGCAAGCCAGGATCATCCCGGGATGCAGTGACCGGCAGCCACCGAGGGAGAAACCACAACAGAGCGCTGACAAGAAGAGAGGCGACCAAGGCGAGCACGAAGACGAGCGCCGGAGGAAGAGACTCGACACAGGCTGCCATCACGGTACTAAAGGCCACTAGGCTAAGCATCCCGAGCTGGGTATCGGCCAGGGTGGCGCGGGCCACGCCGGCCCCGTGGCGCTGGTGCAGCGTCAAGGCAATAGTCAACATGCCGATGGGAAAGCTCAGGGCGACGCCGGAGACGGCGGGCGCGATGGTGTCCAACACCACGGTGGCCAGGCAGACGATAACTCCAGCGAGCGTGCCACGCATCAGCAAATCACTCCAACGTGGCGATTCCGACACCGTGTCGCGAGCGAGGCCCAAGGAACGCATCAAACGTAGCGCCAATGGCATGGCGAGCAGGAACGCGGCCAATCCCAATGCCACTCCCCCCGGCAATGACGCAGCGGCCGCGGCCACCGGCAGCCAGACGACCATCGCCAGGGCAACACTGCCCCAAGCGCCGAACCAGCCAGCCAACAGCACATAGCACAGACAGAACGTCAAAGTCGCCAGCATGGCGTGCAGCGATCCCAGTGCCGCTTCGGCGACAAAAGCCGGAGGCTGCTCATTCAGCATGAAGAAATATCCCGGCCCCAGCACAATGGGAGTACCAGCCAGAACACCACCCAGGCGAGGACCTAACCTCACTGCTGCCATGGATACGCCGACCACTATCACAGCAGTGGAAAACCACTTGACGAACAACAGACCCAGCATCGCCGCGCTCCCGACCGACTACATCACGTCGCCACTATTGGGCCCGAGAGTTTGCCCGACATAGAGATCGCCGTCTGGCGAGGCGGCCAGCATCAGGGCCGTTGGAGCTACTTCTTCGGCCTTGCCGAAGCGACCCAGCGGCAGCTCGGCCTCCTTGTCGGCGATCCACTGCGGGCTCAGCCCCTCCAGCATCGGCGTCAGGATCGGCCCGGGGGCGATGGCATTGGTCAGCACCCCGAAAGGCGCCAGTTCGTGGGCCATGGCCTTGGTCAGCCCCAGCACTCCAGCTTTCGCTGAGCAGTAATGGGCAAGCCCGACGCCCCCCTTCAACGCCAACTGTGATGAAATGTTGATGATCCGCCCACGCCTGCGCTCGGCCATGTGGGGCGCGACCTGACGGCTAACCAGAAAGACACCCCGCAAGTTGATGCCGATCATGCGGTCGAAGGTCTCGGTGGACATCTCCAGCAAGGGGGTCTCATCCAGGATACCGGCACAATTGACCAGCACGTCGATAGTTCGATGGGACTTCACAACATCGCCCACCATGACTTTTACCGCTTCCTCGTCAGACACGTCCACGCCATGCGTCGTGACACGAGCCCCGAGATGATCGGCTACCTGGCGGCAAGCCTCGAGATTGAAATCAGCCAGAGCAACCGTTGCTCCTTCGGCATGGAAACATTCAGCGATGGCACGGCCGATACCACTGGCGCCACCTACCACGAGGGCGACTTTTCCCTGGAGTTTTTGTGTCATGAGATTATCCCGTCTCGTAAGAGCCGGAGGCGAGACGACCGCCTCGCCTCCCTTATCAAGCGTTCAGCTCGGCCAACGTACGGTGAGCCCGCCATCGACAATCAATTGCTGTCCAGTCACGTATGACGCATCGTCACTGGTGAGGAACCGTATGGTGCGCGCGACTTCCTCGGCACGCCCCACACGCCCCGCTGGAATTTTCTCACCAGCAGATGCCAAGCCATCGGGGCCTAACGAGTTGACCGGATCAAGCGACTGCGGGGTCTCGATCAGCCCTGGTATCAGGGTATTGACACGTATCCCGCGGGGAGCCAGTTCCACTGCCAGCGATCTCACCAACCCCATAAGACCACTCTTGGCCGCCGCGTAGTGAGCGTGATCATTCCAGCCATAGACACCCCCAGCGATGGAGGAAACTGCCACCATGGCCCCAGGTCCCGTCATCGTGCGAGCGGCACTCCGAAGCAGACGCATTACGCCAGAGAGATCCACCGACAGCATGTCGTCCCAATTTTCATCCGACATTTCCTCCAGGGAGGCCTGACGAAGGATACCGGCCGCAGCCACAGCAACATCCAGACGACCGAAGTGATCGATGGCCGCCCGCGCGAAGGCATCACACTGATCGCCATTACGCACGTCCACTGCCACGGCCACGCATTCTCCTCCCGCCTTGCTCACCGCTGTTACGGTTTCCTCTACGTCGTGTGGATCGCCGGGATAATATCCCGCCACCACCTTGACCCCGGCCTGGGCATAGCTGACTGCCAAGGACTGGCCAATCCCGCTAGCCGCACCGGAAATGATTGCGACCTTGCCCGCCAGGCCGTCGTCTCGTGTCAACGCATTCATGCCATGGCCTCCTTAATTTCATCGTGCTGACGATGGTCTACATGCCGGGTGCCGAACATCAAAAGCCCACTCAGGAGCAACGGCAGAGAGCCAGCGATAATGGCTGCCCAAGTCATGGTGAGCCCCATCGTCAAAAGCATGGAGACCAGTCCCGATCCCACGATGGCCCCTACCGGTGCCATCACATGCGCCACATTGGCTCCAGTACCTCGAACATGAGCCGGGAAGGACTCTCCCATATAGAAGAGGATGGCGGCGAACGGCCCTAACAAGAAGAACAGCGTGATGGCATACATCAGATAGACAAAACCATCGCTAGCAGGGCCAAGCAGCATCAAGAGACTCGCTGCACCACCAAGCAGAAAGCCCATCAACACCGTGTTGCGGCGGCCAATGCGGTCGCCTACCCAGCCGTGGGACAGGTAACCCACGAAGCCCACAGCGTTGGCAAGGATCAGTACGTACAGGGAGCTTTCGAAACTGACGCCCTTAGCCTCCACCAGCACCGTCGTTCCCAAGACAGCAAAGACCTGAATCGCCATCCAGCTGAACAACCAGACCAGCGACAAGGAAATGGTATGACGACGCAGCTCCGGCGCCAGCACCCCTTTCAGGCCCAAGTTATTACCGGTATTGACCTCGACATCGTGCTCGGCAGCCAACTTCGCGGCGCCTTCGGCATCCCCAGATTTACGGCGACGCTCAACTTCCTTTATCGCCGCGAATACCGGCGACTCAGGAAGTTTCAATGCCATCACGATGACGATGATCGAGGCGCAAGCAGCAACGAAAAAACTGCCACGCCAACCCACCACGGGTAGCAACAGGGAAGTCATCCCCGCAGCGCACAAGGCTCCAACCGGCCAGCCACTCTGGACCAGGCTGTACATGAAACCGCGCCCTTTGGCTTTCTTGTAGATCTCGTTGAGATAAACGGCATTGACCACTTCCTCGGAAACCGCGAAGCCGGAAAAGGCCCTGATGATGACCAGCGAGGCAGCGCCAATGGCAATCCCAGACAACCCGGAACTGACCGCCCCACCGATCACCAACAGAATCAGAGACTTCTTGCGCCCGAAGTGGTCGAGCATAGTGCCGACCACCAGTGACACGACAAATACCCCAATGGTTGCCCAGGTATTGACCGCTGTAGCCTTAGCCGTACTCCAGCCAAAGTCGTCGGCAATGACAGGCAACAACGTACCAAACAGGGTGTAGTCGTAGACCGACGCCACCCAAGCAACGAAGCAGACCAATGAGGCATAGCCGATCTGTTTCTTGGTGATAACTCTATTCCATGGCTCATCGGCACTGCCGCGAAGCCCTTGTGAAGGAGCACTTGAAGTTGGCTCGGCCATCGACTTCACCCTCTTTTCGATTGTCGTTGTATGGTGATTCAGAAAAGATTCAAGGGTTATTTCTTCGGGTTACGCTCGGCGAAATCATCGGCGATTTCATCAAACGTACAGAAACGCACGCCTTCATGGCTTTGCATGTGCTCGATAAGACGTTCGAGCATCATGAGCACCTGAGGGCGTCCCGATACGTCGGGATGAATGGTAATGGTGAAGACCGCGTAATCGTTCTCGCGGTAGACCCAATCAAACTGATCCTGCCACATCTCGCCAAGGTGGCGGGGACTGACAAAACCATGACTATTGGGCGCTTTCTTGATGAACATCATTGGCGGCAGGTCATCGAGATACCAATTGGCAGGAATCTCGATCAAATCGGTTTCCTCTCCTCGAACCAGAGGCTTCATCCACTCCTTGGCGGGCTTGGAATAATCGATCTTGGTCCAAGAGTCACCTACGCGCACGTAATAAGGATGGAAATCGTTGTGCATCAGGCTGTGGTCATACTTGATGCCGCGCTCCAGAAGAAGCTCGTTGGTCACCGGGCTGAATTCCCACCAAGGTGCCACGTAGCCGGTGGGCCGCTTGCCGGACAGATTGGTCACCAGCTCGATATTGTAATCGAGCACATCACGCTCCTGCTCACGGGTCATGGCGATGGGATTTTCGTGGCTATAGCCGTGGACGCCAACTTCATGACCAGCATCGACGACGGCTTTCATCTGCTCCGGGAAGGTTTCGATGCTGTGACCAGGGATGAACCAGGTCGTCTTGAGGCCATAGCGCTCGAACAACTTGAGAAGACGTGGCGCACCGACTTCACCTGCGAACAGACCGCGGGAAATATCGTCGGGCGAATCCTCGCCACCGTAGGAACCGAGCCAACCAGCTACTGCATCGACGTCGACGCCAAATGCGCAGAGGATCTCTTTCTTAGCCATCTTGAACACCTCGTTGTTGAGTATTGGATAGGGGGTGCTTGTGCAGATGACGACAGCCGTCGAGGCCGTCGACTTATTGAAGACTGGATACAAAGGTCATTTTTGTCAAGAAACCCTACCACCACCTCTTAACACCGCTCCATCATCCTCTGACCAGATTACAGTTAAAAACACTGTACAAAATGGAAAATAATGGATGAAAACCGCAAAACCAGTTGACAAAGCAGGTGAAAATTCGAACATGGCACAAACGCTTATTCGGCTTTTCCACGTAACGCAAGCAGGCGGACCCTCCCACGAAGGCCATCTTTTATAAGTTGGGTACAAAAGTCATTTTTATGCTTACAGCGGGCAGCAACGGCAAAGCGCCCCATCACTAAGGGCGCCCAAGAGGAAAAGCGGGAAGCGCAAGGGGGGGGGGCTCAGGTAATCTTGAGCAGATAAGGGGGCAGGCTTGGCTCGGGGAAGACCGATAATACCTTCAGCCTACGGCGGGAACGCTCGGCAGCTGCCTGAAGATGTGACTGCAGACTGGAGGCCGCTGCATCGAAGGCGCCGAACAGCAAATGATCGAGAACCAGCTTGTGCTCCATCAACAGCGGCTCGTCTGGTGGCACACCCAGCGTCTGAAAGAAGATGCGGTTGACGATCACGGGAAGCTGACTCTGAGCGATCATCTCGCGAGCCTTGCGATTGGGATAAAGTCGAAGGCAGCGCTGATGCAGATCCTGCTCCAGCCGAGTGATGGCGGCGGCATTCTGAAGCTCTGGATGGTCGATCAGGCGTTGCACCTCATCTCGCATCGCCTCGAGTTCGGCGCGATCCAGAAGAGGACCGGAAACCTTGAGCGCCGCCGGCTCCAGCAGCACGCGAATTTGATAGTCGTCAGCCACCGCCTGAGCCGTCAATGGGCCGGCCAACCAGTGCGAATGGCGATCCTTTTCGATCAGACGCTGGTTCCGCAGCCGTCCCAGCACCTCCCTGGCCACGGTACGACTGACCCCGTGATATTCACTCAGCACGGTCTCGATGATGCGAAAGTGACCGAAGGCCAGGCAGGTGGCCACGGCCTCCTCCACCTGGACATAAATGCGATCAGCCGCCGACCGAGTGTCCACGACAGGCCGCTCATCAACTCCCAGGCCAAGCATTTCGGGTGTCAAGGGATCGCGCACCGGCTTCACCGACTCAGGGTCCGGCGTCGCCAGAAAGCCACGCCCCTCAAAACGGCTGATCAACCCCTGTTCATGCAACAGTTCCAGTGCCTTGCGAACGGGGCCTCGACTGGTACCAAACAGCCGCGCGATAGGCCCCTCGAGCAGAATTTGATTGGAAGGAAGACGCTGCGCCTGTATAGCCTTGCGCAATGTCTCCTGGATCATGACATAACGAGGAGCACGCCCCTCCTGCCGCCTGTTCGAACTGTCTGCAGTGGCCAGCACCCACTCCTCCCTGAACTCATCGACTCGCACCTCGCGCATGCCTGACTCGACCCACCCGACGCACGACGAGCCATCACGCCCGCCCACCTATTTTGACACTTCCCCCCAATCCTTTCGAGATCAAGAAAAACGACCAGTGGAACCATTCGTCATTTTTCTTGGATCATAATATCGGGATAAAAATAAAATTCTATATAAAACAGCAACTTGAAAAGAGCAGAGAGCCCAGAATCACAAAGCTAGGCCAATCAGCCCTTGGCAAAAAATGATCTTTGTATCCATACTACAATTCTCGAATGGCGTACCTGGTGGCCTCGCTACCGAACGATGGCGCCTTACAACAAACACACAACATCTCGAGGAACGCAGCAGTGGCCCATCAATCACACATCCACGACTCCAGCAGCTCCGTCGGAAGCAGCGGCGCTGGTCAACACTTGCTCGAAGCCGCCATCTTGCCGGTTTGGCTCAACCAGCGAACCATCGGTTTCTTCGGTTTTATCTGGCTCTGGATCGGCATGGCAGTCATTATCGCGACCTTTCAGCTTGGCGCTGGTGGCGTCGCCGGCTTGCCGCTACTTCATGTGGTAGCCATCATTTTCTTCGCTAACCTCGTGCTGGGTGTCGTCATGAGCCTAACGGCAGATATCGGCACAGAACATGGTCTCTCTTTCGCCGTTTACTTGCGTGCACCTTTCGGTATCAAAGGCACTCACCTGCCCTCCGTGTCGCGCGGTATCGTCGCCGCGATCTGGTTCGGCGTACAAACCTACCTCGGCGCGCTGGCTCTCAACGGCATCGTCGAATATCTGTGGGGATTCGATAACTGGATCTTGTGGTACACGCTGTTCGCTATCGTGCAGATCGCCAACACCGCGCTTGGCATTCGAGCCGTGGAAATGCTGGCTTCCATAGCGGCCCCCTGCATCGTGGCTATCTCGGTGTGGATGTATTTCACACTCGACGTGCTGGCCGAAACACAGGGCATCAATATCTGGACCTTCGTGGGCGACCAAGACGTCGCGGCTCTGGGATTGTTCTTTGCCAACATGGCCTTCTGGTCGGCACTAGCAGTAGACATCCCCAATCTGACGCGCTTTCTGCGTGCACCCGGTGGTGAACGAAACTTCTTCACCCGCAATCGCAACGTGTTTGTCGCCCAGTTCCTGGCGCTGCCCGCCACGCAAGCCTGGATCGCCCTGATTGGCGGGGTTTCCTTCATCGCTGCAGGCGACTGGAATCCAGTTACTGTCATTCAGGGGCAGGGCGGAGGCCTAACTCTGGTCGCACTACTGCTGATGGTGATTCTCGCTCAGTGGTCCACCAACAACGCAGCCAATTTGATCCCCGCAGCACTCACGTTCGTCAATGCTGGGGCTCCACGCATCAGCTATCCAGTCGCACTGGTCATTGCAGGCCTGATCGGGACCGCCTCAATGCCTTGGTTGATACTCAACCATCTGTTCACGTTCCTCAGTTACTACGGCGCCGTACTCTCGGCCGTCGGTGGCATCATGGTGGCGGATTATTATCTTCTGAGACGCCGGCGTCTCAACGTGCCCGCTCTCTTTGAAGCCGAAGGCCAGTTCCGCTTTGCCAACGGCTTCAATCCAGCCGGCATCATCGCCTGGGTGGTGGGCGGTACCATGGCCTTGGTGTTTCTTGAATACGCTTATGCCGTTGGCTTCGTGACAGCTCTCGTGGTGTATCTGGTGCTAATGAAAACTTGGATTCTTCGCCACTACCCTCAGGAAGAGCTAGTCTCCGATTTCGATGACCGCTTCCTGGCTACATCCGTAGGGCGCAACTGGGTCTATACCGAGCACCAACGCTTCGAGCGCCTGACTACCGATGACATTCCTGCCTCGGCGCTCAAGCGTGAGGATCGTTGAGTACTAGCGGATATCGACCATCTAACGCCCGTAAGACCGGAGACAACTCATGGATGCTTTTCCACGCACCGCCCTAGCCATTGGCCAAGCCATCCAGAACGGCGACATCGACCCGGTGGCGTTAACACAGCACTGCCTGGACGAGGCTACGGCCAGCGACGCGGTTTTCATCTCGCTGACGCCGGATCGCGCTCTGGCGGAAGCCGAGGCGGCTGCTCGTCGCCGGCAACTCGGCATCCCCCTGAGCCCCCTCGATGGTGTTCCGCTGGCCTGGAAGGACCTATTCGATATCACCGGCACGCTGACCACCGCCGGTAGCCGGGTACTCGCCAAGACGCCTGCCACACGCGACGCCACGGCGGTTCGTCATGCCTCGGGGAGCGGCATGGTGTGTATCGGCAAGACCAACCTGACCGAACTAGCTTACTCCGGCCTTGGTCTGAACCCGCACTATGGCACTCCGCACCACACGCCGGCAGGATCGGAACCCAGAGTTCCCGGCGGTTCGAGTTCGGGTTCGGCGGTCGCCGTAGCCAAGGGTATCGTCCCGGCCGCTATCGGGACCGATACCGCTGGGTCGCTGCGCATTCCCGCTGCCTTCAACGGCCTGGTCTCCTACCGCCCTTCCCAACCGCGTCACAACAGACATGGTGTCACCCCCCTCGCCGAGACTCTCGACACCATTGGGGCGATCGCGTCGTCCCTGTCGGACTGCCTGGCCATCGACGACCTCCTGCGCGGCAAGAAGATACAGACTCGGGAGCCGGCGGATCCCGGACATACGGTGATCGTGCTCGACACGACCTGCCTCGACGACGAACGCCTAGAGCCCGGGGTACGACAAAATCTGGAAAACAGCGCCGAGCGACTGGCCCAGGCCGGTTTTCATGTGATCAGGCGCCCCATCGCCAGCGTCGGCGAAACACTGAACCTCATCCAGAGGCATGGCTGGCTGGGCGCTGCAGAAGCCTATACCGAGTACCGGGGGCTCCTCGAGCGTGACGAGGCCGACCGCATGGACCCACGGGTGAGACAACGACTGTTGGCCGCGCGAAGCATGACGCCGGATAGCGTCGTGACACTTTATCGCCAGCGCCAAGCGCTCCAGAACCGCCTACGCCAGGATCTGGCGGGAGCGATTCTGCTCACTCCTACCGTTGCACACGCCGCCCCATTCCTGAGACCGCTGGAGTCTGATTCTGAATACTTTGCCGAGATCAATCTTGCCACGCTACGTCTCAGCATGGTGGCCAGCCTATTGGACTCTCCGGCAATCGCGATGCCGAGCGGGGTCGATGAAAATCAGCAGCACACCAGCATTCAGCTCAGTGCCCCCAGTGGCGGAGACGAAATTCTCTTGCGGGTGGCACTGGCGGCCGATGAATACCTCGGTGCTGATCATTAATTCGGCAACAAGACGCCTCACTTTCAAGGAGCTTCCATGTGCGGACTTTGTGGCGCATTTAGCGGCGACAACCACTGGAGTACTCATATCGAGGACCCAGAACAAGCCCACCACGAACGTCGCCGGGCCCGAGCCTATCGAGCCAAGTTGATCAACCGAGTACTTGGCCCGCGCCGCTTGGTGATAGAGGACTTTCAAGCGTCGAGCTTTGTTCTCGCCTCCGCCACCGGCAAACGGGAGATCGTCGAGGATCTAGGCGGTATCTGGCGTCAGGCCGAGCAATTGAGCGGACGCGAGCTTGATCCCCTGGACACGGAATTCCTGGCCGCTTTGACTGGCTGACCGGCGTTTCCAAAGACGCCCCCTTCCCCGATGAGGAGACTTTCGATGAATGAGACTCCCCCGTTCCTGCCGGTGCATGTTATTTCGGGCTTTCTGGGCAGCGGCAAGACCACGCTTTTGAAATCGGTCCTAGCCAGCGAGGCCTTCGGCGATAGTGCCGTATTGATCAACGAGTTCGGTGACATGGGGCTCGATGACCGGTTGCTTGGAGAGATTGCAGAAGACACTGTGCTGCTATCCAGCGGCTGCGTCTGCTGCACGATCCGCGGAGAGCTGTCGGACGCGCTACGGCGCTTATTATCGCAGCGACAGAATGGCGAGATACCCGCGTTCCAGAGAGTCGTGCTGGAAACCACTGGACTGGCCGATCCCGGCCCGATCGCCTCCACCATTACAGCCGACCCCGTATTACGCCATCACCTCCGCCCGGGGACCAACCTCACACTTGTGGATGCCGTCAACGCTATCGAAAGTCGCCAGCGACACCCAGTCTGGGAGGCGCAAGTCGCGGTGGCCGACAAGCTGGTCATCAGCAAGACCGATCTAGTCGATACATCGCGAATCGATCACATCCATGATCTGCTGAATACTATCAATCCGGCGGCACAGCGCCTTGAGCGGGAAGCACTGGACCAGTGCAGCGACACGCTCTTCGCCAGTGGTCCCCACCTCGAGCGATTCACCCATTCCCAGGCCAAAACATGGCTGGGCCCCTGGCGCAAAACGGTGGATCCGGAAAAGAGCAGTCACCTCAGCGATATGCTCTCATTCCGTCTGGCCTTTGACGGAGAGCTGGACTGGACATGTTTCGGCCTATGGCTCTCGATGCTCCTCAATCGCCACGGTAACGACATCATGCGGGTCAAGGGGGTTCTACATGTCAAGGATGATCATCGGCCGGTCGTACTACATGGCGTGCAGCACACTGTTCACCCTCCAGAACACATCGAGACCTGGCCCGACGATGACCACCGCTCGGAGCTCATCTTTATCACGCGTGGTATCACGGCCATGCGCGTGGCAGACTCGTTGGACACCTTCATGAGAACCGTGAGCGACCACCCGTGCCCCAGGATCTCCCATGCCTAAAGCCGTATCTTCAGCCAATTCGGAAGGGCCATACGTTCAACGCGGCCCGGTCAATCTTCGCGTGCTGGGCACCTCAGTCACGCTTCTGGAGAGCATCCGCCAACGCGCGCGCGCCGACCTGGGCATTCGGCTGACGTTTGATGTGCTTGACGGCGTCGCCGCTCAACGGGCCGGCGTACTCGCCCCGGATAGCTTCGACATCTATGACCAGTGGTTTCATAACGTGGATTTCGTATGGCCAGCAAACGCCATTCAGCCCATCGACATTGAACGCATAGATAACTGGGACAAAATCAACGATTTGCCGAAGACGGGACGCCTGACACCCCACGCACCACTCGGCGCTGGCAGCAATCCGGTCGATCGTCTTTATATACAACCCGATGGCAGCTGCGGCTCACGCCCCAGTGGGCATATAACCATGCTGCCGGCTAGCCATAACGTCGATAGCTTCGGCTACCGCCTGGATATGCTACCTGACGGATTGAGCCACGATCATGAGAGCTGGGCCTGGTTATTGGACAGGCGCTGGCGAGGCATGGTCAGTCTGCAGAACGACAGCGCAATCGGCGCGATCGATGCAGCAATGGCGGCCAAGGCAGCTGGACTGGTTGAGTTCAAGGATCTTGGCAATCTCAGCGTGGAAGAAATCGACAGCCTCATCGACTGCCTGATCACTCTCAAGCGCCAGCAGCACTTTCGAACGTTCTGGAGCAACCAAGACCAGGCCTCCTCCGACATGGTCCGCGGCCGGGTCGGCATCGAGAGCCTCTGGTCCCCCGCCATGACCAACCTCAAAAAGCGCCATATCAAGGTACGCATGGCCTCACCTATGGAAGGCTACCGTGCCTGGTATGGCGGCATGTCTATCTCGCGCCATGCAAAGGGCCGTACGCTCGATGCCGCCTATGACTATCTCAACTGGTGGATTTCCGGCTGGCCCGGTGCCGTCATGGCTCGTCAGGGGTACTACATTTCCACGCCGGAGCTTACCCGCCCTCACCTATCACCCGCCGAATGGGACTACTGGTACGCAGGCAGGCCCGCCTCCGAGGAACTTGATGACCCCTCCGGGGCCAGTGGATTGATTCACCAAGGCGAAATTCGGGATGGTGGAGACTACCTGACACGCATGAGTCGTATCGCCGTGTGGAATACGGTCATGGACGAGCACAACTACCTGGTCCGGCGTTGGAACGATTTCATGTCGGCATAAGCAGAAAGAGCGTGTGGGTACACAAGAACGGCGGACTGCAGAGACGTAGAAGCCGGACCGGGGCGAGACTCGTAGCCACCTTGAGTAAAGGTACAGAAAGACGCTGTGGAAAAGTTTTTTGATGGAGGGCCCAACAAGAAACCAATCCGGATTGGGAAATCATGAGCTCGCCTTTGAAGCAGTAGGTTAGCGAAAGTTGTGGTTAGCATACGAAGCTGGTATGCGTCACTCGATTTCATCAATTCCTTTCACAGTGATACTCATTTCTTGTCGCCAGGAACAGCCGTTGGAAAGTCTATGATATAAAGCCGCCATCACCCGCGAAACGTCAACGCCGTCAGATGCATAGTCTTGTTAACTACTACAGCATTTTCAACTTACCTTAGTTGCAGCAAGCTAATACTGCATCAATGACATCGGCGACACGACCTGCGGCTTGCCCACGGACTTTGACACCTAACTCAAGGGAGTAACGCATCGACCAGCGCGTCATGTTAGACGACCCCACCAGCGCCGTATGTCGATCAGCCAGAAGGATCTTCGCATGGAAACTCTCATTGCCCTGTTCTGGCAGCGGCAGGTAATAACAGTGGAGCTGCACCCCAAGATCGGCCAACTCACTCTGGGCGGCGTTCAGAGCCTCCTGCACCCCACCTTTGTCATTTCGGTAAATTAGGCGTTTATCTGGCGCCGGAGTTTGCCGAAAGAAATTCAACACCCGCTGAATGCCGTAATTATCAATGAAGGGAGAAACGATCACCGCACGCTCACGCGCTGCCTGTGCGAGTGCGGGGAGAATTGACTCTGTATCGAGCAGGTGCCAGTCGGAGCGTAAGCCGTTCATCAGCTTCTGAATGAATATACTCGGTTCAGGGGGACGGGATAAAACAATCTCTGCTGAGTTGACTGCTTCATGCTCGGCCTTGTAGGTAAGTGCACCTTCCAGGCGAGCGGCCCAGCTAGCGAAGTTCACGTCTGAGGCCGGCTGCCAGTCTTTACCATGCTGTTCAACCATTTCCAGCGGCGCCAGATCCTTTAGCAGGACATGAAGCGCATTACGCTGCGTGCTGGGCATGCCCATGGCTTGGCAAAGGGAGGTCAAATCCATCTGGTACGTCCAGCGTCCTTCTGCTGCTAGAATACACAAGCTCCAAGCCAAAGGCCCCTGGCGCATCAATGCCCGGAAAGTCAGAACATTGTCACTCGACAGCATCAAGCAGAACCTCGAAAAATCCGGGAATACGCTGATTGGCGTGGGTCTGGTCAAAAGCCGGTGCCTTGCCGCCGATCAAGGTTGAGCGTGACAGTAGGTTGTTAGAGGCAATACAGGAGGTCTCCGGGATCGTAATGCAATCTGGACAGGCCCCGGGGCACAGCTGACCGGAATTGCAGCGATTCATTTTCGGGTCAGTTAGGCGGTCCAGGAAGCTATTGTTCTCGTTGCGCCAAAGTGCCGACAGGTTGCCCAGGTCCATGGTGGTGCCATTGCGGTAAACCACAAAGGCTAGATCTGCGGGAAAGATGTACTCACTCAGCGAGGACAGATCCAGACCAGAGTTCTCCGACACAGCCTTCATTAGCACATGTGAATAAGTATGCAGGAGAGTATAGACGTACCGATAGGTACTTGCAGGCGCAGGGTTGAGCAAAGAAAAAAAGCGTCCGAAAGGCTGCGCTACTTCCAGTATTTTCCCGCCGATGTCGATGCCGCCCGGTGTCCAGTTCGGTAGGTCCACCAAATTCATATGCTCCAGCCAGGCATACACCGAAGAAGGTTTCAGACGAACGTAAATGGCCTCGTTCGCCTGGGTGATGACATAGATGGGACGACGTGGCCCATGCTCAGTCCGTACTCGATCAAATACTCGTAGTTTTGTCGGATATATTTCGCTGCCAATCTCAGCCTGTGGGCCCGAACTCAGACGTGAATAGCCGTAGGTGAACTGGCATAGATCAAACTCGCGAATCAAACCCATGTCCTCAATACCCATCTGACCTATGAGGCGGCGGGTTTCTCGTTCCTGGGCTTCTTTTTTTGTCGGGTCCTTGGGGGACAGATCATTGTCCATGGCGGTAAAGCGGACAAACGTATGCTTGTTTCCTGCGTCACCAACCTTCAGTTTTCCGCGCTCCAGCGCTTCGTGCTCCACAGCCAGCATAAACGGATCGAAGCGACCAGTAAACGCATCTCGGTTGGCCACCCCTCTCCGTACTGAGTCTGGCAGTTCATAACGGGGCTCCAGTATAGGTGGATTACTCTGAGTGAAGCTATCCAGCTTCTCCTGAGCCATTGCAAGCAATCTCTGAGCCGTCTCCTGATCGCCTTTCATCAACTCGGCTGTCTCGAGTAAACTCTTATAGTTTTTCCATTCTTCGCTCAAGCCTGCCTGTTCCAGACGTTCTTTAATTTCCTCATTGGTGTATTCTTCGCCAGGGTATCGGAAGCGCCTGGCCAGGAATTCATGCATCAGCACCGGATTAGAACTGTTAATAATGTTTAGGAGCTGCTGCTGCGAGGTTGGCACCAAGACGAAGCGCTCCATTTGAGCGTAGTGCACCATGCTCGCGCGATAAGAGAGCGGAACCATGCGGCACTCGTTCACATGGCTACCGGTCGCTTGGTCGCGGTAGTGGCCTGTCAAATATGCCGAGTATTGGTGCCAGTGCCGGCGGGAGCGCTGGCCGATACAGCCCGGCTTGGCGCAGTAGAAATACCACTTGCCGATCTGACTAGAAGTGGTGTCTAGGCAGAACCGATCGCCATGACAGTGCTCGCAGGTTTTATGCCAACGCTGCACCTCTCCAGCGCTCTGGGACCAAGCATGCCGGCCTGGCTGCGGAACCTCGAATTCGCCAGTGTGGCTGACGAATACTACATCGAGCTGGCGCCAGTGGCACATCCCGTCATGAGCCATGCATCGACCGCTCAAGCGATTCTTTTTTCGATCAAGCTCCCGGATGTTCTCGAAGTGTTCAAAGCGCTTGCAGTGCCGGCAAACGAAGGCCAAGGGCGCAGGTTCATAAGTCACCGTGTCAGGCCGCAGGAACACCAGTGAATCAATTGGCGGCAATTCCAATTGACCATCCTTGAGCAGAGCATCGTCCATGCACAGGCTGTCCGGGTCAATTCCACCACGGGCTGCCCGTGCCCGGTCCAGCCAGCTACGCAAGGCTTCGTTCAGGCGAGCGATGATTTGTTGCTGATGCTCGCGCTGCAGAATCATTTCATGCCCCGCCGCGTTCGGGTTCACCCGGGTCATGCAAGCGCCACGTCCTCCCTCGAATGTGAAAAACGCACCCGGTGCGTAGGCGTTGGCGAGCTGCCCCTGAGAGCGCTTCATGCTGGGCGGCTTTCTTACCGAATCGTTTTGTGGTTCATTACGTGCCATATGCGCGCTCCTAACTGTTCTCGCTTTCTTCTATGTTGGCGGTACCGCCGCGAATGACATCCATGGCATTCAGCAAATGCTCCGCAGGCTGACTGTGCTTCAGGCCACCGAAGATTGTGCCCATCTCGTCCACGTCACGTAGAGACATCATCGGTTTGAGAATGGTCCGCGTCTGACTACGGAAATAGCTTTCCACCGACTCCGTGAGAGTGGTCTGATTGCTCCAGTCATCGTTCACTCGCTCTCGGGCCCAGCTCTCGATCATGTTCCGGTAGTAGTCCGGATCATTCGGGGTATAAGGCTCGACTAAGCCGATGGCTTGCTGGATAAAGCCGACGATGCGATCCATGTAGGGCTTGCCCCCGCTCCGGTAGGCCTGGTTGATCTGCCCCAACTGAAATGGCATCTCCAGTTGGTTCTTGTCAGGGGTGCTCAACATCGACACGCAAGGAACGACGCCAAGCAAGTAGGTTTGCATGACGCTCGGCAGTACCCGCATTACCGCTTTCTCGGCATAGCGATCAATGGCCGCTGGTTGGACCATCCGTTCCAAGAAGCGGTGATAGCTATCAAAGATATGCACGATGTGGCGGTCCCGGCGCTGTTGCGGAGTAGGAACTAACAGTACAAAGCCAATATGGGTGCGCCCCACTCGCGAGGAAGCCTGGATGTATTCGTCGATGCCTGATGGCATGCCCGCGAACACCATGGAGTTGAACTCATCCACGTCCACTCCGTGCGAGATCGCTGAGGTCGCTATCACCGAGCGCAATTCTTCATCGATTTCCTTGAAGGCGGCCCCCGTTGGAACGCGATCTTGGGCATCTTCAATTACCTTTTGAATCTCACCCTGGTCCACAGCACCGGAAATCAGGCGCGTCTCCAGGTCCAGGATCGGTTGGCCTTCCCGATCATGCAACTTCCGGGTTTCCTCAGCCTGCGCCGCCAGCAGCTGGTCGCCCCCTTTCTTGTTGGTGACGTAGGTTAGATTGACTCGGTGCAGATCGATCAGGGTAGCCAGGTGCTTCTCGTCGGCATTGACAATAACCTCGCGGTGCATTTGAGCTAGTGGTCCATCGCTCACATGGCTGGCCAACTGAGTTCGTACTGCATCGATCTGGTCATCATCGGCACTACACAACGCACGGAAGTTTTCGGTGATTACCAGGTTGAAGTTTGCCAGAATCGCAGTGGTCACGGAGGTGTGAGGTCTGCCATTGGTCATGAACGCCATGTATACACGGGCCCATTCGCTGGACACCTCTGGGTTGGCGTGGACATTTCTGCCAGCGCCTTGCCCGGGACGCGGGCTATAATAGAAGCTCTCGTAAAGTGAGGGGCCAGGGGCCGGGAACTGCATCGCGGGGATGCTGCGTTGATATAAGTGTTCCAGTTGCCGATCCGGCTCACTCACGGTCGCCGAGGCCGCAATGACCTTGGCCCGACGGAAAGTTCCATCAGGGGCCCGGGCAACGCGCTGCCCCAGCGGCTTGGCCAACTCGCGTAAGACGGATTCAAGGGTGGACTCGAACAAGCCCGAAAATGAGCCCAACGACTCATCCAGCAGGTGAGCCTCGTCTTGCACAATGAGGGCAGGAAATGGGTCATGAAACACCTCCACACCATCCGGGTAAGCGGGGGCGATGCCTTCCAGATTTTTCTCGCTCGGTTGGCGTCGATAGTCTTGGGCATCTCGTGGCGTGACCAGCCGCTCATCCTTGGGATCAATCCAGGGCGCTGCCCCGAACATGCCCAAGATTCGACGGATTGTGTTGCCGCTATGACCAATCAGGGCCAGTTTGTCCACGGTGCCCAGCAATACAGAAGGTGCTCGGGCATAGATGTTCTCGTCTACGATGTAGAACGGCAGCGGCGTCATTCCGCCTTCGTTGAACATGCAAGTGGTGTTCATGCAGAAATGCCCCAGCATCGTATCGCCATGTGCAACATATTGACGAAGTGCAGTTTCAGTATGGCACTTGGGACAAGTCGGCAGCTTGCGCCATGCGGTCCTGGCGGCGCGATAGTCGGTTTCCAGCAGGCACTCTTCGGTGGCTTCATCAGCCGGCTTGTCGCTGATCTTTGGCACGTCTCGCATGCCCTCAGCCTTCATGCTGTTGGGACTGCCTGAGCTACCGACCCAAAAACCGATAGAAAGCGGGTGTCCTCCATAGGCGTGTTTGCGCCGTACTTCCTCGGCATACGCCAGCACCCGCGCACAACGTTGGGCCTGTTGGATGGTGAGCAGTCGCAAAGGGTAGCGCACCAGAGCGGTCACCCCCAACCTTTTGCCCCTGAGTCGATCGAACAGTAGGGCAAAGACAAGCAGGCCAAAAAAGGCCTCAGACTTGCCACCGCCAGTAGCAAAGTACAGCAACGTCACGGCATCGTCGCGCTTGGGGTCATAATACTCATCACGCCACACATCCATCCGTGAAGCTAGCGCGGGAAGGCTCGCCAGAACGAAGGCGATCTGGAACAGTCGCCACTCTGCTTTATCAGTCTTGAGCTTATTTTCCATGAAGTTGGCCATGGCCTCGTTCATGGCCAGCCAGGCTTCGAAAACGTAAGCCTTGGGATCGGTCTGTGGCCCCCGAGCCGACCAAGCTTTACGAGACTCCTGCAGCAGCCTCAATCCCGCATCAATTGCATCGCGTTCCCGCTCCCAGTTTTCCAAGTCCTTGGAAAAGGCTGCATACTCCTTTTCGCGTGCTTCCGTTTCAGTCGGCAGCAGCCCTTGCGTGTAATCAGTATCCGCCCGTGTCTGCTCAATCCACCGGGTGTAGGCCGGCACAAGCGGCATTAAGCCGTCGATACCCTCGGGCTTGGTCAGCGCGCGGATCTTCCGCGACACCCCGTCGGGCGAAGTTGGCACGATGCGTGGTTGGTCGTAGCGCGGGCGCCATGTGGTCCGAAGTGTGACCTGTTTGTCATCACGGTGGATCAACTCCATCCCATTGTTCACGCCCATTGCGGGATAGTTGAGGTATGCATTGTATCGATAGCTGGGCTTGACGCGGGCAAGCTTTAGGGGAGCGTGCAGAGTAAAGGGCAACTGCATTTGGAAACCGGCCAAAAACAAGCTGTGCTCTGTATCGGTTACGTAATTCTGAGGCTCGCTGACGTTCTCCAGCGTGATTTTGATGCTGTTTCGACTAGGATCGAGGAAATTCCGGGTCCGTTCCACTTCCCACCGAAGATGGATAACAGGTAGTGCGTCTGGCTCCTTGCGTGCTCGAAGCGACTCCAGAGTCTGGGCCCAGTCCAGAGCGGCAGAGACTGGTAAGCCGGGGCGGGTACGATAGCCCCAGTTTTTGCCTTCGTCGCTGGCGGCCCAATCAGCAAGTTGCTGCTCGATTGCAGTCTGCATCGCTCCTGTGGCTAGAGCGATGCTGGCTTCTAGATCCTCGTCGACTTGGTTCAAGTCCACTTCAAAATCGGGCAGGTCAAAATCCAGCCGCTGCCATTTGTCTGGAATGGTCAGCGGTTCCAATAGCGCCTGATGCGCAAGCACTTCCCGGTGCAGTTCCTCTTGGTTTTGTTCAGGCAACGGAATAGAGGCGCCGTCATCATCAGGCTCTTCGTCGTCCAGTGCATCTTGGGTACCTTCGGTTTTAACCAGTACCTTCCGCAGACTTTCTGGTACCCCTGCGTGGGTCCAGGCCTGGGCCTCGATCTCCTCCCGGCGCGCACTCCAGTCCGGATGGTTTTTATCGCCCAGTTCGCCCCGCAATGCCTTGATTAACTCCGCACGGCGTGAGCGATAACGCTGTACGATTTCCTGGCGGATACTTAGATGATTGCCCAGAGGAGTTTGCTCAAACTCTTCTAATGTGGGTAGCACACGTAGGTACACGCTGGCTCGCGGGGTTAGCCTTACAATCCCTGTAGTATGGGCGTTGACCTCGAACTGCGTGCCTAATGAGGAGATCCAAATTGGCGACGTCACCTCATCATCACCTTCGGGGCGCCGTCGGGGAAGTAGAAATCCAGAGCTCAATGCTTGACGCGGTTTCAGCCCATAGATTGCACGCCCGTTCTCGCCCTCGCCACTGATGCGGGCAAAGGTTTGGCCGAGTAGCGCATCAGCCACGGCCTCCTTGAGCAAGCTGGGAATTACGGCAGGTTCGACGCGGGTTACTGGATCAGTCATTCCGGCGTTGTCCTCTTTGAATATCATCCACGACGAAAGTGTGCTCGCGCGCGTGGATGGTTAAGGATTCGATCTCACGCCGGGCTATCTGGCCCAGGGACATGAGGTGTTCGGGTTCAAGTAGCAGGGTGGTGTAGCCATCTGAGAGCTTTCTGCCACCGGTGCGCCGCGCGAAGCGAAACGGCTGAATAACACGGCTCCAGAACACCGCTGCCTGGGTTTCGTCCATGCCCAGTGTCAGAGCGAAAGCTTTGAAATAGGCCTCGCGAGCCGGAGCAAATGGTCGTAGCTCCTCAATGGGTCGGTCGAGGTAATCTTTTAAATTGATCCAGGTCCGCATGGCTGCGGGCTGTGGATAGAGCTCAGCGTACTGCGGATACTCAGCCAAAATCTGAGACCGCAATGCCCTAACCTGCTCGGTGAGTTTAAGCTCGGGAAACTTTTCTTTCAGCAGCTCGTGGACACGTTGGTGATAAGCCCGCAGCCGGACCTCAAAGTTCTCATCGTCGATACGCAGGTGAATGTCGTGCTTATGCAGCAACTCATCAAGCTCGAAACGCAGCTCTGCGGACATAACAAACAAATGATCACCGATCTTAAGATCACGAACTTCCCTCTCCTTGAAACCGTGTCCACTGCTACCTTCGGATAGTGGATCATAGATAAAAACTCGCTGTTCCGGTAGCCGCCGCAACAGACGGTGATTATCCAGCCGTATCAGCCAGGCATTGGGTTGATCTGCAAGATCTTGGCCGTCAAACACGGCATCACTAAGCTCAATTCGAAGATCAGGCATTTTGACGCTGGGCTGGCTCATGAATGAAATAGACTCACTACCGTCTGGCGTTTGATCAATGAGTGAATTCATTCGGGTTTTCAAGGGACGGTAAGTTTCCTCAAAGTGGTCCAGAATAGTCCGCAGAGTTCCCCGAAGGAACAGGGCTGAGCGGTGTGTATTTAGAATGATGGTGTGATTAGGAATACTATTGCTGCACAATATTATCTTGGTCGATTCATTATTCAGGCCCACGAAAACCACGCGCGCCTGTGGCTTCTTTTTTAGTGCGAGCTCCAGGTCCCGCGCCATGATAAAGTGCAGACGTGGTCTTAGCTCTTCAAAGTCCAACTCTTCCGGGTACCCTGTATAGCGGGATAAAAATCGGCGAGCTAGCTGACACCGAAACTCTGATTCAAACACCAACATAACGTGCGTTGAGCCGGCGGCATGGGTCGCCAGCTTCGCCAGACGTAGCCCGAAATTCGTGGCCTCATGCGCTCGCCCCATTATATCAGAGACTTTATCCAAGTCCTGCCGCAACCGGCTGGCGTCGGCTTTTAGCGGTGCGGTCTTGAGGTACTCTTGTACGGCGGCCTTAATGTCAAGCCAGCGATAAAAACGAGCGGTCCGCTCGCTGATTTCGCCCTCTCGAATCTCATCATCCAGGTCCCGCAAGCCACAGGGCAGAGAAGAGACCCGTGACACTAGACCGATAACCTCGGCCAGAGGGTTGTTATCGAGTGTATCAAGGTCATTGTTTTTCGCTACTCGGTAAATGTCGCGACACAACCGATCTGCATCGGAATCCACCAGCTGAAGATCGAAAGTCAGCGGCCGCGTCTCCTTAAGCGGGGGCTGGTCAATCACTAGACTGTCGCCACCGACCCGGCTGGCAACTGCATGGAGCTGAAATGGCTTTGAGCCAGACCGGCAAGCCATGTCGTACAGGTTATCCCGCAGCTGGAATCCAGTGCGCGGGTCATCCGTAATGCAAACAATTCCAGGCTTGTTCTCACCAGCAATCTGATCGATGGTCTTGACAAGCTTGGTCGTAATAGCTTTCCAATTTGGATATTCCAGACGTGTCTTCAGTGACCATGTAATCAGTACCACGTCCGGCTGCAATGCGTAGGTATACAGATCGGTGATTGCCCGTTTGAGCTGGGAGTCCGGTAGACGGCCATCAATCGCAAATATTGCATCCGGCGCCGAAGATGGGCTACCCATAACCTCACTTGCAGTCTTGCGGAAAGCCTGGCTGACATTGCGACGCCGAACCCTGGCGAGGATATTGCCCAATAAACGATGAGAGCAGTCCGCCCAGCCGCTGTAGCTAGCCCCGGAGTAAAAGTGGGGCATCATATCGGTCAGGGCCGGGTGAAAATTAGGATCGCCAGTTTTTTTCAATTCTGAAACAGAAAACAAGAAAGGATCTTTATCCCGGTTGCCGCGCGCAACCCAATTATTATTTACAATACCATCTTCAGCATTGCGTCGAACAATTTCTAAAATATCATCAGTATTCCAGCACAAATGATTTAAGGCATAAAAAACGTTGGCTTTGCAGGGAAACAGAGCACCACGAATTCCGACTTTGTCGCCATTGGCTTGATTTTGCATCGTACCCAGCGCATGAACCAGGCCAGCTTGAACTATTTCTGCCGGCCAACACATTGCAATATGACGGCTACGATGTTCTGAGGAATAGCGATAGAGTTCTATCAATGCGTACAGCGCATCAGATGGGTGAACCGGCTGATCATCATGCTCCCTGAGCAACACGGGAAAAGATGCTTTGCTTTCTAATGGCTTCGGTAAAATGCTGGCCCAAGGTTTCTGCGGCTGGAATCCTTCCTCAAATAGTATATTCTCCTTAGCTGGATTTTTGGTTTTTTTATTTTTCCTCTTAGGCTTACTGTTCTTGGACTTACTGTATATTTTTTCCAGCAGCTTTTTCTTCTGTTCTAGTTTATCTTCGCGCGCAGCTTGCAACTTTTCGAAATCCGGCACTCTCTTCATGCCGCCACCGTTCTCTTGAGAGCCTGACTTACGCTGGATTTTGCATTGATCGCATCATGAAGAATGTCAGGATTGGGCAGTCGCAGATGACCTAGCTCGAAGACTGAAATGTTAGCCGATGCGGACAAGCAACTCAGCTGCCGGTTAATCCAATTTGTACTGAGCAATTCTGCCAGCTGGCTCGGATTAAGAGCAGGGTTCTCGGAGACTTGCTCAAGAATAACAACATGATTTTCAGCCGCAAAACCTTTCCAACGTGAGATGAAATCACGATTCATGGGCGCTGCGACAATCCGCATTTTCTGGTTATTATTAGTCACCCTTTGAATCAAAACAGCCGGCCTCCTGGTGCATTGATCCATCTTGTCACCACTGCAATCCAGCACCATTTGGACATATTCAGGCGCATTACCCCACGACGGCTTGAAAGGGCGCATCGGGGCAATCTGATCAGCCCAGATGAGCGGGACTACACTGGCGCCGGCTGCAAGGGCATCTTCGGCACTGGTGTATTGGGGACGTCGATGCTCATCACGATTCCAGACGTGATGCCCCACGCGCGCGCGGTAACCGTAATCAGCTAATGTTGCCGGACAGCGTGCTGCCTGTTCTAGAATGAGCGCGTCATCCGCGTTGCGAGGGATCGCCCAGATCTGTCCGTCGTCTGGGAGTTGAACCTTATTCAAAACCTCGGTCCGTGTCGCTCGACACAGTGTTTCCACCTTGACCTGTGGGCGGCGTCCAGAGCGTCGCCCTTTCACAACGTGGGTGATGGCGACTTCCTGCTGTACATCGATGAACAACGCAGCGCGTTTTGGACTAAGCGCAATGTTGCGCACCGTATTGTGTGAAACGAGTCCCTTTCGCAGTGGTGTAAAGCTATGGCCCGACAAAAAGCCTGACGGCGTGATCATGGCTGCCATGCCCCCGAGCTTGAGCATATCCATACATAGTGCCATGAAGTAGCCGTAAAGGTTGGCTTGACCCTTCATCCAGTGCCTGTAAACCTCCGGCACCTTGTTTTTTTCTTGCGCGGTGACTTTGCGGAAGGGTGGGTTACACAACACCAGGTCGCAATCCATGAAAGCGCTAGACTCGGAGGCCAGTGAATCATGACGCCGCAGCGAAAATTCTGGAAGCATTCCGCTTTCCCGAGTCTCAGCATACAGAGCCATCTGAAGGAAGTGTCCTGATAATCGCCTCAAGACGTCATCGATGTCACCGCCGGAGATATGGGTTTGGAGGTGAGTAATTCGGTCGCGAGCCTTTATGCCGCGTCGGGCTAGCAACTGATTAATTCGAACAGCAGCCGGTAACAGTAATGCAGAGCCACCACAAGCCGGATCGACTACTCGCACTGCGCCTAAGTCAACGCCTAGTTTTTCGCAGGTTGAAATCAGCCTATGGGCTACCTCTGGCGGCGTGAAGAACATCCCTGCTGCTTTGCGCTCTTCGTGTTTAACCAATTTGCTGTAGGTAACCGATAAATAGTAAGCACCTCGCTCAAAAGGAAGGCTTCGGATGAAGTTGAGCATTTCATCAATTGCAGAGTAACGTAACCAGTGCTTTTGAAAAGTTATGCCTTCCAGGCCAGGGTAGTCCAGCTCGATCCACCGGCCGAGTAGAGCCAAAACTATGAAGCCAGCACGAGTCGGCTCGTCAACTGTCAAGGGCTTCATCGCGTTGAGGCGCGAACCATAGCGCGCACGCTCGCTGCTTTGTTCTTTTTTACAAGTTATCAACGCTGGCATATCCTCTCCTAAGCTAAAGTTACCCGATCACCCAAAGCGCCAACTGCATAACATAGATGAACATAAATGATGGATGAGCCTGTTCCAGGATGATAGCTCTAGGCCGTTAGCGGTCATAACCGACTCCTGAAGTAGACTGATTTCCAGCACACACTTCTCGACTCGACCTCCCTGCCAACAGCTTGAGAATCAACATTGCAAACTGCCTGCCCGTCTCCTCATCCTCCAGCAGCGGCATGCTGAGCTTTTCTTGATCGCTCATGCTATCGAGTACGGCGTCGGTGACCTTCTTGGGGAATAGGCCGTGCATCACTTGGTCTTCGCTGTGATTGCGCACTTGCGCCATCACCGCTTCGTCGCGCTCGATGCGGTCGGCGATGCCGTTGGCGAAGTGCAGCTTGTCGTCGTCGCTGACTTCAGACCCATAAAGATCGTTGAGCCGTTCGATGATCTCGGCCAGGCGCTGCTTCTCGGGGTCGTGGGGCTTGCCGGAGCCAACATCGGTGCCGGGTTTGAGCGGCTTCGCCTCGGCGACTTCCAGCTTCAATTGTTGTTCGGCGCGCTTGGTCATGCGGTAGTGGGTCAGTTCCAGTTCGCTGACATCGACCGGATCTTCGTCCGTCAGTCGCTCACTGCGCAGTAGCGGCTGGAGGTGCTTGGCGTAAACGCACAGTTCTTCCAGTTCGAGATCGTCGAAGGTGATGATCTGGCTGAGAAACTCGTAGGAGCGTACGAAGCTGATGAGGTTCTTGCGAAAGAGATCGAGCTCGTCAAGGGAGGTGCCGGCGTCCTTTAGCTCCTGCTCGGCGCGTAGCCGGCCTTTTTCATCGCCGTTTTGCTCGGCCTGTTGACGTGCCTCGGTCCAGGTGTCGATCTGATCGAGCAGCGCGCTATAACGCTTCTGAAAGCGGTCCTGCGCGGGCTGGCAATGGTAGCTCAGGCTGGAGGCCGGCGCCTTGGGGTCATAGAAAGCCTTGGCGAAAGCATCGACTTCCTCCCAATGGTAGATACCGGCAGCGTCCAGCGTGCGCTTGAGGTCGAACACCACCTGAGGGTCGGAGACGCCCTCCAGCTCGGCCTGCCGGTAATACGGCGCGAAGGCATCGAGAATATCCTTGGCATCGTTGTAGAAGTCGAGAACGAAGGTTTCCTTGCCAGGATACAGCCGGTTGAGCCGCGAGAGGGTCTGTACGCAGTCCACGCCCTGGAGCTTCTTGTCCACGTACATGGCGCACAGCTTGGGCTGGTCGAAGCCGGTCTGAAACTTGTTGGCGGCGATCATGACGTTGTAGTCATCGGTATCGAATGCTTCGGCCAGATCGCGGCCATTGAGCCCTGGATTGAGTCGCTGACTGGTCTCGGTGACTTCCTCGGGAATCACCTCATCAGGCGGCACGCTACCCGAGAAGGCCACCAGCGGATACACGTTGTCATAGCCTTTGTCGGCGATGTAATCGCGCATGGCCAGTTGATAGCGTACGGCCTCTTGTCGACTAGCGGTGACCACCATGGCCTTGGCTTGGCGATCCAGCAGGTGGCGTACATTGGCACGAAAATGCTCGACGATGATCTCGACCCGCTGGGAGATATTGTAGGGATGCAGACGCACCCAACGTGCCAGGGTTCGAGACGCCTTCTTGGACTCCACCTCCTGGGCGTCGGCCTCCGGGTGGGCCAGTCTCCACGCGGTACCGTAGGTAACGTAATTCTTGAGCACATCGAGAATGAAACCTTCCTCGATGGCCTGCCGCATGGAGTAGAGGTGGAACGGTTCGGGCTTGTTATCGTCACCTGCGGGTAACGTCGGGTCGGGTGGCCGGCCGAACAGCTCCAGCGTCTTGGCCTTGGGGGTGGCGGTAAAAGCGTAATAGCTGATGCGCTCGCTCGGGCGACGAGCCGCCACGGCGGCATCCATCAGCGCTTCTGTACTCACTTCTTCTTCATCTACCAGGTTTTCTCCCGCTGCCGCCAACAGGGCCTTGAGCTTGCTCGCCGAGCTACCGGTCTGCGAAGAGTGCGCCTCATCGGCGATCACCGCGTAGCGGCCCTCGGCGAGCTTGGGCCGCTTGTCCAGGGCATCGAAGAGCGCAGGAAACGTCTGAATGGTGACGATGATGATCCGCGTGTTGCTGGCCAGAGCCTCGGCAAGCTGCTCGGATTTGCTCTGACTACCAACGTCACGTGTGATCGGGCACACCACGCCGTGGGCATGCTCGAACTGATAGATGGTGTCCTGCAACTGGCTGTCGAGCACTGTGCGGTCGGTCACCACGATTACCGAGTTGAAGAGCTTGGCACCGTCCTCGGAATAGAGGTTGGCCAGCTGGTGAGCACACCATGCAATGGAGTTGGACTTGCCGGAGCCAGCGCTGTGCTGTACCAGATATCGCTGGCCGGCCCCCTCCTCGCGCGTGGCGTGAATCAGCCGGTTGACTGCTTCCCACTGGTGGTAGCGCGGAAAGATGAGGGTTTCCTTGGTGTGGCGGCGGCCGTGGAAATCCTCGCTGGTCTTTTTCTCCAGGTGCAGAAAACGCCCCAGGATCTTCAGCCAGGCATCCGGTTGAAGCACTTCCCGCCAGAGATAATCGGTTGCGTAGCGGCGTTCATCCTCAGGCAGAGGATTACCCGCGCCGCCATCCTCGGTGCCCCGATTGAAGGGCAAGAAGAAGGTTTCCTTACCCGCCAGCCGAGTCGTCATGGCGACTTCCGACTGACTGACGGCGAAATGCACCAGAGCACCGCGCTTGAAGGTAAGCAGCGGCTCGGCCTTGCGCGTGACCGGGTCCTTGATCGGGCGGTCGAAGCGATACTGGCGTTTGGCGTTCTCCACGGACTGCTTGAATGCGCTCTTGAGTTCCAGCGTCGCGGTGGGAATGCCGTTGACGAACAGTACAAGGTCGAGGCGGGGATTATAGGCCTGCCCGCCCTTGCCTTGCTCGCGGGCATGCGGGGAATAGGAGACCTCCGGCACCACGCGCAGGCGATTGGCGCGATAGCGGGCCAGAGAGTCGGGGTTCATGGCATGGTCGGGCTTGAAGCTGCACAGGTCGAGCTTCACCCCCGGCACCTTGAAGCCATGGCGCAACACATCGAGCGTATCGGCCTTTTCCAGCTCGCGGACGAGCTTCTGGATCAGCACGTTCTCTGGCGCGCGGGGATTGGCCTGGCAGAATTTTTCCCAGCGCTCGGGCCACGCTTCCCGTTGATAGGCAATCACGTCTTCCGTGTAGAGCGCCGTGGCGCGGTCATAGCCGCTGGAGGTGCCGACTTGCCACCCCGCCTCGGTCATGGCCTCGATGATGTCCTGCTGGAATCGGTGTTCCCGACTGTCCGCCATATCATTCCCTGCGTTCGGCGTAATCTTTTGAAACAGCCTAACGGTTTGAGAACATAAGGAGAAGTCTACTTAGGACGGCACACACTCTATGGGGAGGCGGTGCGGCAAAATATCAAAAACGCTGGCTTCCCTCGTTTAGAAGGCATGTCGGTCGGGAAAAGAGAGCAAGCGTCATCTCGCACCGGTTTATATCGCGTGATGAAAACGGCCACCAAGGCCGTTTTCACGGGTTTTGCTAAACCGTGATCTCGCCAGCGGAGGGGCAAAACGGGGATTGCAGCACTATATGTCAGCCCGGCTACTGATCCGTTGATGGCGCAGCGGCGCTCACCTGCTGATCCTGCCAGTCGGCATAAGACTGCCCCGTCGCCTCTACCTTCCAGTCCATACGGCCGTTTGCGGCTCGCCCTGCAACGATGGCTGCAGCTGGGCTGGGGCTCGTGAAGCCATAGTCGCGTACGAACGTCTTGAAGCCATTACCGTCGTCCACGAGCACGCCCTCATCGCAGAGCTGCTTATAGAGGTGGCGATAGTTATGTTTTAGGTCTATCCACTCTCCCCTGGCCAGGGAACCCTCGAGGACAACGAACTCACCATCGAACTCTTGAGCAAAGGCCACGATATTGTGTTTTTTGACCTCCATTTTCAGCCGAGGGTTTTCCGCCCCCGCCAGCGGATGCGATTCAGGCTGCGCTGGCGTGAACGGCTCAGGCTGCTGGTTCGAGGAAGGTTTCGCGGTGCTGCGCAGAAAGTCCAGCCCGAGGACGGGCAATACCGTACGGATCTGCTCCATGAAAAATGCCATATCGGCACGGTCGGATTCTGGAAGGCCGATATACTCATGCGCAGTACCATTGGCCAGCTTACAACGTCCCATGGCACCGGCATTTTGGATCAGCAAGCTTTCCAAAAACTTCACGTGAGCCTTGGTCAGGTTCTGGTCTTTGCTCGTGACGAGACAGACCTTTTCCCAAAAATCCTTGCCCCCTTTTTCCTCCGGCCGATTGTGCTGTTTCAGTCGCGTAGCAACATCGTCACTTTCGCCGATGTAGACCAAGGGCCTTAGGTCGCCATCGGGGTCCGTGCCGACCAGAAAATAGATACCGGTGCGCCCGCACTCGGGACGCTGGACCAACTCGCTCAGCTTGCTGCGCGGCCCGGTGAGCACGTGGCCGGTCCAGTTCATGATCTCAGCGGTTAGCAGGCCGTTGGGGACACCGTCCACCAGAAAGAGCCGAATGCTGCGTCCTTGGATCATCTTGGTTCCTTGTTCTTAGACGTAAGTAGCGCGTTCCTCGGCGGCCATAAGTACCTCAGGCTGCTCGAAGTGTTGCTCGGCCTTCCAACCGCGCACGTCGATCTTTCCAGTAACAGCGGCGGAGATTAAGGCTGAGCGACGCTCTTGGAGCAATTCGACAGTATCGGCAGCTAAGTCCAACTGTTTTTTAAGACCATCCAGAATACCTGTTGTTGCTGACATAATTTGGCGCTGCTCCAGCATTGGGGGTAGCGCAATCTTGAGGTTTTTTATTGAGGATTGAGAGAGGTTATTTGCAAGCCCCTCAGCCCCATTAATTGACAACTCAATCTGACGACGAAGCGGAATACTGCCAAGAGCCAACGAAACAAACTCAGGGCATGTACCTTCCCTCACCACAAGCCTAAAAATCTTATCGGACAGCATTATCATTGGCCTGGTCGCCCCCACATAAGCCGCTGATCCTATTAAGTCAGGGGAGCCGCTGGCACGACACATCAGAAGATCACCAGCCATAACCTCAATATTACTTCTTGGCTCAACCCCCTCTGGCAAAGCCTTGTTTTCGTCCTCTCGATAAATTCCATTATTCACTGCCCCAGCTTTAAGAACTCCCCACGCGCCCTCATCTGCTGGGAAGTTAAAACATTCGGGGCTCCATCCTTGCTCAATCCGCTTTAAAACTCGACGTAAAGCCACAACATTCCAATGCGCCGGCACTTCCCCCAGCCACTCTACCCCAGAGTCCTTCATTGGCACATCAGGGTCCAGCCCCTTGGTGACGGCATGGGAGATCACCGCCTGGCGCTTTTCCTTGAGTAGCTCGATAAGGCATTGCTGCTGCTCCACCAAGGCATCAATGCGGGATGTTTCATGGTCGAGGAAGGCAGCGATGCTGGCCTGCTCTGGGACAGGTGGCCACGCCAACTCGAAGTTACGCAAGAAGTCATCAGGCACACGCTTCTGGCCGCCCGCGCCATACATATGCGACTCTCCCAGCTCTCTAAAAGGCCGCGAGGAGATCACTCGATAAAGATAGCCCCCGGTCACCTGAGAGGTATCTGGGCGTGCAACAGTCAGCTCTGTTGTACCGAAACCGACCCCTTCACAGAGGCCCTGCATTATCGCTCCCTTTCCGTTTTCAAAGCAGGGGGTGATTTTTGCAAAAGTGACATCGCCTTCGCTGAGGTAGGTGTAACCACCAACAACTTCACCTAGAGGGCGGGTCTGGGTGAGATCTAGGGAGCCATCTTCGCCAACGGCCTCCATCGGAATGAAGCTGACTTCAGCTGTGTCAGGCCAGTGCCGAACTTCTGACTTGGAGGGGTTTAACGTGGCAACAAACCGCATTCGTTTGACTTGCCAATGTGCCGGTACCTCCCCCAGCCACTCGACGCCGGAATCCTTGTATTCGGGATATTTCGGGAAGCTCATGCCTACACTTCCTCCACTTGATTTTCGCCTGCTTCCTTCAAGTGAGAACCAGTTGGCCCGCTGCCAGACACAAAAAAACCGCCAAAGTGTGCATCGATGAGAGGCATGGCGGGTATGTCGTCCATCATGCTGTAGCGACGAAGCCTGACTGTCAACGCACTATTCAAGTGACTATAACTACTCATGCCGACAGATCCTCGATCATCTGCTTGATCCGGTCGGTGCAGGTCTTGAGGTCGGCGTCGATCTCTTCCAGCGGACGCGGCGGCGTGAACTGGTAGAAATGCCGGTTGAAGGGAATCTCGAAGCCGACGATGCCGATGCGGCCATCCAGCGGGTCGCGCTTCTCCTCGTCGATCCAGGCGTCGGAGACGTGGGGCTTCACCTCGCGCTCGAAGTAGTCGAACACCGACTCATCCAGCGGCACGTTCTCGTTATCGCGCAGGCCGGTGTCGGGCTCGGGATTGCCCTTCTTGTCACGGCAAATGTCCGCCTCTGGGTCGCGCTCGGAGAGAGTATTAAGAATGGCTTTTTGTACCGGCGCGCCGATCTTCAACCCGGCCTCCGCCAAGGCGGCTTTCAGTGCCTGGGTGAAGGCGTCGCGGTTGGTATAGACCTGCTCAGGGTCGAAAGTCGCGCAGGCACCCTTGAGCGCTTCGCACTCTCCCACGTCGAGTTTCTGGATGGCCTTCTCGTCATCGAGCCGTGCCAGGCGCTCTGGGCTAGCCTGGAAGTTGAGGCGCAACGGGCGCTCCACCGTGATGCGGCGGTAGCCGAAGGCCTCGACCGGGAACAGCTTGCTCTCCTCGCTTTCCTGAAAGGCGCCGTAGAGCCGTACGATCTCCTCGATATCCCGGTCGGCGACGAACTGGCGCTTGCTGCCCAGAGACTTGCGCATCTTGCTGGCGCGACCGGTGGCATCGATCAGTTGTACCTGGCCCCGGCGCTCGGCGGACTTATTGTTAGAGAGAATCCATACGTAGGTGGCGATGCCGGTGTTGTAGAACATGTCCGTGGGCAGACCGACGATGGCTTCCACCAGATCATGCTGCAGTAGGTAGCGACGAATTTCGGATTCGCCGCTGCCGGCGCCGCCAGTGAACAGCGGCGAGCCGTTTAAGATGATGCCGATGCGTGAGCCGCCTTCCTGCCGGGGGCGCATCTTGCTCACCAAGTGCATCAAGAACAGCAGCGAACCATCCGAAACGCGCGGCAAGCCAGGACCAAAGCGGCCATCGTAGCCCTTGTGCTTGTGCTCGTCGGTGATCACCTTCTGTACATTCTTCCACTCCACCCCAAACGGCGGGTTGGAGAGCATGAAGTCGAAACGTTCACCGTCCAGTTGATCATTGGAAAGCGTATTGCCCAGCTTGATCTGATTGACTTCCTGACCCTTGATCAGCATGTCGGCCTTGCAGATCGCGTAGGACTCGGGGTTGAGCTCCTGTCCATGCGGTGAAACGCTCATGCCGCCGCTGACCTGCTGCATGTACTCGTCGCTTTCGGAAAGAAAGCCGCCTGTACCCGCCGTCGGATCGTAAACGGTTACGATGCCGTCATGAGTGAGCTTGTCATCCTGCCCGGTAAGCACCAGCGAGGTCGTCAGGTGGACGATATCGCGCGGGGTGAAGTGTTCCCCGGCGGTGTCATTGGAGCTTTCGGCGAACTTGCGAATCAGCTCCTCGAACACCAGCCCCATGCCGTAGTGGGAAAGCCGCTGAGGACTCAGGTCCATGGCAGCAAAGCGCTGCACGACTTGATAGAGCAGATCGCCGGCGCCGAGCTGCTGGACGAAGTTCTCGAACTCGAAGTGCTCGAAGATTTCCCGCGCGTCCTGACTGAAGGACTGCACATAGCTCAGCAGGTCATCGGCGGTTTGGGTATCGGACAGCGTGCCTAGACTCAGCGGTGATGCGTTGAAGAAGGGTTGTTCGGCCGCGCGCAGCAGCAGTTTCTCGCGGACGGGGTCGGGCTTCGCCTGATGGGTATGCGCCGCCGTCAGTACGGCCTCCTTGGAAGGCTCGAGCACACACTCCAGGCGCCGTAACAGCGTAAACGGCAGGATGATGCGACCATACTGGGATTGCCGGAAATTGCCGCGCAGCAGGTCCGCCACGGACCAGATGAAGGCGGCCAACTGAGAATGACTCTCCGTATTCAAGGTGCTTCCCCGCGTGCTTGATGCTCATTGGTGGGCAACATCATACACAGCCAGGCACGGTAACGGGGAGGTCTACGGTCCGCCCTCGCTCGATGATGAGCCCAAGCCCCACCCGCTCAAGACAGATATTCCGAGTAGCTTTCGGCAAGCTTCTGGATGTTCTCGTCCATGTACTGCAAATGCGCTTTCATGGCGCTTTCCGCAGCCTCGGGGTCGCGGTTGGCGATGGCGTCGATGATCCGCGTGTGTTCCTCGACGATGGCGGGCACGCGCTCTTCGTTGAGAAACAGCATCCGCACTCGGTTGATATGCAGCTGAACGTGGTAAATGATTTGCCAGACTGAGGGTTGCCCCGCGATGTCGGCAATCTTTTGATGAAGCTCTTCGTCGAGGGTTTCGATCTTGTAGTACTGCCCTTGCCGATACACGAGCCGCTGATGCTCGAGATTGTCGTACAGATCTCGAGCATCGCGGTCGCTGCATTGCATGGCGGCGTCGCGTATCAGGGCGCATTCCAGCACCGAGCGCGTGTAGTGAGCCGCCTTGATGACATCGAGGCGGATGGGCGTCACGAAGGTGCCGCGCTGGGCGAAGATATCGACGAAGCCGTCGTAGCGCAGTCGCATCAGGGCTTCGCGAATCGGCGTGCGGCTGATGCCGAACTCTTCCGACAGCGCTTTTTCATGAATCCTTTCACCGGGTTTCAGTACGGTGGTGATGATCTTGTCGCGTATATCGCTATAGGCACGATCACTCGACGACCGTTCCTGCACCCCTTTCATCATGCTTTTGGCTCCTGGCTGACGCGGCAGATTACGCTCTGTTACCGCCCATCCTACCCTGCCGCCCTAGGCGGGGCTAACCGTTTGCGGCGCGCAGATATCGCGTATCAACGAGCGGTCGAGCTCCTGCAGGTTGCTGCATCCGAGAAGCCCCAGGGTGCGGTCCATCTCCTTGTGCAGTAAGCCAAGTGCATGCTCGACGCCCGCCTGGCCGCCCGCGCCGAGCCCGTAGAGGGTCGTGCGGCCGAGCAGCACCGCGTCCGCCCCCAGCAGCACCGCCTTGAGAATGTCGCTGCCGCGTCTGAAGCCGCCGTCCAGCAAGATGGTGAGCGCATCGCCGACGGCGGCCCTGACCTCGGGGAGGATCTCCATCGGCGAGACGGAGCTGTCCAGTTGGCGTCCGCCGTGGTTGGACAGCACGATGCCGTCGATGCCGTATTCCACCGCCGTGCGGGCTTCTTCCACCGACAGGATGCCCTTGATCAGCAGGTTGCCGGACCAATTGTCCCGCAGCCAGCGAATGTCCTCCCAGTTCAGGGAGGGCATCAAGTGCTTGCCTATCTCGGCGGCTGCGCCCTGCACGGAGGAATCCTCGGGCGGCAGGAGGTCCCCCAGGTTCTTGAAGGTCGGCACGCCATGCGGATACAGCACATCCTTCATCCAGCCGGGCCTGCTCAACACATGCAGCTTGTTGCGCCAGTTGAGCACGAAGGGACGCGCGTAATTGCGCGTGTCCCACTCCCGGTTGCCGTAGATGGCGCTGTCCGTGGTCACGACGATGGTGTCGTAGCCCGACGCCCGGCAGCGGTCGACCAGGTTCTTCACATAGTCATGGTCGCGATAGAAGTAGATCTGCATCCATGGCCATCCACCGGGGACCTTGGCGATCTCTTCCAGCGGCTCGGTCGAGGCATTGCTCAGCGTGAACGGAATCCCCCGGTCCGCCGCTGCGCGGGCCAACTTGGAGTCCCCGTCCTGGGTGATCATGCCGTTGAACCCCGTCGGCCCGATCACGACCGGCATGCTCACCCGGTGGCCCAGCAGGTCTCGGCCGAGATCCCGCTGACTGACATCGGTCAGCGTCTTGGGCGTGAACCGGTAGCGGTTGAAGACGGCCCGATTGTTGCGCAGGCTGACTTCGTCGTCGGCGCCGCCATGAATGTATTCATAGACGAAGTTCGGAAGCCGTCGGCGTGCGATCTCGGCAAGCTCCGCGATGCTCAGTGCCTGATCGTAGCGCCGTCTGCGCGGCATGCTTCTTTTCATGTCAGCTCCATCATTCAACCGTTGTGCAGAATACTTAAGGGATAGGTCACGATCTCGGGGAAGAGAATCAGTGCAAACAGGATCGCCACGTACATCAACAGCATCGGCCATATGCCGCGCGAAATGTCGATGATGCTGATTCGGCTGATGCTGCACCCTACATAGAGCACCGTGCCCACCGGCGGTGTGATCAAGCCGATGGAGAGGTTGATGATCATCACCACACCGAAGTAGATGGGATCGATACCGAGCTGCTCGACCACCGGGATCAGCACGGGCGCGAAAATCAGCACGGCGGGGGTCATGTCCATCACGCAGCCGAACAGCAGCAGTATGACCATGATGATCAAGAGCATCAGGGTCGGGCTGTCGGTAATGCTCGTGAGCCCTGCCGCGATCTGGGCGGGAACCTGCGCTACCGTGATCGCATATGCCGTGACAATGGCCGCCGAGGCGATCAGCATCACGATGGCCGTGGTCTTGGCGGTATTGGTGAGCACATCGAACAGCTGCGTCAGGCGAATTTCTCGATAGCAGAGGCTGATCAACAGCGCGTATACCGCGGCGACGACGCCCGCTTCTGTCGGCGTGAACACGCCGCCGCGCAGCCCGACGATGATGATCAGGGGCAACAGCAAGGCCCAGAAGGCACGCTTGAAGCTGTGAAGCCGCGCCTGCCAGTTGGCACGCTCGAGCCGCTTGGTATCGGCTTTGCGCGCGACCAGCCACCAGGTGAACGTCATGCCGATCGCCATGATGATCCCGGGCACGATGCCGCCCATGAACAACCCGGTAATCGAGACACCGCCCACGACCCCGTAAAGAATCAAGGGGATGCTCGGCGGAATCACGGTGCCCACGATGCCGACGGACGCCACCAGCGCGGTCGAGCGCTTCTTCTCGTAGCCTTGCGCCACCATCATGGGAATGAGGATCGAGCCCAGTGCCGCGGTATCGGCAACGGCGGAGCCGGATAACCCGGCAAAGATCACCCCGGCCACGATGGCGACATAGCCCAGGCCGCCTTTCACATGGCCCACCAGTGACGAGGCAAAGTCGACGATGCGCTTGGAAACGCCCCCGGCATTCATGATCTCGCCGGTCAGGATGAAAAAGGGAATGGCCATCAAGGCAAAGCTGTTGGCCCCGGTGATGAAGTGCTCGGCCAGTGTCGTGACATTGAACATGTCCTGGGTCCACATCATCACCACGGCGGAGCTGAGCATGGCGAAGGCGATCGGCATGCCGATCAACATCAACGAGAACAGCACGGCGAGGAAGACGACGACCATCATGACACCGACTCCTGGTCACGATCGTAGGCCCATGTGGGGCCATTGCGGCCGGTCAGGACGAAGCTCAACGCCTGGTACGCCATCACTGCGGACATCAGAATGGCCGCGATCATGCCGGCATAGTAGTAATTGTTGATGGGAATATCGGTGGCGGGCCCGGTAATTCCCACGTTCAGTTCGATCAGGACCAGAAGCCCTTTGACCACGAGGGTCATCACCGCCACGGTCAGGGCCGTCGTCAGCAGGAACAGCAGCTTCTGAAGCCAGCCGGGAATGTGGCGCACCAGGATGTCCACGCCCAGGTGGCTATGTTCCATCACGGCGAGGATGGAGCCCAGGAACACGACCCACACGAAGAGGTATCGCGCCACCTCACTGGACCATGTCAGCCCGCTGTCGAAGGCATAGCGGAGCACGACATTGGTAAAGACGAACCCCACCATCAGCACCAGGGCCACGGCAATGGCCAGCCTGATGGATGTTTTCAAGAAACCGAACAAGGTCGTCATCGACATGAAACCACCTCTTGTCCACTCGGTTTTGCCATGCGAACTCCAGGAGTTCGCATGGCATGCGTATGACGAACCTCAGGAACCTTCACGTACCATCTTCACCATGTCTTCAGCCCAGTCGTACTGACTGTAAAAGTCGTCATAGATCGGCTGAACGGCTTTCACCATTTCATCGTGAAGTGCCTGGCTCGGTTCCGTCACTTCCAGGCCGGCCTTCTCGAGCTCTTGCTTGATCTCGGAGGCGGATTCGCGCATCAGTTGCCACTCCATCTCCATGGATTGGCGAGCGGCTTCCTGGATGACGTCTTTCTCGTCATCGCTCAGATTGTCGTAAAACTGCTGGTTCATCAGGTACACGTTGGGGCTGAACATGTGCCGACTTTCCAGCACGTTGTTCTGCACCTCGTACCATCCCGAGCGATACAGCGTGGCGAGGGGGTTATCCTGTCCATCGATCACTCCCTGCTCGAGCGCCGGGTAAACTTCGGACATGCCCATGGTCTGCACGTTGGCGCCTAACGCCTGCCCCACGTCCACGTACAGTTCCAGGTTGGGCATTCTCAGCTTGAAGCCATCGAAGTCGTCCATGCTGTCGATTTTTTCCTTGCTCGAGAAAACCCGGAACCCATTCGCCGTCCACGCCAGGGGTTCTACCCCCAGCTCGCGGAAATAGGGATCGATCTTCTCGCCGACAGGACCATTCAGCATCGACTGCGCTTGATCATAGTCTTCGAACAGGAACGGCCACTCGGGAAACCCGATTTGCGGCTTGGCGGTCTGCAGCCCCATACCGGCAATCGCCATTTCGATGCTGCCGGTTCTGACGCCATTGGTGTATTGCCGCTCGTCGCCGAGCGAGCTGTTGGGGTAGATCTTCACCTGCATGTCGGAATGGCTTTCGACATACGGCTTGAATTTTTCGCGGATGGCCACGTTCTGAGGATGATCTTCCGCGAAGTAACTCGCGACCTTGATGGTCGCCGTGCTTTGTGCGTAGACATTTCCGGCAAACATGGCCGTTCCCACCAATGCGGAACCAACCAGAGTGCGGCCTATGATGGCTGGGAGTGAGTATGTCATTTGTTGTGCTCTCCGTTCGCTGATACAGGCGCTGGCATCGAAGGCTCTCTATGGAGCCGACTGATATACTAGTATTCACTATGTGGAGCGCCTAGAAAGACTTTTGTCTAAACACGAACCCCTGGCGCTTGTGCTGGCGATGAACGGGGGCGAGGCGTGCAGGTCAGGAGGGAGCGATGGCCCTTCGCGATGGCCTTTCGCAATGATCTTTCGTAATGGTCCTTCACCATGACCACCGGGCTTGGGATCGCGTCCTTTACAAGGTACCTTTACGCGCCTTGCGCGCCGTGACACATGGCGCCCCTTCCCTTTACTGCCAGGACTGCATCGATGGACGACTCCCTGCTGGTCAGCCTCCGCCGCTATCGCCCCCGAGAAGGCCGCGATAGCCTCGAGGATTACCTCACCGAGATTTTCGCCTGGCTGCTGCGGAATTCCCGCGAGGTGGCCGATGCCTTTCTCGACACCGTCATGAGCCATGTGCCGGAGGCCGATCGCCTCGAGCTGCCCGATGCCGATCAGGACATCACCTGGGAGACACAAGCGCCCTATCCGGGGGCGCGGCTCGACATGCTCGCCCAGTGGCCGGGCGGCGCCCTGCTTTTCGAGCACAAGGTGCATGCGCCGCTCTCGGCCGAGCAGGTGAACAAGTATCGCGAGCTGGCGGCGTCGGAGTTTCCCGGCAAGTCCGCGCGGGTGATCGTGGTCTCCGCCAATACCGGTCAGCATCGGCCGGAAGCGCACGGCTGCCTGTGCTGGGAGGACGTGTACAAACTGCTCGAGGCACGCCACAAAACGCTGAGCGACCCGACGGAGCACTTTCATATCGCCAGCTTCCTGGCCCTGTTACGGCACGAGGGGCTGCATCCGGCGGCGCCGATCAGCCATCAGGCGGTGGCGTTCTACCCGGTGGCGTGGCGTTTTCCGGAGCAACTGGCGGATGCGCTGACACCGCTGGCGTACGAGGAATGGCCGCTCGCGGAGCGCTATGAAGGACGCAGCCCCAAGACGCGCTGGGGCCGGCTGGGGTTCGAGCTGATCCCCGCCGGTGGGCCCCTTCACTGGATGCCGGGGCTGTTCGTGGGGGTGATTCTCGACGGGCGCGACCACCTGGTGCAGAACCGGCATACCGACCGGGTGATGCTGAACGTCATTCTCGACTTCTCGGTCAAGCTGCACGACATCTACCCGCAACTGCCGAGCTATCGGCGACTCGTGCAACAGCTTCGCGAGCGGACGCCTCACCGGGGCTGGCACTTCTACGATCACCTCGAGGAACGCCCGGCCAATCGCCATCATCCTCTGTACCTGGAGACGCCCCTGCTCGACGTGCTGCGCGGGACGACCACCATGGAAGAACAACGCGATGCGATTCGCCGCGCCGTACGTGACGCGCTCGAGCTGCTGCAGCACGATGACGCTCTGAAGGCGCTGACCGATGAAGTCCGGCACAAGGCGAGTTCGTTGACCGAGGCCTGATGGCAATGACGAGGGAGCATCGTCCGACACCTACGATCTTGGCGCTGAGCGATGCCCCCACGGATTGAGTATATCGATGCCAAGCGCCTCGAAGTCCTTCACGTTGCGTGTCGCCAGCGTCGCGTGATGCTGCCGACAGATCGCGGCGATTTGAGCGTCAGCGGTATGCACCACCCTGCCTGCACGCTCACTGATTGCTACTGATTCTGCGTAGTGCACCGCCGCCACCTCATCGAACGGCAGAATGCGGCCTGCAAAATCTTCCTCGAACATCGCTGCTGCCATGGCGGCGAAACGGCGTTGGCGCTTGCCACTGGGCAAGCGCTCGATGCCATAGAGTATTTCCGCCACGGTAATAGCGGTAATAGTCACTTCACTCGCATCTTGGCTATCCAACCAGTCGACAACGCACGCGTCTGGTGTGGGCCGCATAAGCTCGGATAGCACATTGGTATCCAGGACGATCATACGTCGAGGTCCGGAGCGCGAGGCTTGTCAGACCTGGCTGGCATCTCCAGCTCGACACCTCCCGCTGTTGCAAAGCGCTCTCGTATACGGCTGCCTAATCCCCCTTTTTGAGGCTGGTTCAAGGCGCCGCGAAGAATAATACGCACCTCCTCTTCCATGGAGTGGCCATGCTTGGCCGCTTCCATACGAAGCTGAGCCTTTATTTGCTCGTCCAAATTGCGAATCGTGATCGATGCCATACTAGCCTCTCCATACGATCTCAATGCAATCAATGATAGCACCAAACCGTCAAAAGTACCTATGATGGTCTACGCACGAAGAGAGGCACGGCTACTCACCCTATCAGGGCTTCGCCATGTGGGCGCTGCCGACTTTCGTGCTGTGTGCGCTCACCAGGCGGAAGCCCACCGCACCGGCGATCACCAGCATGACGCCGCAGCCCGTCGCCAGCAGGTAGGCGCCGGTCACCGCGCTATCGGCCACGCCGAAACGTCCGGCCAGCGCCGCCAGCGAGCCGGCGTACTGCCACCATAGAAAGGCTCCCACCGCGACGCCGGCCAGCATGGTCGCCCCGGCCACCCGTCGACTGACCGCCGCCCAGCTGCGCTCGTTCTCCACCGGGCTACGGTGCAGAAAGGCGCGGTACTCACTCTCTGCCTGGCTGACATGGGTCAACCTGGAGACGATCACGATCGCCACCAGCGCCACCAGGGTGCTGAGTATCACCGGGTGGAGATAAACGGGCAGCGAGACCCATTCCGCCTGCACCATCAGCGACAAGATCAGGTTGCCGACGAAGCCGACCCCCAGGCCCCAGCCGGCACCAGCGGCGGTAATCCGACGGCTCCAGATGCTCATCAGCGCCACCGGTCCCCAGGAGGAGGCGAACAGCGTAGCGGCGAACCATACCACTGCCATCACCGCCGGCGGCTGGAAGAGTGCCAGCAGCAGCGCTACCAGCCCGGCCACCAGCACGCCGATGCGGCTGGCCCGCATGGCACTGCGCTGGCTGCGCGAAGACGGCAGGATATCGTGGGCGAGACTGAAGCCGATGATCGACAGAAAGGTCGAGCACGAGGAGAGTCCGGCGGCAAACACGCCAGTGAGGATGATGATGCCGAGCCAGCTCGGCAGCACGTTGAGCGCCGCCCACACCATGGCACGCTCGCCGTCGAGCGTCGGGTCGTAGAGGTTGATCGCCGCGCCGGTCATCATCATCAGCGCGTAGAAGACCGCCAGCACCACGGCGGTGAGCATGGCCGAGCGCATCACCACGTGCTCGTTGCGCGCCATCAGATAGCGGCTCGCCTGCCAGGGGCTGGCCGCCAGCACCGTGGCCCATACCAGCCCCAGCGTCAGCCCCCAGATGAGCGCTTCACCGGGTGATGAGAAGGTCGCTCCCTCACCCTCGATCACGCCGTGCCACAGCGCGATGCCGGGCTTGTCGGACTGCGCCAGCAGCCCCTCGATCACCCCCGACCAGCCGCCGAGATCGCTGATGATGTAGAGCGAGCCGCCCACCGCGGCAATGGAGAAAATCACGAACATCACGGTGTCGGTGAGCACCACGCCCTGGGAGCCGGAGTAGAGAATGAACCCGGTGTAGGTGAGCCATACCAGCACCAACCCGGCCCAATAGGGCAAGCCGGTGAGCTCCTCGAACATGATGCCGGCCCCCTGCATCACGCCCAGCAAGTAAGCCCCTAGCCCGAATACGGTGGTGAGCCCGGCGATCATCTGCACGCGTTTCGAAGCGAAGCGCTTGCCGAAGAACTCAGGCACCGTCAGCGCCTCGCTGCGGCGCAGGTAACGGCCGAACACCAGCGCCCCGAGCAGACAGCCCGAGGTGCTGATGGCGGCGAAGATCAGCATGACGAAGGGATACCCCTGGTAGGCGAAACCGGTCTCGCCCAGAAAGGCACTGGTACTCAGGTAGCTGGCGACCAGGGTGCCGAGGATCATCAGCGTGGGGGCGTTACGCCCGGCGACCAGGTAGTCGTCGAGATTCTTGACCTGGCGGCCGGCCAGATTGCCGATTATGAAGTAGCCGACGAGGCTCAAGAGGATGGCAGCGGTATAGATCATGGCGAATGACACTTGTTGTTGAAATTTGCCGTCATGTTAAGCACTTGCATACGGATCACTGTCTTCGTTGCGACATCCGCCTCGACCGACACGACGCGCCCTGCTTTTGGTCTCGTCCTCAGCTAGCCAGTTGCTTCACATCAATCGCGGATACGGTGGCCGGCTGCCTGGAGACCACCAGCGTCGACACAGTTACGCGCACTTATCCCCGGACCACCTCGAGGAAGCCGTGCAATATGGCCCGGTTGTCATCGTTGACACTTTGTTGACACTTGCGGGGGAAGTACAGCAATCAGGAAGGAAAAAACGAAGCCAAGCGCTTGTTTTGATGGTGGGCCCAGCAGGACTTGAACCTGCGACCAAGGGATTATGAGTCCCCTGCTCTAACCAACTGAGCTATAGGCCCTATCGCGACGGGGCAGTATCATAGCGGAAGCCGATAGGCGAGACTAGGGGGGCACCCCTGGATTGTCGTTCCATCCCAAGGAGGGTTTGGTGATGTATGAGATGAAGCGTATGGGGCGTCGGGCCGCCGGGGTCGTCGCGCTGGGACTGGCGGCGTTGCCGTGGGCGGCGCAGGCGGATTGGCAACTGGATCCGGCGCGCTCCCACGTCGAGGCGACGATCACCGAGATCACGTCGTCCGGCGAGTCGGTGGCGCATCGCCATGCATTGAAGCGCATGGACGGTCATATCGCCGAGGATGGCACGCTGCGCCTGCCCGTGCGGCTCAATCAAACCGATGTGCTGGAGCAGCTGGGCGACCTGCCGCCGTGGATGGAGAGTCTGTCGGATACCGAGTTGACCACGGTGGTCACGCAACTGGATCCGAGCGTGCTCGAGAACCTGCCCGTCGGCGAGTCCCGTACCGAGACGCTGATGCTCAGCGTGAAGGATGGCGATGCCTCGCAGCAGGAGCCGCTGAAGGTGCGTTTCACGCGTGAGAGCGAAGGCGAGATACGCGTTCGCAATGCCGAGGCGGTGGCCCTGGATGGCCAGGTCATCATGCAGAACCAGACCGCACGCACGGTGCTCGGCCTGCTCGGCTATCAGCAGATCGACGACGAGGTGCCGGTCGAGCTCGACGCGGTGCTGGTGGACCGCTGACGCATGCAGGAAGCGCTCGACCTCCCCCCCGGCTGTCAGGACTGGCGGCAGACGTGGCCCTGGCCGCATGCGCTGCCTCATGTCGTCTGGCGGGGGGTGACGTTCACGGCGGACGCGATGTGCGAAGCGGCCTTTGCCGAGCATGGCATCGCCCTGCCGACGGGGCTGGGGTCTGCCGTTGCCAAGCGCCGCGCCGAGTTTCTCGCCGGACGCCTGTGTGCGCGCGATGCCCTGCGTGCCGTGACGGGCCGTGCCGAGGTGCCGGGAGTCGCCGAGACACGGGCCCCTTGCTGGCCGGCGGGCACGGTCGGGAGCATCACGCACAGTGCCGGTTTCGCCGCCGCCCTGGCGGCGCCGGCTCGCCATTGGCAAGGGCTGGGGCTGGATGCCGAGACGCCCATGCCGGCGGCGCGCGCGACACGCCTCGCGCCGCAGATACTCACGCCTGGGGAGCGCGACTGGCGCGACCGGCTCCCCGCCGAGGCGCAGGCACTGTTCACCACCCTGGCCTTTTCCTGCAAGGAAAGCCTGTTCAAGGCACTGTTTCCGCTCGTGCAGCGGCGCTTTTACTTCCAGGATGCCGAACTCGCGGACTGGCAGCCCGAGGAAGGCCGCGTCACGCTTCGTCTTCTCACCACGCTTGCCCCCGACTGGCCTGCCGACACACCATGCCATGGCCAGTACGTGGCGGACCCACGGCGGCTCTTGAGCGTGATCGCGTTACCCCAGGCGCACGAGCCCCCCGCGCATTCTTGAACGAACCTGAGTCTGCCCCCTGTGTGTCTTCCTGCTTGTTGAACGCCCTCTAATAATAATGATTATCGTTGAGTTTTGTTTTCGCATGCGTATGCTGGCACGCGCATACGAATAACACTCAATCTCAAGGGACCTGTCATGAAGAAGACTCTGTCACTCGGCCTGGTCGTCGCCACTGGGGGCGTGGCGCTTGGCGCCTCGGCGCAGGAGACCGGGGAGACGATGGTGGTGGTCGGCGCGCGCACGCCCACGGAAATCAGCCAGATCCCCGGGGCGGTCTGGGTCGTGGATGAAGCACAGATCCAGCAGCAACTGCGTTCGGGGCAGTCCCTGAAGTCGGCCCTGGGGCGGCTGATTCCGGGATTCGACTTCGGCTCGAGCACTAACCGCACCAACTACGCCCAGAACTTCCGGGGCCGCGATGCGCTGGTGATGATCAACGGTGTGTCGCTGAACAACTCGCGCAGTCTGTCGCGTCAGTTCGATTCCATCGACCCTTTCAACATCGCGCGCATAGAGGTGCTCTCCGGCGCGAGCAGCCTCTATGGGGGCGGCGCCACCGGCGGCATCATCAACATCATCACCAAGAAGGGCGAGCAAGGCGGCCCGCATTTCGAAAGCGAGCTGGGCCTGACCAGCGGCTTCAATGCCTCGGACGACCTGTCTCGGCGCGCCGCGCAATCGGTCTCGGGCGGCAACGAGCGCGTTCAGGGGCGACTGGCCGTGGCGGTGCAGGAAAACGGCTCGTTCTACGATGCCGACGGGGACATCATCAAGCCCGACATCGCCCAGACGGGACTCCAGGAAAATCGCTCCGTCGACCTGATGGGCAATATCGAGGCCAAGCTGAGCGACCATGAGCGCCTGGATATCACCGCCCAGTATTACGACTCCGCCTACGTGGGCGACAAGGGGCTCTACTACCCGAATTACGAGAGCGGCGCGGAATATTCGGACAAGATCCAGAACAGCGAGGTCCGCGACGGCTACGACTCGGACGTCGACCCCGAGACCGAGCGGCTGTATCTCAACGCCAACTACCATCACGATGCCCTGCTCGGCCAGCGCTTCTATTTCCAGGCCTACCACCGCGAAGAGTCCTCGGTCTTCAACCCGTTCCCCGGCGGCAGCACCTTCACCGTCTCGGAACAGAACACCGACTTGACCGGCGCCAAGGCGGTCTTCACGGCATCACCGAGCGACCCGCTGAGCGTGACCTACGGGCTCGACGCCTCGCGGGAGGAATTCGATTCCAAGCGCTATACGCTGGCGCCTTCCGAGGGCGGCCTGGAACTCGACCGGACCGACGTGCTCGACCCGTATTATCCGTCGTTCCAGGCCGACACCCTGGCCGCGTTCGTGCAGGCGGATTATCAGCTCACCTCGAACCTGCAGCTGTCCGGCGGCGCGCGGGTGGAGCAAACCGATGTCGAGGTCGAGCCTCAGGGCGGCAACGACGGCGGCTCCAACGACTACGACGTCTCGCTGTTCAATCTCAAGGCGCTCTACGACTTCCAGAACGGGCAGCAGACCTGGCTGGCGTATACCCAGGGCTTCGAGATTCCGGACATCGCCAAGGCGTATCGCGACGTCAGCTTCGACATCTCCGACAACCCCGTGGATGGCATCAAGACCCAGCAGCTCGAGGCCGGCTGGCGCCTCACCGGGCGCGATTGGCAATCGCAGATCGCCGCGTATTACAGCTGGTCGGACAAGGCGATCGACTATCTCTATACCAACGATGGCGAACTCGAGATCGGGGTGACCACCATCGACAAGGACGTGAGAACGTACGGCCTGGAAGGCAAGATCGAGCGCTTCGTCGGCGCCAACTGGCTGTTCGGCTCGGCCTTCAACTGGGTCAAGTCGGAGGAGAAGGTCGGCGGTGAATGGGTCGATACCAGCGTCACCGAAGCCAGCCTGCCCACCGCCACCCTGTATGGCGAATGGTCGGACGTCGATACCCGCGCGCGCCTGCAGGTCAACCGTGCCTTCGGCATCGACGACGCCTCGGGCAACGAGATCGACGGCTTCACCACGGTGGATGCCACCGCCAGCCAGGACACGGCCTACGGCACCTTCAGCCTGGGCGTCGAAAACCTGCTCGACGAGAGCTACGTGACGATCTGGGGACAACGCGCCGCCGTGTTTTATGAAGTCTATGACGCGCAATCCCTGTGGGATCTCCAGGGGCGTGGACGCACCTATACCCTGACCTGGTCGCACGCCTACTAGGCATTCGGCGCCGCTTCTCAAGACCACTGCACCTCAAGACCACTACATCTCAAGTCCACTACACCTCAAGACCGCACGCTCACGACGGCCCGCTGCCCAGGCGGGCCGTCTTGCGTGCCGGCCTGCCGCAGCCAAGCGGTCATTCCCCGTTACCTCCCCGTGGCACCAGCCCGGATGAAACGACCGGATGACAAAACCGGATGAAAAAAAGTTGTCCGCTCGGTTCAGAAACCGGGGCCGGCATCGTCTTCCTGTAGGCCATGCTGATTTGCTAACGATTATCATTAACACAAGGAAGAAAGTCGCAACCTCATGATGTCCGTTGCGACCTCTTACGCCACCAGGACATAGGTGATGCCATGAGTCAAAACGCTGCCATTCGGATGGCGCCGCTTTCTTCCCGGCCGCTCGCATCTCGGGCGATGGGCGAAGACGCGAACCATGCCCTGTTCATGCCGCGCAATGCCGATGCCTACCGTCAGGGCATGCAGCGCTGCATCGAACTCGTGCAACGCAAGTTGACCGAGACCGGCCAGCCGTTCTCGGGAATTCTGCCCAGCGAGATGCAGCGGCGCTTCGAGGGGCTGGATCTGAACCATCGGCTCGACGACCTCGACGCCGTGCTGGCGGAAGTCGAACGGCTGTATCTCGACGACGCAGTGTATTTTCATCATCCGCGTTATGTCGCGCACCTCAACTGTCCGATCACCTTGGCGTCGATCCTCGCCGAAGCGATCGCCACACCGATCAACACCGCCGTCGAGACCTGGGATCAGAGCGCCGGCGGCACCTTCATCGAGCAGGCACTGATCGACTGGACGGTCCGCCGTATCGGCCTGGGCGATGACGCGGACGGTGTCTTCACCAGCGGCGGCACCCAGTCCAACCTGATGGCCCTGTTGATCGCGCGCGATCATCGCTGCGCAGCCCTCGACGGGCATCAGGGCAATCGCGAACACGGCCTGCCCGCCGACGCGGCCAGGTTGCGCATCTTCGCCTCCGAGGCGAGCCACGTCAGTCTGCAAAAGGCCGCCGCGTTGCTGGGGCTGGGACACCGTGCCGTGGTGCCGATTCCCTGCGACGACCGCTACCGCATGGACACCGGGGCGCTGGCACGCGCCCTGGCCGAGAGCCGGCAAGCAGGAACGATTCCGATGGCCGTGATCGCCACGGCCGGCACCACGGATTTCGGCAGCATCGACCCGCTGGCGGATATCGCCGCGCTCTGCCGCCGGCATGGGGTGTGGCTGCATGTCGATGCCGCGTACGGCGGCGGCCTGCTGACATCGCCACGGCACCGCCACTGGCTGGCCGGTATCGAACAGGCGGATTCGGTCAGCGTCGACTACCACAAGTCCTTCTTTCAGCCGGTCAGTTGCAGCGCCTTCATGGTCGCCGAGCGCCAGAGGCTCGGCTATGTCACCCATCACGCCGATTACCTGAACCCGGCCGGCCGGCACGACGACGCACCGCCGGACCTGGTCGACAAGAGCCTGCAGACCACGCGCCGCCTCGACGCCCTGAAGCTGTGGATGACCTTGCGCCTGCTGGGGCCGGATGCCCTGGGCGAGCTGTTCGATCGCGTCATCGCGCTGACCCGCGAGGCGTACCATCTGCTGCGGACCGCGCCGGACATCGAGGTGGTCACGGCACCACAGCTCACCACGCTGGTATTTCGCTACCGACCGCGTGGCCACGACCTGGACGACGCCAGCCTGGATGCGCTCAACGCCCATATCCGACAGGCCCTCTCGCGCCACGGCGAGGCGGTCGTCGCGGCGACGCGTGTCCGGGGGCGCCGATACCTCAAGTTCACGCTGCTCAACCCGGAGACCGGCATCGACGATCTGGCCACGATCGTGGAGCGCCTTCAGGCCCATGGCGCCGACTTCCTGACGCGCGACGATGCCGCGCCGCCCAGGCGGCATGACCTCGCAGCCGCCTTCTCCTGATCCCCGGTCTTCAACGATGAGAGCCATCATGCCAACGCCGATTCACGACTTCATCGCCATCGGACTAGGTCCTTTCAACCTGGGCCTGGCCTGCCTGACGGACCCGCTCGAGGACCTCAACGGCCTTTTTCTGGAGCGCAAGGCCGGCTTCGACTGGCACCCCGGCATGCTGCTGGAAGACGCCACCCTGCAGACGCCCTTCCTGGCCGACCTGGTCACGCTGGCCGACCCCACCAGCCGATTCAGTTTCCTCAACTACCTCAAGCGCCAGGACAAGCTCTACGCCTTCTACATTCGCGAGAACTTCTTCCCGCTGCGACGCGAATATAACCAGTACTGCCAGTGGGCCATCGATCAGCTCACGTCGATCCGCTTCCATCACGAGGTGCAGCGCATCGACTTCGATGCCGACGACGATTGCTATGTCGTGCACTGCGTGGATACCGCCCGCGATACCGCGACGAGCCATCGGGCCCGCAAGCTGGTCCTCGGCACCGGCACGCAGCCCGACCTGCCCGCATGCTGCCGGCCGCACGCCAGGCGGATCACCCACAGCGCCGACTACCTCGCGCACAAGGCCTGGCTCCAGCAGCAGCCGGCGATCACGCTGGTGGGCAGCGGCCAGAGCGCCGCGGAGATCTACAAGGACCTGCTGCAGGACATCGACCGCTACGGTTACACCCTGAACTGGATCACCCGCTCGCCGCGCTTCTTTCCTCTCGAATACGGCAAGCTGACGCTGGAAATGACCTCGCCGGAGTACATCGACTACTTCCACGCCCTGCCGCAGGCCACCCGCGATGACTTGATGTCGCAACAGGCGAACCTCTACAAGGGCATCGATCTGGCGCTGGTCAACGAGATCTACGACCTGCTGTATGCCAAGCGGCTCGGTGGTCCCGTCGACACGCACCTGCTGACCAACGCCGAGCTGCAGGACTGCCACTACGACGCGACACGCGCCACGTTCGAACTCGGCCTTTACCAGACCGAACAACGACGGCCCTACCGCCATACGACCCCGGCGCTGGTGATGGCCACCGGCTATCGCTATCGGGAGCCGGGCTTCCTGTCGCCCATCCACGCGCATATTCGCCGCGACGCCGCCGGGCGTTTCGCGGTGGACCGCTTCTACAGCATCGATCACGACCGCTCGCGCCTCTTCGTGCAGAACGCCGAGCGACACACGCACGGCCTGGCGGCGCCGGACCTGGGCATGGCCTGCTATCGCAACGCCTGCATCATCCGCGAGCTGACGGGAATCGAGCATTATCCCATCGAGCGTCGCATCGCCTTCCAGACGTTCGGCACGCCCGACGACGCCGTCTTCCGCCCCGCGCCCCGGCCGGCCCGGCGCCAGCCAACCGCCGACGAGTCCGCCCCGTTGACCTGTGAGGTGCCGAAATGACGACATCCGCCTTTCTCAGCCCGCTGTACGATCCAGGCAATACCTACACCGACGCCATTCCCGGGCTCGGCCGCTTTCATCTGCGCGCCATCCACTGCGATGCGGACAGCGCCCTGATTCATGACTGGGTCAGCCGCGACTACGCTCGCTTCTGGGGCATGCACGGCGACAGCCGCGAGCAGGTGGCGGCGTTCTATCGAGGGCTGCACGAAAGTCCGCACAGCCAAGGCTATCTGGGCTTTTTCGAAGGCCGCCCCGCCTTTCTGGTCGAGTGCTACCAGCCTCAACACGATCCCATCGGCGCGCATTACGACGTGCACCCCGGCGATCGGGGCATGCACGTGCTGGTGGCACCACCGGAAACGCGCATCCCCCGCTTCACCTGGGGCGTGCTCAGCAGCGTGATGGCGCTGATGTTCAGCGATCCCGACACAGACCGTGTGGTCGTCGAACCCGATATCCGCAACGAACGTATCCATCCGCTCAACCGCCGGGTGGGCTTCCGCTACGACCGCCAAGTGCGCCTGCCGGAGAAAACCGCGCATCTGGCGTTCTGCACCCGTGCCCAATTCCACGCCGCCTATCACCAGGCGCTGGCAGCGCTCCCTCGCGAAAGTCTGCCAGCCAGAGAACCACTGCCATCCAGGGAACAGGAGACCACCGCCATGGAGACGCCTCCGGCAATCGACACGCGCCTCGCCCATCTCGACCCCGAGCGCTGGGCCCGGGCCAACCGTCAGTTGATCCGCAAGGCCATCGCCGAGTTCGCCCACGAACGCCTCGTGGCGCCCCGCCGGCTCGACCGACAAGGCGATTGGGGCGACTACACCTTGCCCATTCCCGGTGCGAACGGCCATTACCGCTTCCGGGCGCGTCGCATGCAGCTCGATCACTGGTGGATCGCCCCCGAGTCCCTTGTGAAGGTCGTCGACGACGAGTCCGCCGAGCTGGATGCGCAGCGTTTCATCATCGAGTTCAGCGCCGTGCTCGGCCTCGACGACGAGACGCTTCCCGTATATCTGGAGGAGATCGGCAGCACCTTGTCCGGCAGTGCCTACAAGCAGGCGCATCAGCGACTCACGGCGGCCGAGCTGGCCCATGGCGACTTCCAGACCATCGAAAGCGCCATGACCGAGGGCCACCCGAGCTTCGTCGCCAACAACGGACGCATCGGCTTCGACGCCGACGACTACCATGCCTACGCTCCCGAGGCCGGCGCCGACATCCATCTGGTGTGGCTGGCCGTGCATACGCAGTGTGCCGAATTCAGCAGCGTGAGCGATCTGCCCTACACCGAACTGCTCGAACAGGAGCTGGGCCGCGACACCGTGGCACGCTTCCACCGCCATTTGCAGGCATGGGGACTGGACCCTGGCGCGTACCTGCTCATGCCGCTGCATCCCTGGCAATGGCACAACAAGCTGGCGACCAGCTTTGCCAGCGAGATCGCCAACCGGCGCATCGTGTACCTGGGTACCGGCGACGACCGCTACCGTGCCCAGCAATCGATCCGTACGTTGTTCAACACCTCGCAGCCCCGGCGCCGGTACGTGAAGACGGCGCTCTCGATCCTCAACATGGGCTTCATGCGCGGCCTCTCGCCTTACTACATGCAGGCGACGCCGGCCATCAATGAATGGCTCAAGGCACTGCTCGACGGCGACGCCTTCCTGGCCGACAACGGCTTCACCCTGCTGCGCGAGGAAGCCGCCATCGGGTATCGCAACGCCTATTTCGAGGATGCCGTCGCCCGTGACAGCCCTCACAAGAAGATGCTCGCCTGCCTGTGGCGTGAAAGTCCGCTCAATCATCTGCCGCCCGGTCAGCGCCTGATGACCATGGCCGCACTGCTGCATCGCGACAAGGACGGCCAGGCACTCCTGCCGGCGCTTGTCGAGGCCTCGGGGCTCGCGCCCCGCGACTGGCTACGGCGTTATCTCACCGCCTACCTGACGCCGATACTGCACTGTTTCTACGCCCATGATCTGGTCTTCATGCCCCACGGCGAAAACGTGATCCTGCAGCTCGATGCCCACGTGCCGGTGCGCGCGATCATGAAGGACATCGCCGAGGAAAGCGCGATCATGGACCCCGACGCCGCGCTTCCCGAAGGCGTGAAACGCCTGGCCGTGGCCGTGCCGGAACACCTCAAGGTGCTGTCGCTGTTCACCGATACCTTCGACTGCTTTTTTCGCTACCTGGCCCCGATCATGGTCGAGCATGGCGAGGCACGGGGCGATTTCACCGAATCCGACTTCTGGCACGGCGTCGCCGAATGCATTCTCGATTACCAGCGTCGCCATCCCGAATTCGCTGATAAATTCGCGCGTCACGACCTGTTCGCGCCGACCTTCGCGCGCTCTTGTCTCAACCGCCTGCAACTGGGCAACAACCGGCAGATGATCGACCTCGCCGATCCGTCCAAAAACCTGCAGCTGGTCGGCGAGCTGGACAACCCGATCGCCCCCTGGCGACCACACGCGCATGACACGGACGATGCCCGACGCCACGCCGAGACGGCATGACGCCATCACGCGACGCTACCCACGGACGGACCCGACATATGGTCGATACACTCGATAGACTGTTCATGGAGCATTCCCGGGAGCTTGTCGGCTATCTGGCCGGCAAGCTGGATACGCCGGAGCTGGCGGCCGACCTCTGCCAGGACGTGTATCTGCGCCTGCAGCGCGCGAGACTCACTCAGCCGCTCGCCAATCCTCGCGCCTACCTGTTCCGCATTGCCCGCAACCTGCTGATCGATCATCAGCGCCAGGCCAGGGCCCGGCCCGAGACGATCCCCCTGGAAGACACCACCACCGGGCTCGCCTGCGCACGGCATTGCCCCGAGGCCGATGTCTGCCAGGCCCAGCGCCTGGCGTGCGTACGCACCTGCCTGCGACGGCAGCCTCGGCACGTGCGTCAGGCGTTGCTGTGGCATCGCCTCGAGGGACTGCCTCAACGCGAGATCGCGGCCCGCCTCGGGGTATCGGAACGCATGGCCGGGCGTTACATCGAGCAAGCGTTGCGCGCCTGTCGCCAAGCCATTGACGCCTGACATGACGGCGCCGAGAGTTTTGATAACCGTTCTTATTTGAATTACGATTGCGCCCTACGCTTTTCCCGCTTGGGGTCCACCTGATGTTCAACGTCGACGCTGCCAGCTTCGAGGTCAACGGCCAGTGCCTGTTGCACCCCACCGACCTCGCCTTCGAGGAAGGCAAGGTGTATGGGCTGATCGGCCACAATGGCTCGGGCAAGTCGACCCTGCTCAAGCTCCTCGCGCAGCAGCAGGCCCCGAGCCGAGGCGAGATCCGCCTCGACAAGCGCCCACTCGCCGACTGGGGCACGCGCGAGTTCGCCCGTCACGTGGCGTACCTGCCACAGCACCTGCCCGGCGCCGACAACCTCACCGGCCGCGAGCTGGTGGGATTCGGACGCTATCCCTGGCACGGCCTGCTCGGCCGGCTCAACGGCAAGGACAAGACCCAGATCGAACGCGCCATCGCACTGACCCACACCGAGGCCTTCGCCGACCGGCTGGTCGACACTCTCTCCGGTGGCGAGCGGCAGCGCGTCTGGCTCGCCATGCTGCTGGCCCAGGAAAGCCGGTTTCTGCTGCTGGACGAACCGCTGGCAGCGCTGGACATCGCCCATCAGGTGGAAGTCCTGGCCCTGGTCCGCTCGCTGTGCCGCGAGCTGGGGCTGGGCGTGGTGATCGTGCTGCACGACGTCAACATGGCGGCACGTTACTGCGATCATCTGGTCGCCCTGCACAGCGGGCAGGTCCTGGCCCAGGGCGCGCCCCGCGAGTTGATGTGCGATAGCACGCTGGAAGCCATCTATGGCATCCCCATGCGTGTCATGTCCCACCCCGGCGGCGAGCACCCCATCGCCGTCTTGCACTAGGAGTCGATGTGAGGCCATTTTGCAACCGTGAAGGCCTGCGTCGCTCGCGGCTCATGACATTGCTGACGCTGGTGCTGCTGGTCTGGTCCCATGTCGCCAATGCCGAGACACCGCGTATCGCCACCGTCGACTGGACCATCGCCGAAACCTTGCTGGCGCTCGGCGTGACGCCCGTGGGCGTGGCACAAACCGATGCCTACCGCGAATGGGTCGGCGCGCCAACGCTGCCCGCCGAGGTGGCCGACATCGGCCTGCGGGCGCAACCCAACCGGGAATTGCTGGCCCAGTTGTCGCCCGACCGCATTCTGATCTCGCCGATGTTCAGCACCCTGAAACCAAGCCTCGAACGTATCGCACCGACGAGCACGGTGGCACTGTATACGCCGGGCAGCGACCTGTGGACGCGACTCGAGAAAGCCACCCGTGAAATCGCCGCCTTCGTGAATCGCGAGGAGCGCGCGGACACGCTGCTCGCCTCGCTGGAGGCGCACCTGGCCGAGCTGCGGGACGGGTTGAGCGACGCGGCCAAGGCACGGCCCCTGCTCGTGGTACAGTTCATGGATGCCCGCCATGTGCGCGTGTTCGGCGACCACAGCCTCTATAACGCCGTCATGCAGCGCCTGGGGCTGGAGAACGCGTGGCAGCGGGAAACCAATTACTGGGGCTTCTCCATGGTAGGCCTGGAAGCCCTGGCCGGGCTGGACGACGCTCGCCTGGTCGTGGTCGATCCAATGCCCGTGGGCGTCGAGGAACGCCTCGAGACGAGCGCGCTCTGGCAACACCTGCCGTCCGTGCGTCGCGATGACGTTCTCACGCTGCCACCGGTATGGAGCTTCGGTGGCGCCCCTTCGGCACGGCGTTTCGCCGACAACCTGACCCAGGCCCTGCATGAGGCGCCTCGCACCGCTGCCCACCGCGAGGCACCCGATGCGTGACTGGATCTCTCGCTCCTTGCCGTTTCCTCATGTCGTGATGACCCCGGCACGCCTGTGCGTGCTGCTGGCCCTGGCCTGCCTGGCCTTGAGTGGCTACTCGCTGGCCACGCAGTTGCCGGCCGCGCAGTGGGCGCAAGCCTTGTTCGTGCCCGACGAACGCAATATCGAACAGGTACTCACGCACTACAGCTGGCTGCCGCGCTGGACGATCTCTCTGCTGGCGGGCGGTGCCCTGGGCATCGCGGGGGTGCTGATGCAGCAGGTGCTGCGCAACCCCCTGGCCGCCCCCACGACCCTGGGCGTCGCCACCGGTGCACAGCTCGCCCTGCTGCTCGCCACTCTGTTCGCACCGGGACTGCTCGTTCTCGGCCGCGAGTGGGTGGCCGTGGCGGGCGGCGGTCTGGCCATGGGGCTGGTGTTCGCGCTGGCCTGGCGACGCGGCCTGGCACCCATGGTGGTGGTGCTCGCGGGGCTGGTGGTCAACCTTTACCTGGGCGCGGTCAGCACCACGCTGATTCTCTTCCATCAGGAAGAGCTGCGCGGCCTGATGGTCTGGGGCGCGGGCTCGCTCTCGCAGAACAGCTGGGACGGCGTGCTCTACCTGCTCCCGCGGTTGCTCATCGCGCTTGCCCTGGCCGCGCTCATGCTGCGCCCGCTGGCGATTCTCGAGCTCGACGACGTCAACGCCCGCAGCCTCGGGGTCTCGCTCAGGCATCTGCGCTTGCTGAGCCTCGGGCTGGCGGTCTTCATCACCGCCTGTGTCGTCAGCGTGGTGGGCATCATCGGCTTCATTGGCCTGGCGGCACCGGCCATCGTCCGCCTGCTGGGGGCGCGCACGCTGCCCCAGCGCTTGCTGTGGGCGCCGCTGCTCGGCGCCTTGCTGCTGACCACTACCGACCAGCTCCTGCAGCATGTTTCCGGCGCACTGCCGACGATGATTCCCACCGGCGCGACCACCGCCGCCCTCGGCGCCCCGCTGCTGCTCTGGCTGATTCCGCGCCTCAAGCTCGGCGGCGATCGCCCCCAGACCGCCCCCATGCTGGCGGCGCCACGGCGTCGGCATCCGATGCGCCTGCAGCTGGCACTGGGGCTGGCATTGCTGGTCGCGCTCGCGGCATCCCTGCTGCTCGGCCAGGACGGCCAAGGCTGGGCCCTGCCCTCGTGGTCGGTGTGGCAAGCCACCCACGAATGGCGCTTGCCGCGTACCCTGGCGGCGGCGGGTGCCGGGACGTTACTGGCCCTGGCCGGCACACTGATCCAGCGCGTCACCGGCAATCCCATGGCCAGTCCGGAAGTCGTCGGGATCAGTGGCGGCACCGCCATCGGCCTGATCGGCGTGGTCATGTTCGTGCCCGATGTGGGCCTGCCGATGCTACTGATCGCCGGCACCCTGAGCGCCTTGGCGACGCTCGGGGTGCTGCTGCTGATCAACCGCCGCAGCGGCTTTCAACCGGAGCGCGTGCTGCTGACGGGGATCGCCATCACCGCGCTGTTCGATCCCCTGCGCAGCATCGTGCTGGCCAACGGCGACCCGCGCACGCAGCAGCTGCTCGCCTGGATGTCCGGCTCGACCTATTACGTCGACACCGTGCTGGCCGTCGCCGTGGCGGCAAGCGCCGTGATCTTGACGCTGGCGATGCAGTCCCTGTCGCGCTGGCTGGATCTGTTGCCGATGGGCAACTCCAGCGCCCGCGCGCTGGGCGTCAATGTCGACCGGGCGCGTCTCGCTCTGCTGGGCGTGGTCGCCTTGCTCACCGCCGCCGCCACCCTGGTGGTCGGGCCGCTTTCCTTCGTCGGCCTGCTCGCGCCGCACATGGCACGCCTGCTGGGCGCGGCGCGTGCACGCGCGCACCTGCTCGCCGCCGCCCTGCTGGGGGCGCTCTTGATGGTGCTGGCCGACTGGCTGGGGCGCCAGTGGCTGTTCCCCCAGGAAATTCCCGCCGGCTTGATGTCTTCCCTGCTCGGCGGCGCCTACTTCATGTGGACGCTGCGGCGACTGTAGCGCTGTGGAAGAAACGGCGGAAAGCCAGCCACGAGCCGATCATGGCCCGAGGGACGGAGAAAACGAATGGCCCGAGGTGCCTGCCAGCACCTCGGGCCATTCGATCGCGTCTTGCGTTTTTCGCCCCCATCTACTTCGCATACAGCCTCAGTTGTTGCACTCGGGCGCGATAGGCTTCCATGCGTTCCCGCAATTCTTCCTTGTGGTCTGCAGCCACGCAGTGCAACAGAACATTCAGGGCACTCGTCAGACCACCGGTGGATTCGAGGATCAAGCCGGTCTCGGTGGTCATGCTGATGATATGAGGCGTATCGATATAACGTGCTATGCCATATTCGTCGCTGAACACCACGAGGTCCGCGTCATGGGCCAAGCAGTGATTGGCGAACGTGATCCCGGCTTCGGCATAGGGCGTAATGTCGATCAGGATCACACAGCAACGCACGTCCTGGCTGTCCATCCACTGCCCTAATACGCCGCTGTACAGATCGATAAACTCGACGCCGGGGCGCACGAGCGCCAAGCGATTCGCGAAATCCTGGGCCAGGCCGCGAACCGTCTGGAACCCACACACGAACACGCGTTCGGCGTCACTCACACGCTGCACTATGTCCTGCCAATGCTGGCCGGTGAGCTGTTCGGCGAAGGCCTTCAGTGCTTCGATCTCGGCATTGAGATGAGTCGTCAGGTCGGCCGGCTGCTGCGCCACACGCTCGATCAGCGTGGCGTTCAGGAGTGAATTCGAGCGTAGCTCGTTGCGCAAAGCCGATTTCAGCCCGCTCAACCCCTTGTACCCCAGACGCCGCATGAACCGACTCACGGTATTCGGGCTCACACCGCTTTTCTGAGCGAGGCTTGCGCCGGTTTCAAACGCCAGATTCTCGAGATTCGCCTGCAGCGTCGAATAGAGCGCGCGTTCCGCAGGCGACAGCCCGCCTTTCAGCGCATCGACTTCTTTTGCCAGATGGGCGGCAGCTTGTGATCTTGACATTTCAATGTCACCCACATTGCATTTGGTATTTATATGTCATAAAAGAAAGAGGGGTATCCCGTGGACGGACCGAGGCCGATCTTCGGCTATCGGACAGAGGCGCTCCACTTTCTTGCCGAGGCAAGGCGTCGACGAGGCGATTTTAGCACTGATCGGGGGGAGATCATTTCAATGCAGCGAATTAGAGCACGCGAGATGGGGCTGCCGCTGCCCGGCGAACCGGGCTTGAACAACGCGATTACGGACGTGCCGGGCGTGTTGGTCGGCTATGAAACGATTGATGGAACGGCCGAAAACGGACGGCCCATCAAGACCGGCGTGACCGCCATTCTGCCGCGCGTCCGAAGCAACACGCCTGCTCCTGTCTGGGCCGGCTTTCATGCGCTCAACGGCAACGGGGAAATGACAGGGACGCATTGGATCGAGCAAGGCGGCTATTTCGTCGGCCCGATATGCCTGACCAATTCGCATAGCGTGGGCATCGTTCATCACGCCGCGACACGCTGGATGCTCGATACCTACGCGCAGACTTTCGACGCACACCACCTGTGGGCAATGCCCGTGGTCGCGGAGACCTATGACGGCGTACTCAATGACATCAACGGTCAGCACGTGGAAGCCGCCCATGTCCACGCCGCCCTCGCCAGCGCAAGTGGCGGCGCCATAGAAGAGGGAAACGTCGGCGGCGGCAACGGCATGATCTGTTACGGCTTCAAGGGCGGTACGGGTACCGCTTCGCGCCGTGTCGGCATCGATGGGCAGGACTACACGTTGGGCGTGCTTGTCCAGGCCAACCACGGCAAGCGGGACTGGTTGAACGTACTAGGCGTGCCTGTTGGAGAGGCGCTGCATGATGCCGACTTGCCCGAAGAGCTCAATCGCGAACGCGGCTCCATCATCGCCGTCATCGCGACAGACGCTCCCATGCTGCCCCATCAGCTCAAGCGCCTCGCCCAACGCGCCGGACTGGGTATCGCACGCTCCGGCAGCCCCGGCGGCAACGATTCAGGCGATATGTTTCTGGCCTTCAGCACGGCGAACGAGGGTCCCTTGCCCCAGCTCGGGCCGGCCCGGCAACAGATGCACCACATGAACGACGAGTATTTCGATGACTTCTACATGGCGGTCGTGCAAGCGACGGACGAAGCCGTCCTCAATGCCATGTGCATGGCCAGGGGAGCGCCCATGGCAAAGCCGGAGGGCTGGTGCCCAGCTCTCGATCCGGAACGGCTCGAGCCGTTACTACGCCGGGCCGGTATCAGCATAGGAGAACGTAACGATTGAGGTTTTCTGGCGCCGCTCTGAGGGCGCTTCCTAACAACAACACAAGAAGGAGTTGGATCCACAATGAACAACAGCAATCCCTATACCGCATCCTCGAACAACAGAAACCGACTATCTGGACAATTGAGCACGGCGGGTGTCGTGTTCATGGTCGTGGCTGCCGCGGCTCCACTGACTGTGGTCAACGGCAATACGCCGTTGGCCATCGGGCTAGGCAACGGCGCAATGGCCCCGCTGGGTTTCGCGTTCGCCTCACTCGTGCTTTTCGCGTTCTCGGTCGGCTTCGTGGCGATGACGCCCTATGTGAAGGAGGCTGGGGCCTTTTTCACCTACGTTGGAACCGGACTCGGGCCTCGCGCCGGTCAGGCTACGGCATTCGTGGCGCTGATCACTTACTCCGCCATCCAACTCGGCATCTATGGATTTTTCGGGTGGGCGGCAGCCGATACGGTGAGCAATATCGGAGGGCCGGCAATTCCCTGGTGGCTATATGCCGGGGCGGCTCTCGTGCTTGTCGCCGCATTGGGGTATCGAAACATCGAGCTCAGCTCGAAAGTGCTTGCCGTGGCACTCATCCTCGAAATTGGCGTTGTCCTGGTCATGAATGTCGCCATTGCATTCGAACCCTCAGGCAGTGCCTTGACCAGTCTTGCCGATATACCTGCAACGTCCAGTAGTACAGGGCCGTTTGGCATCGCCGTGCTGTTCAGCGTGACCGGTTTCATCGGCTTCGAAGCCACGGCAGTCTTTCGCGATGAAGCTCGTGACCCGAGCCGTACCATCCCGCGGGCCACTTACTGGGCAGTGTTCATCATCGGGGGATTCTATACGCTGTCTTGCTGGTTTCTGGTCTATGCTTGGGGCCCAGATACCGTATACGGGGTGGCCAATGACTACCTCAACAACGGTGGCAACATGGTGCTCGACACAGCCCGCTTCTATACCGGCCGTGTCCTCACCGATATCATGGAGGTGTTACTGCTCACCAGCCTCGTCGCCTGCATCCTGTCGTTTCATAACATTGTGACACGCTACCAGTTCGTTCTCGCGAACTTCGACATCCTGCCCCGTTTCTTCGCGAAGAGTCACGCCTTGCATGGCTCACCCCACATATCATCCTTGTTCCAGACAGCAACCGCTATCGTGCTGGTAGCCCTTTGCGCACTCAGTGGCGCGAGCCCGCTGGTCGGCGTGTTCGGCTCGATGGCCGGCATTGCCACCGTCGGCATGGTTATCCTCATGCTCCTGACCTCTGTCGCGGCCGCGGTGTTCTTCTATCGCTCGCCGCATCTCGCGCCGGGGCGCGGCGTGACGACACGCCTAGTTCCCTTGATTGCCTGCCTGCTGCTGGCGTTCATCTTGTACCTTGTGCTGAGTAACTTCACACAGGTTACTGGACTGGGCGTCGGTATCAGTACCGTACTCGCACTGATACCGATTGCGGCATTCGTCATCGGCCTTGTTGCAGTTCGTGATCGCTCGATGACGCAATTGGCCGAGCTTTCGCGCGTAGAGCCCTTGCCCGGCCGCGAGGCTGGCTAGGAAAGCAGCACTTCGACCACAGCTCCGGACCGAAGCAAAGCAGACATAAAAAAGGCCCGAGGTGCCTTGCAGCACCTCGGGCCATTTTCTTCTCGCCTCTTTCCGGCGTCTTAAAGCTTCCCGCTTACCAACGGTACTTGAGACTACCGATCACGCTGCGTGACTCGCCGTAGTAGCACCAAAAATCGCAACTGGCGACATACTCTTCGTCGGTAATGTTGTTGACATTGACTTGGGCAGTCCAGTGATTGTTCAAAGCATAACTCGCCATGGCGTCTCCCACGGTGTAGTCAGGCACGGTGATGCTGCCATCGACCGATTCTCCCACATGACGAATCCCGGCACCGACTTTCAGCCCATTCAGGGCAGTACCTTCGAAATCATAATCAAGCCACGTAGATGCCATATGGCGTGGAATCAGAGCCGCACGGTTGTCGTCTTCATCACGTGCATCCGTATAGGTATAAGCGGCTGTCAGCTTGAGGGAATCCGTGAGATAGCCTACGCCTTCCAGCTCGAAACCGGTAGAGGTCTTCTCACCTTCCTGCGTTTGGTATCCAGCAGGTGTCGTAGCAAAAGAGTTGGACTCTTTGATGTCGAAAACTGCTGCCGACACATAGCCATCCCAGCCCGAAGGCGCGTACTTGACCCCCGCCTCCCATTGCCGGCCTTCGATCGCTTCAAAAATCGCGCCGTCGGCATTGCTAGTATCAGCGCTTGGCCGGAATGATTCAGTATAGCTGAGATACGGACTCACTCCATTATCAGCCAGGTACATCACGCCGCCAGAGAACGAGGTCTCAGACTGAGTCTCATCAACCGTGACATCCGTACTTCCATCAACATTCTTCACATCAGCACTATCATGGCGGACACTCCCCAACAGCACCCAACTATCATCAATGCGCAGTTGGTCCTGCACATAAACGCCCAGTTGCTGTTTATCAATCTGCCTGCTGGTCAACTGACTATCAGGCACCGGTGTAATGCTCGTGTCAGGATCGAAGATATCGACGGTGTCATAAGTAAAATCGTCGAACTCCTTGCCATCCAAACTCAGATCTTGGTAATCCACCCCAACTAGCAAGGTGTTCTCTGTGCGGGCGGTATACCATTTACCGACCATGCGGTTATCGATGGTGAAGCTATCGATCTCACCGTCACGCTGTAGATGACCGCGATAAGCCGTTCGGCCATCACCGGTAGCAAAGTCCATATAGGTACTGCGCAGATCTAGGTCAAGCTTGCTATACCGGAAATCTTGTTCGAATTTCCAGGTGTCATCGAGCTGGTGCTTGAATTCGTAGCCGACAGCCGTCTGGGTATGCTCGTCCTTGTCGTAATCAGGCGCCCCGTAATTAGTCTCCGGATCGACCTTGCCGAACGGAGTGTCCTGCACCGTACCATAAGCCAGCTTGAAAGGGTTTTCGGGGACACCGTCGTCCTTCTGGTAGCTGGCCAGCACTGTCAACTGAGTGTCATCAGAAATACGCCATTCAAGACTGGGCGCGAAGTAGACACGCTCATTATCGGTGTCGTTCAGGTCGCCATCACGCTCCTTGTACAGTCCCACGAACCGGTAGCGCACATTACCGCTTTCGGTGACAGGCCCTGATGTATCGACCCCGAATTGGCGATGATTGCGATTGCCGGCCTGGATCTCGATCTCACCACGCTTTTCAGCGGTCGGCCGTTTGCTCACAGCATTGACGATCCCTCCTGAAGGCGCTTCGCCATAGAGGATCGACGCCGGCCCTTTGAATACCTCAACACGATCCAGCCCATATGGCTCAGGCAGCCACTGATAGTAGCCAGTCCGATAGAGACGCAAGCCATCCTGGTAGGTTGCCTGATCGAAACCTCGGATTTTGAACCAGTCAGTATTGTTGTCCGAACCGTAATGGCCGGACAGTACGCCCGAGCGATAGCGGAAGGTCTCGTCGAGGTTCTGGACATTACGCAATTCGAGCTCTTCGCGATCCACGCTGGAGACCGAACGGGGTGTCTCGGCAAGCGGCATTGCAACCTTCAGCGCCGTCGCGGTCACGACCACGGTATCGCTCTGGGCGACGTCGTCTTGTGCCTGCGCCGCTAGCGGGCAGCCGAGCAGCAGCGTCGCCATCGCCATGCGGCGAGCCGGCGACGACAGCACGTTGAAAGGCAGGGGCGAGGGACGGGAACGGGACATCGAGTTTCCTTGTGGCATGTTATTAGCGGATGACAGGAGCGAAGCTTGGAGCAAAGCCTTTCGCACATGATAAGAATTGTGATTTGTTTTCACAATAACGAACCTTCAACGCTTAGCAGCCTTTGCTGCCGCCTGCCGCCTGCCGCCTGCCGCCTGCCGCCTGCCGCCTGCCGCCTGCCGCCTGCCGCCTGCCGCCTGCCGCCTGCCGCCTGCCGCCACACCGTGACACGCCTTGTTCGTATCGTCACAAGAGACCATCCGTACCCAATTTGCAAACAAAAAGGATTCTCATTAGTATCCTCGCCCCGGCATGACATCACTCGATGGCAACAATAGCGACAATGCACACAGCAAGGGGATACCGGTTCACCATGCAAGACTTACAGCGATCACGTCTCAAGCAGCTATCGCTGCTCCCGTGGGTATTCGTCTCGGCCCTACCCTCCACGGCACTGGCCCAGGACTCAACGAGCACGGACTCCCAAGAGAACCATGGGCTGGACCCTTTGGTCATCACCGCCACCCGCAACCAGAGTCGCGAAGATGAGACCCCGCAGAAGGTCACCATCATCACCCGCGAGCAGATCGAGCAACAGTTGGCGATCACCCAGGATCCCGGCCAGGTCCTCAGTAACTTGATCCCTTCCTATTCGCCCAGCCGCCAGAAACTCTCCAACGCCGGAGAGACCTTTCGAGGGCGCTCGCCGCTATTCCTGGTCGATGGAGTGCCGCAGTCCAACCCGCTGCGTGACAGCTCTCGCGACAGTTACACCATCGACCTCTCCATGGTCGAGCGTATCGAAGTCATATACGGCGCCAGCGCCGAACACGGCCTGGGTGCGACCGGCGGTATCATCAACTATGTGACCAAGCGTCCCGAAAGCGCCGGGATAAGCCAGTATGTCGGCGTCAGCTTGACCAGTGACGACGATTTCGAGTCGGAAGGCTTCGGCCACAAGCTGGACTACCGTCTCAGCGGCCAGACCCGAGATTGGGACTATCTTGTCGCCGCCAGTCGTCAAGAGCGCGGCATTTTCTACGACGGCGACGACGATGAGGTGGGCATCGCCTACCCCGGCGAACTTCAGAACTCCACCAGTTACGACCTGTTAGCCAAGGCGGCCTACTGGATCGACGACGACCAGAATGTCGAGGTATCGATCAATCGCTTCGAGCTCGAAGGCAAAGGCGACTACGTGCCAGTGGTCGGCGATCGCGACGCCGGCGTTGCCACCACCGCACGCAAGGGCAATCCCGATGGCGATCCCGGCTATAACGAGGTCACCACCGCCCGGCTGTCGTACGCTCATGACGATTGGCTGGGCAACAGCCTGGACGCTCAACTCTATACCCAGCGCTTTCGCGCTCAGTTCGCCACCACGCCTTACTTCCCTTATCAGGGAGTTGGCGGCGACACGCTTTATGACCAGACCCGCAACGAGTCCGACAAGCTCGGTGCCAAATTCACCCTGAGTCGTGACGGCCTGCTCGACGACCACCTCAAGCTGACCACGGGCCTCGACCTGCTGCAGGACGAGACCCGCCAGATGCTGGTGCATACCGATCGCACTTATGTCCCGGAGACACGCTTTCGCAACGCAGCCGTGTTCTTGCAGGGAGACTATGACCTGACCGATTCATTGAGCGTGCATGCCGGGGTTCGTCAGGAATATGCCGAGCTCGAGGTCGATGATTACAGCACCATCGATCGCAGCAACGTGACCCAGGACAACGTCAGCGTGGGAGGAGGCAAACCCGACTTCAACGAGACGCTCTACAATGCCGGTGTCGTCTATCAGGCCACCGACTGGGCCCAGCTCTACGCCAACTACTCCGAAGGCTTCGGCATGCCCGATGTCGGCCGGGTACTGCGTGGCATCGACACGCCCGGCCAGGACGTCGATACACTGCTGACGCTGCAGCCCATCGTCACCGACAATCGCGAGGTCGGTGCGCGTTTCGACTGGGATCGCTATGGCCTCGAGTTGAGCTACTTCGAATCGAACTCCGACTATGGCGAGCGCCTCACCGAGGAGAACGGCACCTGGGTCGGCAACCGCGAGAAGACCGAGATCCAGGGCATCGAGGTTACCGGCGAAGCGCAGGTGAGTGATGCCCATCAATTGCGGCTTTCCTATACGCACACCGAGGGCAAATCGGACACCGACGGTGACGGCAGCGTGGATACCAAGCTGACCGGCATCAACATCGCGCCGGATACCCTCAAGCTGGCCTGGAGCGCGGCCTGGAATCAGAAGCTTTCCTCGCATCTGCAATACAGCCGCTATTTCGACCGCAGTGTTGACGATCCCCAGCTCGAGTTCGACGGCTACGGCCTGATCGACGCCTCTCTGTCCTACCGTCTGCCGGTGGGCCGCACCAGTCTGGGCGTGGAAAACCTCACCGACGAGGACTACTTCACGTACTACTCACAGGCCGCGAGAGTGAGCGATGAATATTACTTCAAGGGCCGGGGACGCACTTTCACCCTGAGCTATCAGCTCGACTTCTGAACAATACCCGCTGATGACCGAGGCTTGTCGAGCGGCGCCGCATGACGTCGCTCGACAACACGCATACGCCAGGAGGCTGCCATGCCGATCCGCCGCCAGTGGTTGACCATGCTGCTGGTTTCCCTCATTCCCGGTGTCGTCACTGCCAACGCTCAGAACATGCACAGTGTTGCCAATGCCTTCGGGGAGACATGCCTGCCTGCCCCGGCACAACGCATCGTCACCCTCTATCAGGGCGCGACCGACACGGCAGTGGCACTGGGTATCACGCCTGTGGGTGTCGTCGACTCCTGGCTGGAAAAACCCATGTATCGCTACTTGCGTGACGCCCTCGACGGCGTGGAACACGTCGGTCTGGAGACCCAGCCCAACCTGGAGAAGGTCGCCTGGCTGGACCCGGACCTGATCGTGGCCACGCGCTTTCGCCACGAGCGGGTCCGGCCGCTGCTGGAGAAGATAGCGCCGACGATCGCCACCGACAGCGTCTTCGACTTCAAGGCCACCCTGACCATGATGGCCGAGGCCACCGGCCGACAAACTCGCGCCCATCGATTGCTTCGCGACTGGGACGACCGCGTGGCCGATTTTCGCCGCAAGATCGCCGAAAAACTGGGTGACGCCTGGCCACAGAAGGCTGCCGTGATCCGTTTCAAGAGCGACCATGTGCGTATCTATTCCACGGGATTTGCCGGATCGATCCTCGATGAACTGGGCTTCACGCAGCCGGATACCCTTCACGACCGGGGCTGGGGCATGAAACTGACCAGTGAAGAAAACATCCCGGTCATGAATGCCGACGTGATCTTCGTGCTCTTGGAGCCCAACGATCCCGCCATCGCCCGCAACTATCGACACTGGACCTCCCACCCTCTCTGGGCACGACTGGATGCCGTGGGCAACGACCGTGTCTTCGAGGTAGACGCCGTGGACTGGATCATGGGCGGCGGCATCCTGGCCGCCAATGCCATGCTGGATGATCTGTATACCCACTATGGACTCGACCTTCCCCGTACGCAGGCGTTAACTGCTGGCTGTCGATCCGGCAGCGTCGAGGAGAGCGCCTCGCCCTCTCGGGAAAAGAACGAGGAATCGGCCACATGCTGACGCGACGAACGACACGCCTTGCAGGGCTGCTGGCCGGCCTGGTGCTGATGGCGACGACCTTCGCGGCGAGCGTCATGCTGGGCACCACCGAGCTCCCGCCGTCGACCTTCATCGCGACCTTGCTGCATTACGATCCTTCCCGGGTCGCGCACATCATCATCGTCAAGGAACGCCTGCCACGCGCCGTGATCGCCGTCCTGGTGGGCGCGAGCCTGGCCATCGCCGGCGCTCTGATGCAAACCCTGACCCGCAACCCCCTGGCATCGCCGGGTATTCTGGGGATCAACGCCGGGGCCATGTGCTTCGTGGTCATCGCCGTTGCGTTGTTGCCGCTGCACGCGCCGGCGGACTATGTCTGGGCGGCGCTGCTGGGAGCGCTCGTCGCGGCCTGCCTGGTATTGATGTTGAGTCGCGGGGGCGGCCGTGCCGGGCCCTCCTCACTGCGGGTGGTACTGGCTGGCGTGGCCGTCACGGCCATGTTCGTCTCCTTCAGCCAGGGCCTGCTGATCATCGACCATCAGAGCTTCGAGAGCGTGCTGTACTGGCTGGCCGGCTCCGTATCCGGGCGCGAGCTTTCGCTCGTGGTTCCTCTGCTGCCGCTCTTCGGCATCGCCCTGCTGCTGTGCATGCTGCTGGTCCGACATGCCAACGCCTTGATGCTGGGCGATGACATGGTCACGAGCCTGGGCATGCATGCCGGCACCATCAAGCTCCTGCTCGGCCTGGTGGTGATCCTGCTCGCCGGAAGCTCTGTCGCGCTGACCGGCATGATCGGTTTCGTCGGACTGATCGTTCCTCATATGGCACGCGGACTGTTCGGGGTCGACCACCGCTGGCTACTGCCGGCCTGTGCCCTGCTGGGAGCCTGCTTGCTGCTGCTGGCCGATGTGGCGTCGCGTTTCTTGATGCCGCCGCAGGATGTGCCGGTCGGGGTGATGACCGCCCTGATCGGCACCCCCTTCTTCATTTACCTGGCACGCAGGCAGCAGGCACGACCATGACGCATTCCCCTGCCTTGACCACAGCCGTCGATCGCATCGTCGGGAACCGGGCGCTTCGTTATTCGGGCATGATGGGTCTTCTCGGACTGGTGCTGCTGGCCAGCATGGGCCTTTCCCTGCGTCTTGGCAGCTTTCCCACCTCGCTGCATGAAGTCGGACAGGCGTTGTTCGCTCCACAGGACAGCGAGATCGCCTTCATCGTCTGGGAGCTGCGCCTGCCGCGCATCCTGCTGGCCGTGCTGGCGGGGGCGGCTCTGGCCGTGGCCGGCGCCATCCTGCAAGGCATCGTGCGCAATCCGCTGGCATCGCCGGACGTGATCGGCATCACCAGCGGAGCCGCCATGGGCGCCGTCATCTTCCTGGCACTGTTCGGCACCACCCTAAGCGTGCACTGGCTGCCGGCCGCCGCATTGCTGGGCGCCTTGCTGTCCGCTCTGCTGATGTTCTCGCTGGCCTGGAAGCACGGTATCACGCCCATGCGCATGGTACTGGTCGGTATCGGCCTCTCCGCCGCCGCGGGATCGGTGACGACCCTGCTGATCGTGATCAGCGACGATACCGCCGCCATGACGGCTTATGTATGGCTGACCGGCAGCCTCTACGCCGCTCAATGGCAGGATGTCCTCGGCATGCTGCCATGGTTGCTGGTCACCGTCCCCTTGTGTCTGTCGCAGGCCCGCCACCTGAGTGTCATGGCGCTCGGAGATCACGTGGCTCGAGGTCTGGGCGTGAACGTGCCCTGCTGTCGGCTGTTGCTGATGGGCTGCAGCGTGATACTGGCGGGCACGGCCGTGGCTTTTGCCGGTGGCCTCGGCTTCGTGGGCCTGATCGCACCGCATATCGCCGCCCGCCTGGTGGGCCAGGACTTCCTGCGACGATTGCCCGTCACCGCCCTGGTCGGGGCGCTGATCGTCCTCCATGCCGATCTGCTGGGCCGCGTGGCCTTCCTGCCCAAGGACCTGCCCGCCGGCATCTTCGTCTCGGGCGTGGGGGCGCCGTTTTTCGTCTACCTGTTGTATCGCCATCGCGATCACTCACGGTAGACGGCACGACAAGATCCTGACTCGAACGCGAGGGTTTTTCCGACATGCGCCTTTGCATTGCACAACGTTCTCGTGAAGCGCGACGCCCCGAAATCCAGCGGGAGCATGCCTCATGAAGCGAACCTTCTGCGCCGATCTCGGCCTCGAACAGGGCGACCCACTGGCCGGCAGTGCCGCCCACGCCGAGCGCAACCTGCTGATCAGTTGGCCTCGCGCCAAGTGGACACGCAACCTGCGTCATGCCCACGACATGCCGGAAAGCCTGATGCAAACCCTCGACGCCATCGCCGCCGGTGAGCGGCGGGTCAATCTGATTCACCGACGCGAGCAGGCCGACGAGAGCCATCAGGTGTTTCTGATGCCCGAACGCCGGCAATTCCTCGTGCCTCGCGGGGAGCTGGAGACGTTTCTGGCCGCGTGGCAGTCAGGGGCGCCGCTGACGGCATGGGAAGGTGCACAGGTCGAACGCGACCTGTTGCTGTGCTGCACCCACGGCAAGAAGGACAAGTGCTGCGCCAGGTACGGTTACCGAACCTACAAGGAATTGGCCCGGACCGTTGCGGCACACGAGCTGCCTTTCGATGTCTGGGAAAGCAGTCATCTGGGCGGCTGCCGCTTCGCCGCCAGCCTCGTGCTGCTCTCGCCGGTCCGCAAGTACGGCCGCATCACGCCGCAGCAGGCATTGCCCTTCCTGCAAGCGGAGGCACGAGGCCGTCGTTTTCTGCCCGGCTATCGCGGCGACTCCCGACTGACACCGGCGCAGCAGTGCGCCCAGCTTGCCGCCCTGGGCTTCCTGGAACGACGCTACCCGGCGGCCAACCTGAGGTTACAGGACGACACCGGCGACGAGCAGCGGCGGTGCATCCTGTGGCAATGGGAGCAAGGTGGCGCGCATGGTCGGCTGCGGACGGTATGCGAAACGACGGCGATCCTGCGCGTCGACATGTGCTCCGATCTGGACGACGGCCCCACCGAAAGTCTCGTCTGGCATGCCACCCAGATCGTACCTGCATGAGCGTGACTGGCATGAGCGTGGCAGCCGCCGCAGGTAGCCTGCCGTCCCTCACACGTTGTCCGATGTGTCCTCGAGCCGTGCCACGGCGTCGCGGCTGACACGCTCGCGCATCTCGCCGGTCAGTTCGCTCAACTGGCCCGCGCGCATCTCCAGCAAGCGGTCGGCGTGCTGGAAGTAGTGATCGTCATGACTGATGGCGAACACGGTCTTGCCGCTGTCGCGCAACATGGGCAGCAGTTCGCGATAGAAGATGCGCCGGAACTGCGGATCCTGGTCCGCCGCCCATTCGTCGAGCAGCAGGATGTCGCGCTGTTCGGCAACCGCCAGCAGCAGTGCCAGGCGCTTGCGCTGCCCCTGGGAAAGCTGGGTGTTGGTCACCCGCCAGCCGTCGAAATGCAGCTTCTCGCCCATGCCCAGGCGCTCGATCCAGCTCTCCGCCAATGTCGTGTCGGGCGTCTCGCCTCCCGGTCCCATCACGCGATCGAAGAGATGGAAGTCGGTGAACACGGCCGCGAAACGACTGCGGAAGGCGTGCCACCCTTCTGCGTCGACGGGCTGCCCGTCGATCAGTATGTCGCCGCTGGCCGGTTGATAAAGGCCCGTCAGCAGGCGTGCCAGCGTCGACTTCCCGCTGCCGTTGCCGCCGATCAAGAAGACCAGCTCGCCACGCGACAGCGTCAGATCGACAGGGCCGACTTCGAAGCCGCGGCCATGCTCGCCAGCGGCATAGGCGAAGGTCACGCCGCGCAGCTCCAGGGTCTGCCAATCGCCATGCGCGGCACTGTCGCCGAACTCGGCGCGATAACCGGCCAGCTCCAGGTCCTTGAGCTTGTTGAAGGCGACCTGGGCACTCAGCAGGGTGGGCAGCGCCCCGACGGCTTGAATCAGCGGCGTGCGCAGGAACAGCAGGGTCAGCGAGTAGGTGGCCGCCACGTTGGTATTGGCCCATCCCAGGCCATTGGCGAGGAAGAACACCAGCCCGATGGCCCCCAGCATCATGATGTTCGACCAGTTCACCGCGCTGAGATGGAAGGTGTCCGAGCGGATGATGTGATGACGATACTGCTTGGCATCGTGCTCGTAGACATCCTCGTAGAGCGCCCTGGCGCGGTCGCGGTTGAGGGCCAGTTCCTTGCGGCCATCGATCACCGCCTCGTAGTCCTTGTAGAGGCGATCCTCGGTTTCGCGCACGCGTCCCAGATGGCGATACACATGCGAAACCAGGTACCAGCCGCCGACGACCGTCACCGCCACCCACAGCGAGGTGATCAGCAGCATGCCCGGCGAGAGCCAGGCCAGGTACGCGGCCGAGCCCAGCGTCAGGATCACGCCCTGCACCAGCTCGGGCAGCCGTACGAAGGCGATGGTGATATTGCGTACGTCGCTCGACAGGCTCGCCAGCAGATGCGCGCTGCCCAGCCGCTCGATGCGCTCGATATCGGTATCCAGAATGCGCTTGATCAACCGCCCGCGCAGCCGATAGACGAAGTGATGACCCAGGGTGGTCAGCGCCAGCTGCGAGCCGAGCGTCACCGCCAGCAACAGGGCGATCAGCCCCAGGAACTGCGGCAACACCCACTGCGGAGCGCCCTGGGCCTCGATCAGGTGCTGGTTGATGAACGCGATGACGCCGATGCCCAATCCGGCGCTGGCCAGGCTCAGCACCATGACGCCGATGAACGGCCAGCGATAGTCGCGATACACGACGCGCAATAATTCCATGCAAGCCCCAAGGTGGCGACGCGTCGCGCGAACGCGACGCCGATGAATGTCAGCGTGGCCCACGATTCTTGCCAATTCGCGCGCCACGTCAAGGTAAAGGATTCTCGTTTTCGCGTTCACGTTGCAACGCATTACCACGATTGGCGACAATAGCGCCCGTGTGGCGCATTCCGCGACCGTATCGTTCGCGTTCACAACCTCTCGCCCGACTCCGCCACGCACCGGGCGCCGACACTCAATCAGGCTCGCGCATGCTCGCCGAACTCTTCGCTGTCATGGCCCCCGTCTTCGTGGGTGCCACCATCGGTTTTGGCTGGGTACGCCTGGGATACGCGTATCCCACGGACTTCGTCACCAAGCTGGTCTTCAATGTCGGCACCCCGTCATTGATCCTCGCCTCGCTCTCCGGCGCCAACATCGATGCTCATACCTTCGGGCGCACCATGCTGAGCACGCTGGCCGTGCTCGTCATCATGGCGCTGGCGACCGTCTTGATGGCGCTGCTGCTGCGCAAGGACTGGCGCGTCCTGCTTGCGCCCATGATGTACCCCAACACCGGCAACATGGGCCTGCCGGTGGCGCTCTACGCCTTCGGCAAGGAAGGCTTCGCCTATGCCATCACCGTGATGGTGACGGTCGCCCTGGTACAGTTCACCTTCGGGGTGATGATGATCAGCCGCAGCAATCCCCTGAAGAGCCTGCTGCGCACGCCTACCGTCTACAGCATCCTCCTGTCGGTGGCCATTCTGCTGACGGATACCGACCTGCCGCGCTGGATCGACAACACCGTGGACCTGATCTCCGGCTTCACCGTGCCGTTGATGTTGATCACCCTCGGCGTCTCGCTGGCCAACATCCAGGTACGCAGCCTGTCCTCGGGGCTCGCCTTCAGCCTGCTGCGCACGGCCTTCGCCGTCTGCGTGGCCTACGGCGTGGGCTGGGCACTGCACCTTCCGCCCCTGGCGCAGAGCGTGCTCATCCTGCAAATGAGCATGCCCGTGGCAGTCTATAACTACCTCTTCGCCCAGCGCTCGCGCCGCGAACCGGCGTACGTCGCCAGTCTCGTGTTCTGTTCGACCCTGCTCGCCTTCATCTACGTGCCGGTACTGCTCGCGCTGTTCATGTAGATATGCCCCGACGGCCTGGGTAGCTGGCCTGGCAGCGTCTGGCCATATAATTGTCACAGCATGAATCTCTGTTATTCTGCGTAATGTGCGACGCGCAGGAAGCGCTCGCAAATTGGCAACCGTTCAGGAGGAACGCCATGAATTGGGATCAAATCGAAGGTCGCTGGACCGAACTCAAGGGCAAGGCCAAGGCTTCTTGGGGCGAGATGAGCGACGATGAACTCGATCAGATTGCCGGCAAGCGCGATCAAATGATCGGCAAGCTGCAGACCAAATACGGTATCAGCAAGGAAGAAGCCGAAAAGCGCGCCGACGATTGGGCGCGTTCGATCTGACCAGATCGGACGCGGGCACTACCCCATCGAATTCATAGAATCACGAAGAAGGAGCTTCACCATGCGCAACTCAATGTACCGCATGACGCAAACCGCCATTCTCATCGGTGGCCTGAGCCTGACGGGCGCGGCCCTCGCGCAATCCGAGACGCAGCCGCAGGGGCTGTATTCGGCCGACGAGCTGATGGATGCCGATGTATTCCTCGCGGAAACGCCCGATGAAGACGTCGGCGATGTCGAGGACGTGCTGCTCGGCGAAGACATGAGCGTGCAGGCGTTGGTCATCGAGACCGGCGGCGTGCTCGATCTCGGCGATACCCATCGCGTGATCGACCGCGATGACTTCACCCTGGAAACGCACAATGGCGACGATCTCGACGATCTGGATTATCGCGTCACGCTCGAGATGACGCGCGACGATGTGGCCAAACTGCCCGAATACGACAACGACTGGTGGCAGAACGCCCAGGAACAGGCTCGCCAGGCTTGGGAAAACACCAAGCAAGGCGCGGAAAGTGCCTGGCAGAGCACCAAGTCGGCCACGGCCGACCTGCTCGACGATGCCAGTGACGCCATCAGCAACTGATCATGGCTCGACGGGTGACTCGTCACCCGCTGCCTGAACTGGAAGAGGCCTGCCACTCGGCAGGCCTCTTTTATTGCCCTTTACCCGTATTGCCCTGTATTCGCATTGCTCTGTGCCCGGAACCGCCCGGCATCTGGTGAAGCCCGGCAGGCATCCAGCCAAGAAAAAGGCCACCCGAAGGTGGCCTTTTCCGCGAAGGTCGTATCGATTCGACATCGACACCGGTATCACCGCGCGGGTGATACCGTATTCACTTACTGCTGCTCTTGCACCATGCCCTGGACACGCTGCATGAGCTCGGGATCCTGCTGGATCGCCTGGCCGATGGCGTTGAAGTCCTCGACACTCATGCCGCTGTCTTCGACGACGCTGACCATTTCCTCATTTGCTTCCTGACGCAAATCCTGTTGAGCCGACTCGTCTTCAGCGTTCTGCAGCTTCTGCGTATATTCCTGAGAAACCTTGGCGATTTCCTGAGACGCATCAGCGAACTGCTGAAGCTGTTCGTCGGAGAAGTTCTGTGCTGCCGCCCCCTGTTGGGTCTGACCAGCACCGCTCGCTGCCGGGTCTTCCTGCTGTGCCATTGCCGCCGGTGCCGCTACCATTCCGGTGGTCAGCATGGCCGCTGATACAAAAGCAGTGATCCGTTGCATGTATACCTCCAGGTTTTGCGTGTACGTGGACACTCTGACGCCCACGAACGAAGTGAGTTCAACTTTTCGTGTTACTGCGTGTAATCAATGCGCCGTTTCATCAATACGGCGAGTCATCAACCGTTCGTCTCGAGCCATCCGACGATGGCCTCGATGCCTTCACGTATCTTGGCCAGGGCGAGATCGGCCTCTGCCGCCTCGACGTCGACCGATGCTCGTGCGAGCAACTCCGCACCATCGAAATCCACGTAGGCCAGACGTAACGCAAGCACACTAGGGTCGCAGCCAAAGGCACTTCCCGGCAAGAGCGCCACGCCGGCATCGTCGAGCAGACGCGTCGTCAATTCGGCACTGGTGGTGATGCCCCGCGCCCGCAATGCCTCGCGGTGGCCTTCGAAATCGGGAAACAGATAGAAACCGCCATCCGGTGCATGCGTGCGTACGCCGGCTGCCTCCAGACGTTGCGCGCACCAGCGGCCGATCGTCCCCAGCCAGCGCCGCTGCGTCTCGAGGTACGTCGCCTGGGCCGACGTCACGGCGTAGGCGGTCTCCGCCGCCGCCTGCACCGGACTGGTCACGCTCGACCAGGTTTCGGAGGCAATGCCGATCAGGCGTGCCAGCAAGTCGGCGCCCAGCGCTTCGGGCACGTTGAGCACGCCCAGTCGCCATCCGCCCGCACCGCACCACTTGGATAGCCCACTGGTGGTCAGCGTGCCTTCTGGATAATCGAGTGCGAATGCCCGATGCGCGCCCCGATGATCGAGCGGACCATAGATTTCGTCGGCCAGTACCAGCACGCCATGACGCCTGGCCACTCTGGCCAGTTCACGCTGATGTTCGGGGTCGGGCGACAATCCCGTGGGGTTGCCGGGCGCGTTGAGAATCAGCAGGCGTCGGGCCGGGCCGTTTTCGCGGCAATAGCGGTCGAGTTGTTCCGGCGTGATCTGCCAGCGGCTTTCGAAGGTCGCCGGCAGGCGTACCGCGTGCTGCCCCGCCAAGCGTGCCTGCGGGGCATAGGACACCCAGGCCGGTGCGGGAATCAGGATCTCGCTGGCCGGCAGGGCCTTCATCAGCGCGAAGAGCAGCAGCTTGCTGCCAGGTGCTATCAATACCCGCTCGGCCCGCCAGTCGGTGCCGTCCATGTGGCGATGGAACGCCGCCACCCGCTCGCGCAGCGCGGCGGTGCCCTGTACCGGCAGATAGGCCTTGTCGGCAGCGTGTTCGGCCAGTGTCGCCACCGCCGGTGCGAATACCGGGAACGGCGACTGGCCGAACCCGAACTTGATGATGCGTCGGCCTTGCGTTTCGAGCTGACGCGACTGCTCGTTGATCAAGAGCGTATCCGAGGCGGCGGTGGCGCCGGGGGCCTCGGCGTAACCGTGATTCAGCCATTCGGCGGCGCTGGTGGTGGACTCGGGAGCGGCGGCAGGGGCGGTCATGTCATTCTCCGGCAATGGTCTAGGTGCCTAGGTGCGCGCGATATGAGCGCGCGGTAATAGGAGCGCAAGGGCGCGGTGACGTCATTCGACATGCAAGCGCGAGATCAGCGCCTCGCGCTGACGCAGGGCCAGCACCGCGTCGTGCCCCATGTCGCGGGCCACGCGGGACAACAGGAGCTCCACGAGCATGAACAGGCTGCTCATGGGGTTGAAGAAGAATGCCCCTTCGGCCGGCGCCAGCAGCGTCAGCTCGGTCAGGGCGGCGAGTTGCGAGGCGGAGTGATTGGTCAAGGCGAGCAGTGAGGCGCCCTGCTCCACGGCCAGCCGGCAGTAATCGACGCTCATTCGCGACTCGGGCCGAAAGGCGATGCCGATCACCAGATCGTCTTCGCCCAGCCGCAGGGCCTGCTCGACGCTCACGCCCGCCTGGGGCGAGACCAGCTGCACGCCATCGCGTAGATAGTCCAGGTAGTACGCCAGGTAATGCGCGGCCCCGAAACTGGCACGCAACCCGACCACATGCACGCGTCGCGCTCGCTGGATGGCGACCGCCGCCCGCGCCAGTTGTGCCGTATCCAGTGCCTCGACCGCCGCCGAGAGGTTCTGCATTTCCTGCTGCCACAGCATGCGGTCATCGGCGAGCTCGGCGCCTTCGGCGCGGGGCGTTTCACCGAACTCGAGCAGACGCTGAGCGCGCGTGGAATAAAAGGCGCTATCGCTGAGGTCGTCGCGGAACAGCGTCTGCAACGCCTTGAACCCCTCGAGACCGAGCGCGTGCGACAGGCGCGTCAAGCGGGAAGGGTGAACCCCATGACGCTGCGCCAACTGCGAGATGCTCGACAGGCTCACCGCCTCCGGCTGGGCCAGCAACGCTTCGAGCAGTGCCAGCCCCTTGGCGGACAGTTTCAGCTCGGGGGCATCGCCATCCCGGGCGCGCAGCGCCAACAGTTGCAGATCGGCATAGCGCCGGGGCGGCAGGACGGGCGTATCGGCGGGCATGGGGCGGGCTCCTGGCACATTCTTCTGGCTCGGTTCAGTGTCCAGAATAGGCAGCGGCCGACCTGTTTGCAAATTTATTTGCAAACATGGAAATAAAACTCGCACCCGCAGCATCCACGAGGCTCTGCCATACTGGCAAGGTCCTCACAGGAGTCATGCCATGCGCACCGTGCTGTTTGCCTTGCTACTCGTTGTGCTGCCCGTGCTGGGCACCGCCCAGGCGGCCGACCCCGCCAATCCGCTGATCACCGATCACGGTCTTTTCCGGCCGCTGGTGATCGTCTCGCCGGATCGCGACGACGACGATTACCAGCGCATGCGGACCCTGCTCGGCGCGAGCCAGGCAAAGTTTCAGGCACGCGACATGCTGCTGTATCGGGTGGAAAACGGACGCGGTTATCGCAACGACATGCCCATGACGCGCTTCGAGACCCAGGCCTTGCTGGACGCTCTGGCACTGCGCGACGACATGCCGCTCACCACGGTGCTGGTGGGCAAGGATGGCGGCAAGAAGATGCAACTCGAGGGGTTCGTGGCACCGGAGACGGTCTATCACCTCATCGACCAGATGCCGATGCGAGCGGCGGAACGGGACTGACGCCCCGCCCCTCGCGTCAGCGCCAGCGCGCGAGTTGCCGTAAATGCGCCTCGCGGGCCTGACTGGCGGTGACCGGCCTCAGGCGTACCTGCGTGCCCGGCACGCATTGCGCCAGTTGCGCGCACGCCAGTGGCGTCAGGGCGCCGAGACGCGGATAGCCGCCGATGGTCTGGCGGTCGTTGAGCAGGATGATGGGCTGGCCATCGGCAGGTACCTGGACGGCCCCCAGTGGAATGCCTTCCGACACCATGCCCGCCCCCAGGTAGCGCAGCTCGGGGCCGGTCAGACGCACGCCCATGCGATCGGCGCGCTGGTCGACGGTCCAGGCGGCATTGAACGCCTCGAACACGCTGGTACCACTGAAGCTGGCGATCTGCGCGCCGCTCACCAGGGCCAGGTGCGGTTGTTCGCTCGGCAGGATGCTGGCGTCATCCGGCAGACGGCGTCCGGGCTCGCCCTGGCCCGACCAGACCAGCCTGTCGCCCTCGCCAAGCGCCCCGCCCTGCCCCTCGAGACCGCCCAGGCCCTCGCGTACCGTACTGGCCACACTGCCCAGCACGGAGGGCGCCTCGAGCCCGCCGGGAAACGCGAGATAAGCGCGGAGACCGGCACGCGGACGCTCGAAGGCCAGGCGCTGGCCGGGTGCGATGGTGAAACTGGCCCCCGGTGCCAGCGGCGTCTCGTCGAGCGTGGCACCGAGATCCGCGCCCGTCAGGGCCAGCGTGGCCGAGGTCTCGGCACAGAGCGTCAGGCCGCCCACGGTAATCTCCAGCCCCGCGGCCTGAGGTGCGTTCCCCAGCAGCCAGTTGGCCCAGCCCAGCGACACCCAATCGGCGGCGCCGCCCTGGGTCACGCCGAGGTGACGCACGCCGAAGCGCCCGCCATCCTGAATCAGCGTCAGCGGTCCCGCGCGTTCGACGACCAACCCTTTCATGCCTGCTCCTCCGTCGGTGTATCGCCGCGCTCTGCCAGCGGTGTCGGGTCGCCGCCCTGCTCGATGAAGGCCTCGCGGGAAATCGACTCGAAGCGCACTTTATCGCCCGGCCGGAACAGGCTGTAGCCTTCCCGGTCGTGTCCGAACAGGGCCACGGGCGTGCGCCCGACGATATTCCAGCCGCCGGGCGAGAGCGTGGGATAGACCGCCGTCTGGCGTTCGGCGATGGCCACGCTGCCGGCGGCGACTTTCTGGCGGGGCGTCTTCAGGCGTGGCGTGGCCAGCTCTTCGTCGAGACGCCCCATGAAGGCGTACCCCGGTGCGAAGCCCAGCGCGAAGACGCTGTAATCGCGCGCGCAGTGCCGTGCGACGACTTGGTCATGACTCACGCCCAGGCGGGCGGCGATGCGCTCGAGCTCCGGCCCGACACTCACGTCATACCACACCGGGATCACATGCCGCCGCCCTGCGCGTTCGGCGGTCGGCGACAAGCCGTCGAGCGCCTCGCGCACCCGGGCACGGGCCGCCGGCAGCGTCAGGTGCGCCACGTCGTAGTGCACCAGCAAGGTGGTGTAGGACGGCACCAGGTCGATCAATGCCGTGCCAAAGGCCTCGCGCAGAGCGCGATCGGCGGCCAGCATCCATGGCATGTGAGCTTCATCGATGCCGTCGAACAGGCGCACGATGAGCGTGTCCATGCCCACCGTTTCGATTTTCGGGTCGTTCACCGGCTCACTCCCGCGCCAGGCCATCGAAGGCATCGCGAATGGCGCGTACGGCAGCTACCGATTCGGCGTTGTCGCCATGCACGCACAAGGTATCCGCCGGCAGGTGCAGCGAGCTGCCGTCGTTGGCCGTCAACGGCTCTCCCCTGGCGAGCGTCACCGCCTGGGCCACGATGGCCTCGCGATCGTGGTGCACCGCCCCGGGCTCACGCCGCGACACCAAACGCCCCTGGGGGTCGTAGGCACGGTCCGCGAAGGTCTCGAACCACAGCGTCACACCCATTTCCTCGGCCAGCGCCCGCATCGGCGCCGGGTCCGCCGTGGCCATGGCCAGCAGCGGCAGTTCGGGATCGTAGGCCAGCACCGCCCGCATGGCGCCGCACAGAAGCTCCGGGTCGCGGGCCATGTCGTTGTACAGCGCGCCATGCGGTTTGACGTAGGCCACACGCGTCCCTTCGGCGCGGCACATGCCCTCCAGCGCGCCGATCTGATACAGCATCATGTCCTCGACTTCACGCGGCGAACAGGCCAGCGAGCGGCGTCCGAAGCCTTGCAGATCCGGGTAGGCGGGATGCGCGCCGACACGTACACCATGCTGCACGGCCAATGCCACGGTGCGACGCATGATGCCGGGGTCCGAGGCATGGAATCCGCAGGCGATATTGGCGCAGTCGACGTAGGGCATGACCTCGTCGTCGAGGCCCATTTTCCAGTTGCCGAAGCTTTCTCCCATGTCGCAATTGAGAAGCGGTAGGGGCATGAACGTGACCTCTGCTTGTTGTCGTCGGCTTTCACGAATGCGGCGTTTCACTCTAAGAAAGCCCGCTCGGCCCGGTCCAATCGTTTTTCGTGATGCGTGATATCGGCGCAACCTTTCATCTTGAGGCAGGCGGCAGGAAAGCAGTTGACGCCGGCCGCTGGCGGGCTCAAGAATCATCCTCTGCATGGCCCCATCACAACAGACTCCGAGGAGACCACCATGGCTGTCAGCGATCCTTTCCACCTCGCCGTTCAGGTCCGTGACATCGACGAGGCACGGCGTTTCTACGGCGACTTCCTGGGCTGCCCCGAAGGGCGCTCCTCGGACAGCTGGGTCGACTTCGATCTCTTCGGACACCAGTTCGTCTGCCACCTCAATCCGGCACTGAAGGACAATCCCGTCACCAGCCACAAGAACCCGGTGGACGGTCACGGCGTGCCCGTACCGCATTTCGGCGTGGTGCTGGAAATGCCCGCCTGGCAAGCCCTGGCCGACAAGCTCCGCGCCCATGACGTGACTTTCGAGATCGAGCCCTACGTGCGCTTCAAGGGCGAGCCCGGCGAACAAGCCACCATGTTCTTCTACGATCCCTCCGGCAATGCCCTGGAGTTCAAGGCCTTCAAGGACCGCGAAACGCAGCTGTTCAAGAAAGCGTAACCCGGGCGCCGTTCTTTCTTCGCCGCACGGGGATCCGGGCGGCGACACGCGCAGGATCACCGATGTTCGATTTCAAGGAACTCGAGGCGTTCGTCTGGGTGGTGCGCCTTGGCTCGTTCCGCAAGGGCGCGGCCAAGCTGTACCTCACCCAGCCGTCGATCTCGGATCGCATCACCCGCCTGGAAGACAGCGTCGGCGAATCGCTGCTCGACCGCTCGGCGCGGCCCGTGCAACCCACCTTGCGTGGCCGTGAGTTCTTCACCTACGCCGAACGCCTGCTCGAAGGGCGCGAGGAAGCCATGCGGCTGTTCCAGGACGAGGAGTCGTTTTCCGGCACCCTGCGCCTGGGCGTCATCGAGACCATCGCCAGCAGTTGGTGTCCGACCTTCATGCGCCGTCTGGCCGAGCGCTACCCGCAATTGACCATCGAATTGACGGTCGATATCTCGCCGTTTCTGCATCAACGGCTGGCCGAGAACGATCTCGACATGTTGTTTGCCATGGACGGCGTCGCCCCCGGACTTTGCGCCATCCAGACACCATTGTGCACCTACGAGATGGGCATGTTCGCGGCGCCCGAGATGGCCGCCACGCTGCAACGCGGCGGGCCGGCCGCCTTCGCCGAGACGGCCTTCATTTCCTTCAGCAAACAGGCACGCCCCTACCGCGAACTGGTCGCCTACCTGACCGCACTGGGGATCGACACGCCACGCATTCATCGCACCAGTACCCTGATGACCATCATGCGCATGAGCATCGAGGGCGTCGGCATCGGGGTCCTGCCCGTGGCCACGGTGCGCGATGCCGTGGAAAGCGGCAGTCTGGTGCGGCTCACGCTGGAAGAGCCGCTGCCGCCGATGATCTACGACGCCATCTGGCGCAGCGCCAACTATCCCAGTTTTTGCGCCAGCGTCGCCCGTCTGGCCAAGCAGTGCGCGACCGATTATGCCCAGGATCATGGCAAACTATCATCGCCCGCCAGCATGAAAGGGTATGTCGATACTTGACATCAAAATTAACGATTTGACGCCGACACGCCGCCACTTGAAGAATGATTTCGTCTTGCGAGGCACCTTGAGCAACGCATTCGAACACCTCCTTTCAATAACAATGAGGAACCCAGCATGCGCACGATGCACTCTCTCGCCTGGCTGGCGGCGCTAGGCTCGCTCAGCGTGACCGGCGGCGCGATGGCCGCACAATGGAATCTCGCCACGCCCTATGGCGATGCCAGCTTCCATACCCAGAACACCAAGCAATTCGCCGAGGATGTCGCCGAGGCCACCGACGGCGACTTGTCCATCAGCGTGCACAGCGGCGGCTCCTTGATCGCGCACTCGGAGATCAAGCCCTCCGTGCGACGCGGTACCGTGCAGGCGGGCGAGGTGTTTCTTTCCTCGCTGTCCAACGAATCGCCGATCTACGAGGTCGACACGCTGCCGGGGCTGGCGAACGGGTATGAAGACGCCTACGACCTGTGGCAGGCCTCCAAGCCGATCATTACCCAGATGTTCGCCGAGGAAGGGTTGATGCCGCTCTACGCCGTGCCATGGCCCGCGCAAGGCATCTATACCGACTTCGAGCTGACCGATGCCTCGCAGTTCGAGGGACTGCGCGTGCGTGCCCCCAACATCAATACCCAGCGCTTCGTCGCAAACCTTGGCGGGCTTCCCACCGAAACCGAGGAAGCCGACATCCCCACGGCGTTCAGCACCGGCCGCGTGGATGCCATGATCACCTCCGTCTCCACCGGCAATTCGATGTCCGCATGGGATTACGTCTCGCACTACAGCGATGCCAATCTGTGGCTGCCCAAGAACATCGTGTTCGTCAACAAGCGGGATTTCGACCGTCTCGATGACGCGACCCAGCAAGCCGTGCTCGACGCCGCCGCCGAAGCCGAGCGTCGCGGCTGGCAGGCCAGTCGCGAGGACAGCGCGGAAAGCGCCAAGGCCCTCGAAGCGCATGGCGTAAGCATTTCCCAGCCCAACGCGAGCCTGGCCGAGGACCTCAAGGCCGCCGGCGACTCGCTCTTCGAAGACTGGCAAGCGCATGCCGGTGAACAGGCCAAGACGCTGATCGAGCGCTATCGCAAGCGCCAGGCCGCCGAATAATCGCACACACCTCGTGACTCGTCCTGCATGCCCCGCGCGTCATCGACGGCGAGCGGGGCCCGTGCTCACCCTCGCACTCGTGAGTGACCGACATGACCTATCGACTCGACAGACTCTACCGCCTCGGTGCCTGGGGGGCCGCAGCCTGCATGCTGGCCATTTGCACCATCGTCACGCTGCAGGTGCTGCTGCGCTGCCTGGACGCCCTGCTGGTCCTGATGGGCAGCACTCGCCTGGGCATCGAGATTGCCGGTGTCTCGGAAATGGCGGCCTACCTGCTGGTCGGCGCCACGTTCTTGAGCATGGCCTACACCTTCACGCACCACGCTCACATTCGCGTCACCCTGGTCATCTCGCGCCTGCCGCCCAGCGCGCGCGTGTGGGTCGAGACCCTCTGCCTGCTGGTGGCCCTGGCCTTGAGTCTCTTGCTGACCTGGGAACTGGTCGGCCTGGTGCGCGAAAGCCTTGAATACGGCGATGTCTCCTCGGGGCTGCTCGCCATTCCGTTGTGGATGCCGCAAAGCGTGCTCGTCGTCGGTATCGCCTTGATGTGCCTGGCGCTCATCGAGACCTTGTGGGGCACCCTGCACACGGCCCTCACTGCGCCGGCTTCCTATGTGGCGCCTGCGCCACGGGATGGTGACGCATGATCCATCACTCGCTGAAGGGAGTCCTGGCATGCTGACGCTCAGCCTCGTCACGATATTGACGCTCGCGCTACTGCTCGGCGGTGGCGTATGGATCGCCTTCGCCCTGCTCGGCACCGGCTGGGTCGCGCTGACGTTCTTCGGCAGCTTCGCCCCGGGGCCGATTCTCGCGTCCGACTTTTGGGGGGCCAGTTACGGCTGGGACCTGACCGCGCTGCCGATGTTCGTATGGATGGGAGAAATCCTGTTCCGCTCGGGTCTGGCCGACAACATGTTTCGCGCCCTGTCGCCCTGGCTCAACCGCCTGCCCGGACGCCTGCTGCATTCCAACATCATCGGCAGCGGCCTGTTCGCCGCGGTGTGCGGTTCCTCGGCGGCGACCTGTGCCACGGTCGGCAAGATGACCCTGCCCGAACTGGAGCGGCGAGGGTACGACGGCAACATGGCCATCGGCACGCTGGCCAGCGCATCGACCCTGGGACTCTTGATTCCGCCCTCGATCATGATGATCGTCTACGGCGTGGTGACCGAACAATCGATCTCGCGTCTGTTCATCGCCGGCGTGTTGCCGGGCCTGTTGCTGCTCGGGCTGTTCATGGCCTACCTGGTCGGCTGGTCGCTGCTGGTCGGCAACCGCCAGGGGCGTGCCGGTGAAGGCGCGGCCCACATGCCGTTCGGACAGAAGCTCCGCAATAGCGCCCAGTTGATTCCGCTGCTGCTGCTCATCGGCGGCATTCTGGGCAGCATCTACGGCGGGCTGGCCTCGCCCACCGAAGCCGCCGCCGTGGGCGTGGTGCTGTCGATGGCGATCGCGCGGGGCAACGGCCATTTCGACAAGGCCATCTTCCTCGACTCGCTCTTCGCGGCGCTGCGCACCGCCTGCATGATCGCCTTCATCATCGCCGGTGCTTCGTTCCTCTCCTCGGCGATGAGTTTCACGCAACTGCCCATGCAGCTCGCCAACGCTATCGCCGAGATGGGGCTGTCTCCGACCATGCTGCTGGTCGTGCTGACGCTCTTCCTGCTGGTACTGGGATGTTTTCTCGACGGCATCTCGCTGATCCTGCTGGTCACCTCGATCATCATGCCGCTGATCGATGCCGCTGGTATCGACCTGATCTGGTTCGGCATCTACCTGGTCATCGTGGTGGAAATGTCGCAGATCACGCCACCGGTCGGTTTCAATCTGTTCGTCATTCAGGGGCTGACCGGCAAGGACATCGTCACCATCACCCGTGCGACCTTGCCGTTCTTCCTGCTGATGATCCTCGCCGTCGTGCTGCTGCATCTCTTCCCGGGTATCGCGCTGTATCTGCCCCAGGCGATGAACTGAGTCGCACGCATCCACCTCCCAACCGCAACGGCCGCTGGAAGATTCCAGCGGCCGTTGCCGTGAGCATGGGTGTCTCGAGGCGAGACGTTACAGCGGCTGGACGCTTGGTGCCGGTGCGACGGCGTCCTTGGAAAGCGGATTGCGCAGCGGCAGGGCGAACGGCTTGGCGTCGATCTCGAAGACATCACCGGGTTGGGGAATGATGCCGTCGCTGAAGCTCAGCGTCGCGGTGCCGAAGAAGTGTACATGGACATCGCCCGGACGGCAGAACTGCGCATATTTGAAGTGATGGGCCTCGAGATTGGCCAGGGTGTGGCACATGTTGGCCTCGCCGGAGATGAACGGCTTTTCCCACAACACCTCGTCGCCCCGCCGAATGCGCGAGGTGCCTTGCACGTCATCGGGCAACTCGTCGATCAGCAGCGTCGGGCCGAAGGAGCAGGCGCGCAATTTGGAATGCGCCAGGTACAGGTAGTTCTCGCGCTCGGTGACGTGATCCGAGAACTCGTTGCCCAGCGCATAGCCGATGCGCCGTGGCACGCCGTCGTTGTCGATCAGGTAGAGACCGGCGACTTCCGGTTCCTCACCGCCATCCAGCGCGAAATGCGGCATGCGCAGCGCCTCGCCCGGCGCCATGACGATGCCGCCGTCGCCCTTGTAGAACCACTCGGGTTGCACGCCGAAATCGCCGGGCGCGGGCTTGCCGCCTTCCAGCCCCTTGCGGAACATCTTCATCGAATCGGTCAGCGGCTGATCGCTCTGATCCGCTTCGCTCATCTGACGATGCATCTTGTCGCGCCCCTCGGCGCTGCCCAGGTGCGTCAGCCCCGTGCCGGTGACCAGCAAGTGCGCCGGGTCGGGATGATCCAGCGGCGCCAGCAGTTGCCCCTTGTCGGCCAGGGCCACGGCATCGACACGTGCATCCCCGGGCCATTCCTTGATCAGCGCGGCGAGCCCGACCTTGCGATCGAGCGCGGTGAGCGCCAGGGCATGCACGCTGTTCACGTCATCCAGGCGGCGCGCCTGGGTGGGATCGTCCTCGATGACCAGGACGAAACGCTCGCCGTTGTCGTTCCGGGCTTGTGCGAGTTGCATGTGATGGGCTCTCCTGAAGGTCGAATCGGTGACGGTGGGTCGCTCAGTCGTGATAGACCACGCTGCGCCCGCCATCGATGGTGATACAGCTTGCGTTGATGAACGGTGCCTCGTCGGAGGCGAGAAAGACCGCGGTCATGGCGACCTCTCGCGGCGCTCCCAGGCGCCCCGGCGGCAACAGCGCCTCGATCCGCTGCCTGGCCGCGTCCGGATCGTCGAATCGTTGCCAGTGTGCCTCGACCGCGGGCGTGGCGATATAGCCCGGCGCGATGGCATTGACGCGAACGCCTTGTCGAGCATATTCGATCCCCAGCGATCGCGTCAGCCCCATCAGACCGTGCTTGGCCACCGCGTAGGGAAAGCAACCCGGCAGGATGGAAAACGCATGGGTCGAGGCCACGTTGATGATGCTGCCGCTCGCCTGCGCGAGCATGTCCGGCAACACACCGCGCGCGCAATGCCAGGCGCCCTCCAGGTCCACCGACATGCAGCGCTGCCAGGCGGTCTCGGGCATTTCAAGCGGCGTGTGGAAGACGTTGCGCCCGGCGTTGTTGATCAGGGTCGTGATCGGCCCATGGGCTCCCCGAGCCGCCTCGAGCGCCGCGTCCACCGACGCGGGCTCGGCGATATCGCAGCTCATCGCCACTGCCACCCCGCCGGTATCGCGCAGTTGCCGGGCGACGGCTTGCACGCCCTCGAGATCGATATCCGCCAGCGAGACGCGCGCACCTTCCTGAACGCAGGCCTCGGCCATGGCCTGGCCGATGCCGGCCGCGGCCCCGGTGATGAAGACATGCTTGCCGCGCAGACGCGGTGCCCTTTCCGGCATCGTCATCCCTTGGCGCGCCGGGTCTGCTTCCAGCGGTCGAACATCACCGCCAGCAGCAGGATCGCCCCGCGTACCAGGTACTGATAGAAGGTCGGTACGTTGAGCAGCCCCATGGCGTTCTGCACGCAGCCCATGATCAGCACGCCGACCAGCACGCCGGTGATCGAGGCGACCCCGCCGGAAAGCGACACGCCGCCCAGCACGCAGGCGGAGATCACCGCGAGCTCCAGCCCCATGGAGGTGTTGGGATCGCCCAGGCCCATGCGCGAGGCCAGCAACACCCCGGCGACCCCGGCGACGACGCCCTGCAGCGCGAACACCGCGATTTTCAGGCGACGCACGTTGACCCCCGCCAGGCTCGCCGCTTCGGCGTTGCCCCCGGTGGCCAGGGTGTTGCGACCGAAGGCCGTCATGTTGAGCACGATACCGAAGATCACGAAGCACACGATCATCGTCCACACCGGCAGGGTCAGTCCCAGGAAAGAAGCGCTCCCCAGGCTGAAGAAGCTCGGCACGGTCACCATCACCGCGTCGCCGCCGGAGGTGATGTACGCCAGGCCGCGCACGAACTCCATCGCCGCCAGGGTGGCGATCAACGAGTTGATGCCGAACTTGGCCACTACGAAGCCATTGAACGCCCCCACCGCACCGCCGGCGGCCACGCCCCCCAGCACGCCGACGAACACGCTGCCGGTGGCCGAGGTCACGACCGCTGCCACGACCCCGGTGAAGGCCACGATCGAGGCCACCGAAAGATCCACCTCACCGAGCGCGAGGACCATCATCATGGTCGTGGCGATGGTGCCGATCAAGGTCACCGAGAGCAGCAACCCGACGATATTGCGCCCGGTCAGGAAGTCCGGCACGAACAGCGCCAGGGCCACGAACAGCACCAGGAATATGGCGATCAGGCCGGAGGTGTCGAGCAGGGTGCGTAGCGGTTTGGCACGGGGTTTCGGTGCCGATGACGTGTTGTCGCTGGCAGCCAGTTTATCTGTGCTCATGGCGATCCATCTCTTGGTATTGTCATGAATGAGCGGCTCATGCGGGCAAGGCCAGACCGAGCAGACGCGCCTGGGTTGCCTGCTCGCGCGGTACGATGTCGACCAGGACGCCGTCACGCATGACGCCGATGCGATCGCAGATCGAGCTGACCTCGGCGAGGTCGCTGGAGATCACGATCACCCCCTTGCCCTGCTCCGCCAGGTCGTACAACAAGGCGTAGATATCGCGACGCGCCCCCACGTCGATGCCGCGCGTGGGTTCGTCCATCACGAACAGGTCGATCTCCTCGGCCAGCCAGCGACCGAGAATCACTTTCTGCTGGTTGCCGCCGGACAGGGTATTGATCGGCGTGCGATGGCTCGGCGTCTTGATGCTCAGGCGCTGAATGTAGGTCTTGGCGTTGTCGGTCTCGCGTGCGGCGTGCCGGAACATGCCCCAGCGACGGAAAAAACGCCGGCAACTGATGTTGAGGTTGTCGGAGACGCTGGCCACGGGGAAGATCCCCTGGGACTTGCGGTCCTCCGGACACATAGCGATGCCTGCGCGGATCGCTTGATGCGGCGAGGCAAAGACACGCGTCTCGCCCCGCAACGCGACCTGCCCGCGGCTGGCCTTTTCCACGCCGCAGACCAGTCGCATCAGCTCGCTACGCCCTGCCCCCACCAGGCCGAACAACCCCAGCACCTCGCCGCGTCGCACCTCCAGATTGACCGGTTCGTTGACCCCGCGCCCCTGAAGGCCGTCGATACGCATCAGCACATCGCCGATGTCGCGTGGACGGAAGCCATACACGTCGTCGATCTGTCGGCCGACCATCTCGCCGACCAGCATGTCGTGATCGAGCCCTTCCAGCGTCTCGTGGGTGCGAATGTGGCGACCATCACGGAACACGGTCACCGCATCGCACATCTCGAAGACCTCTTCCATGCGATGGGTGACGTACAGCACCACACGCCCCTCGTCACGCAGTCGTGCGACGATGCGCTTGAGCTGCCGCGTTTCTTGCACGGAGAGACTACTGGTCGGCTCGTCGAAGGCGATGATCCGCGCGTCGCGCAGCAACGCCCGACCAATCTCGATCATCTGCTGCTGCCCGATGGAGAGCTCCCGTACCTTGGTCGCCGGGTCGATGTCGCCCTCGCCCAGTTCCTCGAGAATCTCGCGGGCACGTGCCTTCATGGTACGTCGGTCGATGAACCCCCGACGCTCGGGCAACTGCCCCAGCAACAGGTTTTCGGCCACCGATAAATTGGGTGACAGCGTGAGTTCCTGGTAGATGATCGCGATACCGTGCGCCAGCGCCTCGCGCGCATTGGTGAAGACATGCGCTTGACCGTCGATCCACAGCTGGCCCGACGAGGGCCGATTGACGCCGCTGAGCACCTTGAGCAGCGTCGACTTGCCGGCGCCGTTTTCCCCCATCAAGGCATGCACTTCCCCGGCACGCGCGGAGAAGCTCACCTCGTCGAGGGCCTTGACGCCGGGGAACTCGACGCTGATTCCATCGAAGCGTAAGAAAGCCTCTGACATACAGGACTCCTGCGAAAACATGGGAGCGCCCGCGCGTTGAACGCGGGCGCGACGCTCACAAGCCCAGCTCTTCCCGAACGTCTTCCCAGTTGTCGCGGGTCATCAGCTTGCCCGTGGTTTCCGTGTTGGCCTGCGGCTTCTCGTCCTCGGTGATCCACTGGTAGAGATTGTCGGCCGTCTGGCGTCCATGCATGGTCGAGCTGACCGCCACGGTGCCGTAGAAGCCGGTGGGCGTCTCGCGCGAGAACTCGGCGAAGGCCGCACCGGAGCCGTTGATCCCCACGCCGATGACCTGGTCGGGATCGAGTCCGTACTGCTCGCTGGCCCGCACGCCGCCCAGCACGCTTTCCTCATTGAGCGCGTAGATCACCCAATGCTCGAAGTCGCTGCGCTTGGAGAAGACCGGCGAGGCCGCCGCAAAGGCACTGCTGGTATCGGTGTTCTGCTGCGGCGCATCGAAGATGTTGGCTTCCTTGAAGCCCGAGTCGAGCAGCGCGGCAGTCGCCCCGTCGGTACGCTCCTTGGCGGTGGGCAACTCGTAGTTGGTGATGCGCAGCGCCGCGACCTCCTCCGGGTCCCAGCCGCGACGTTCCATCTCCTCGGCGATGGCATTGCCGACCTGCTCGCCGATCTTGTAGCCGGACATCCCCAGGTGCGGCACCTCCTCCATGGGCTCACCATCACCGCCGACAAAACGGTCGTCGACGGTCACCACCTTCATGCCGTATTGCTCGGCACGGTTCATGATCGCCGGCCCCAGACGCACATCCGGGGGACAGATCACGAAGCCCTCGGCTCCCTGGGAATGGAGGTTATCGATGGCACTGAGCACTTCCTGGCCATCCTCGCCGGACAGACGCACCACCTCGAAGCCTTTCTCTTCGCCGAGTTGGGTCGCGGCGTCTTGTTCGTTGATGAACCATGCCTGCTCGGGTTTCTTGACGATGAAGCCGATCTTGACCTCGTCGTCGCTCTGCGCCTGGGCCAGTAGCGGGCTGGCGCTGAGCGCCATGCCGACGGCCAGTCCGAGTAGCTTGCGCGGGGTGGATAGCGTGAGTGACATCCGGCGTTCTCCTGTCCCGTGAACGGGTTGTTGTTGTGTCAAAGACGGTTCTTTCAGACTCTGAACAATAGGCATAAGCGAAATAACCGACTAATGCCACTTGACAGAATTATTGATATACATTTTGTTATTAATTTTATGCGAGGCCAGACACCATGAGCCCTTTACCCCATGACTGGTTCATGCGGGTGCGACTAAAGTTGCGCCATCTGCAGCTGTTCATCGCCCTGGACGACCTGCGCAATCTGCATCGTGCCGCCGAGCGCCTGGGCATGAGCCAGCCCGCGGCGTCGAAGCTGCTGGGGGAACTCGAAGGTCAACTCGGCCTGGCGCTGTTCGAGCGCCATCCTCGCGGCATCACGCCCAACTGGTACGGCGAGACGGTGATTCGTCATGCGCGCGGCATCCTGTCGTCGCTGCATCAGGCAGGGGATGAACTCAATGCATTACAGGCGGGAAGCGCGGGGAGCGTGTCGGTGGGAACGGTGATGGCGCCCGCCGTCACCCTGCTGACCAGCGCCGTGGAGCGCGTGCACCGCGACCGACCCAACCTCAAGGTGAGCATCGATGTCGATGTCAGCCACGAACTGATTCCGCGCCTCGTGGAAGGCGAATTCGATTTCGCCATCGCGCGCATTCCTTCGACGCTGCCGGCGGGCGACTTCGTCTTCGAGGAGATCGGCGAAGAGGCATTGTGCTTCGTGTGCCGTGCCGGGCACCCGCTGGCCGACCGCACGTCGCTCAATCTCGAGGCCATGGTCGAGTATCCGTGGGTCCTGCAACCTCCGGGCGCGCTGATGCGTCAACGGGTCGACCACCTGTTCCTGCATCATGGCGTGGCGTTGCCGCGCCAGATCATCGACACACCGGACATCCTGGTGGCGCTGGCCATGGTCGATAAATCCGACACCGTGACCGTAACCACGCGGCAAGTCGCCGAGTTGCTCTGCGACCAGCCGCGCTTTCGCATCCTGCCCTTCCCCGAGGCGCTGAGCGTGCAGCCCTACGGGCTGGTCAGTCTGCGCGAACAGCGCCTATCGCCCGGCGCAGCGGCGCTGATGTCGGCGTTGCGCGACCTCATTCGCGAGCACCGAGACGCTCACTCGTGAAAGGCCTCGACCTCGACGCGCTTGCCGAGCAGGAAGGCATCGGCGACATGGCGTAGCGGCGCCACGTCGACGTCGCTCTCGCCCCGGGCGATGAGTTCGGCGAAGCGCGCGTAGAGCCCGGGGTACTCGACGTCGTCGCCTTTCAGCACGATCTCGTCCCCGATCCGCAGGCAACTACCGCCTTGGGTCAGCGCCAACGGCCCGGCATCGGTCTCGACATGAATGTCCCAGGTTTGCGGCCCGGTCTGGCGCCAGTCGAACTCGGCACGAATCGCGGCGCCCCGGCGGTCGCTGAAGGCCAGAGTGGCGGCGATCGGCCCCTGCCGATTGGCCGGCACCTCCAGTTCGCCCTGGGTGAGAAAGAACGCCTCCGGCAGAATCGCGGTGATGATCGACAAGGCGTTGATGCCGGGGTCGAATACCCCTAGACCGCCGGCTTCCCAGATCCACTCCTGCCCAGGGTGCCAACGCCGCACATCTTCCTTCCATTGCACATCGACGGCAGTGACGTGGCGCTCACGCAGCCAATCGCGCGCCTGAGCGACGGCAGCGGCGTACCGCGAGTGCCAGGTCGCGAACAGCGTCACGCCGGCGCGTTCGGCCTGGGCGCGCAGGTCTTCCACTTCGCTGAGCGTCGCCCCGGGCGGTTTCTCCAGCATCACATGCTTGCCCGCCGCGATGGCCGCACACGCCTGGCGGTAGCGCACCTGTGGCGGCGCGCACAGCGACACGGCCTGGATGTCCGGCCGCTCGTCGAGCAGCGTCTGGATATCGCGAAAATGCGCGACGCCCTCCAGCGAGGCATTGCGACTGGCCACGGCGTCGAGCGAGAACGCGGCGTTGTCGTGCAGGGCGGGCACGTGCTGGTCGCGGGCGATCTTGCCGAACCCGACGATGGCGATGGAGGTGGGGGACATGAGGGCTCCTTTTCTGATCTGGCAACCGCAAGGACGGGGCAAGGCCCTCGCCCACGCTCATAGGCGCTCGAGGTAGGCGCTGCCGCCTAGCTGACGCATTTGCCGCTGAATCCACTGGCTACGTTTGACGATATACGACGAGGGCCGCGACGCGCTCCACTCGCGCGGGTTGGGTAGAATCGCCGCCAAGCGACTGGCCTGGGCCGCGCTGAGCCGATCGGCGCTGACCCCGAAGTAATGCTGGGCGGCGGCTTCGAGACCGAACACGCCCCGGTCCCATTCGACGATATTGAGATAGACCTCGAGGATGCGCTCCTTGGGCCACAACAACTCGATCAGCACCGTGAACCACGCCTCCAGGCCCTTGCGAACCCAACTGCGGTCGGTCCACAGGAACAGGTTCTTGGCGGTCTGCTGACTGATGGTGCTGGCGCCGCGCAGGCTGTCGCCGCTGAACCAGGCATCGAGCGCTTTTTGCATCTGGTTGAAGTCGAAGCCGTGATGCATGGGAAAGCGCTGATCTTCCGACGCAATCACCGCCAGCTTGGCGTTGTCGGACAGCCCGGCCCACGGCCGCCACTGCTGCTGGATCGAGATCGGCTCGCCGCTCACCCAGGACTCGACCTTGCGCTCCAGCATCACCATCGAACCGAAGACCGGCACCACACGAAACACCAGCACCAGCAATACCGACAGCCCGACGAAGCCGAGCATCGCGAACAGCAAAAAGCGCAGTCCCCTGCGCAACCAATCCCGCGTCATGCGTTAGCCTTATGGGGTCGCAGCATCATGACGAACGAGTATATCAGGCCTGCTCCTTCTCGCGGCGCCAACCTACTGCGTGTTCTCATGGCCAGCCAATGCCAGTGTTCGGAATATTCGATACGGCTTTGTATATCAAACTGCTCGGCGCCTTGATCACCGGACGCCACCCTGCACACCCAAGACCAAAGACGTAATACCAAAGTATTGCGGCATGATCTTCATATTAGTGTGCTTGCAACCCCGACCCGCTCATTCGATCATGGGTCGTGCCGGTCCTGATACCAGGGTCGCCGCCCCTTCACCGTGATACCCGGGAGCATCGCCATGTGGCCGCAACGTGAACTGCTCGACCGCCTCGCCATCGAACTGCCCATCGTCCAGGCGCCCATGGCCGGCGCCAACGACGCGACACTGGCCATCGCCGCCAGTCGAGGGGGCGCACTGGGCTCGATTCCTTGCGCCATGCTCTCCCCCGAACGCATCGAGCGGGAAGTCACACGGTTTCGCGAGCATGCCACCGGCCCGCTCAACCTCAACTTCTTCTGCCACTTGCCGTCACCGCCCGACCCCGGCGCCGAAGCCGCCTGGCGCGAACGCCTGGCACCGTTCTACCGCGAGGCGGGGCTCGACCCCGAGGATGCCGCCCCGGCCGCCCAGCGCACGCCCTTCGACGACGTCCAGTGCGTGCTGGTCGAGCGTCTGCGTCCCGAGGTCGTGAGCTTTCATTTCGGCTTGCCGGACGCGCCCTTGCTGGCTCGCGTGAAAGCCACCGGCGCCACGGTCATGGCCAGTGCCACCACCGTCGCCGAGGGGCACTGGCTGGCCACCAACGGCGCGGACATCATCATCGCCCAGGGGCTCGAAGCCGGCGGGCACCGCGGCGCGTTTCTCGAGGATACCCGCGCGGACACGGTGGCCGACGCCATGGCCCGCCAGCCCGGCACCTTCGCGCTGGTACCGCAGCTCGTCGATGCCATCGACCGGCCCGTCATCGCCGCCGGGGGCATCGGCGACGCACGCGGCGTCGCCGCCGCCTTCGCGCTGGGTGCCTGCGGCGTGCAGCTCGGCACCTACTACCTGGCCACGCCGGAAAGTCTGATCAGCGACATTCATCGCGCCGCCCTGGCCGAGGCCCGCGACGACAACACCGTCGTCACCCGCCTGTTCTCCGGTCGCCCGGCGCGCAGCCTCGTCAATCGAGTGATTCGCGAACTCGGCCCTCTCTCGCCAGCCGCTCCCCCCTTTCCCACCGCCGGTGGCGCGCTTGCCCCGCTCAAGCAAGCCGCCGAGGCCCAAGGGCGTGGCGACTTCTCCTCGCTGTGGGCCGGCCAAGCAGCGGCACTGGCCCCCCACGGCGACGCCGAGACCCTCACGCGCCGACTGGGCGACGAGACGCTGGTACGACTCCAGGCGCTGGCTACGGACTGACTGCATCGCTCTCACAGCATTCGCAATCATCGTCATGCCCGGCTTGGTACAAGCTGAGTCCTCCCGACATGCTGGACGAGGTGGATATCGATGTCAGTGGCGCCGGCGGGTGCGATCACGCCCGACAGCCGCGACAGGAGGAAAGCGATCGCTCACTTCAACCCTTCCGCCTGCATGGCGCGCTGGACCGACTCGCGCTCGGCAATGCGCGCCACGAAACGCTCCAGGTGGGGCCACGGCGACAGTGAAACATGCACCACCCGTGACCAGCTGAGTACCGTGAACAGGTAGGCATCCGCCACGCTGAAACGCTCGCCCGCCACGTAATCGCGTGTGGCCAGGTGCTCGTTCATCAGTGACAGCCGCGCGTTGAGGTTCTTCTGGGCCATGGCGCGCCACGTCTCGCCGCTGTTGGGCTTGAAGAACGGGCTGAAGTTCTTGTGCAGCTCGGTGGTAATGAATACCAGATGGCTCAACAGCTCGAAATAGGCCTTGCTGCCCGGAGATGGTGCCAGTTCGGCCTCCGGCGCGAGGTTGGCGATATACAGCAGGATCGCGACCGCCTCGGTCATCACCTCGCCGTCATCCAGCACCAGGGCGGGGACGTAGCCGTTGGGATTGATGGTCAGGTAATCCTCGCCGCTGGCCGTCTGCTTGGTGGCCAGATCCACCGTCTCGATCTCGTAGGTCAACTCCGCCTCTTCCAGCGCGATATGCACCGCCATCGCACAGCTGCCCGGCTTGAGATACAACTTCATGACATCGTCTCCGTTCATGGGTGTCCATCGTCGCCATCCGAGTGGGCGCTCACGTCGTCCCACCGCCTTCCAGTGCCTGGCAATGGCGCGCCACCGATAGTGCCACTACCGGCCCCGCGTCGGCGGTGATCTCACTGTGCCAGAATGCCGCGTAGACGGCCTCGAAGTCGAGACGCTGCAAGCGTTCGCCGATACGTGCCACCTCACTGGCGGGCAGCGGAATGTTGTTGGGGTACGACCACATGAAGGATGCCATGCGGTCCGGCGTGACCAGCAGCGTATCCCCGGTCAACAGCGTACCGCGCGCTTCCCAGTGCAGCACGCTGGCCCCGGGGAAATGCCCACCCAGCCGGTGTGCCGTCACGCCGGGCAGCACCTCCAACGTCTCGCCCTGCCATGGGGAAAGCGCCTCGTCCGGCGCCATGATCCACTCGCTGTCCGCCGCGTGCACGTACACCGGGCACCCGAAGGTACGACCCCAGCTCGCCATGGTGGCGTAGTAATGCGGATGCGAAATGACGATGGCCTCGAGTCCGCCCAACGCCTCGATCAGCGTAACCGTGGCCGCATCCAGCAGACTCAGGCAATCCCACAACACATTGCCGTGGGGCGTGCGCAGCAAGAACGCCCGTTGGCCGATGGCGAACTTCGGCACCGTGCCCAGCGCCAGAAGCCCCGGCACCATCTCGCGAAAGGTATTGGTATGCCCCGCCGCCAGGGCCGTCGGCGTCGTCCACTGCTGCCCCGATGCCGGCACGTACTGGCGCTCGTCCTCGCACACCGGGCACCGCGGCGGCGGCGCCTCGCTCGCGGGATACTGCACCCCGCATGTCGCACAGAGAAACCCCGGTCGCATCATCCACACTCCTCCTTCGCGTTGGCGCTTGGCATGAGTGTGGTCGAGGTCATGGGCCGAGGCCAGGTGGGTAATGACTCACTTTGAAGGTGCCTCATCGTCGCTCAGCACATAAAAACCGGGCACCTGGCGGTGCCCGGACGTGAGTGAGCATTGACTTGGCTACGCGTTCAGCGCTTGAAGAAGTTGCTCTTGACGAGGTCGACGACATCCTCCATGCGCCCGTTGAGAACGGCTTTGGTGGAGTAGAGTGCGGTGGAGGCGACTTGTCCGGCTTCCACCTTGGGCGGCATGACGAGTTCCATCCGGTTGACCTTCACGTCGAGCAGTGCCGGCCCCTCATGGGCGAGCCATTCGATGATGGCGGGTTCGAGCTGGTGCGACTCCTCCACTCGCCTGCCCCAGATGCCCATGACCTGCGCCAGCTTGTCGAATTCGGGATTCTCGAGATCGGTGTAGCTGTCGAGCAGGCCTTCGACCTTCTGTTCCAGTTCGACGAAGCCCAGCGAGCTGTTGTTGTAGACGACGATCTTGAGCGGCACCTTCTCCTGCTTGAGGGTTAAGAGGTCTCCCATCAGCATGGTCAGGCCACCGTCACCGCACATGGCGATGACTTGCCGCTCGGGAAAGGCCTTCTGAATGCCGATCGCCTGCGGATACGCGTTGGCCATGGTGCCGTGAACGAGACTGGAAAGCGTACGACGCCGGCCGGTGGCCCGAATGTGGCGCAGCATCCAGACCATCGGGCTACCCCCGTCCGCCGTGAAGAAGGCATCGTCGGGCGCATGCGCATTGAGTGCCAGGGTGAGCTCCTGCGGGTGGATCAGCGTATCGTCGCGGGACTCGTGAGCATCATGCGTCAACGCTTTCTGGTACTGCTTGCGGCAGCTATCCAGCCAACGGGTATCGGTCTGTTCATCGATCATCTTGGCCAGCGCCAGGCAGGTATCACGCACGCTGCCGACCAGGCCGATGTCCACCGGATGACGCTTGCCGATCTGCTGCGGGTCGATATCCACCTGAATGATGGTGGCCTTCTCGGGATAGAACTGCCCCCAGGCGAAGTTGCAGCCCAGCAGCAGGAGCGTGTCGCATTCGGCCACGGCATGATAACCGCCTGCCAGACCGAACACGCCGGTCATGCCGACCTCGAAGGGATTGTCGGGTTCGATGAAGTCCTTGGCGCGCGAGGTCCAGGCGATCGGCGCGTTGAGCTTGGCCGCCAGGGCCATGACCTCGCTGCGGGCGTGCTCACAGCCAAATCCGGCGAAGATGGATATCTTGCCTCCCTTATTAAGCTGTTTGACGGCAGGCACGAATTCCTCGGCATTGGGCCGCACGATGGGGTCGAAGCGATGCGCGCGAAACGGCAAGTCCTGACTCGGTGTCTGCGTGAAGATATCGCCGTGCACGACGAGCACCGCCACCCCGTTATTGGCCAGTGCCGACTGGGCGGCCAGCGCGGTCATGCGGCGTGCCTGTTCGGGATTGACGATCGACTCGCAGAACACGCTGTACTGTGAATAGATGGCCCTGGGGTCGACGTCCTGCGGAAAACCGATACCGGCATCCTTGGTGGCCACTTGGGAGGCGATCAACACCACCGGCGAACCACTGCGATGCGCCTCGAACAACCCATTGACGAAATGCAGGCTGCCGGGGCCGCAGGTACCGGCACACACCGCCAGCTCCCGCGTCATGTAGGCCTCGCCCCCCGCGGCGAAGCCGCCGACTTCTTCATGGCGCACATGAACCCATTCCAGGGTATCACTGCGTCGAATGGCATCGGTGAAGTGATTGATGGTATCGCCGACGACGCCGTAACAGCGCCTGGCGCCAGCCTCCGCCAGTGTCTCGACGATGATCTCGGCCACGTTACTGTGACTGCTCATGCGATTCCCTCCGCATCGGCGCCCTCGAGAGGCGCATAAGTGATCGCCACGTCGACGCGTGGCGTCCCGCTTTCACTCTATGCCCGACGAAGGTCGATCTCCAAGCCCGGTGGTGTTGCTGGACGGTGTCATCGTGTAGACGCGACGGGGAAGCGCGGCGCTTTTTATCGTAGTAAATTGATATATCATCGTTTGATCGGCCGTCGCGAATATACGGTGGCCATGCGAGCCCATCTGGCGGCCGTATGCAACCGCTCATGAACGGAGATTCCCCCATGGAGCTGACGACGTGGCTCACTTATGTCGGCGTTATCGCCGCACTGATCGCCTTCCCCGGTCCGGTGGCACTGTTATGCATGCACCACGGGTTGCGCCATGGCCGTCAGCGCGCCTTGGCGACGGTGATCGGCGGGGCCATGGCGTCGTTGGTGCTCATGGGGCTCTCGTCGCTGGGGTTGGGCGCGATTCTCGCCACCTCGGAACTGGCCTTCATGCTGCTGAAGGGGCTGGGCGCGGCGTATCTGATTTATCTGGGCATTCAGGCCTGGCGGGCGCCCGTGACGACGTCGCCGACGGAGACGCCGTCGGCGAGTTCGGTGCAAGCCGGGCGTACCGGCCGGCTGGAATTGTTTCGGCGCGGCTTTACGGTGGGCATCAGCAATCCCAAGGACCTGCTCTTCTTCGGCGCGCTTTTTCCCGGCTTCATCGATCTCGGCGCCCCGCAACTGCCCCAATTCGCGATCCTGTCGCTGACCTGGCTGGCCATCGACCTCACCACCATGTCGAGCTACGCCACGATGGGCTCGGGCATCGGGCGCTGGTTTCATAGCCCACGCCGTGTGAAGTTGTTCAATCGCACCACTGGCAGCTTGTTCATTGCCGCCGGGGGCACCCTGGCGGCGTCGCATCGCTGAAAGGCTCGGGTCTTAACCGGCCTCGGCCTGCTGCGCCTGGCGTTCAAGCTCGGCGGCCATCTCCGGGGATAGCCCCAGCTCGCTGGCCAGTTGATCGAGCCAGGCACGTTCCATCGGCGTGGTCTCGTCGATCACGGCGACACTGATCAAATACATCTCCCGCGCCGCCTGGGGCGAGTCCGCCTCACGGGCCAGGGCCTGGGCATCCAGCGGTGCCTTCAATTGCTGTTCGACCCAGCGGTGCATCTCGTCGTCTGCCCCCAGGGCGTCGATCTGTTCGGTGATCAGCGCCTGTTCCTGCTCGTCGATGTGGCCATCGGCTCGAGCCGCCATGATCATCGCCTGCAAGAGTTCCAGGCTACGCCGCTCCTGGTACTCGCCGTCGAGCGCCTCGACACGCTCGCCTTCGTCAGCCTCTTGTGTCGCGCTGCCCGTGCCCTTGTTCTGCGCATTTTGCCACGCTTTCCAGGCCAGTACGCCGACACCGGCGATCGCACCGTACTTGAGTGCTTTACCGCCCATCTTGCGGCCGCGCTTGGAGCCGACCAGCATACCCAGGGCACCGCCGCCGAGCAGGCTCTTCATATCGAAGCCACCCACGTTCCCGCCGCTGGACTTGCCGTGTGAACCACTGCCGCCCAGCTGTTTCGAGAGACCGTCCAGCATCCCCTTCACATCGACACCACTGCCCTTCTGGCTACCGCCGGCTTGTTGCATCAACTGCTGCAGTATCTTGCTTGCATTCATGCCCTGGCTCCTCCTGTGATCTCCGACCGAAGCGCACGCTTTTCATGCGACGCGGCTTCCCTGACGACTCCCACCAACACGGACCGGTATCGCGGCCATGAGTTCGACGGAAAGAGCCCGCGATGCCCTGTCGCCAATGTCAGCGTGGCCGACTTTGGTGAGATCCTCACACAGTTCCTGCCAGCCGCCCACAAAAAAGCCACGCCCGAAGGCGTGGCATTCCCTTGAAGCCCCTTTGAACAGGGGTCTTGGCGGAGCGTTATCGTGGTTATGGTGACGCGTGCCGGATCTCGCGATCAGGCGTCTTCCTCGTCAGCGCCGCCCTCGTTGGTGCCATCGTGACCGAGATAATCGGCCTTGCTGCGACGCTCGAGCCACAGCGGGTTCGTCCAGGCGGTGTCGCCATCGGCATCGTCGACTTCCAGCGCGACCCAGCCCTTGGCATCACCGGGAATCTCGAAGGTCAACGTCGCGTCGGTGCCGTCGAGCGATTGGGTGGCGAGCACCTCGCCGCCCTGGCCGATCAGGCGGGCTTCCGCCAGGCCGTTGACGGCGGTGGCGTTTACCATCCATTCGCCCTTGGCGTCTTCCACCAGGCGCAGGCTGTCGCCGAACATGTGCTTCTCGGGGAACAGCAGCGGTCCCTGGGTCGCGTAGCCATGGCCATCCTTGAGGGCACGGGCGAAAGCGCGTGGGGTCAGTTCGCCGGGCACGTGCCCCATCATGCGAATGCGGCCGGTGAGATCGTTCCAGGCATCGTGGGTATCCGTGCCTGCGGTGAAGTACAGGCGCGTCCCCTGATCCCAGAAGCGATGCGCGGCGGCAATGGTCGGCTCGTTGTCCACTTCGGCATTGAGTTCGAGCAGGTTGAAACCAGGCGTGAAGCCGCCGGGTACCTTGCCGTCGCCCAGATTGCTGAGATAGCCGTAGGCGTTGTACGGGTGGTTCATGGGCACCACCTCGGCGCCCAGACGGTGTGCGTCCTTGACGATCTCCTGCACGTCGTCGGTGCCGGGGTCGACCTCGAGTTCCCCGTTCATCTCGATGGGGAAGGGGTTCATGTGCCCCCAGGAGGGCGAGATCTCGATGGAGGGAATGAACGGCACGCCGCGCTCGGCGGAGAGTTTGCGGAAGGTGTCGTGATTGGCCGTGGAGTCGTGATCGCTGATGAAGGTCAGGTCGAGGTCCGTGGCCAACTGGGCACGCACCACCGTAGTCGGTGGCGTGGTGCCTTCCAGCACGTTGGCGTGATGATGCAGGTCGGCGCCATACCAGTGATCGTCGTTGGGTTCGACGAGACGCTCGATTTCGACGGTCTTGTCGATCTCTTCTCCGGTCTCCAGGCTGACCTCCAGCGTCTGCTGGCGTGCGGTGAAGCCGGCACCGGCGTTGACGGCCAGGCGGTAGTCGCCGGGCGCCAGCTTGAGCTCGGCGTGACCGGCGGGGTCCAGTTCGGTGAAGAAGGTCTGCTTGCCGAGGAACTCTACCGGCGGCTGCTGGCCTTCGAGGATCGTCAGACGCGCATCGCGCGGCGTGTCGTTCTCGGTGCCGCGAATGTCCAGTGACAGCGTGCCGGGCCCGCGCATGCCATCGAAGTTCAACTCGCGCTCGCTGCCGTCGGTGACTTCCAGCGCGACCGGCTCGGCATTGGCGAAACCTTCCGCCGTGGCGTAGGCCCGATACTCGCCCGCCGGCAGCGACATCGAGAACTCGCCACCATCGGCCAGCGTCCAGGCGTAGGGCGCGCCCTCCTTCTCGATCATCACCACGCCATTGGGCGGTGCATTGCCGTCACTATCGCGCAGCGTGCCGTGAATCTCGCCGCTGTCCTGCTGCTTGCGCTCGATCTCGTTGGCGACCACCGGTGCCAGGTCGCCTTCCGGCACGACCTGCAGCCAGCCTTCGAAGCGGCGCGACTCGCCGGACTTCAGGCTGTGCTCGAGGTACATGTCCTGGCCTTCGTAATTGATACGGTCGAAATAGGGCGCATGCAGAGCGAAGGCCCAATCCCGGTCGTAGGCGACCATGCGATCGGTGAGCGCGTCGCTGGCCTCGGTTTCCTTGGCATCGCCCAGTCCGGGCACACCGAACAGATACCCGGTATCCGGCCACAGCGTGAAGCCGGAACGAATCGCTTCCAGCGGTTCGTCGCCCTGGTTGTCGAGCACGGTTTCCAGATGCACACGATCGCTGCCGGCTTCCAGCGTGTAGGTCGTGGTGACCATGGCTTCGCCGAAATTGCGGCTGACGCGGATCACCGCGCGCTCGGCGGATTCCTCGACGACTTCGACCTCCTTGCCGTCATTGGGCCAGGCTGACCAGTTGTTGGGAATGAAGTCGGCAAAGGCGACACGGTCCAGATCGATCTCGCCATCCTTGACCGCCGCCAGATCGACCAGCGTCCCGCGCGGCACGCCCCAGGGCGGCCGCGACTCGACGGCCAGCGCAAAGGCCAGTTGGTCGTTGGCGATGGTGATGTCCTGTGCGTGGTTGGCCTCGCCATCGGGAATGTCAGTGGCGCCGCGCGTCACACTGACGTCGGCCTGGGCCAGGGTGGACGCTCCCAGCGTCAGCGCCGCCAGCGGCGCGAGATGCCATCGTGTATGTGTCATGAGATCCCTCTGATGTTGATTTATTATCCAACTTTCTCTTTTTCATTATTCAGAATTTTGATTGCGCGTTCAAATTACTGTCACATTTCGGCCATGCTTGACCTGGAGTGCACTCCAGGGTTGTAGAATCGCAAGCATCAATTCGGTTCACGATGATGAGGTTTGCATGGCGTGTTGCTGCGGTTCCTCTCCCTCCCCCGAAGCGACGCCGCGCTATCGGCGCGTGCTATGGATCGCGCTGGTGGTCAACGCGCTGATGTTCGGGGTCGAGATGCTGGCCGGCGTGAAGGCGGACTCCACCTCATTGATGGCCGATTCGCTCGATTTCCTGGGCGATGCTGCGAACTACGCCATCAGCCTCGGGGTTCTGGGCATGGGACTGGTGTGGCGTGCCCGAGCCTCGCTGATCAAGGCGGCAACGCTGGCTGGCTTCGGTGTCGTGGTACTCGGCGTCACGCTGCACAACCTGCTGGCCGGCAGCTTTCCGGATGCGCCGACCATGGGCGCGGTAGGGCTCTTGGCGCTGTTCGCCAATCTGGCAGTGCTGGTGCTGTTGATGCGCTATCGCGAGGGCGACAGCAACATGCAGAGCGTGTGGATCTGCACCCGTAACGATGTCATCGGCAACGGTGCCGTGCTGCTCGCCGCGCTGGGCGTGTTCGGCAGTGGCAACGCCTTGCCCGACCTGATCGTGGGCGGCGTGTTCGCCTTTCTCTCGCTATCCGGAGGCTGGAAGATCGCCCGTCAGGCGCGCGGTGAACTCCGCCACGCCCGAGCGACCGAACGTCTGGGCACACCCTCCCCGGAGTCACGCTGAGCGCCCGGCCATGCCGGGCCTATGTATCGATGCCGGGCCTCAGAACTCGATGGCGACATGACTCTTGGGCGTGCTGCAGCAGCTCAGGATATAACCGTCTGCCTCGTCCTCTTCGGTGATACCGCCGTTGTGCTCCATGGTGACCTCGCCGGCAAGCTTCTTGACCTTGCAGGTACCGCAGATACCCATGCCACAGGCCTTGGGGATGTGCAGGCCCAGCTTGGCGGCGGCGGCGTGCACGGTCTCTTCGGGCATGATGCGAATGCTCTTGCCACTGTTGCTGAATTCGACCTGCAGCATGTCGGCGGTATCGACGGCTTCCATCTCCGCCTCGGCCTGCTCGGCAAGTTCCTCCACATCCGCCCGGACATCGGCGGGCGTGGCCCCGAACGACTCCTCGTGATAGTGGCTCATGTCGAAGCCGTTGCTCTTCAGCACCTGCTTGACGGCCTTCATGTACGGCGTGGGCCCGCAACAGAAGATTTCGCGCTCCAGGTAATCCGGCACCATCAATTCGAGCATCGCCTGCGCCAGGTAGCCGCGGAATCCCGCCCAGGGTTCGCCGCTTTCATCGCCACGCTCGCAGACGATATGCAGCCGGAAATCGGGAATTCGCGAGAAGATGTGCTCGAGTTCGCGGTGGAAGATGATGTCGCGAGGCGTGCGCGCGCTGTGCACGAACTGCAGATCGACATTGGCGTTGGTGTCGAAGAACCAGCGCGTCATCGACATCAAGGGCGTGACGCCGACCCCGCCGGACAGCATGAGCACCTTGTCGGCGGGATAGTCGATGACATTGAAATCCCCGACCGGGCCGTGCACCACCAGCTCGCTGCCCACCTGCAGGTTTTCGTGCAGCCAGTTGGAGACACGCCCGTCGGGCAGTCGCTTGACGGTGATCGAAAAGCTGTAGGGCACGGAGGGCGAACTGGAGATCGTGTAGGACCGCATCACCGCTTCGCCGTCGATCTCCAGCTCCAGGGTCACGAACTGCCCCGGCTTGAAGAAGAACAGCACTGGCTGATCGGCCATGAAGCAGAAAGTGCGAACGTCCCAGGTTTCCTGGATGACCTTCACGCAGCGCACGTTGTGGCGCCCGTTCGTCCAGGTCTGGGTCGTGACGGGATTGAAGAAATTCTGGGTCATGGAAAGTCTACCTGGTCGCGCGACGGTATCCGACGTTTCAGCGCATTGTGATCATGCGGCTCAGTGGCCACTTGCCTGCCAACGACTCACGCATGCCAGCCCCGGCCACGCCTTGCAGTCGCTGTCTTCGATGGGCGTCGTCACTGCATCGGCCGGTGTCGCGAGCAGACAATTCGCTTGAGTGGCGATACGCCACACTCCTTGTCACTCGCGCCTCTCACGCATACCCCATTCAATGTCATTGGCGCCATCCGTTATCGAACCGGCGCACGAAGAGGATGCCTTCATGGATCTGCTCGCTACATCCGCATTAGACGATCCCCTGGCCGCCGCGCGTGACGCGACCGCCGACATGCTGCGCCAGCGGCAAGGCGACCATTCCTTGCCGCAGCCGTTCTACAACGATCCACGAGTGTTCGCGCTGGAAATGCGCGAGATCTTCGAGCAAGAATGGCTGTTCGTCGGCATGACCTGCGAAATTCCCGCCAAGGGCAATTACCTGACCGTGCAGATCGGCGACAATCCCATCATCGTGGTGCGCGGCGATCAGGGCACGATCCATGCTTTCCACAACGTGTGCCGACATCGGGGGTCCCGACTTTGCACCCAGGCAAAGGGCAAGGTCGCCAAGCTGGTATGCCCCTACCATCAGTGGACCTACGAACTCGACGGCCGACTGCTGTTCGCGGGACAGGACATGGGCGAGGATTTCGACCTCGGTGCCCACGGCCTCAAGCCGGTGGCAGTGACGCACGCCGGTGGCTTCCTCTTCGTCAGCCTGGCCGATCAGCCGCCGGCCATCGACGATTTCCTGGCCACGCTCGATGACTATCTCGCGCCTTACGAGATGGATAACGTCAAGGTGGCGGCGGAGTCGAACATCGTCGAGCAGGCCAACTGGAAGCTGGTCATCGAGAACAACCGCGAGTGCTATCACTGCAACGGTGCGCATCCGGAGCTGCTCAATTCGCTGATCGAGTACGATGACACCGACGACCCTCGCGCCACGCCCGCCTACCGCGACCTGGTCGCCCGCCAGCAGGCGCACTGGGAACAGCAGCAGGTCCCCTGGGCGCTCAAGCGCTTCGGCAAGCGCAACCGCTTGACCCGCACGCCGATGATCGAGGGCGTCGTCTCGATGACGATGGACGGTCGCCCGGCCAGCCAGCGGTTGATGGGACGTCTGCCGAACCCCGACATGGGGTCGTTGCGCATTCTGCACCTGCCCAATTCATGGAACCATTTCATGGGCGATCATGCCGTGGTCTTCCGCGTACTGCCGCTGGGCCCGCAGCAAACACTGGTGACCACCAAGTGGCTGGTCCATCGCGACGCTCAGGAAGGCGTCGACTACGACCCGGAATGGATGCGCAAGGTGTGGGACGCCACCAACGACCAGGACCGTCAACTGGCCGAGGAAAACCAGCGCGGCATCAACTCCGTTGCCTACCAGCCGGGGCCCTACTCCAGGACCTACGAATTCGGCGTGATCGACTTCGTCGACTGGTACAGCGACACGATGCTGTCGCGACTGGACGCAGAGGCCCCTTCATTGCACATCGTTCAGGGCTGAGCGTTTCTCTGACGGTGCGTATCGGACAAATGCCCCACCACGCGATACATGTCATGCATGCGTGGTGGGGCATTCCCGTTTTGCCTGGTGCCTTGTCATCCTCATAACAGGCCGAATGCCCGAGCGAGGATACCTCTAGGTACGCAAACGAGGCAGCAGATGGGTTTCGATCGCCTGGCGTACCGAGGGCAGCATTTCATCGCTGTGCTGCATCATGTGCTGAATGGCCTCGGGCAACCCCTCCACCCCGACTTCATTGTACTTGCAGGCGGCCATCCGGGCACTGGTCTCGGGGCAGGCCCCGTCGGGAATCCGGACACCCAGTGCCTGCAGGCGTTGGCGAAAGTCATCGCCGTCGATCAGGTCCGCGATCATCATGGCTCACCCTCCTCGCGTCAGGGAAACACTACGTAAGCTTGTGGTTGTGGGTACTCGGCCGTCGTTGGGCGGTGTTGTCGTTTGCCGTCCCGTCATCCTTAGATTAGGAGAACGCTGGAAAAATTCCCGCTTTCGCCTCCGTCAGCGCGCGAAGACCACGGTGCGCCTGGCATGCAGAAACACCCGTCGCTCCAGATGAAGCGATACCGCCCGCGCCAGGGTCAAGCATTCGATATCGCGTCCCTTGGCGACCAGATCCTCGGGGTCATCGGCATGGCTGACAGGCTCCACGCCCTGGGTGATGATCGGCCCCTCATCGAGATCGTCGTTGATGTAGTGCGCGGTGGCACCGACCAGCTTGACGCCTTTCTCGAACGCCTGATGGTAAGGTTTGGCGCCCTTGAACCCTGGCAGCAGCGAATGGTGGATGTTGATCGCCTTGCCCGTGAGCTTCTCGCACAGCTCGCTGGAAAGCACCTGCATGTAACGCGCCAGGATAACCAGCTCCGCCCCGGTGGACTCGATCACTCGCCACACCTCGGCTTCCTGCTCGGCCTTGGTCTCGGGCGTGATCGGCAGGTGGTAATAAGGCAAACCGTGCCAGGCGACCAGCGGCTCGAGATCGGGATGATTGGAAATCACCGCACGAATCGTCACCGGCAGTTGCCCCGTGCGATAGCGGTATAGCAGGTCGTTCAAGCAATGATCCGCCTTGGATACCATGATCACCACCGGCATGCGCGCCTCCGGCGCGGTCAGCTCGAAGACCATGTCGAACTCGGCCGCGCGGGCGGCGAACGCCGCCTGGAAGGTATCGGCGTCGAAATCCGTCTCCTCGGGCTGGAAAGCCGTGCGGATGAAAAAGCGCTCACCGTGGCGGTCATCGAAGGATTGCTGCTCGGTGATGTAGCAGCGGCACTCCTTCAAGAAACGCGTGACCACGTCGACAGTCCCCAGGCGGCTGGGGCACTGAGCGGTGAGGATCCAGGTGGCATCTTTACGCCTCATGATGGCTTTCTCGTGTGACACCGATACCATACTCCTCGCCGGCATCGAGCAGCCAGCGGTATACGTAGTCGGCAAAACTGCGCCGCACGATGATTTCCCAGCGCGCCTCGTCCGGGCGACGCAGGATGACGTTGGTCTTGGCGAAACACGTGGTGACCCCCTTGCCCACGGGGAACGCATGCGGATGCACGTCGTAGGCCGTCGACTTCATCAGCACATCGCGCGCGGCCTCGCCACTGAGCTCGATCACCGTCTGCCCACCGCCGACACTGACGATGGCGAAATGAGACTCGCCCAAGGCCTGACGCAGCTTGCCTTCCACGGCGAATTCCTCGCCTCCCGGCACGATCAGCAGCCACTCGTCCGGCGATAGCCACTGCACCGAGTAGCGACCGTCGTCGGCGACGGTGAGCGTATTGGGACGGCCGGGAAGGCTAAGGCCGAGCACCTCGCGCAGCGCTTCGTCGATCACGATGGCCCCGCCACGCAGGATGAGATGTCCGAGAAACGCACGTTCGGCCATGACCACGCGGCTGTGTCGTGCGGGCGCGGGCGTACCGCTGCTGGCGTACGAATACGCCAGCGGCGACTCGGCGGCGACGACGGCATGGTCGGCGCGGGCATCGTAGACATTGACCGGGTTAGACATGCTGGCGCTCTCCCTTGGGATCGACGAATTGGGTGCCGACGATCTCGGCTTCATGCACGCGCCCATCGGCCATCGGCAGATAGACGCTCTCGCCCATGCGCTGGTGTCCGCCCTTGACCACCGCCAGGGCGAAGCCGCTTTCCAGCGTCGGGCTGTAGTAGCTCGAGGTCACGTGGCCCACCATGGGCATGGGAATCGCGTGGTCGGGGTCGAAAACGATCTGTGCGCCTTCCTCCAGCACGACAGAAGGGTCCTTGGGGCGCAGCCCCACCAGTTGCTTGCGATTTTCGCGGCGGGTATCGGAACGCGTCAGTGCCCGCTTGCCGATCCAGGGAAAGGGCTTGTCATAGCCGATGGCCCAGTGCATGCCCAGATCCTCGGGCGTCACCGAACCATCGGTGTCCTGACCGACGATGATGAAACCCTTTTCGGCACGCAGCACATGCATCGTCTCGGTGCCGTAGGGCGTCAGACCGTACTTGTCACCGTGCGCGAACAGCGCCTTCCAGACATGCATGGCGTAGTGCGCCTGGACGTTGATCTCGAAGGCCAGCTCGCCGGTGAAGGAGATCCGGAATACCCGCGCGGGAACACCGGCCACGTGTCCTTCACGCCAATCCATGAACTTGAACGCTTCACGGTCGAGATCGATATCGGTCAGCTCGGCGAGCAGCTTGCGCGCCTCGGGGCCGGTAAGGGTCATCGTCGCCCAGTGATCGGTGACCGAGGTGAAGGAGACGTCGAGTTCCGGCCATTCCGTCTGATGCCAGAGTTCCAGCCATTCCAGCACGGGGGCGGCATTGCCGGTGGTGGTGGTCATCAAGAAGTGATTCTCGGCCAGGCAACTGGTGGTGCCGTCGTCCATCACCATGCCGTCGTCGCCGCACATCAGTCCGTAGCGCACGCGACCAGGTGCCAGCTTCTGCCACTTGTTGGTGTAGATGCGGCCGAGGAACTCGCGTGCATCAGCGCCCTGGATGTCGATCTTGCCCAGGGTCGAGGCATCGAGAATGCCCACGCCTTCACGCACCGCCCGGCATTCACGGACCACTGCCTCGTGCATGGTTTCCAGGCGAGTGCCCTCGGCGGTGTGACGCTCGCGCGGAAAATACCACGGCCGCTTCCATTGGCCGACGTCCTCGAACTCGGCGCCGTTGGCCTCGTGCCAGGCTTGCAGCGGTGTGTAGCGCGCGGGGTCGAAAAGCTCGCGGCAATGGCGGCCGACGATCGCGCCGAAAGGCACCGGCGTGTAGTTGGGGCGAAACACCGTGGTGCCGGTCTCGGGAATGCTCTGGCCCAGGCAGCGCGCGGCAATCGCCATGCCGTTGATGTTGCCCAGCTTGCCTTGATCGGTCCCGAAGCCCATGGCGGTGTAGCGCTTGACGTGCTCGATGGACTCGAAGCCTTCGCGCGTGGCGACCTCGATGGCACCGGCGGTGACATCGTTCTGCAGATCGACGAACTGCTTGGGGGCGCGCAATGTAGACTTCTCGTGCGGCACCTGGAAGAGCGCGCAGGCCGGCCCTTCGTCAGGCGCCTCGCAATGCGGTGAGGCCGTCGCCGGCGTTGCAGCGTTAAACCCGAGCGCCGTCGCTGCCCGCATGCCGGTGTCGAGGCCATCCGCCAGGACCGCGTTCAGTGGATAGACGCCACGTGCGCCGCCTGCCGCATGGACACCCGCCACGGTGGTCGGCACGAAGCCGAGGATCGACTCATCCCACACGGGGCGCGCACCGGTATGCGATGCCAGGTGAATGACCGGGCTGTAGCCGCCGGAACTGGCGATGGTGTCGCATGCCAGCGTTTCGACCTGGCCGACCACCGTGAACGCTTCACGATCGATCCTCGCCACACGGGCCGCAGACACGCGTTGCGACCCCTTGGCCTCGATCACGGCGCTGCCGGTGATGATCCGGATCCCCGCCGCCCTGGCGCGTTCGACGACGTCGCCTTCGGGCGCATCGCGGGCGTCGACGATGGCCGCCACCTCGCGGCCGGCCTCCTGCCAGTCCAGCGCCGCGCGATAGGCGTGGTCGTTGCTCGTGGAGAGCACCAGACGGTTGCCCGGCACCACGCCGTAGCGACGAATGTAGGTCGACACCGCGCCCGCCAGCAGATTGCCGGGCACGTCGTTGTGGGCATATACCAGCGGGCGTTCGTGGGCGCCGGTGGCCAGCACCACCTGGCCGGCCCGCACACGGTGCATCCGCGAACGTACCGGACGATGACCATCGGCCGACACGGCCGTCTCGCCGAGATGCTCGGTACGGCGTTCGTGCAGGGTCACGAAGTGATGATCGTGGTAGCCGTTGGCAGTGGTGCGTGGCAGCAACGTCACATTGTCCATCCCGGCCAGCGTGGCGAGCGTCTCGCGTGCCCATTGCGCCGCCGGGCGATCGTCGAGCTGGGCCCGGCTGTCGAGCAACGAACCGCCCATTTCTTCCTGCTCATCGCAGAGGATCACCCGTGCGCCGGCATGTGCCGCCGCCAGGGCAGCGCTCAAGCCCGCGGGGCCGGCCCCGACGACGAGTACGTCGCAATGCTGGTTCATGTGATCGTAGCGATCGGGATCCGCCGCCGTGGGACTGCTGCCGAGACCGGCCGTCTTGCGAATGGCCTTCTCGTAGGTCATCCACATCGAGGCCGGCGCCATGAACGTCTTGTAATAAAAGCCCGGCGGCATGAACGGCCCCCCCAGCTTGCCCACCCAGCGCATCACGTCGCGCTGTGCATCGGGCCAGCCATTGGTGCTGCGGGCCTCCAGGCCATCGTAGAGCGCCTGCTGAGTGGCGCGCACGTTGGGTACCTGTGTCGCCGGCGTGGAACCCAGCTGGACGACCGCGTTGGGTTCTTCCGCGCCCGCCGCCACGATGCCGCGCGGCCGTGAATACTTGAAGCTGCGATTGACCAGGTCCACGCCATTGGCCAACAAGGCCGACGCCAGGGTATCCCCGGCATACCCCTGGTACGTTTGTCCATTGAAGCGAAAGCTCAGCGGCTGGCGCCGGTCGATGCGCCCCCCTTGGGCAAGACGATTTGGCTGATTCATGCCCGGACTCCTTCGTGTATATCCTTGGCGTCGGCGCGGCCTTCGGCACCGTGGGCCTCGCCCGTCTCGCGCGGCGCCGCCGTCACCTGGGGCTGTGCGCCCATCTTGTAGGTCTCGAGGATTTCGTAGCTCACCGTGTGTCGGGTGATGTTGAAGAACTTGCGACAGCCCACCGCATGAACCCACAACTCATGGTGAATACCGCGCGGATTGTCGCGGAAGAACAGATAGTCGCCCCATTCCTCGTCGCTGCAGGCGTCCGGGTCATCGGGACGCGCGATGTGTGCCTGGCCCTTGGGATGGAATTCCTCTTCCTCGCGATGTTCTTCGCAATACGGGCAGTAAATATGGAACATGGTGGTTCTCCCTTAGGCACTGTCTGAAAAGTGCCTGCGCTCGATCATACGGCGTTAAAAATAGGCTCAAAGTACTCATTTACGATCTGTAAACTCCGTCTTTTCGCCCATTTTTGCCTTGTCTGATAATCGCTCGTCGACTTTTCAGACGAGTCCTAGTGCGCGACGCCAGCGGCGCCGTGCTCGTCGATCAACGCCCCGCTGTGGAAACGATCGATGGAAAACGGCGCGGCGATGGGATGCATCTCGCCCTTGGCCAGACTGGCCGCGAAGACATGTCCCGAGCCCGGAGTCGCCTTGAAACCGCCCGTCCCCCAGCCGCAGTTGAAGTAGAGTCCCTTGACCTTGGTCTTGGAGAGGATCGGACAGGCATCCGGACAGGTATCGACGATGCCGCCCCACTGCCGGTTCATGCGCACCCGCGAGAAGATCGGGAACATCTCGACGATGGCCTGCAGGGTGTGCTCGACGGTGGGATAGCTGCCCCGCTGGCCGTAGCCGTTGTAGCCGTCGATGCCGGCACCGATGACCAGGTCGCCCTTGTCGGACTGGCTGATGTAACCGTGCACGTGATTGGACATCACCACGGTATCGAGTACCGGCTTGAGCGGCTCGGAGACCAGCGCCTGCAAGGGATGCGACTCCAGCGGCAGGTTGAGGCCGGCCATGCGGGCCAGCACGCTGGAGTTGCCTGCCGTGACGCAGCCCACGGTCTTGGCCTCGATGTCGCCGCGGTTGGTATGCACGCCCAGGATCCGCCCATCGCGAATCTTGAAGCCGGTGACCTCGGTGTTCTGCAGCAGGTCGACGCCCAGCGCATCGGCGGCGCGGGCATAGCCCCAGGCCACGGCATCGTGACGCGCCACCCCGGCGCGCGGCTGCCAGGACGCGCCCATGACCGGATATCGTGCATGCTTCGAGCAGTCCATGATCGGCACCAGCGACTGCACGCCCTGGGCATCCAGCACCTCACCGTCGATACCGTTGAGTCGGTTAGCGTTGACCCGGCGCTGAATGTCGCGCATGTCCTGCAGGGTATGGCCCAGGTTCAACACGCCACGCTGGGAGAACATGACGTTGTAGTTGAGTTCCTGAGAGAGCCCTTCCCAATGCTTCATCGCATGCTCGTAGAGCGCCGCCGACTCGTCCCACAGGTAGTTGGAACGCACGATGGTGGTGTTGCGCGCGGTATTGCCACCGCCCAGCCAGCCCTTCTCGAGCACCGCCACATTGGTGATGCCGTGCTCCTTGGCCAGATAGTACGCCGTGGCCAGACCGTGCCCGCCGCCGCCGACGATGATCACGTCGTACCCCGGCTTGGGCGTGGGATTGCGCCATTGGCGTTGCCAATCCTCGTGGTGGCGTAACGCGTGCTTGACGAGGCCGAAGCCTGAATAACGTTGCATGGCACCTCTCCTGCGCGATCCCCGTGCGCTGTCATGGCACGGCGACGTGTCTGTGTATGACGCGATGGTAGCCCCGTCCCTCCTGGCACGGGGTACTTGCAAACGTCACGGCCGGATGCGTTTGCGACACGCCCCCGGATCAGCCGTCGAGCGCCATCGCCACCTCGGCGCGATGCAACCGACTGGCGGCGTACTTGAACTCGGGAATCTTGCCGAACGGATCGAGCGCCGGATTGGTCAGGATATTGGCCGCCGCCTCCAGATAGCAGAACGGCACGAACACCATGCCTGGCTGCATCAAGGGATCGGCGCGCGTCTTCAGGGTGATGCTGCCACGCCGAGTGGCGATGGTGACCGCCTCGCCCGGCGACAGCCCCAGGCGCCCCAATTCCGACGGCGCGAGGCTGGCCACCGCCTCGGGCTCGAGATCATCGAGTACCCGAGTACGCCGGGTCATGGAGCCGGTGTGCCAATGTTCCAGTTGGCGCCCAGTGATCAACACCGTGGGATAGTCATCATCGATGGGTTCATCCGGTGGCAGTGGCCGGGTCGGTGTGAACGTCGCTCGCCCGCTCGCGGTGGGGAAGGCGTCGGAAAACACTACGTCAGCGCCGGGGGCGTCCTCGGCCGGGCAGGGATAGGTCACCGAGCTCTCGCGTTCCAGACGGGCCCACGAAATGTGATCGAGCGACGCCATGCCCTGCTTCATCTCGTCGAACACCTCGCGCGGGTGCGTGTAATGCCAGTCCAGACCCAGGCGATTGGCGAGCTGCTGGATGATCCACCAGTCGGGCTTCGCCTCACCGGGTAGCGGCACCGCAGCGCGACCGAGCTGCACCTGACGGTTGGTGTTGGTCACGCTGCCGTCCTTTTCCGGCCAGCTCGAGGCCGGCAGGATCACATCGGCGAACTGCGCGGTCTCGGTGACGAACAGATCCTGCACCACCAGATGCTCGAGCTTGGCCAGCGCTTCCCGGGCGTGATCGAGGTCCGGGTCGGACATCGCGGGATTCTCGCCGAGGATGTACATCCCCTTGATGGTACCGGCAGCGATGGCATTCATGATCTCCACCACCGTGAGCCCGGGCGTCGCATCCAGCGGCGAGTTCCACAATTCCTCGAAGGCACTGCGCATCTGGGCGTCGCCCACCGGTTGATAGTCGGGCAGCACCATGGGAATCAGGCCGGCATCGGAGGCGCCCTGGACGTTGTTCTGGCCACGCAGCGGATGCAGGCCGGTCCCGGGACGGCCGGTCTGGCCGCAGGCCAGCGCCAGCGAGATCAGGCAGCGGGCGTTGTCGGTGCCATGCACGTGCTGGGAAATGCCCATGCCCCAGAAGATCATCGCCCGCTCGGCCTGGGCATACAGCCGTGCAAGCTCGCGAATCAGCTCGGGCTCGACGCCGCAGGCGGGCGACATCGCTTCGGGCGTCATGTCACGCACATGGGCCTTGAGTGCCTCGAAGCCCTCGGTGTGGGCATCGATATAGGCCTGATCATAGAGCGCCTCGCTGATGATGACGTTGAGCATGGCGTTGTAGAGCGAGACATCGCCGCCGGGGGTGAAACGCACGCTCCGATGCGCGTAGGCATCCAGTGCCTGGCCGCGTGGGTCGAGGACGATCAGTTTGGTGCCGTTTCTGGCCGCCTGCTTGAAGTAGGTGGCCGCCACGGGATGGTTGATCGTCGGATTGCAGCCGGTGAGGATCACGACATCGGCCTGCAGCGCCTGCATGAAGGAGGCGGTCACCGCGCCCGAGCCGATGCATTCCATCAGTGCCGCCACCGAACTGGCATGGCACAGCCGGGTGCAATGGTCGACATTGTTGGAGCCGAAACCGGTGCGTACCAGCTTCTGAAACAGCCAGGCTTCCTCGTTGGAGCATTTGGCGCTGCCGAAGCCGGCCAGGGCATCGGGGCCGTGGGCTGCCTTGAGGTCGGCGAGCCCGCCGGCGGCAAGATCCAGCGCTTCATCCCAGCTCGCTTCGACGAAATGGGTCAGTGGCTGAGCCGGATCGAAATCCGGATCGAGCCCCTTGGGCACCCCCGGTTTGCGGATCAGTGGCGTGGTCAAGCGTGACGGGTGCCGCGGATAATCGAAGCCGAAGCGGCCCTTGACGCATAACCGGTTCTGGTTGGAAGGGCCCTCGCGCCCTTCGACGAAGAGAATCGCGTCGTCCTTGACATGGTAGGTGAGCTGGCAGCCCACGCCGCAGTAGGGACAGACGGAATCGACGCTGCGGTCGGCCACCCGGGAATCGCCGCGCCCCGCTTCGTCGACCAGGGTCGCCGGCATCAGTGCCCCGGTCGGGCAGGCCTGAACGCACTCGCCGCAGGCCACGCAGGTGCTATCGCCCATGGGATCGTCGAAATCGAAGACGATCTTGGAAGCCGCCCCGCGATGCGCCATGCCGATGACGTCATTGCCCTGGACCTCGCGACAGGCACGCACGCAGAGATTGCACTCGATGCAGGCGTCGAGGTTGACGTTCATGGCCGAATGGCTGGCGTCATGGGTCGACGAGGCGCGCCGCGAATGCTCGGGAAGGTGCACATGGTGCACGGTGGCCGCCTCTCTCTCGGCCCGCGCCGGCAGCCGTCGGCGCACCGCCGTGGCATCGATGGCCAGTTGATCGGCCATGGCCCAGAAGTGGCTGGAACGGTCGGGGCTGTCGTCACGCGCCGGCTGGTCGACCAGCAGCAGCTCCATGACGCCTTCCCGCGCCGTGCGAGCCCGCTCTGAACTGGCGCTCTTGACCACCATGCCGGGGGCGGCCTCGCGCAGGCAACTGGCGGCCAGGGCACGCTCGCCCTCGATCTCCACCATGCAGGCGCGACAATTGCCGTCGGCACGGTAGCCACTGGCATCCTTGAAGCACAGGTGAGGAATGCTCTCGCCGGCACGCTTGGCCACCTGCCAGAGCGTCTCCCCGGCAGTGGCGCTTACTGCCACCCCGTCTAGGGTCAGGGTGAAGCTTGTGTTCGAGCGTTGCTTGCTCATGCCATGTCTCCCTTATCCCTTGACGATCACGTTCTGGGCGGCGAGTTCACCGCGGAAGTCCTTGAGCAGCCCCAGCACCGGATTGGGCGCCGCCTGCCCGAGGCCGCAGATGGAGGCATCCATCATCACCTGCGAGAGGCGCGTCAGGGTCGCGGCATCCCATTCGTCGCCCTCGAGCAGGGTCAGCATCTTCTCGGTGCCCACCCGACAAGGGGTGCACTGACCGCAGGACTCGTCGGCGAAGAAGGCCAGCAGATTGGTAGCGACGGCACGCAGATCGTCCTGGTCGGACAGCACGATCACCGCCGCCGAGCCGATGAAGCAGCCGTGCGCCTGCAGGGTGTCGAAGTCCAGCGGTACGTTCGCCTTGGACGCCGGCAGGATGCCGCCGGAGGCGCCGCCGGGCAGGTAGGCGACAAGGCGATGCCCCTCGGCCATGCCGCCGCAATATTCCTCGATCAACTCCTCGAGGGTGATGCCCGCCGGGGCCAGGTGCACGCCGGGGTGCTTGACCCGGCCGGAGACCGAGAAGCTGCGCAGCCCCACCCGACCGTGGCGGCCCTGGCGCGCGAAGGCCTCGGCACCGCGCTGCCAGATCAGCGGGATCCAGTAGACGGTTTCCACGTTGTTGACCAGCGTGGGACGATCGAACAGCCCTCTCTGGGCGACGAAGGGCGGCCGATGGCGAGGCTTGCCGGGCTTGCCCTCCAGCGACTCGATCATCGCCGACTCCTCGCCGCAGATATAGGCACCGGCGCCGCGCCGCAGCACGATATAGCCCGGCGCCACCAGGCCCTCGTCCTCGAGCTCGGCGATCGCCTCGCGCAATACGCGGTGCAGGCCCGGATACTCGTCGCGCAGGTAAATGTAGAGCGCCTCGGCCTCCACCGCCCAGGCGCTGACCAGGGCACCCTCGAGGAAGCGGTGCGGCGAGCGTTCCAGATAGACGCGATCCTTGAAGGTACCGGGTTCGCCTTCGTCGGCGTTGATGGCACAGTAGCGCGGCCCCGCTTCCTGGCGCACGAAGGTCCATTTCTTGAAGGTGGGGAAGCCGGCGCCGCCCAGGCCGCGCAGATTGGCGGTTTCCAGCGCCTGCATCAACGCCTCGACCGTGACGCGTCCCGCGTGGCAGTCGGCGAGCAATGCATAGCCGCCCTCGGCGCGATAATCCGCCAGCCGCTGCCAGAGAATCGCCTCGGGATGGTAATGACCGGTATCGATCACCGAGGCCACCCCTTCATGGGTGGCGAAGCGCACGTGATGATGCCCCACTTCCACCACCGGCGCGGTGTCGCAGCGCCCCATGCAAGGGGCTCGCACCACCCGGACCGCTTCCGGATCGACGCCGGCCGCCAGCTTTGCCTTGAGCGCCTCGGCACCGGCCAGCCGGCAGGACAGCGAATCGCAGACCCGGACCGTCACCTCGGGCGGTGGCGACTGATCGTCATGGACCACATCGAAGTGAGCGTAAAAGGTCGCCGTCTCGTAGACCGCGGCCATGGGCAGATTCATGTAGGTGGCAAGCGCGCGAAGCATCACCAGCGAGAGGTGACCCTGGGCATCCTGGATGGTATGCAGATGCTCGATCAGGAGATCGCGGCGTTGCCGTTCACCGTCCTCGCGTTCATCGCCGAGGAGTTGGCGAAGCGCCGCCAGGGCAACGGGGGGCAGGTCGCGCCCGCGGAGCTTGTTGCGAAAGCGACGCTTGGGAGTGAGAGTCTCGACGGTCATGGCGTGCTCGTTGTTATCGGTAGGCACTGACTGGCCCGGTAAAGCGCTGCCGACGTGACGGACCGCCATGGAAGACGCCTTCCGGGTACCGGCTGCCCCGCCCTGAAGCGGGCGCCTGATGGCATATTGGCACCCGGGCGGGGCGATGTCGGGTAGACCATGGTGTCAGTCGCGAATGGCATGCATGACGGCACTGGCCGCGGTCCTGCACCGGGGCCAGCGCCAGCCGTTCAGGCGGCCACGCTGCCGTGCGGATCGATGACGAATTTCTTGGCCACGCCGCCATCGAAATCCGCATACCCACGCGGCGCGTCGTCCAACGAGATGATCTCGACGTTGACCGCATCGGCGAGATTCACCTTGTCGAACAGGATCGCCTGCATCAGTTGCCGATGGTATTTCATTACCGGGCACTGACCGGTGTGGAAGGAATGGGACTTGGCCCAGCCCTGCCCAAGGCGCATCGAGAGGTTGCCGTGCCGCGCTTCCTCACTGCCCGCGCCGGGATCTTCGGTGACGTAAAGTCCCGGAATCCCGATCTGGCCACCGGCCCGGGTGACGTCCATGCAGGCATTGAGCACCGTGGCCGGCTGCTCGTGCGCATGATTGTGACCATGGCAGCGCGCCTCGAAGCCCACCGCATCTACCGCCGAATCCACTTCGCGTTCACCGAGGATCGGCTCCAGCATATCGGGCATGGGCGTGTCCTGGCGCAGGTCCAGGGTCTCGCAGCCGAAGCTCTTGGCCTGATCGAGACGCTGCGGGTTCATGTCGCCGACGATGACGCAGGCGGCTCCCAGCAGCTGGGCGGAGACCGCCGCGGCCAGCCCGACCGGTCCGGCACCGGCGATGTAGACGGTGCTGCCGGGGCCGACACCGGCGGTGGCGCAGCCATGAAAACCGGTCGGGAAGATATCGGAGAGCAACGTCAAGTCGCGGATCTTGTCCATGGCGATGTCGCGATCGGGGAACTTCAAGAGGTTGAAGTCCGCATAGGGCACCATGACGTATTCGGACTGGCCGCCGACCCAGCCGCCCATGTCGACATATCCGTAAGCGGCACCCGGGCGAGCCGGATTGACGTTGAGGCAGATGCCGGTCTGCCCTTCCTTGCAGTTGCGGCAACGCCCACAGGCGATGTTGAAAGGAACCGAGACGATATCGCCGACACTGACGAACTCGACGTCGCGACCGCACTCGATGACCTCGCCGGTGATCTCGTGTCCCAGCACCATGCCGGCGGGCGCGGTGGTACGCCCGCGCACCATGTGCTGGTCACTGCCGCAGATGTTGGTGGTGACGACCTTGAGTATCACGCCGTGCTGGCACTTGCGATCCCCCAGCGCCAGCTCGGGAAAGGCAATCGGCTGAACCTCGACATGGCCGGCGCCCATGTAGATGACGCCACGGTTGGCTGTGCTCATGGCTCTTGTCCTTTGGTTTTATAGGGAGAGGCGTGGCGACGAGAACGCCACTCTTCGACCATAGCCTTCTTGTCGGCGCGGACTGTTCCCAGCGAGTCATCGCCATGTCCAAACGAGACATTGCCGTGCCCGCCATGCCCTGGTGACCGTTCGCGCGCGTGCCATGAGCGCGACTTGTGACGGTCCCGAGGGCGTGTTATTCAAGCAATGAGAGAAATACGCCCAGCCCGGGGACGTTGCCGCCGCCCACCACTACCGGAGTTCACCATGGAGGCCTCGACCGCCACCGCCTCGTCTCGTTCCCCGTCCTCTCCCGCTCGCCTGACCGGCATGAGCTGGGCGCACTTTCTGAACGACGGCGCCGCCAATTACCTGCCGGGCGTGCTGCCGGCGATCCTGATCTCGCTCAATCTCTCGGTGGCCCTGGCGGGCACGATCATGGCGGCCTTGCTGATGGGCCAGGCCTTGCAACCGTTGGTGGGGCTCTTCGCCGACCGTGTCGGCGGTCGCGTCATGGTGGCCCTGGGGCTTGCCGGTTCGTCGCTGGGCGGCGCCCTGGTGGGCTTCGCTTCCGGCTTCTGGCCGCTGATCGGCATCCTGGTGATGATCGGCATTTCCAACTCTTTCTTCCATCCCCAGGCGCTGGCCGGCATTCGCCAACTGGGCGGTGAACGCCCCGGTACCGCCATGTCGGTGTTCATGGTCGGCGGCGAGGTGGGGCGAGGCGTATGGCCGGCCCTGGCGAGCTGGGTGGTAGTGCAATGGGGCCTGGAATATCTGTGGCTCCTCGCCCTGCCGGCGCTCGCGACGCTGCCGTTCATGCTGCGCTGGGCGCCCCGCTTGCCGCCCCGCGCCGCGAACGCCACGCCCATCGCCTGGCGCCGGCACGCCGGCCCCCTGTCACGCCTGGTGGCGTTTTCCAGCCTGCGCTCGCTGATGATTCTCTCGGTGGTGACCTATGTGCCGCTGATGTGGACCCAGGCCGGCGGCTCTCTCACCACCGGGGCCGGCTTCATCACCGTCATGCTGGTCGTCGGCGTGATCGGCAACCTCGGCGGCGGGCGGCTCTCGGATCGCTTCGGCCGTCGTCCGGTATTGATGGTCGCCATGAGCCTCTCGGTCATCATGCTGGCGGCCTTCCTGCTGGCCGAGGGCCTCTGGCTGTGGATCGTGCTCGGCGTGCTGGGAGTCAGCCTGTTCGCGACCTTGCCGCTGGGCATCCTCATCGCTCAGGACATCCTGCCCGAAAACCGCTCGCTGGGGTCTGGCATGGCGCTGGGCCTGTCCAATGCCCTGGCCGCGCTCGGCGTGATGCTGCTGGGGCCCGTCGCCGCGCATTGGGCACCCGTCGCGCCGCTTTGGGTGGCCCTCGCGGGTGGCATCGTCAGCATCGTGCTGGCCAGCGGCCTGCCCGAGCACGAGCGTACTGTTTCAGCCCGGCGCTAATGCCGGCGCGAGTGCCGGGCCTCGAGCCGGCGCTTGCACTGCCCCTCAACGCAGTACTTCTTCATCACGCAGCAACGTCAGGATCGCCTCGGCGCCTTGCGTCGGGGTCACGTCCGTCAACACCTGCCCGCCTGTCCCCTCGGCCTTGGCGGCGGCGGCCTTGAAACGGTCCCGCGCCGAGGCGGCCTTGACGATCTTGAGACGCTTGGGGCGTGGACGTGCGGGCTGCACTTGCCATGTCGCCCATTCATCGTCATTGCACACCTCGCCCGCCGACGACTCCAGCGTGCCGCGCCGGGCAGGCCCATAGGCGCTCTGGCGCGGCGTCGGGGCCGCGTCATCGACGGTGACGATGGCCGGCAGGCGGATCTTGAGTCGCCGCCGCTGACCTCGCGGCAGGGCCTGCAGCAAGGTCGCCATGCCATCCTCGACGTTCTCCACCGCCGCCAGGCCGCTCACCAGAGGCCAGCCAAGACGCTCGGCAAGCAGGTACGGCAACAGGCCCGATCCCTCGCCCCGTTCGGCACGCTCTCCGGTGATCACCAGGTGAGGCGACGTCGCATCCAGTGCTTCCGCGAGCGCGGGCAGCACATCGGCACCCTCCGGTTGCTCGATCAACGCCAGCTCGGAAAACCCCATCCCCAGATAGCCACGCAGTGCCGCTTCGCTGCTTTCGTTGCATTCACCGGCATGCAGCAAGCGGACCTCGGCATCCGCCAAGGAACGTGCCAGTTCCACGCCACGGGCATCCTGGTCGGCACGCCGCACCCGGCCGGTCAACGGGTGACGACCGATGGAAACCAGTACCGTCACTTCGAGTGCTGGCGTCATGGCAGATTCAGGCTGCATCGCGTTTCTCCTCCCGCGCTTGCGACACCAGGGTGACCAGCGCTTCGAGTATCTGGGTCGAATCCCCGATCACCGCGAGATCCGCACGCTTGATCATGTCGCAGCTCGGGTCCATGTTGATCGCGATCACCTTCTCGCACGGCTGGATTCCCTGCAGATGCTGGATGGCCCCGCTGATGCCCACTGCGATGTAGACGCGCGCCGTGACCCAGGTGCCCGTGGCACCCACCTGCCGATCGCGCGGCATGTATCCCTCGTCCACGGCCACGCGCGACGCCCCCTCGGTGGCCCCCAGCACGCTTGCCGCACGGTGATAGGCGTCCCAATCACGCACGCCGTTGCCGGCGGCGAGGATGAATTCAGCCTCGGACAAGGCAACGCTGGCGGGATCGACACTCACCTGCCCCAGATCCTGGATACGCGACAAGGTCGACGGCAACGGCTGGGGCAAGACCAGTTCGGCGGCAGCGTGGCGCGTTTCGCTGACCGGCTCGGCACATTCGGCCAGGGCCAGGGCGATGCGCGGCAAGGGGCGTCGAATATCCAGCGACCCGGCTGCGCCCCGGGCGGTGCATTGCCAGCCCGTGGCCGACTCGGCATCCGCCTCGACCTGCCAGATACCCGTCGCCGGTCGCTCGCCGAGACGCGCCGCCAGGCGCCTTCCCAGCTCTCCGCCGCCCAGCTTGGAATCCGGCAGCAGCCAATGACGTGGCGTCCAGGCCTGCTCGACCGTGATCAGGGCCCCCAAACGCGCCTCGGGGGCGTAGCCCGCGATCTCCGGTGAGTCGAGATGCAGCAGACGGTCGACGCCTGCCTCGCCCAGATTCGTCTCCTTGTGGGAGCCAAAGACCACGGCCAACACTGCCCCCTGTGCCGCGGGATCGGCATCGGCGAGCCGGCGGGCCAGGCCGAGCAGATCCTTGTCATGCCCGCTCAGGCGACCGCCGGCCATGTCCGGCACCACCGCGACCAGGAAAGCCGGCTCGGCGATCTCGGTCAATGGCTTGTGCTCGGCGACCGGCACCGATGCCTTGCCACCGCCCGCGCCCTGCTGCGTACCGCTACGGTCGATACGCTTTATGCCATTGGGGCCGATGAACCCCACCCAATGCGGATTCTTGCGCACCAGGCCATTGGGTCCCGGCCACTCGCTGGTCGCCCCCTGGCCCAGCGCGGCGAGCACCTCCTCGTGGCGAGGGTGAAGGCGATTGCGGGCGATCCATTCCTGGCGCGGATCGCGACGCGGTAATTGACTCATGACAGCACCTCCTCCGTGGCCTGCGAGGCCGCAGCGTCATGCGACGCGGGTGTCGCCGGTGGCGTGGTATCCAGCGCGGCGGCAACCATCTCGGCGATGTCCTTGACGGCGGTCGCCTCGTTACCCGCCGGTGGGACGACGCCTTCGAGCATGGCCGTGCATTGCGGACATCCCACGACGACCTGCTCGGCCTGAGTCTCGCGCACGTCGCCCATGCGCATGTCGGGGATACGCTGCTTGCCGGGAACGTCGGTGATCGGCGCGCCACCGCCGCCGCCACAGCAACGCGAGCGGTATCCCGAACGCTGCATCTCGACCAGCTCCACGCCCAGGGCGCGCAGCACCGCGCGCGGTGCTTCGTATTCACCGTTGTAGCGGCCCAGATAGCAGGGGTCGTGGTAGGTCACGCGCTGCGCCTGTCCCGGCGCCAACGGCAACCGCCCGCTTTCGATCAACTGATTGATGAAAGTGCTGTGATGCCATACCGGGTAGTCGGCGTCTTGCCCTTGCGGATAGAGGGCGCCGTATTCGTTCTTGAGCACATGAAAGCTGTGCGGGTCGCAGGTCACGATACTCTCGAAGCGATATCGGGACAGCGTGGCGATATTGCGCCGCGCCAGCGACTGGAAGGTGGCCTCGTCTCCCAGACGGCGTGCCACGTCCCCGCTGTCGCGCTCTTCATTGCCGAGCACCGCGAAATCGACGTCGGCAGCACGCAGCACCTTGATCAAGGCACGCAGCGTGCGCTGATTGCGCATGTCGAAGACGCCATCGCCCAGCCACAGCAGCACCTCGGCGCGCTCCACGTCGGCCATCAACGGCAGGTCGAGATCCGCCGCCCAGTTGAGTCGTCCCCCGGGATCGAAACCGCCCGGGTTGTCGGTGGCGATCAGGTTGTCGATGACCTCGGCGCCCTTGCCGGGCGTCGCGCCTTCTTCCAGGGTCAGGTGGCGGCGCATGTCGACGATGGCATCGACATGCTCGATCATCATCGGACACTCCTCGACGCAGGCGCGACAGGTGGTGCACGACCACAGCGTTTCGGCGTCGACCAGCGCCGTGCCCTCGCGGGCGACGATCGGCCCATGGGGCGTGCCATGATGCTCGCCGACCGGCTTGTCCCCGCGCTCGGGTGACGGGTAGGGAGAACCGGCATAATGGGCGTCACTGCCGCCGGCCATGCCCACCACCATGTCCTGGATCAGTTTCTTGGGATTGAGCGGCTGCCCCGCCGCGAAGGCCGGACAGACCGCTTCGCAACGGCCGCACTGCACGCAGGCATCGAAGCCCAGCAACTGGTTCCAGGTGAAATCGGCGGGTGTCTCGACACCGAGCGGGGCCTGATCATCCTCGAGATCGAGGGCCTTGAGCCCGGTCGAGCGGCCTTCGCCACCCCGCTTGTCCGAAAAGCGCTCGGGACGACGATGGAAGGCCAGGTGCAGGGCGCCGGCAAAGGCGTGCTTCATCGGCTCGCCCCATGTCATACCGAACACCAGCTCGGCCAGGCCCCAGGCCACCACGGCAGCCAGCACCAGCGCGGCCAGCCAGCCACCGGCGTCGGCGGGCAGCACACCCACCGCCGGCAGGGTAACCACAAAGATGCCCAGCGAGAACGCCATCAGACTCTTGGGCAAACGCATCCAGGGCCCCTTCGACAGGCGCGCCGGAGGATTCCGCCGACGCCGGGCGACGAACAGGCTGCCGGCGAACATCGTCGCGCTCGCCGCCAGCAGCAACCAGCCCAGGACGCCCTCGGCAAGGCCCAGGCCATGGACGACGATCGCCAGCCCCATGGCGGCGGCGAAGCCGCCGGCGGTGGCGACGTGAGTGTTGGACATCACCTTGTCGCGCGCCACCACGTGGTGCAGGTCGACCAGATACCGACGCGGTACCGCCGCCAGACCGCGGAGCACGGGCACCGGCGATGGCCGCCCCTGACGCCACAGGCGAATGCGCCGCACGGCGCCGATCGCCGCCAGCGCCAGGGCGGAAAAGATCAGGATCGGCAGGAGGATATCGAGCATGTCGGCTCACCTCACGAACATGGAATTGTTATCGGTGCGGCTCGTGCTTCCTGGGTGGGAAAGCGTCATGAGCGACGACCAGGCTAGGCGAAGGTCGACGAGTCAGCGCAGTGGACTGGGTGTTCCATGAGCATGACGAGTCGACCTTCAACAACGCCTGGCCGAGCGCAATAGCTTTCCTCAGAAGTCCTTGCAGATCCGCAGGGCATCATAGATCGCCGCATGCGTATTGCGCGGCGCCGTGCAATCGCCCAGTCGGAACAGCACGAAGCCGGCATCGGCATCGTCGTCCAGCGTCGCCAGCGCGGGCTGGGGCTGGATGGCATAGAGCGCTTCGATGTCGACCTGCCCCTTGTTGCGCGACTGATCCTTGAGGGCGTAATAGAGCGCCTCGTCGGGTCGCACGCCATTTTCGACCACCACCTGGTCGACCACCCGCTCTTCCTGGGCGCCGGTGTACTCGTTCTCGAGTACCGCGACCAGGGCATCGCCCTCGCGATAGACCCTGTGCAGCGCCAGGTCGGAGGTCATGATCACCTCCTTCTCGTAGAGGCTGCGGTAATAGGTCGGGAAGGTGGTGCCACCGACCGCCGCGCCGGGCTTGATGTCGTCGGTGACGATCTCGACCGTCGCCCCCTTGTCAGCCAGGTAATCCGCCGCCGAGACGCCGGCGAACTCGCAGATGGAATCGAAGATCAGCACGTTCTTGCCGGGCTCGACGGCGCCACTGAGAATGTCCCAGGTGCTGACGACCAGGCTCCGTTCGCGATCCTCGTCATAGCCCCATTCGGGCACTTGCGACAGGAAGGGCTGGCCGCCGGTGGCGAGCACCACGATGTCCGGCCGCAGGTCGGCGATGGTCGCCTCGTCGGCACGGGTGCCCAGGCGCAGGTCGACCTTGAGTCGTGCCAGCTCGAGCTGGTACCAGCGGGTGATGCCGGCGATCTGATCGCGCTGAGGGGCCTTGGCGGCGAGCGTGATCTGGCCGCCGATCTGGTCCGCGGCCTCGAACAGCGTGACCTCGTGGCCGCGCTCGGCCGCGACGCGCGCCGCCTCCATGCCGCCCGGACCGCCGCCGACCACCACCACCTTGCGCTTCGGCCCGTCGCTGGGGGCGATCTCGTGGGGCAGGCCCAGGTACTCGCGCGAGGTGGCGGCATTCTGGATGCACAGCACGTCGAGCCCCTGGTATTGACGATCGATGCAGTAGTTGGCGCCCACGCACTGCCGGATCCGGTCGGTCTGATCCATCTGGATCTTGGCGATCAGATGCGGATCGGCGATGTGCGCGCGGGTCATGCCCACCAGGTCGACGTAGCCACCCTCGAGAATACGACTGGCCTGGTTGGGGTCCTTGATGTTCTGGGCATGGATCACCGGCACGCTGACCACGTCCTTGACGCCCGCCGCCAGGTGCAGGAACGGCTCCGGCGGGTAGGACATGTTGGGAATCACGTTGGCCAGGGTATTGTGCGTGTCGCATCCCGAGCCGACCACGCCGAAGAAATCGACCATGCCGGTGGCATCGTAGTAAGCGGCGATCCGCTTCATGTCGTCGTGGGTCAGGCCGTCGGGATGGAACTCGTCGCCGCAGATGCGCAGGCCGACCACGAAGTCGTCGCCGACTTCGGCGCGTACCGCCTTGAGGACTTCCAGGCCGAAGCGCATGCGATTCTCGAAGCTGCCGCCCCACTGGTCCTCGCGCTTGTTGACGCGCGGGCTCCAGAACTGGTCGATCAGGTGCTGGTGCACGGCCGACAGCTCGATACCATCGAGGCCGCCCTCCTTGACGCGACGCGCGCCCTGGGCGAAATCGTCGATGACGCGCCAGATCTCCTCTTCCTCGATGGTCTTGCAGGTCGAGCGGTGCACCGGCTCGCGAATGCCCGACGGCGACAGCAGCGTCGGCCAGTCGAAACCGTCCCAGCGCGAACGGCGGCCCATGTGGGTGATCTGGATCATGATCTTGCCGCCATGCTTGTGCACGGCGTCCGCCAGATTCTGGAAGTGCGGAATGATCCGGTCGGTGGAGATGTTGACCGAACTCCACCAGGCCTGGGGGCTGTCGATCGATACCGGCGAGGAGCCGCCGCAGATGCACAATCCGCAGCCGCCCTTGGCCTTCTCCTCGTAGTACTTGACGTAACGTTCGGTGGTCATGCCGCCATCGGTCGCGTGGACCTCGGCATGGGCGGTGCTGACCACGCGGTTGCGTATGGTGAGATTGCCGATCTCGATCGGCTTGAACAACGCTTCGAATGCCATCTCGGAAACCTCAACCTGCCAGGGTATGACGGGGAACGACCGTGAAGCGGCCGACGTCGCAGCCTTTCTCGGCGGCGCTCTGGGTCTGCTCGGCGATGGTGCGCAGATCGCTGCCCCGGGCCTCGAGAATCTGGTCCATGGCGCCGGCGAACCAGCCGGTGAACATGTACTCGATCTTGCGCCCGACCTTGCCGAGCTGATAGACGAAGGCGCTGTGCTCGAGACGTACCTGGGCGGTGCCGGCATCGAGGTCGATGTCCTCGGTGATGAACAGCCCCCAGCCACGCTGTGAGAGGCGCGTCATGTAGTGCTCGAACACCGCCTCGCCCTCCAGGCCGTGCAGCTCGGCCTCTTTCTCGCACCAGTGCCAGGCGCTCTTGTAGCCGGCGTGGTAGAGGATGTCCGCGTAGGTCTCCACGCCCAGCGCCTCTTCCACCGCGACGTGATTGTTGATGAAGAAGTGGCGGGGCACGTAGAGCATCGGCAGGGCGTCGGTGGTCCACACGCCGGTTTCTCTATCCACCTCGATGGGCAGTTCGGGGGCCATCTTGGTCACGGTCGTAATCCTCGAGATCGTTGTCTTGGCGCTTTTTCTGGCTGGGGCTTGACGGCGGCAGGCCTGGAGGAGGCGCTATGGATACATCCCTGTACGCTACCGATTCCCTCCCTGGAATCGGGCCTCCTCTTCGGCCTACCCCCGGCGCCCCTTACATGCAGAAGTATTGCCCTCAGGCGCCCCATACCTCTTTCAAAACACGCATCCAGTTCTCACCCATGATCTTGCGCACTTGTCGCTCGCTCATGCCGCGTCGCAAGAGCGCCTCGGTGAGGTTGGGAAACTCGCCGATGGTACGAATGCCCTCGGGATTGATGATGGTCCCGAAGTTGGTCAGGCGCCGGGCGTAGCCCTTGTCGTGGGTGAGCCATTCGAAAAAGGCCTGGTCCTGGCCCTGGGTGAAGTCGGTGCCGATGCCGATGGCATCTTCACCGACGATGTTCATCACGTATTCGATGGCCTCGACATAATCGTCGACGGTGGCGTCGACCCCGGCGCGCAGGAAGGGGGTGAACATGGTCACGCCGACGAAACCGCCATGGTCGGCGATGAACCTGAGTTCTTCGTCGGACTTGTTGCGCGGATGTTCCTTGAGGCCGGAAGGCAGGCAATGGGAATAGCAGACCGGTTTCTCGGAGGCCTCGATGACCTCTCGGGAAGTGGTCTCACCGACGTGGGACAGGTCGCACATCATGCCCACGCGATTCATCTCGGCGACGATCTCGCGGCCGAAACCGGACAACCCGCCGTCGCGTTCGTAGCAGCCGGTGCCCACCAGGTTCTGGGTGTTGTAGCACATCTGCACAATGCCCACGCCGAGCTTCTTGAAGACCTCGACATAGCCGATCTGATCCTCGAAGGCATGGGCGTTCTGAAAACCGTAGATGATGCCGGTCTTGCCTTCTTCCTTGGCGCGGATGATGTCGGCGGTGGTATGCACGGGTCGCACCAGATCATCGCACGCCGCGAGGAGCGCATTGGTCTCGACGATGTTGTCGACGGTGGCCTGGAACCCCTCCCACACCGAGACGGTGCAATTGGCGGCGGTCAGTCCGCCCCGGCGCATGTCCTCGAGGAGATCGCGGCCCCATTTGGCGATGATCAGGCCATCGATGACGATGGCGTCGTCGTGCAGTGATTGCGCGGTCATGTGCGTCGCTCCGGGGATGGCTTCATGCGGCCAGCATAGCCCCGGCCCCGGGGCCGCCGACGCTTGGAAGCGACGAGGAAAATTCCAAATGCGTCACGCGCCGGCATCGTGCATGACGCACTGGGGCCGTCCGATGCATCGGACGGCCCCAGAACGCGGCATGCCGGGCATGCCGCCAAGCGGCGGGAGTGCGAGACTCTACACGAGGCGTACGCTGGCGTAGGTGGGTTCGCCTTGCGCCTGGGCCAGCGCCTGCATGGCACTGGAGGCACGCGGCGCGACATAGGGGTCGTGCCCGTCCGACGGCGTAGCGGGCGCCAGCGTCACGCTGGCACTGTTGAGGCGCGTCACGCGTTCGTCGCGGGGCGGTGTCCCGAAATATTCGCGGTAGCACTTGGAGAAATGCGGCGTGGACACGAACCCGCACACCGATGCGATTTCGATGATCGACATCGAGGTTTGCCTGAGCAGCTGCCGGGCCCGGGTCAATCGCAACTTGAGGTAGTAACGCGACGGCGAGCAGCTCAGGTATTTCTGAAACAGGCGCTCCAGCTGACGCCGGGAGACGTCCACATAGCGCGCCAGCTCGTCGAGAGCGATGGGCTCTTCCAGGTTGGCTTCCATCAGCGCGACGATCTCGAGCAGCTTGGGTTGACTGGTGCCCAGCACATGACGCAGCGGGACGCGCTGCTGGTCCTGCTCGCCGCGCACACGATCGCAGATGAACATGTCGGAGATCGCCGCCGACAATTCGCGACCATGATCGCGAGCAATCAGCGTCAGCATCATGTCCAGCGGTGCGGTCCCGCCCGAGGCCGTGGCCCGGTCGCGGTCGATGGAAAACAACCGCGTGGTCAGCGTGGCGTGCGGGTAAGCCTCCTGGGCAGCGGCCTGGAACTCCCAGTGAATGCTGCACTCGTAGCCATCCAGCAGACCTGCCTGGGCGAGCGCCCAACTCCCCGTGCAGATCGCCCCCACGCGGCGTGACTGGCGAGCCTGGGACTGCAGCCACAGCACATGCTCACGCGTGACATGGCGCTGAATGCCGACGCCGCCACAGACGAACACCATGTCGAGTTCCAGGGGATCATGCATGCTGTTGTCGGGGGTGATGAGCAAGCCGTCGCTGGCACGTACTGCCTCGCCGTCCGCGCTCAAGGTGGTCCATTGGTAGAGTTCGCGCCCGGCGAGCTGGTTGGCCATGCGCAGCGGCTCCACCGCCGAGGCCAGCGAAATCAACGTGAAATTGTCCATCAACAGAAAACCCAGACGCAGGGGCGCCTTGGGGGTGGCAGGCGTCGCGAGGCGATCACTCGTCAGGGTCATCAGCGGTTCTCCTTCGTGTCACGTTCGGAGCCACTGGTAATGCTTCACCAGGGATGTGTTGTCATTGTGGGTATGGGGCCAACGCCTTGAGTGTGACCGCGTGGCGCCCTGACAACGTATCTAAAAGCGTCGCCTTACGCTATCAAAAACGACATCCCCGTACGCGCCGACGAAATCGCCCCGCATCGAGCGAACCACTCGAGCGGGGCGATATCCTGAGCGGGCTTTCAGCGCTCAGCGCTTGCGGTGCAGATACTCGGCGTGATAGCGCAAATGCTCTTCGATGAAGGTCGCGATGAAGAAATAGCTATGATCGTAGCCCGGCTGACGCCGCAGCGTCAGCGGATGATCGTGTTTCTCGCAGGTGGCTTCGATGCGCTCGGGCATGAGTTGCTCCTCGAGAAAGTTGTCCGCTTCGCCCTGATCGATGAACAGCGGCTGACGCGAGGCCCCCTTGGCGATCAGTTCGCAAGCGTCGTATTGCGTCCACTTGCCATGATCCTCGCCGAGATAGGCCGTGAAGGCCTTCTGCCCCCAGGGCGAGACGATCGGGTTGACCACCGGCGCGAACGCCGACACCGAGGTGTAACGACCGGGCTGGCGCAAGGCCAGCACCAGCGCGCCATGGCCGCCCATGGAGTGGCCGCTGATCGCTTCACGCCCATTGAGCGGAAAATGCTGACGCACCACCGACGGCAATTCCTCGGTGACGTAGTCGTACATGCGGTAATGCTTGGACCACGGCGCCTGGGTGGCATTGACGTAGAAGCCCGCGCCGGAGCCGAAGTCATAGCTGTCATGCTCGCCGGGAAGCTCGGTACCGCGCGGACTGGTATCCGGGCAGACGATGGCCATGCCCAGCTCGGCGGCCACGCGCTGAGCCCCCGACTTCTGCATGAAATTTTCGTCGTTGCAGGTCAACCCCGACAACCACCACAACAGCGGCACCTTGTCGGTCTCCGCCTGGGGCGGCAGGTAGATGGAGAAGATCATCTCGCAGTCGAGTGCACGCGAGTGATGCTTGTAGCGCTTCAGCCAACCACCGAACGACTTGGTGGCGGAGACCAGCTCCAGCGATTCGGACATGGTCATGATGCTCTCCCTGAGAAACCGGCGGCATCATGCCGCCGGCGGATGGAACGACGTCGCGAGGCGTCCGGACGCGATGAATCGCCACGAGCCTTCGCGCGGTACCGGGCGCGATGGATCAATAGTGCAGCACGGTGCGGATGCTCTTGCCGGCGTGCAGCAGCTCGAACGCCTCGTTGATCTGCTCGAACGGCATGTCCTGGGTGACGAACTCGTCGATCTTGAGCTTGCCGTTCATGTAGTCGTCGACATAGCCCGGCAGTTCGCTGCGGCCCTTGACGCCACCGAAGGCGGACCCCTTCCAGACGCGCCCGGTGACCAGCTGGAACGGACGCGTGGAAATTTCTTCGCCGGCGCCGGCCACGCCGATGATGATCGACTCGCCCCACCCCTTGTGGCAGCACTCCAGCGCCGAACGCATGACATTGACGTTGCCGATGCATTCGAAGGAATAATCGACACCGCCGTCGGTCAAGTCGACGATGACCTGCTGAATGGGATCCGCGTAATCCTTCGGATTGACGAAGTCGGTGGCACCGAATTGACGTGCCATGTCGAACTTGTCCGGATTGACGTCGATGGCGATGATGCGGCTCGCCTTGGCCATGACCGCGCCCTGGATGACGGCCAGGCCGATGGCGCCGAGACCGAACACGGCGACAGTGGCCCCCGGCTCGACCTTGGCGGTGTTCATGACCGCGCCGATACCGGTGGTCACCCCGCAGCCCAGCAGGCAGATCTTGTCCAGCGGCGCTTCCGGGGAGACCTTGGCCAGCGAGACCTCGGGCAACACGGTGTACTCGCTGAACGTCGAGCAGCCCATGTAGTGATGCAGCGATTGTCCATCCTTGGAGAAGCGCGAAGTCCCGTCGGGCATCACGCCCTTGCCCTGGGTGGCGCGGACCGAGCTGCACAGGTTGGTCTTGCCGGAGAGACAGAACTTGCACTTGCCGCATTCGGCGGTGTAAAGCGGAATGACGTGATCGCCGGGCTTGAGGCTGGTGACGCCCTCGCCGACTTCCTGCACGATCCCGGCCCCTTCATGGCCCAGCACCGCCGGGAAGTTGCCCTCGGGATCGGCGCCGGACAACGTGTAAGCGTCGGTATGGCAGACGCTGGTCGCCTTGATCTGAACCATGACTTCGCCGGCCTTGGGCCCTTCGACGTCGATCTCGGCGAGTTCCAGCGGCTTGCCGGCTTCCCAAGCAATGGCGGCGCGTGATTTCATCAGGCATTCTCCTTCGTCGATCGTGGCGGCGCCCGAGGCACCAGCAAAGGCAATCCAGGCGCGCGGGGTTAACCCCTCCAGTCTAGGCAGTCGGCGCGCCTGGATAAATGCTTACGACGTCACAACATTATTGCCATGGAGCAACAATGCAGCGCTGGGATCGCATCGAAGCCTTCATCGAAGTTGCCCGACTCGGCACGTTTTCCGCCGCGGCCCGTCATCTGCAGGTTTCCACGTCCCATGTGAGCCGCTTGATCGGGCAACTCGAAAGTCAGCTCGGCACGACGCTCTTGTATCGCACCACGCGCCAGACGCGCCTCACCGATGCCGGCGCGCTCTACTACCGGCATTGCCGCCACCTGTTCGACGGTTTTCGCGAGGCCGAGGAGGCCATCGTCGACTTCCAGTCTCGGCCCAAGGGCACCTTGCGGCTGACCTGTGCCACCACCTTCGGCGAGCGCTACATCGCCCCGTTGGTCAACGACTTCCAGTGTCGCCACCCCCAGCTCGAGATCGACATGCACTTCACCAACCGTCGGGTCGAGCTGGTCGAGGAAGGCTTCGACGTGGCCATCCGCATGGGGGTACTGCGCGACTCGAGCCTGATCGCGCGGCGCCTGTGCGAACGCCGCGAGTACGTGGTCGGCTCGCCGGCCTATTTCGAGCGGGCCGCCCCGCCCCATTCGCTGGCCGAACTGCCCCACCACAACTGCCTGCGTGGATCGCGTGACAGCTGGCTGTTCGAAATCAATGGCCACCGCCGTGAAATCCGCGTCGATGGCCGCTGGCGAGCCAACTCCGGGCCGGCATTGCTCGATGCGGTCCTCAAGGGGCTGGGTCTGGCGCAACTGCCCGACTACTATGTCACACCGCACCTGGCCAGGGGCGAACTGGTGCCGGTATTGACGGCCTATCAATTCACCGATACCGCGGTGTGGGCCATCTATCCACGGCATCGTCACCTGTCGCCCAAGGTGCGTCAGTTCATCGACTTCCTGGTCGATCACCTGCCGACGACGCTTCAAGGGGAAGGTTCATTCCCCCGATAACGGGCCCAGTCCATCGCGTAAATAGCGTCCCGCGAACTCGGCTTCACGTGCCAGCGCGTCGGGGTCGAGCAGCTCCACCCACTGGCGGTCGCGCAGCAGGATGCCCTCTTCGCGAAAGCCGCTCAGGGTGCGGCTGATGTGAACCGAGGTCAGTCCCAGCGCATCGCCGAGCTGCTGCTGGGACAGCGGCAGGCGAAAGCGCCGCGAGGAATGCGGCATGATGCGTTGCAGTCGCATGTACATTTCATAGATCAGATGCGCGATCTTCTGACGTGCGCTGCGCCGGGCCAGGTTGACCAGACGTTCGGTCAGCAAGGCCTGTTGATGCGAGGACACGGCGAAGAAGATCATCGACAGCGTGAAGGATTCGCGAAATACCTCTATCAAGCGCCGATGCGGGAAGTCGCAGACGATACCGTCGTCGATCATCATCACCCCCGCCAGGCGTTCATGAAAGGCGAACTCGCGCAGGCCGATCACATCGCCTGGCAGGTAGATCTCCAGAATCTGACGCGAGCCGTCCTCCATGTCCCGAAAAGAATACGCCCAGCCCTTGGAAAGCGTGCAGAACCGCCCCGCTGGGTCGTCGGTCTGCCAGAGTGACTCGCCACGGGCGACCTCGCGCGGCTCACGTTCCAACGAATCCAGCAAGGCCTCTTCGCTGTCGGTTAGATGGGCGTAGTGCCGAAAATGGCGGATGATGCAGCTATCGTTTTCGCTCATGAGCGACCTTTTTATCTTACCGATCCCTTGGTATTGCAACGAGGCCCGGGGGAAACCACGGCGCCTGGCATGCTTCGATGAAATCAAACCATACAAGGCGCGATGGCGCGATCCCGAAACAAAAAAAGGACGCCCGAGAGCGTCCCAAAGGGTTGATCGAGCAAGCAGGCTTCAGCATTCGATGGCGTTGACCGCCAGGCCGCCGCGCGAGGTCTCCTTGTACTTGTCCTGCATGTCGCGGCCCGTATCGCGCATGGTGCGGATGACCCGGTCGAGGGACACGAAGTGCTCGCCATCGCCGCCAAGCGCCATCTGCGCGGCGTTGATCGCCTTCACCGAGGCGATGGCATTGCGTTCGATGCAAGGGACCTGCACCAGGCCCCCGATGGGGTCGCAGGTCAGCCCCAGGTTGTGCTCGAGGCCGATCTCGGCGGCGTTCTCCACCTGGGCGGGCGTTCCACCCATGACCTCGGCCAGCCCGGCGGCGGCCATCGCGCAGGCCGACCCGACCTCGCCTTGACAGCCGACCTCGGCGCCGGAAATCGAGGCATTCTTCTTGCACAGAATGCCGATCGCTCCCGCCGTCAGCAGGAAGTCGACGACATCACGCTGGCAGGCACCGGGCTGGAAACGCATGTAATAGTGCAAGACCGCCGGCACGATGCCCGCCGCCCCGTTGGTCGGCGCGGTGACCATGCGCCCGCCGGCGGCGTTTTCCTCGTTGACCGCCAGGGCGAAGACGTTGACCCAGTCCATGGCCGAAAATGTCGAGGCGATCACGCTGGTGTCGTCCTTGGCCGCTTGCAGACGCCGATGCAGCGCACTGGCACGGCGCTTGACGTTGAGCCCGCCGGGCAGGACGCCATCGTGCCGCAGGCCGTTGTCGACGCAGGCTTTCATCGCCTCCCAGATATGCCACAGCGCATCGCGGACGCTGGCCTCGTCGCGCCAGGCCTTCTCGTTCTCGAGCATCAGCTCGGAGATGCGCAATCCATGGGTGCGGCACAGCGACAGCAATTCATCCGCCGTCGCAAAGTCATAGGGCAACGTCGTGGTGTCGGTATCCAGCGCGCCATTGGCGGCCTGGGCCTCATCGATGACGAAACCGCCGCCGACCGAATAATAGGTGTTGCGATAGCACTCTCCATCGTGTGCATGCGCGATCAGGCGCAGCGCATTGGGATGATAGTCGAGCGAGTCCTCGTGCCATTGCATGTCCCGCGACCAGGGAAACGATACCGGCACCTGGCCGCCCAGCAGCAGGGTCTGCGATTCGTGCAGTTCCTCCATGCAGGCGGGCACGATGTCGGGGTCGATACTCTCGGGACGCTCGCCCATGAGCCCCATGATCACCGCACGGTCCGTACCATGGCCTACGCCGGTGGCGCAGAGCGATCCGTGAAGATGAACCTCGACGCGAGTCACGCGCGACAACGCATCGCGGGCACGCAATGCCTCGACGAAATCGTGGGCGGCACGCATGGGACCCACGGTATGCGAACTGGACGGGCCAATCCCTACCTTGAACAGATCGAACACACTGATCGCCATAACGTGATCCCTCGGGGTGGTCATACATCAAAATTTCTAAACGAACTTGCCATTCGCTGACATTAACTCTAGCTTGAAGCCAGCCCGAGTGCCGGGCAACGGAGAATAAATCGACAAAGATTTAGATTGCCTAAACCATGAGCCGCACCTTGCACGCCCAGACCCACGCCTGGTTGAAAGTCTTCGCGATCAGCGCACGACACCTTTCGTTCACCCGGGCCGCCGAGGAGCTTCACGTGACCACGGGCGCGGTCAGCCAGCAGATCAAGCAACTCGAGACACGCCTGGGGTTCAAACTCTTCCGGCGCTTGCCGAGACGCCTGGAGCTCACCGACGAAGGGCAACGCCTGGCCGCCGTGGTGGATCAGGCCTATGACGCCGTGGGACAAGAGGTACGCCGCTTGCGCACGGGGGTCATGAGCGGCGTGCTGCGCCTGCGCTGCGTACCGTCGTTTCTCGCCAAATGGCTGATGCCGCGCCTCACTCGCCTGCAGGCGCGGTTTCCCGACATTGAATTGCACGTCGCTTCCGAGGACAGCAATCTCTCATTGCGCGAAGGCGAGTTCGAGCTCGCCATCGACCTGAATGACGGGCGTTATGCCGGCTTCCAGATCACACCGCTGATGGATGAGGAGATCTTCGCGGTATGCTCGCCGCAACTGCTGCGCCGTCGCCCGCCCCTGATACGTCCCGATGACCTGGGCTACTACCCGTTGCTGCACGATGTCACCGCGTGGCGCGGCAGCCATGACTACGCCGAGTGGGAGCACTACCTGCATGCCCTCGGTGCCGCGTCGGTCAACGTGCAACGCGGCTACACGTTCAACCGTAACCACTTGACCGTGGAAGCGGCCATCGCCGGCATGGGGGTCGCCATCGCCCGGCGCACGCTGATTACCAACGAGCTCGACACCGGTGCCCTGATCGCACCTTTCGCCAGCACGGTCGCCACCGGCAAGTCGTACGGGCTGGTGTATCATCCCGGCGCACTGGACGACCGCCGGGTACGTGCGGTACACGACTGGATCGTCGAAGAGGCCGCACGTAGCACTACCCATTGAGCCTGACCGCCATACAGCGGCGTTTTGCAAGGAACAGGAGGAAACGTTTAAGGTCCAGCTGGCAAAAAGGACTCAACTCTGCAGACTTCTTAAGTACAATGCGCTAACTGCCGATAAGGCATATCTCGCGTCAACGACGCAACCGACGCTTACCTGAGACGGAGAATTCTCATGGAAAAACGTTCGCAGGACGATGCGGCCCAAGAGCCCAATAACGGCTCCGAGGGCGTGCCGGCCCCAGATGGGCCGGCCAATCTGATCGATACCGATTACGTCATTGGTCAGGACAACGTCACCTCGACGAAGTTCGGCATCGACTTCGATCTACACGGCAAGGTGTTCACGATCTCGTCACTGATGATTCTGTTCTTCGTCATCGTGACGCTGGCGTTTCAGAACCAGGTGGCGCCGATCTTCAACACCATGTTCTCGTTCTTGACGGGCAGCCTGGACTGGTTCTTCATCCTGGCCGCCAATATCTTCGTGATACTGGCTGTGGCGCTGATTTTCACGCCTCTCGGCAGGGTTCGCTTGGGCGGCGCCAATGCCAAGCCCGACTTCAGCTATGCCGGCTGGTTCGCCATGCTGTTCGCGGCCGGGATGGGCATCGGGCTGATGTTCTACGGTGTGGCCGAGCCGATGACGCATTTCGGAACCTCGTTCGAAGGCGGTTCAAGTGCCCCCCTGGGTGGCATGGCCGGCAACGAGCAGGGTGCCATGCAACTGGGCATGGCCGCGACGATCTTCCACTGGGGCTTGCACCCCTGGGGGATCTACGCCATCGTCGCACTGTCCCTGGCGCTGTTCGCCTATAACAAGGGCCTGCCGCTGACCATGCGCTCGATTTTCTATCCGATTCTCGGCGAGCGCGTCTGGGGATGGCCCGGCCACATCATTGATATCCTGGCGGTCTTCGCCACGCTGTTCGGTCTGGCAACGTCCCTGGGACTCGGTGCTTCACAGGCCTCCGCCGGGCTGCATTATCTGTTCGACACACCCAACACCAACGTCACCATGGTGATATTGATCCTTGGTATCACGCTGGTGGCGCTGATGTCCGTCGTGGCCGGTGTCGACAAGGGGGTGCAACGCCTGTCGCAGCTCAACATGGCGCTCGCCTTCCTGCTGCTCGTCTTCGTGATTTTCGTCGGCCCGACCCTGCTGATCGCTACTGGTTTCTTCGAGAACCTGTGGGGTTACGTCAAGAACCTGCCCGCCTTGTCCAATCCCTTCGGACGTGAAGATACCGGCTTCACGCAAGGCTGGACGGCGTACTACTGGGCCTGGTGGATTTCCTGGTCACCGTTCGTCGGGATGTTCATCGCTCGCGTCAGCCGTGGCCGCACCGTGCGCGAGTTCCTGATCGCCGTGCTCCTGGTGCCGACGCTGGTCTCGATCCTGTGGATGACCGCGTTCGGCGGCACTGCCATCGACCAGTACATCAACCAGGGCTTCGAAGGCGTCAAGGATGCCGCACTGGAGCTGCAGCTGTTCACCATGCTCGGCCAACTGCCGCTGACCGCGGTCACCTCGTTCGTGGGCATCGTGCTGGTGATGGTGTTCTTCATCACCTCCTCGGACTCGGGTTCGCTGGTCATCGACTCGATCACAGCCGGCGGCAAGGTCGACGCTCCCAAGCCCCAGCGCATCTTCTGGGCCTTGATCGAGGGCGCGATCGCCATCGCCCTGCTGCTGGGCGGCGGCCTGACCGCACTGCAAACCGCAGTGATCACCACCGGCCTCCCCTTCACCCTGGTGCTCCTGGCGGGCTGCTACGCCATCATCAAGGGCCTGATGAGCGAACCACGCAGCACCTGATGCCACGCATCGGTTCGTTCTGAACGAGAAGGCGGCCCCCTTGGGGCCGCCTTCTTGCGTTGCGACGTCGGTCCGCGACTCGTCCGGCTGTCGTCTCGTCAAACACCCTCTCGTCAAATACCGTCTCGCCAAGCTCCTGCCGCGCTCAGTTCCATACCTCGCTCAACGGCGTGTCCGGGCGATAGTGATACGCGATCTGTGCCTGCAGCAGCTCCGCAGTGGCGAGGGCGTCGATCAGGGCATGGTGCGCCTGATAAGGCGGCAGCCCATAGCGCGTGCGACTGTCGGGCAGCCGGATCGAGGCCGGCGGACGCCCCATCCAGCGCCGAAAGCGTGCCCACAAGGGCTGACGGTGCAGGCGTGCTTCCAGCGACATGGTATCGATCACCGGGAAGTGGATCCCCTCGCCACGCCGCGCCTTGACGGCCGCATTCAGAAAGGTGCGTTCGATATGCCGGTAATGCACCACCATGACATGCCCGGCCATGGCCTCCAGCAGCTCGTCCAGGATCTCGTCGAGGTCCGGCGCCTGCTCGATCTCGGTGTGAGTGATGTGATGAAAAGTGATCGAGCGCTCGCTCAACGGGCGCGGCGGGCGCACGATCCAGTACCGGCGCTGCGCCATGCGGATACGCCGCAGGTCGAACGGCACCAGGCCGATACTGACGATGGCGTGACGCTGTTCATCGAGACCGGTGGTCTCCATGTCCATGGCCATCATCGGCACCTCGCCAAGCGGCGTGTCCGGTGCCGGCGCGCCGGCGGCGAAATACCGCTCGAGTGCCGGCACGCGCGTCTGCTCGCGACGTGCGGTGAAATAGTCCGCCCAGGTGGCAGGCGTTTTCGAATGGCGTGAGGACGATCTTTTCATTCACCGATCAGCGCTTCTGCGAGGGCATGGGATAACGGAACTTGAGGAACTTCTGCGCGTTGCTGAGGACCTGAAAGGCATCCTTGAGGTTGTGTCGCTCGCTGTCCGAGACGTTTTCGGGCTCGATGTCATTGTCCGGCTCGCGTTCTTCCTGGATATCGATGACCTGGTGGCGAATCCGCACCATGGCAATGAACTCCAGCGCATAGCGCAACCGCTCGCCGGAGTGACCGGCCAGCAGACGTGTCTTGGCGATGTCCTCGAGTCGCTCGAACGAGTTCTGTGCGCGAGATCCGCAGGCCAGCGCGTGTACGCGAATCAGGTCGACCAGCGGTGCCGTCCCGCGCCGTTTCAAGTTGATCGTATTGTTCTGCTTGCCGTCCTTTTCCATCACGAAGGTGCGGAAAAACCCCAGCGGCGGCGTACGATTCAAGGCATTGCGGGCCATCGCGGCCAGAAAGCGCGGGCGCTGGGAGGCACGCTCGGCAACCAGGTCCTGCAAGCGCTCGGCGAAAGCCTCTTCGCCGTGCACGCTGTCCAGGTCGAAGAAAATCGAGCTGTGCAGCAGCCGCTCGGCGTTGGGGTTGTCGATCCAGTCGCTGAAGTACTGCTGCCAGACGCGCAGCGGTTGCCGCCAGCGCGAGTTGGTGGCCATGACGTCGCCCTTGCAGTAACTGTATCCGCAGGCCGCCAGGCCGTCGCTGACACGCTGGGCCAGCGTCAGGAAGTACGCATCGTGCTGCTCCGGGTCGAAGCGGTCATCGAGTACCAGGGCGTTGTCCTGGTCGGTGACGATGGATTGCTCGTTGCGCGCCATCGACCCCAGCGCCATGAAACAATACGGCACCGGAGGCGGCCCCAGCTCTTCCTCGGCCAACTCCAGCAGACGCCGCGTGAAGCTGCGCCCGATGCTCGACAACGAGCTGCCCACCATCTGCGAGTTGTCGCCCTCGTTGACCATGCGCACGAATGCGGCCCGCACGTCCCCCTTCAAGGCCGCCAGGGCCTCGACGTTGGGCTGGCGGAAGATGTTATCCACGAGATAGAGGCTGCTGTTGGTTTCGTGGCGCACGATATCGGACAGATGCAGCACGCCGATCGGTCGCCGGCGATAGAGTACCGGCAAGTGGTGGATGTTGTTGCGCAGCATGCGCAGCATCGCCTCGTAGACCGACTCGTCGGACTGGATGGTGATCGGCCGATCGTCGATCAGTTGCCCCACCTGCGTGCTCGCCGGCAGTCCTTCGGCAAGCACCCGGTTGCGCAGATCGTGATCGGTGAGAATACCCACCATGCGGCGTGAGCGGCCATCATCGAGGGTGAAGGCGTGCGAATCGTCATCCGCTTGCGGAGCTGCCAGCACCAGCACTGACGAGGCGTTGTGCTCGCCCATGTGCTGTGCCGCCTCCTGTACCGTCGCATCGCTCTCCACCATCACCGGAGCACGCGAGGCCAGCTTGCGCACCTTGGTGACCAGCATCTCGTGCCCCTTGCGCTGCTGGTCGACGGTCGCCTCCAGGCGCGGACGTTCCACCTCGACGAAATCGGCGAAGTTTTCGTCCAGTTCACACAGCCGACGGAACATGGCATGGGGGATGAAGTAGATGAGCGTGTCTTCGATGGCACGCGCCGGAAAGCGCACGCGCTGATCGCGCAGCAGGTCGAACTGACCGAAGATATCGCCTTCGCTCAAGCGGTTGTAGAGGTCGCCGTTGCGCCGATACAGATCGATGGCCCCGCTACGGATATAGTGGAGGTGTTCGACGGCATCGTCATGGCGATAGATATCGGTGTCAGCCTGGAAGTACCCGACCTCGACCTGTCCTGCCAGCTCGTCGAGCAGGTCATCGGACAGTTGGTCGAAGGGCGGGAACTGTCCCATGTGCTGACGAATTTCCAGCAACTCTGCTTGCATGCGACTGGTCTCCGGCACTGGCAAGGGCAATGCCGGTAGTCTGAAAGCCGCCGTGTGTTCTGTAAAGCGCCACGCGCGGATAAGAAACAGCGTTTCCAAAAATTCGTTTTCTTGCTAAAATTACGCATTCGCCAACACAAGCCGCATCGCCGCCCAGACGAACGCCAGAGACGCCGTATGACTAACTCGCCACTTCCCTCCGAGGCCACCATCAGCTTCAAGGCCATTTGCTTTCGCGCATTTTGCTATATCTTGTTCGTCGCTGGGGCCATGCAGCTCGTCATGCTCGATGCCCAGTCGGGCGTCGACCGCTTCACCGAAACGTCGTTGACCGAACTCATGCAGTCGACGCTGCTCTTGCTCGGCGCCGTGATGATGGGCTATCTCCATCGCCGCCCGTCGGCCATTCCCCATGTCAGCCTGCTGATGGGCGCGTTTCTGTTCGCCTCTTACGTGCGCGAAAACGACTACTGGCTGGACCGCTATGTCTTCGACGGCGCCTGGCAGGTGATCGTGACCCTGGTGGTGGTGCCGGCGCTGTTCGTGGTCATCCGTCAGCGCCACGCCTTCGTCGCCGAATTCAAGTCGATTTCCAACAGCCTGGGACTCGGCATGTTCACCGCCGGCTTTCTCACCACCTACGTCTTCTCGCGGCTTTACGGTCGTTCGGAATTCTGGGAAGCCATGCTGGGCGACCATTACCAGCGCGTCATCAAGGACGCCGCCGAGGAAGTCACCGAACTGGCGGGCTACATGCTGCTCTTTTTCGCCTGCATCGAGCTGGTGCTCCTGCTGCGCCGTCGCGCCCGCGCCGCCTGACGACAACGCCACGACCGACCAAAAAAACCCGCGAGGAGGACCTCGCGGGTTTTTCATATCCGGCTTGCGCCCTTGCCCAACTTACTCGTCGAGGAAGGTGCGCAGCGGCTCGGAGCGTGAGGGGTGACGCAACTTGCGCAGTGCCTTGGCCTCGATCTGACGGATACGCTCGCGGGTGACATCGAACTGCTTGCCGACCTCTTCCAGCGTGTGGTCGGTGTTCATGTCGATGCCGAAGCGCATGCGCAGCACCTTGGCCTCGCGCGCGGTCAGACCGCCCAGCACGTTGCGGGTCGCCTCGATCAAGCCTTCGCCGGTCGCGGAGTCGATCGGCAACAGCATCGTGCCATCCTCGATGAAATCGCCGAGATGCGAGTCGTCGTCGTCGCCGATCGGAGTCTCCATGGAGATCGGTTCCTTGGCGATCTTGAGCACCTTGCGCACCTTGTCCTCGGGCATCTCGAGACGCTCGCCCAATTCTTCCGGTGTCGGCTCGCGCCCCATCTCCTGCAGCATCTGCCGCGACACGCGGTTGAGCTTGTTGATGGTCTCGATCATGTGCACCGGAATACGGATGGTGCGCGCCTGGTCGGCGATCGACCGCGTGATCGCCTGACGAATCCACCAGGTGGCATAGGTCGAGAACTTGTAGCCACGACGATACTCGAACTTGTCCACCGCCTTCATCAGGCCGATGTTGCCTTCCTGGATGAGATCCAGGAACTGCAGGCCACGGTTGGTGTACTTCTTGGCGATCGAGATGACCAGACGCAGGTTGGCCTCGACCATTTCCTTCTTGGCGCGACGCGCCTTAGCCTCGCCGATCGACAGGCGGCGATTGACTTCCTTGATGTGCGAGACCGGCAGCAGGACCATCTCTTCCTCGAAGCCGATCTTGCGCTGGGCACGCTGGATGTCGGCACGGAACGGCTCGAGACGATCGGCGAACTTGGTGTGCTTGGCCATGAACCGGTCCAGCCACTCGAGATCGGACTCGGCGCCCGGAAACGACCCGATGAAGGTCTTGCGCGGCACCTTGGCCTGCTTCACGAAGATCTGCATGATGGCCTTTTCCTGGCCGCGGATCTGCTCGACGCTGATCCGCACCTGGCCCACCAGACGCTCGAAATGCTTGGGCACCAGCTTGATCGGCGAGAACAGCTCGGCCAGACGGGCCTGCTCGGCGCTGGCTTCCTTCGAGCCGAGCCCGTGCTCTTCGATCGCGGCCTTGGCGCGCTCGTTCTGCTCACGGATCTGCTCGAAGCGTGCCCGCGCTTCTTCGGGGTCCGGGCCACCACCGGTTTCCTCTTCCTCGGCCTCGTCGTCATCCTCGGAGACGTCGCCGTCCGCGGCGCTCGGCTCGGGTTCGGGCTCGGGCACCTCCGCCTCGGCCACCCCGGGAATCCCTTCGTCGGGGTCGATGAAGCCGGAAAACAGGTCGGACAGCCGGCCCGGCGCTTCTTCATCCTGGGTGGCATCGTAAGCACTGAGAATGGAATCCACGGCGCCGGGCAAATAGGCCAGCGACGACATCACCTCACGGGTGCCTTCCTCGATACGCTTGGCGATTTCGATCTCGCCCTCGCGCGTCAACAATTCCACCGTGCCCATCTCGCGCATGTACATACGCACGGGATCGGTGGTGCGGCCGACATCGCTTTCCACCGCGGCCAGCGCGGCGACGGCTTCTTCCGCCGCCGATTCGTCGGCGGATTGATCGGACATCATCAGGGTATCTTCGTCAGGTGCTTCCTCGACGACGCTGATACCCATGTCGTTGATCATCGCAATGATGTCTTCCACCTGATCGGGATCGGCGATATCCTCGGGAAGGTGGTCGTTGACCTCCGCATAGGTCAGGAAGCCCTGTTCCTTACCCTGGGCGATCAACTCCTTCAGACGTGACTGCTGCGTATTTCCAGCCATAGAAACCCTATCTCGACAATGGAGCACCTGGAGGTGAACGGATCGAAACGCTGCTAAGCCTGCCAGTATAGCCGCTAAGGGCATTTTACTGCCAGTGTCGTATTTGTCTTGTCATCCAGGTGTGCTAGTGTGTTCGGCTACCTTTTCGATATTGCCTAGTAGATGGCGACGTTTTGCGGCAATTCAACCCGTCGCGCCAGGCATCCGTTCAAGCCGCTTCATGGCGGCCGAGCGCCTCCCTTGAGCTCCATCAGCAACTCGTTCAGCCGCTGACGCTCTTCCCTGGACAGACACTCCCCGGCCTGCGTCCGTGCCAGCAGGGCGTCATATTCCTCCTGTGGCGAGCGCTGCGAGTGGCGTCGACGCAACCCGTCGACCAGGCCCTCCACCTCGGCCCCTCGTGCCTCGCGGGGCATCAGGAGTTCGCGGCGCGCCAGCCAGGCCAGCCGCTCCCCCTCGGGTGTGCCATGAAAATGCGCCAGCAGGACCTGCGCGTTGCGATACCCGCCGGCGCGGATCAGGCGCACCACCTCATGACATAGCGCCCCGTCGCCCTCGCCGTCGGGGCACCAGTCGAGCGACTCGGGCAAGCGGCTCACCAGAGCGGGCTCATGCACCAGCAGGTGCAGCAGACGACCGACGAGCCCCAGGGCGCCATCACGCGCTCCCGCCTTCCTTGCGGGCGTCTCGCCTGCGTCCTCAGGAACGCTCGAGGCCTCGTCGACGCCCTCGTCATGCGGCGCCTGCGACGTGTCGGCACGCGCCAGCAAGGCCTGAAAATTGGCCTGCTCAACGCCCGTACGCTGCGAAAGCTCGCGCAACAGCAGAGATTTCAACACGCCCTCGGGCAAGCGTTCCAGAGCACGCAACACCGCCGTGGCAAAGCGCTCCCGGTCCTCGATCCGCTGGAGATCGCGCCCTTCCGCGGCCTGGTCGAACAGAAACTCCGAAAGCGGCGCGGCGCACAGCACGCGATTCTCGAACGCTTCCGCGCCCTCGCGACGCACCAGACTATCCGGATCATCGCCCTCCGGCAGAAACAGAAACCGCACCTGGCGCCCGTCGATCATCGACGGCAACACCGTCTCCAGCGCTCGGCGCGCTGCCTGTCGCCCGGCGCGATCGCCGTCGAAACAGAACACCACTTCGCCGACCAGCCGAAACAGGCGCTGCAGATGATCCTCGCTGAGCGAGGTGCCCAGCGTGGCGCAGGCATTGCGGATCCCGAACTGGGCCAGGGCCACGACATCCATGTAGCCTTCGACGACCAGCATCCGCTCCAGGCGCGCATTGGCCTGACGGGCCTCGTAAAGCCCGTACAGCTCGCGCCCCTTGTGGAAGACCGGAGTCTCGGGCGAATTCAGGTATTTGGGCTTGGCATCCCCGAGCACGCGACCGCCGAACGCAATGGTCCGCCCTTTCCAGTCGCGGATCGGAAACATCACCCGGTTGCGAAAACGGTCGTAGCTGCGCCCGGAATCCTCGCGGTGCACCAGCAGGCCGTATTCGATCTGCACCGCGTCACTGATGCCGCGCTCGGCCAGGTGCCGCTTGAGCGCTTCCCACTTGTCCGGGGCGAAACCAATCCCGAACTCACGCACGATATCGGCGGAAAGCCCGCGACGCTCGAGGTAATCGCGTGCATCGCCGCCTTCCGACATCGCCAGACGCTCGCGGAAAAAGCTCGCCGACAGCTCGAGCAGGTTGACCGCCTCCTCGCGCCGCCGTTCGCGCTGCTGAGCCTGAGGGTCGTCAGCCCCCTCGCGCGGCACGTCCAGCCCCAGCCGCGAGGCGAGCTGCTCGACCGCCTCGGGAAAGCGCAAATGATCGAATTCCATCAGAAAGCGTAGTGCATTGCCGTGCACGCCACATCCGAAGCAGTGGTAGAACTGCTTTTCGGCACTGACGGTGAACGAGGGCGACTTTTCCTGGTGGAAGGGGCATAGACCGCTGTAGTTGCGACCGGCCTTCTTGAGCTGAACGCGCTCGCCGACGATCTCGACCACATCGGTACGAGCCAGCAAATCATCGATGAAACGTTGGGGGATCTGTCCAGCCATGGCGGGGAGGCGCTCGACGAAACGTTGTCTGTATCGCGGGAATCGCGGAGCCAGGCATCGCGGAAACGGTGGGCCGGGAAAAACAAGCGGCCACCCGATGGCAGCCGCTTGGCGTCCCTCTAGGAAGCGACCGAAGTCACTTCACAGTACGGATCAGTACAACCGTTCGAAACGCTTACGCTCGCGCTGCAACTTCTTGGCATGACGCTTGACCGCTGCGGCGGCCTTGCGCTTGCGAACCGCAGTGGGCTTTTCATAGGTCTCGCGACGACGGACTTCGGAGAGAACGCCGGCTTTTTCGCAAGAACGCTTGAAACGCCGCAGAGCGACGTCGAACGGCTCGTTGTCACGTACTTTAACAGAAGGCATTAACCAATCACCTACCTTAGGGAAAGATGAGTTCGGATTGCACGCACACCTTGTCAGCACGTGTTCAGCGTATGCCGAACGGCATGACGGGTGCACGACCCAGTCTTGCAGAACGCAATATTCTAGTCGCCGTGGCAGCGCTTTGCAAAGCCTTTGCCACCGCCCCTGCCGCACGGCCCTGGAAAAGCGTAGAATGGCGACTTTCACGTGCCAGCGGGGAAGTGACGACACATGCGGGTATTGGGCATCGAGACCTCCTGCGACGAAACCGGCGTCGCCATTTATGACACCGAGCGCGGCCTGATCGCCGATGCGCTGCACAGCCAAATGGCCATGCACGCCGAATTCGGCGGTGTGGTCCCGGAACTCGCCTCGCGGGATCACACTCGCAAGCTGCTGCCGCTGATTCGCCAGGTGCTCGACGACGCCGAGCTGCGCGGCGACCAGCTAGACGCCATCGCCTACACGGCGGGCCCCGGCCTGGTCGGCGCGCTGATGGTCGGCGCCTCCACCGCGCACGGCCTGGCGCGCGCCTGGGACATCCCGGTACTCGGCGTGCATCACATGGAAGGCCATCTGCTGGCGCCGATGCTCGAGGCCGCGCCGCCCGACTTTCCCTTCGTGGCCCTGCTGGTGTCGGGTGGGCACACGCAGCTCGTCGAGGTCCACGGCCTGGGCCGTTACCGGCTGCTGGGCGAATCGGTCGACGATGCCGCCGGCGAGGCCTTCGACAAGGCCGCCAAGATGCTCGAACTGCCCTACCCTGGCGGCCCCCACGTCGCCCAGCTCGCCGAGCGCGGCGACCCGACCCGGTTTCGCTTTCCGCGCCCGATGACCGACCGGCCGGGGCTCGACTTCAGCTTTTCCGGTCTCAAGACCCACACCCTGACCACCGCCAACCAGCTCAAGGCGGCGGGCCCCCTCAGCGACCAGGACCGCGCCGACATCGCGCGCGCCTTCGAGGAAGCCGTCGTCGACACGCTGGTCATCAAGTGCCGGCGCGCCCTCGACACCACGGGCCTCAAGCGGCTGGTGGTGGCCGGCGGCGTCAGCGCCAATCATCGCCTGCGCGAGCGCCTGGACCGGGAAACCGCCAAGCGCCAGGCCCAGGCGTTCTACCCGCGCGGACGCTTCTGCACCGACAACGGCGCAATGATCGCTTATGTCGGCGCACAACGCCTGCTGGCCGGGGAGCGCGACGACGCGACGATGCAGGCCACGCCGCGCTGGCCGCTGGCGTCGCTCACTCCTCCGGCGGCTTGATCCTCTCCTCGCGCTTCAGGCCGGGCTCACCCCCCTGCCCCAGGCGGCGAATGTTCCAGGCATGACGTACCAGCACCAGGGCCGAAAAGACACTCACCACCAGCGTCGCCTCGCGCGCCAGCCAATAGCTGGCCAAAGGGGCGAGCAGGGCCGCGGCCAGTGATGCCACCGCGGCGGTGCGCGAACGCCAGGCCAGCAGCGCCCAGCACAGGGCGCAGACCCAGGCCACTGGGGTCGCGATCATCAGCAAGACCCCGAAGGCGCTCGCCACGGCCTTGCCGCCACGCCCGCGATGCCAGAGCGGATAACTGTGCCCCACCAGCACCGACAGGCCCACGGCTCCCTGCGCCCATATCGGCAGCGCTTCGCGCTGCGCGACCCACAGCACCGGCATTGCCTTGGCCGCGTCGACGCCCAGCGTCAGCGCGGCCGGCACGACGCCATGCAGTCGCAGCACGTTGGAAAACCCCGGATTGCGCGACCCGGCATGGCGAGGATCGCGCCTGCCGAGCGCACGACACACCCAGACGGCGCCAAGCAGCGACCCGCTCAGGTAACCGGCCAGGACCAGAGCTGTCATGGACAGCGGTGATGACACGAGCGGCTCTCCCTCAATAGGCGGCAACGAGATGTGCCCTGACCATGATTCTGCCACCTCCATGGCGTACAATCGACGCTTTGCGACGCCGTGAAGTGTCGACGATCCTTCACGACATGACCGCCCGCTAAGAGAGTGAGGACACGCCGTGGATCACGTGCTGATCGAGGCGCTGGAAGTGGACACCGTCATCGGTGTCTATGACTGGGAGCGCACCATTCGACAACGGCTACGCCTGGATCTCGAACTGGCCACCGACATCCGGCCCGCCGCACAAGCCGACGACATTCACTTGACCCTGGACTATGCGGCCATCAGCGAGCGCATCGCCAGTTTCGCCGACGCCCACCATTTCGCCCTGGTCGAGACCTTCGCCGAGCGGCTTGCCGACACCCTGCGCCAGGAATTCGCGATTGACTGGCTGCGACTGAGCGTGCGCAAGCCCGGCGCGGTCGCCAATGCCGCGAGCGTAGGCGTACGCATCACACGGGGGCAGGCATGACACTGGTGACGGTAAGCATCGGCAGCAACATCGATCGCGAGCGCCACGTCCTGGCCTGCCTCGATGCCATTGCCGAGACGTTCGGCGAGCCTCGTGTCTCGCGCGTCTTCGAAAGCGAGCCGGTCGGCTTCGAGGATGGGCGCAATTTCTACAACCTGGTCGCGGCCTTCCATGCCACGCGCCCGGTCGGCGAACTGCAGGCCTGGTGCAAAGAGATCGAAGCTGCCAACGGGCGACTGCCGGGGAGCCCCAAGTTCAGCCCCCGCACCCTGGATATCGACCTGCTCACGGTCGGCGACCAGTGCGGCCACATCGATGGCGTCGAACTGCCGCGCGACGAGATCCTGCACCACGCCTTCGTGCTGTGGCCTCTCGCGGAGCTGCTGCCCGATACGCCCCACCCCGAGAACGGCCGCACCTATGCCGAACTCTGGGCACGCTTCACGACTGGAGACCAGCACCTGTGGCCGGTCACCTTCGACTGGCACGGCCGCCCGGTGTCGCGCCCCGACTGACACCTGGCGCGCCATCGTCGTTGCATATTGATTGCACATTGCATGACGTCTCCTTGCGCGAGCGCTTGCCATGCTGGCCGGGCGATCAGCCGTCACCAGGCTGTCCGGCCAGCACCGCCCACTCGCCCGACACGAGCCCGCCATGAGCCCACGGTTGCGTTTCAAGCGTCCCCGCATCGCACGCATCAGCCTCAAGCTGTTCGCGGCGATCCTGCTGACCAATGTCCTGATCGGCGGCATGAGCTTTCTGCTCATCGCACGCAGTCTCGATCAGGGCTTCATCGACTACTTGGAGCGCACACAGGCGAATCGAGCCGATACCCTGGCCACCGCCCTCGCCGAGCGCTGGCAGGAGCATGGTGACTGGCGCTGGCTGCGCGACGACCCCCGCGCCTGGCATCGGCTGGTGCGCAATCAGTTGTGGCCGGGCGAGCGCCAGCCTCCCAGCGGAATCGATCGTGAGCTCAGCGATGCCCGCGATTTCGTGGTACTCGACGCCGACGGCCGCGTCGTCATCGGCCGCCCGCTGCCACCGCGCACGCCGCCGCCGGGCGAGGAGCCGCCACCGCAGCCGCGTTTCATCGACATTCAGCATCGCGGGCAGACCGTCGGCCAGCTGGGGTATCTTCCCCCGGCACAACTCATGGCACGCATGGATCGCGTCTTCCTGCAGCGTCAGCTGCGCAACATGACGATCATCGTCGCCTCGCTGTCGGTCGCCTCGTTGCTGCTGGCCGCGGGCCTGGCCTGGTGGCTGGGCCGGCGTGCCAGGGAAATGACCGAGGCCACCCGGCGCATGACCCAGGGCGACTTCACCGTGCGCCTGCCCGAGCGGGGGCGTGACGAACTGTCCCGTCTCTCCGCCGACTTCAACGTCCTCGCCGAGACACTGGAGGCCAATCGCCGCCATCGTCAGCAGTGGGTCGCCGACATCGCCCACGAGTTGCGCACCCCTCTCGCCGTGCTGCGCGGCGAGATCGAAGCGATCGAGGACGGCATACGTCCGCTCGGTGACGACACGCTGGCCTCGCTGGCGCAGGAAGTCGCTCAACTCGAACGCCTGGTGGACGATCTGCGTCTGCTCGCGCAAAGCGATGCGGGCGCACTGGATATCTATCTCGCCCCACACGACCTGGCAGCGCTCTTGCGTGGGCGTCTCGAGGAAGCGCAAGGCTGGCTGGGCGCGCGCGGCATCACGCTCGATGCCGAGATCGGCACGGCCCCGGCACCGGTGCGTGCCGACCCCCAGCGTCTGCGCCAGCTCTGGAGCAACCTGCTGAGCAATACTTGTGCCTATACCGATGCACCGGGACAGCTGCGCATACGCCTCATGCGCCATGCCGACCGCATCGAAATGACGTGGGAAGACAGCGCTCCCGGCGTTGCCGATGCCGACCTGCCGCGCCTGACCGAGCGTCTTTATCGTGTCGAGGGCTCGCGCAACCGACGCAGCGGCGGTAGCGGCCTGGGTCTGGCGATTGCCAATGCGCTGGTCACGGCGCATGGCGGCACGCTGACCCCCTCGGCATCGCCGCTTGGGGGACTTCGCTGGACGCTCACCTTCCCGGTGCGTCACGACGACGATGTTCTCGAGCACGACATGCCATGAGCCACGCCTGGAGACAGCCATGAACGACACCATTCTGATCGTCGAGGACGAACCCAAGATCGCGCGCCTGGTCGCCGATTACCTCCAGCAAAGCGGTTATGCCACGCATCACCTGGCACATGGCGACGAGGTCATGCCGTGGCTTGCGGATCATGCCCCGGCCCTGATACTGCTCGACTTGATGCTGCCCGGCACCGACGGCTTGACCCTGTGCCGCCGGATCGGCGATCAGTACCCGGCCTTGCCCGTGATCATGCTGACCGCACGTGTCGAGGAGGTCGACCGACTGCTGGGACTGGAGCTGGGTGCCGACGACTACATCTGCAAACCGTTCAGCCCGCGCGAGGTAGTGGCACGAGTCAAGGCCGTGCTCCGCCGCCTGCACCCCCAGACCGAGGAGGCCGCCACGCCAGCACCGCTGAGCCTGGACGAGGACGGCTGGCGCGCCCTGGCGCAAGGCACCGACCTGGGCCTGACCGCCGTCGAATTCCAGTTGCTCAAGGTCATGATGCAGGCGCCCGGACGCATCTTCTCGCGCGACCAGTTGATGGATCACATGTATCGCGACCATCGCATCGTCTCCGAGCGAACCGTGGACAGTCATATCAAGAAATTGCGCCGCAAGATCGCCGATGCCTATCCCGAGCGCGACATCATCCATTCCGTATATGGCGTCGGGTATAAATACCAGCCCGACTCCTGACAGGGCACTCCACCAACCAGGCACTGCTGCGCACCACCACGCGCTGCACACACGAAAACGCCCCCGCTGCGAGTCGCAGCGGGGGCGTTTTCGATGTGCCAGCGGACATGACGCCGCCCGAAGGCGACGTCCGTGCGGCTTACCAGTCGGCGCGATGGCCGAGTTTCGGCTGGTCCGCCGTATTGCTGGGCAGGTCGGTCTGCTTGGTGTTGGTGACCGAGATGTAATGCTCGGCCTTCGCGATGCCCACGCTATCGGCACCGGAAGTATCCAGCTGTTGATAGTCGACGGAGAATTGCGTGACCGGCTGGCCGACATTCAGGGCCTCATGGTTGACCTGCAAGGCTTCGCTGGAGGCAAAGCTTGCATGTGCGGCCACCGGCAGTGCGGCGAGTGCAATAGCGGAGATCAGAATACGTGCTTTCATGGACTTGCTCCTTGACTGTCTGTGTCAATGTTCGCTTTCGAACGTTGCGTGAACTATATAGCAAGCTAACAATGAACGCAATAATAAAGTTCTCAATCGCTACCATAGCGTTCATCTATCCAGCCAGGAAGAAGTATGCAGAACAAGAAACTGCTTACATGACGATATCGTAGGCATTATTCACTCCCGCACCGAGTGACGCTTGCATGTCCTTGCATTTCAGCAACGCCCTCGCCATCACGAAAATTTCGAAAACGAAAATCGAATGAATCATCACTTGCACGCTGCTTGCGCGACGCCCTTCGCGAGCGTCTGCACTCGGTGCTCAGTGGCGAACAGCTGCGCGTACTGGCCCTGCTGACGCCACCACACTCCGAACGCCAGGAAAGGCTCGTGCGCGAGCATCAAGAAATGCTGGAGGCCCTGGTGGCCAGTTGGCGACTCGATGACGCTCAGCGCGCCGACTTTCGGGATGCCCGCGCGGCCTTCCGCGACACACTGCGTCAGTGGCGTGACAATGCCGGGAAGCCGGATCGCAACGCCTGGCTGACGGCGCGGGAGGACTATCGGCAGTCGCTGGAGGAAATCTTCACGCCGGCACAGATGGCGGTGCTCGACGACATGCTGCCCACCCTGCGCAAGGTACCGCGACACGCCATGTGACGCGCCACGCGCCTTCGGACTCAGCTCCGAAGGCGCTGCATGAGGACCACGTCGTTGCGTGGAAAGCTCACCGACAGGCCATGGCGCTCGGCCAGATAGTGAAAGCTGCGCTCGGCGAAGAAGCACACATGAGTCGGGTCGCGCATGTAGCGCCATGCAGCCAGGTCCTGCACCAGGTCACTGCGTTGGGTCATGATCCCCAGCCAGCCCCCGACACGTAATCGCGCGATCACCTCGGCCAGCGCGTCCCCCGGTGCATGCAGATGCTCGACCACCTCGGTGGCGGTGATGACATCGAACTCACGCTGCCACACCTCGGGAAATGGCGCGTAGAAGGGGTCGTACAACGCCATGTGATGCCCGGCTTCTTCGAGCATGACCGAGAGCGTCGGCCCGGGACCACAGCCGAAGTCGAGCCCTTGTGCGGCGGGAGGCAGGCGCTCCAGCAGCGGGTCGCACAGGCGCGACAGGAAGCGACGATATCCCGCGTCGTGGGGGAAGTTCTGGTGGAGATCGTAGACCGCGCGCTCCTCGGCGGCACTGGGCAACGATGCCGGGGAGACGAAAATCAAAGCGCATCGTGGACAGCGGTAATACATCCGCGGTGGCGCCCCCGCCACACGCCGGGCATGCGGCATTGCGCACAAGGGGCAGACCGACTCACCGTCATGCATCGGGGCATCTCCTTCGTTCGTCATCCGCCAGCGAACCGTCATGCAACGTCATCGCGCTCTTCCGACTGGATGACACGGGCATCGAACGTGCATGATATCCCTGCCCTCGCGGCAAGACCGTCACTTTCCGTGCACCTCATGCTATGGACACTTCGCCATGCTCAATGCCATCGACCATGTGGTGGTCACCGTTACCGACCTCGAACTCAGCATCGATTTCTACACACGCGTGCTGGGTCTCGACGCCCATTATCACGATGCGACGCGCACCGATCTGTGTCTGGATGGCTTTGCCCTGCGGTTGCATGGCCCCGAGGCCTCCGCCGCACGTCCGGCCGAGTCGCCCGTCCCCGGCAGCCAGACACTCGGCTTTCGCAGCTCTCTGCCCCTCGCCGAGGTGAAGGCACACCTCGAGGCCCTGGCCATTCCCATGGAGCTTGCCCCTGGGGCGACACCAGACGACATCGAGACGTGGTCGTCACTTTACGTACGCGATCCAGACGGTAACCTTATCGAGATTTCTCGACCGCGTCGCCGCTGAAGCGACATGACAGGAGGCACCGCCCATGCAGGAAGACACGTCCCCCATCGAGCGCGACCCGCAAGGCCCAGCGGACGGCAAGATCGCCCTGATCATCTACGTCCTGATCCTGGCGGGATTCGCCGTGGGCATCACGCCCTTGATCGGCGTGGTCATGGCGTATGTCTATCGCGGCAACGGCCCCGTCTGGCTCGATGCTCACTATCGCTATCAGATCCGCACCTTCTGGATCGGTGTGCTGTACTTCGTGCTGGCTTCCGTGTTGAGCCTGATCGCCGTGGGCTTCGTGCTCTACGTACTGCTCGCCATCTGGGTAGTGGTACGCTGCGTCAAGGGATTTCAGGCGCTCAACGAACATCGCGCGCCCGCGAATGTCGATAGCTGGCTCTGGTAACCGGCACCATGCGCCTCGGCGCATGATGCACAATCCGTATAATGCGAGCCCAACGGCTTGCCGTCACCGATGATGTCATGAGTTCGAAATCCAACGATGTTTCTCCTCCCTTGCGTGCGCGTGCCATCGCCGGGTTGTGGCGTGGCCTCGCCAGATTGACGCCGCGCCGCCTGTGGCAACTGGCACGCCTGATCGGGCCGCTGATCCTGGCGTTCAGTCGTCGCGAACGAGAGGTCACGCGCGCCAACCTCCAGCATGTCTATCCCGACATGACGACCGCCGTGCGCCGCAACTTGACGCGCCGCAGCCTGGTGCACTCCTCGGCGACCATGCTGGAGCTGGGGTTCGCCTGGATGGCCGCCCCGAGCCGCGTCGAAACCGCCATCCGCCAGGTCCACGGACGCGAGCTGCTCGATGACGCCCGCGCCCAGGGACGCGGCGTGATCGTGCTGGCGCCGCACTTCGGCAACTGGGAGGTCCTCAACTTCTGGCTTTCCAGCCATTTTCCGTTCACGGCCATGTACGAACCGCCCAAGATCGCCGCCCTCGATCCTGTGATTCGTGGCGGGCGCGAGCGCATGGGCGCTCAGCTCGTGCCGACCAATCCCCGGGGCGTGGCGTCGCTGCTCAAGGCACTCAAACGCTGCGAGGCAGTCGGTATCCTGCCGGACCAGGAACCCAGCTGGGGCAGCGGCGTGTTCGCCGACTTCTTCCAGCGCCCCGCCTATACCGCCACCCTGCTGCCCAAGCTGGTCGCTCGCACCGAGGCGCGCGTGGTCACCGGCATCGCCCGGCGTCTACCGGATGGCGAGGGCTTCGCGATCCACTTTCTGGCCGCCGATGACCGCGTGTACGCCAGCGACGAAACGCAGTCGGCCACTGGCGTCAACGCCAGCGTGGAAGACGCCATCGCCCTGGATCCCGCCCAGTACCAGTGGGAATACAAACGCTTTCGCAAGACACCGCAGCAGGCCGCCCAGGACCCCGATTTCAAGCGTTTCCGCATCTACTAGGCCTGGCTGCCACCCGCCCGGTCACCGAGCGTCGCATGCATGTCGTCCGAACGGGGTCCGATGGCGCCCGGGCGTCTACACTGGGCAAGAACGACCCCAGTCCAAGGAGCAGTCCATGCCCCTGCGAACCGCATTCCACCGGCTCGGCCGAGGCTCACTGGCATGCCTCGGTCTCGGGCTCGGCGCCATCATGAGCGCTTCCGGCCAGGCGCAGTCGCTGACACCGACATCCGTGGCGGGCAGCGAACAGCGCGCGCAAGTGCCCGAGGGCGCCACTCTGACCCATCTGGTCTCGCTGAGTGCACCGCGCCTGATCAGCATCGGTCCCGACAATGAAATGTTCATCGGCACCCGGGCGGGGCGCCTGTATCGCCTCAAGCCGCCGTATACGAGCGTCGATGCGGAAGTGGCGCTGTCCGGCTATCCGCATAGTGCCGTGGTGCATCGGGGATACCTGTATGTCGCCACGACCGACCGGCTGCTGCGCGCGTCCTATGCGCCGGATCGGCGTCTCGAGGACGTGGCGTTCGAAGAAGTCGCCGCTCTGCCCGGCGGTGGCGGGCACAGCTCGCGCACCTTGTCCGTGGGGCCCGATGGACGGCTCTACGTGGCACTCGGCATTCAAGGCAATTGTTCGCCGCAGCGCGTCTCGGAGGACGTTGCCTTCGAGGATCGCCGAGGCGGAGTCATGGCGCTCGACCCGACACGGTCGACACCCGAATGGACGCCCTACGTCAGCGGACTGCGCAATCCCATCGGCATGGCCTGGAGCCCCGAAGGGGTGCTGTATCTCAACAATAACGGCCCCGACCATTGGGGCTACGAGGCGCCCCCCGAATTGCTGGTGCGCGCCGAGGCCGGCAGCTTTCACGGCATGCCGTGGTATCAGTGGAACGACGGTGCCTGGCAGCGCGATGACTGCATCGACTCGACGCCCCCCACACCCGGCGACGCGCTCGCACCGCCGGTCGCTACCTTCGCCGCCCGCAGCGCCCCCATGGGATTGACGTTCTTGCCCGCCGACAACCCCTGGAAGCTGGACATGATCAGCGCCATCCATGGCAGCTGGGCCACCCAGGCCGCCGGCGGCCCCGCTTCTCGGCGACCGCCCAAGATCGTCGGCATACGGCTCGCGACCGACGGCCGCCAAGGCACGGTGACCGACCTGGTGGGCGGTTTCCAGGCGGAGAATGGCGAGCGCTGGGCCCGCCCCACCGGGGTCGCCTATCACGATGGTGCGCTGTATTTCACCTCCGACAGCGGCGAGGCCGGCCTGTATCGTCTGACGCCATGAGGTCGGGCTAGCGCGTGTCCAGGTGGGCCTGGCGCGCGGCCACCTCGGCGAGCCCCGACCAGTCCTTCTCGCCATCGCCGTGCGCCAGGGCATCGAGCAGCCGATCGCGCACCGCGCTACCCAGCGGCAAGGCGACATGCCGCTCATCTCCCGCACGCAGGGCCAGTCCGACATCCTTGTGGCCCAGGCGCATCGTGAAGCCGGCGGGCTCGAAGCGTGCTTCGGCGATCATCTTGCCGTAGCCCTGATAAGCCGGCGAGGCGAAGAGCGTATTGGTGACCACATCGAGAAAATCGCTGGCCTCGATGCCGTATGCACGTGTCAGCGTCGAGGCCTCGGCCATCGATTCGATGGCGGTGGCGAGCATGAAGTTCGCCGCGATCTTGACCACGTTGGCACGCTCCGGCGACTCGCCCAATGTCCATACGGCTTGGCCCATGGCGTCGAGCACGGACCGGACCCGCTCGAGCTGGGCCGGATCACCGGCAGCGATGATGTTGAGCTTGCCCGCTGCCGCCACGTCCGGACGTCCGAGCACCGGCGCGGCGATGTAGGCCACGCCCAGGCGGTCGTGCAGTGCCGTCATGCCACGCGCAAAGGCCACCGACACCGTGGCCATGTTGATATGCACGCTGCCCTTTTTCATCGCCTCGACGGCCTTGCTCTCGATCAGTACCTGATGCGCCGCCTGATCGTCCGCCAGCATGCTGACCAGCACCTCGTGACGCGCCGCATCCGCAGGCGTCTTGGCTGCCTTGGCGCCTTTCCGAGTCAAGGCCTCGACGGCTTCGGTGGAGCGGTTCCACACCGTAACCTCATGCCCTGCCTCGAGTAGCTGACTCGCCATTCCACACCCCATGGCACCCAGTCCAATGAAACCGATCTTCATGCGATTGCTCCTTGAATGCTGCATTCCGTCGAACAAACTAGCACGCTAAAAATATACGGGACCCACGCCTCGTTACACGATAGGGGGCTTTCATCCCGGGCGACGCTTGCTACACTCTAGCCGATAGCTTGACGGGGTGCCGGTGGAACCGGCTGAGATCGTCCTGCGCCGCGACTCATACGAAGCGCGGCGCCACGACGGATCCCGACGAACCTGATCCGGCTAGTACCGGCGTAGGGATCAAGCGGAGACCGCGGGATACGACGACACGCCCATGCCGGTTTCCTCTCCTGCGCTGTGCGCCGGCTTGACCCAAGTCTCGTCCTGGAGCACATATGACATCCCCTCAGTTTCTCTCCGACACCGCGCACGTCGATGCCTCGGCCATTCGTCCGCTGCCCGGTTCATGCAAGCGATACGTTCAGGGCTCGCGGCCGGACCTGCGCGTCCCCTTCCGTGAAATCGCCCTGTCGCCGACCACGACCTCCGGCGCCGCCGAAGAGAATCCACCGCTGCTGGTCTACGATACCTCGGGGCCGTACACCGATCCCGAGTGCGCCATCGACCTGCGCAAGGGCCTCCCGGCCCTCAGAAAGGACTGGATCGACGAGCGCGACGACACTCGATGGCTCGACGGCCCCACCAGTCGCTACGGGCAGCGCCGCGCCAACGACCCGAGGCTCGCACCGCTGCGCTTCGACCTGACCCGCACGCCGCGGCGAGCCAAGGAAGGTCGCAACGTCACTCAGTTGCATTACGCGCGCCAGGGCATCATCACGCCGGAGATGGAGTTCATCGCCATCCGCGAGAATCAGCGTCGTCAGGCGCTGGGTTCCGAGGAAGTCGAACGCATCCTCGGCCACCAGCACCCGGGCCAGGGGTTCGGTGCACGCCTTCCGGAGGAGATCACGCCGGCATTCGTGCGGGATGAAGTCGCCCGCGGCCGGGCGATCATCCCCTGCAACATCAACCACCCGGAGTCCGAGCCGATGATCATCGGCCGCAACTTCCTGGTGAAGATCAACGGCAACCTCGGCAATTCGGCGGTGACCTCGTCCATCGAGGAAGAGGTCGACAAGATGACCTGGGGCATCCGCTGGGGCGCGGACACGATCATGGATCTTTCCACCGGCCAGAACATCCACGAGACGCGGGAATGGATCATCCGCAACTCGCCGGTGCCCATCGGCACGGTGCCGATCTATCAGGCGCTGGAGAAGGTCGGTGGCGTGGCCGAGAACCTGACCTGGGAGATCTTCCGCGACACCCTGATCGAGCAGGCGGAACAGGGCGTGGACTACTTCACCATCCATGCCGGCGTACGCCTGCATCACGTGCCGATGACGGCCAGGCGCGTCACCGGCATCGTCTCCCGGGGCGGCTCGATCATGGCCAAGTGGTGCCTGTACCACCACCGGGAAAGCTTCCTCTACACCCACTTCGAGGACATCTGCGAGATCATGAAGGCCTACGACGTCGCGTTCTCGCTGGGTGACGGCCTGCGTCCCGGTTCCATCGCCGATGCCAACGACGAGGCCCAGTTCGCCGAGCTGGAAACCCTGGGCGAGTTGACGCAGCTCGCCTGGAAGCACGACGTGCAGGTGATGATCGAGGGCCCCGGCCATGTCCCGATGCACCTGATCAAGGAGAACATGGACAAGCAACTGGCGTGCTGCGAGGAGGCGCCGTTCTACACGCTCGGACCGCTGACCACCGACATCGCCCCCGGCTACGATCACATCACTTCGGGCATCGGCGCGGCACAGATCGGCTGGTACGGCTGTGCCATGCTCTGCTACGTCACCCCCAAGGAGCACCTGGGCCTGCCCAACAAGGACGACGTCAAGACCGGCATCATCACCTACAAGATTGCCGCCCATGCTGCCGACCTCGCCAAGGGGCACCCCGGCGCGCAACGCCGCGACAATGCGCTGTCCAAGGCGCGCTTCGAATTTCGCTGGGAAGATCAGTTCAACCTGGGGCTCGATCCGGATACGGCACGCGCCTTCCATGACGAGACACTGCCCAAGGACTCGGCCAAGGTGGCACACTTCTGCTCGATGTGCGGACCGAAGTTCTGCTCGATGAAGATCAGCCAGGAAGTGCGCGACGCCGTCTCCCGGGAGGGGGACTGGAGCGACCCGCTCGAGAACACCCAGGAGGCCATCGAACAAGGCCTGGAGGAACAGGCCGAACGCTTCCGCCGCTCGGGAAAAACGCTCTATCGGAAGGTGTGAGCCGCAAGACGTCGGCAACATGAAAAAAGCCACGCTGTTACAGCGTGGCTTTTCAGTATCGGAGCACGTTCGGGATCAACGCAGCGATGTCATCAGCACTTCGGTCTCCGTGACCTGAAAGTCGATCGACATCATGATGCTCAGTGCCGTGATGGTGAATATCGAGAAGATGAACACCTTCTTGGCCCAGACCTGATCGTCACCGGCGCGATAGCCGCGAAGCGCCATGACGAGCCAGTAAAGCCCCATGGCCGCCGCGACCGCGAAGTAACCATACCCGGCATAGCCTCCCAGCGTGAGCATCAGGGTCGCCCCCAGAAACGCCAGGATGTACCAGAAGATATGATGCTTCGCCGCCCGTACACCGCGCTCGACCGGCAGCACGGGGATCGACGCCGCGCGATAGTCGTGAAAGCGGAAGATGGCGATCGCATAGGAATGCGGCATCTGCCACAGACAGAAGATCAAGAGCAGGGTCAAGGCACCCAGGTCGAATTGCCCGCTGACGGCACAGTAGCCCACCACCGGTGGTGCCGCGCCGGACAGGCTGCCTACCAGCGTCCCATAGATGGAATGCCGTTTCAGATACAGGCTGTACAACCCGACATAGACGACGAAACCGAGCAGAGCGAACGCCGTCGCCAATGCATTGGTGCCGAACCACAGGACAGAGAAGCCCGCGACCCCCAGCACACCACCGTAGGCCAGGGTGACGCCGGGCGGGATCAAGCCCTGCACCGTGACACGTCCCTGGGTGCGCTCCATGAGCCGGTCGATATCGCGATCGATATAGTTATTGAACGCACAGCCGGAAGCGATCACCAGCGCGATCCCCACCACCGTGGCCAGCAGGAGCATGACGTCCACGCTGCCCTGCGAGGCCAGGAAGAAGCCCCCGGCCACGGAGATCAGGTTGCCGAAGATGATCCCCGGCTTGGTCAGCGACAGGTAGGCCTTGTACATCACCTGGCGATCACATCAAGTTGAGGCGCAGGTTGTGCATGATCCATATAGACCCTCCAATGATTAGCCCCAGAATTACCGCAGTGAAGAAGAAGAATCCTCCCGATTCACGTCCCTCTTGCGTTTTCAATTCAAGATGCATGAACAGGATCAACTGGACCAAGATCTGCAAAACGGCCATAAAGATGATTGTGACGATTGTCGCCGTGGTACCGAAGCCACCCAGCATGACCACGCCGAAGGCCACGAGCGTCAGTATGATCGATAGAATCAGGCCGATTACATAGGTCTTGACGCTGCCGTGGTTGCCACTGTCGTGGGAAGCATGTGTGTCGCTCATTACAGAACTCCCATCAGATAGACGAAGGTGAAGACACAGATCCACACGATATCCAGGAAGTGCCAGAACAGACTGAGGCACATGATACGCGGCCGCGTCTTGTCGTTAAGACCCTTCGTGTAAAGCTGGACGATCATCACCAGCATCCAGATCAGGCCGAAGGCCACGTGAAGACCGTGCATGCCGACCAGGGTGAAGAAGGAGGATAGGAAAGCACTACGATCCGGTCCGAAGCCTTCGGCAATCAGATGATAAAATTCATAGATTTCCAACCCGATGAAGCCGGCACCCAGCAAGAAGGTGATGCCCAGCCATCCTTTCACCTGCGCCAAACGATCGGCATGCATGGCCAGTACAGCCATGCCATAGGTAAAACTACTGAATAGCAGCAGGAAAGTACTGATCAAAATCAGCGGGAGCTCGAAGATATCGGCCCCGGAGGGGCCGCCCGCCGTGCCATTCATTAGCACGGCATAAGTGGCAAAAAGGCTCCCGAAGATGACCAGGTCACTCATCAGGTAGATCCAGAAGCCGAATACCTTCATGCCACTGGCATCGTGGTGCTCATGCCCGTCATGGGCATGAGCGTCATGCTGATTCAAGGTTTGCGTCGTCATGATTACGCCTGCATCTCCAGCCGTTTATGGTGCTCGCGCTCAATACGTTCGACTTCTGCCGCCGGGACGTAGTAGTCAATGTCGTCATTGAAGACACGGAACATGAAGGCCACGAACATGCCAATCGCGCTGACACCGACCAGCCACCAGATATGCCAGACCAGCGCAAAACCGAACGCGATGCTGATCAGACCGATGACAGGTCCCGCCACGGTGTTCCTGGGCATGTGGATGTCTTCGTACTGCGTCGGCTTGTCCGCCGCCATGCCTTTTTCTTTCTTCGCTTCCCAGAAGGCATCGATGGAGCCGACATGGGGCAGATGCGCGAAGTTGTAGAACGGCGCCGGTGAAGACGTGGACCACTCCAGGGTACGCGCATCCCACGGATCGCCGGTGATATCGGCGTTCTTCTTGCGATCGCGGATACTGACGATGAACTGGATCACGGTGCAGGCGATACCGAACAGGATGCACACGGCACCGACCCACGCCACGATCATCAGCGGCTGCCATTCGGGGTTCGCATAGGACTGCATACGACGCACCGCGCCCATGAAGCTCAGGATGTAGAGCGGCATGAAGGCCAGGTAGAAGCCGACGATCCAGAACCAGAAGGAGCGCTTGCCCCACTTTTCATCGAGCTTGAAGCCGAACGCTTTCGGGAACCAGTAGGTCAGGCCCGCCAGCATGCCGAACACCACGCCGCCGATGATGACGTTGTGGAAGTGGGCGATGACGAACAAGCTGTTATGCAGCACGAAGTTCGCGCCCGGTACCGCCAGCATCACACCCGTCATGCCACCGATGGTGAAGGTGATGATAAAGCCCAGTGTCCACAGAACCGGCGACGTGAACTCCAGCCGACCGCGATACATGGTGAACAACCAGTTGAAGATCTTCACCCCGGTCGGAATGGCGATGATCATCGTCGCGATCCCGAAGAACGCGTTGACATCGGCACCGGCACCCATGGTGAAGAAGTGGTGCAACCATACCGTGAATGACAGGAAGGCGATGACCACAGTCGCCCAGACCATGGTGTTGTAGCCGAACAAGCGCTTCTTGGCGAAGGTCGCGATGACCTCGGAGAACACCCCGAACGCCGGCAGGATGAGAATGTACACCTCAGGATGGCCCCAGGCCCAGATGAGGTTGACGTACATCATCATGTTGCCGCCCATATCGTTCGTGAAGAAGTGCATCCCCAGGTAACGATCGAGTGTCAGCAGCGCGATGGTCGCGGTCAGAATCGGGAACGATAGAATGATCAGTACATTGGCGCACAACGACGTCCAGGTGAAGATCGGCATGCGGAACATCGTCATGCCCTTGGTACGCATCTTCAGGATGGTGACGAAGAAGTTGATCCCCGTCAGGGTGGTGCCGATACCTGATATCTGCAGCCCCCATATCCAGTAATCGACCCCCACACCGGGACTGTACTTTATCCCCGACAAAGGTGCGTAAGCCAGCCAACCGGTCCGACCGTACTCGCCGATCAACAGCGAAATCATGGTCAACGCCACGCCCGCGACGAACAGCCAGAAACTCAGGTTGTTCATGAACGGGAACGCGACGTCACGTGCGCCGATCTGCAGCGGCACCACCAGGTTCATCAGACCGATGACCATGGGCATGGCGACGAAGAAGATCATGATCACGCCGTGGGCGGTGAAAATCTGGTCATAGTGTTCGGGAGGCAGGTAGCCCTCTGCTCCCCCGGCGGCCAGGGCCTGCTGGGTCCGCATCATGATGGCGTCGGCAAAGCCGCGTAGCAGCATGACCAAGGCCACGAGGAAATACATGATCCCCAGTTTCTTGTGGTCGACGGAGGTCAACCACTCCGTCCACAGCCACTTCCACTTCTTGAAATACGTCAGCAAACCGACGATGGCCAAGCCACCGAGCGCCATGACGATAGCCGTCACGACGAGGATCGGCTCGTGATAGGGAATATCGTCGAGTCCAAGTTTTCCGAACATAATGTTACTCCGCTGCCTCTGCGCTCATGGCCGTCTCGCCATGACCGCCACCGTGTCCACCTTGCCCATTGCCACCGTGGAAACTGTCGACGATGTCGTGGTACAGGCCGGACGATACGTCGGAGAAATATTCCACCGGATGGTCCGTGGACGGTTCCGCCAACTCTTGGTAGCTCCCATCGTAAGAGAGCGTTTCGGATGACTGCCCCACCTTGTCGACCCAGGCATCGAAATCATCCTGCGACATGGCGCGTGCATCGAAGGTCATCTCCGAGAAGCCCTCGCCACTATAATTGGAAGATTTGCCGGCGTAGACGCCTGCTTCATTGGCGACTAGATAAACGTCGTTATCCATGCCCGCCATGGCATAGATCTGACTGCCCAGGGTAGGAATGAAGAACGAGTTCATCACCGATGCCGAGGTCACTTTGAAATGCACCGGCACATCGACCGGCATGGCCACTTCGTTGACCGTTGCGATGCCTTGTTCGGGGTAGATGAACAGCCACTTCCAATCCAAGGAGACGACCTGTACTTCCATGGTCTCGGCGTCGGATTCGATTGGCTTGTTCGGATCCAGCGAATGTGACGTTTTCCAGGTAATGATCCCCAGAAACAGGATGATTACGCAGGGTATGAGCCACACGAAGACTTCGATCTTGTTGGAGTGCGCCCAGTCCGGCATGTACTTGGCGGCATGATTGCTATGCCGATATTTCCAAGCGAAAACCACCGTCATGATGAGGACGGGGATCACCACGATCATCATCAGCCAGAAGGCAGTAATGATCAGCGATTTCTGTTCCACCCCGATCTGGCCCTTCGGATCCACCAGCGCCGCGTCGCAGCCACTCAGCAACACTGCGATCAGGGGTAGGATACCGAGCCATCCCAGGTTCTTCTTCATTCTCATTGCATGGCCTCACTCAAGCATGGGAAGACGTTGCAGCGCTTGCTCATTGAATGATTTCCTCCGCTAGCGACCCGTTACTCCAGCAGTCGGGCGGGGAGGCATTTTCACCAACGGAACCCAGCGGCTCGGCGCGTGTCCAAGCGCCCGGCAATCACGTTGCCGACCGCTTGGAAACGCCCAACGACTGCATCCCGATCAGCCACCGATTCCCGGCTGCCAATGACACGAGTGTGATGCGCTCTGAAGGTTGGACGTACCGGGCATGTCGGCGATGGCTCATGACGCGCCATCAATGCACACACCCATTGCGTCGTGTCGCCCTCATCGCGCTCGCGCAGGGAGGGCCGACGGGGCGTCATTCTGAAGCAAAAAAAGGAGAAATAGAAGCGACTAATTGCCGCAGCCGTGTCGCACCCCAGGCCTCTTGACCGAGGAAGCGCTCATGAGATTGCGGGGAGAGATTCGAGGCTCGGCAACGACATGCCCCCGGTGGGAATGACGTCCCAGGCATATGCCGCGATGGCCGCCGCGATGCCCACGGCCAGCAGCAGCCCAAGGCCCCAGCGCAGGATGCGCCGCACCCGCTGCCAGTTGTCATAGACGCGTGCGGCTCGCTCCATTTTCGCTTTCAACTCCGCGTAGCGCGCGTATTCGTCGTCCGCGCTGATCGAGAAGTCATTGGCCTCGCTTCCCCGCCAGTAGGGCGCATGGGTCAATCCCATGCGTGCCCGCAGCAGGCCGATGCCGGTCAAGGTGCCATAGAGCTGATCGTATTCACGCTTGCGCGACTCGACACGCAGCACCTCTTCGGCGTCCCGCTTGACGGCATTGTTCTCGCAGCGCGCAATAGCCCGGGCGATATCCGCGTCGCTGGCCGACACGTGCAATCCCAACCGTCGATAAATATCACGCATGCTGTCGCATCAAATAGTCGTAAGCGTTCTTGATTCGCTGAAAGCGCAGCGATGCCGTGGCCATCGCCTCCTGACTCTGCGCATGGTAGCGATCGGGGTGATATTTCTGGGCCAGGCGCCGGTAGGCGCGCTTGACCTCGCTCTTCTGGGCATTGCCCATCAACCCGAGCACGGCCAGCGCCCGCTGTGCCTTTTCGTCATGTGCCGTCGAGCGATCGCCGCGCATGCCGTCATGCGAGAACCCCTCGTGACGCTTGCGCTCGTGGCCGCCATGCCGGGACTGCCCGTCACCACTCGACTGATCGTGCTGCCCTGCGCCATCACGCCGCCAGCGCCGATGATCACGCCCGCGGTCGTGGGTGCGTTCACGTTCGTGCGCTTGCTCACGCTCTCCCCGATCATGCCCGTGCTGCCACTCATGGCGCTTGCGACGCCCCCAGGAGCGACGCGCCTTCTCGCCGCTCTCGCTGCCGGCTTGTTCGCGGTGCTCGCGCTCGTCGCCTTGTCGCGAGGTCTGCTCGGAGTCCTGATCGCGAGCCCCCTCCCGCGACTGCCAGTAATGCGCCTTGCTCAAGTCCTGCGGACTTTCCAGAGGATAACCGGCCACATCGCGAAACAGCACGCCGAACGTCTCGGGCATCACACCGAGCAGGTCGGCCAAAAAGCGCAGGACATGGTGCTGCCCCGCCGCCATGCCACCATCGTGCGTCGCGATATGAATCGCCTGGCGCAGGAAGGTTTCCCGACGCGGTCCCCGATAATAGCGCTGCAGGACTTCCGCCGCGAGTTGCAAGGCCACGAAATCCGGCCCACTGGCAAGGTCGACGAGCAGCTGATGCCCATGATCGTGACGAAAATCCCCCGTGAGTTCATCGAGCAACGCCCGCTTGCGGGGGTTGAGCGTCTCCTGGCCGTCACTCATCGCCAACCACGCCAGTAACAATAATGCCGCCGTATCGGCCTCGTTACGGCTGGTGAGCAACAAGCGCTCGAAGGGCGTAAAACGCGATGATGCCATGCCGGCTCCTGGCCTTCGGGTTGTTCTTTGTGGATATACGTGCCGCGTGGCGTGCGAGCATCCTATGAGCATCGGCCGCTTCCTGCATACCTTTAACGGTGCCGGCATGACGTGCGTCAATCCCCGCCGCCATGCCGGTCACCGCGGCATGGCGCATTCTCAGCCGGTACCGGGAGGCGCCTCTTCCGCAGGGCCACCCGTGGCCTGAGGCATGCCCGCCGAGCGCGAGGCCGATGCGGCGGTGCCCCCGGACGCCTCGGGAATGGGAGACTCCAGGCTCACGCTCATGCGCGGCATCGCCACGTCCAGTCCCAGTTCATCGAAGCGCCGCTTGAGCCGCAGATTGAAGGCTCGCGCCACGTCCCACTGCATCAGCGGCGCGGTCCGCATGCGAAAACGCAGTATCGCCGCGCCGGCATCGAAGCTCTCGACGCCCTGCAGCTCCAGCGGCGACCAGATATAATGCCGCATCATCGGGTCGCGGCGCAGGTCTTCGGCCACGTCGCGCACCACCGCGATGGCCTCGTCGACCTTCATGTGATGCGCGACCCGCACGCGCATCAAGGCAATCCCGAATTCCCGCGAGAAATTCTGGATCCCCTTGATCTGACTGAAGGGGATCGTATGCACGATGCCATCCAGGTCACGCAGGCGCACGGTCCGCAGGCTCAGCCCCTCGACCGTTCCCATGTGACCGCCCAGATCGACGAAATCGTCGATGGCCAGCGAATCCTCGATGAGGATGAAAAGCCCCGTGATCAGATCCTGCACCAGGGTCTGCGCCCCGAACCCCACTGCCAGGCCGATCACACCGGCCCCGGCCAGCAGTGGCGTCACGTTGACGCCCAGATTGGCCAGCGCCACGATGAAGGCGATGATCACGATGGTCGCGAAGACGACGTTGCGTATCAGCGGCGTGATGGTCTGGGCGCGGGTGCTCTGGGCTCTTCCGCTGCGCCCTCGCTTGGACGACAGTAGCGCGCGCTCGATCGCGGTATCAGCGAGGATCCAGACCAGCCAGGCCAGCAGCAGCGTCATGCCGATGCTGAGCAACGACTGGCCTATGCGCTGACTGATGCCCTCGTCACTGCCGAACGCCAGCAGCGACAATCCCCAGACACGCATCGCCAGCTCGGCGAACGCCGCCCAGCTGACCAGGTGCGCCAGCGTGTAGCCGAAGCGTACCAGGCGTCGCCGATACTGCGACTGGCGCCGCTGCTTGGAAGGCTGCTCGGAATGACGATGCACCAGCCCGTTGACGATCAGGGTCACCACCAGCAATCCCGCGGTGACGATCGCCTTGGCGAAGACACTGCGCGAGTCCCCCTGCGAGGTCAGGATCGCCACCAGCGATACCACCACCATGAGCAATACCGGCACATGCCACAGCGCGCCGACGAGCTGAATCAATTCGCTCGAAGCGCGCTTGTCTCGCCGATAGCGGTAAGGACGGTTGCGGATCAAGTGCTTCACGGGACGCTTGAAGCGCACCGCAAAGGCGCCCGTCAGCAACGCCGCCACGACATTGGCGAGCATCGAGACCAGCTCCGCCAGCGGTGCGCCCAGTGCGCCCTGCAGCTCCGACGCATTCGCCGCGTCCCCCAGCGCCACCAGTGCACCGATGGCGAATAGCCAGCGGTGCGCACGACGGTGCAGGATACGCAGCGCCACCCGACGGTGCCCGCTGGCGAAAAGCGAGAACACGACCTCGCAGACCGCCGTGAACAGGATACCGCAGAGCGTGAGGTACGCGATCACCATCGCCAGGGTCATGCCCAGTGTGGAGGCCATGCCGTGCACCACGCCCAGCGTCAAGGCAAAGGCCAGCCCCCAGGGCAGCAAGCGGCGTATCATGTGGCGAATCAGCATCCAGGTACTCGGCTCGGCCGACAGCGCCAACTGCATGTTCATGCGCTTGGCCAGGGCTCGTCCCAGCAATACCAGCAACGCCGCGCTGCCGCCCCACAGGCTCAACACCCATGCGAAATCGCCGATCAGATGCAGTGCCGACTCCAGCGATGCGACACGCTGCATCAGGGTATTGCCCGCCCGCTCGCCCAATGATTGCCAATATTCGAGCGGCGTGACCGCCTCCCCCGACTCGCCCAGCGAGGTCAGCGAGTCGGCGATGGCACCCAGCAGCCCGCTAGGCGTTCGCGGATCGCTCTCGTTCGACACGCCCTCCAGCGAGGCGCGCAGCTCACGCAGTTGCGACAGCAGGGCCTCGCGGCGCTGCTGATCCTCGAGCATCGAGATCACGCCATCCAGCGATTCACGCGCCTGCTCGGGCGACGGCGCAGCGTCTTCCTGCTGCCCTCCACCGCCGGCGAGAGACGACAAGGGGGAAGCGGCCTGCCCCCATGCCCACCCCGAGAACAGGAGCGCACAGAGCAGAACGAGCCCTCGGCCCCAACGTGTCGCACCGCCTAGCATGCTCACCTCGCGTATTTCATGAATGTCCACAGAGTGCCCTAGCCGCGCGCCGTAACCAACCGGTGTCATGACATAAAAAAGCCAGGGCATGAAAGCCCTGGCCATGATCGATGACAACGAAGGTCAACGACTGGGGGACGTCGACTCGGACGTTGCCGTGCCGTCTTCGTCGTCATGCTGGGGCGACACCCCACGCTTGCGCTGCAGCCACTCCTGCACGTTGGCAATCATCGCGTAGAACGACGGCACGAAGAAGCTGGCCAGCACGGCCACCGAGACCATGCCCATCGCCACCGTGGTACCGATATGGTGGCTGTTGGTGTCGTTGGCCCCGCTGGCGATGGCCAGCGGCAAGGTACCGAAGATGAAGGCCAGCGACGTCATCACGATCGGTCGGAAGCGCAGCTCCGAGGCGGTGATCGCCGCATCGCGGATCGACTTGCCGTACTCGCGTCGCTGCAGCTCGGCGAACTCGACGATCAGGATGGCGTTCTTGGCCGCCAACCCGACCACCACCAGCATGCCGACCTGGACATAGACGCTGGTATCCAGGCCACGCAATACCACCCCGCCGATGGAGCCGATGAAGGCGAACGGCACGGCCGTGATGACCGCCAGGGGCAAGGCCCAGCTTTCGTACTGCGCCGCGAGGATCAGGAAGACCATCAAGATACCGAAGGTGATCGCGATGGTCGCGGCATTGCCGGCATTGGCCTCCTGGAAGGAGGTCCCCGTCCAGCCCATGCCCCACTCGTTGCCGAGCTGTTGCTGGACCACTTCCTGCATCGCGGCAATCGCCTGTCCCGAACTGTACCCCGGCGCGGGACCGCCCTGGAACTGCGCCGACGGATACACCCCGAAGCGCGTGACCACCGAGGGCGCCGACTGCCGTTCGAGCGTGACGAACTCGGAAATCGGGATCCGCTCGCCATCGCCGCCACGCACGAAGATCTTGTTCAGGTCATCGGGCGTTTGCCGGAACGTGTCCTCGTTCTGCATGTAGACCTGGAAGTTGCGGTTCTGGTACGTGAAATAGTTCACGAAACCGCTGCCCAGCGTGTTCGAGAGCGTCGTGTTGAGATCGCTGATGGAAACGCCGTAGCTGAGGGCCTTTTCCTGGTCGATACGCGCCCGATACGAGGGCACCGAGGCATCGAAGGTCGTGAAGACCTGGGCCAGCTCGGGACGCTGATTGGCGGCCTGCATGATCTTGCCCGCGGCCTGCATCAGCTCCTGGGAATCGGCCCCGCCATAGGACTGCAGATACCCGGTAAAGCCGCCCGTGGTCGACAAGCCGATGATCGGCGGCATGTTGAAGGCCATGGCCGTACCGCCATCCAGGCCGGCGGCGATCTTGTTGATCTTGGCGATCATGTCCTCGACCGACTTGTCACGCTCGCTCCAGGGCTTGAGGGTGATGAACATCACGCCCTTGGCCGTATTGACCGCGCTGGACAGCATGTCGTAGCCCGCGACCGCCGTGGAGTACGCCACCGCAGGGTCCTGCTCGATCTCGCTGCTCAACTTGTCCATGTACTCGGTGGTGCGCGCCACGGACGAGCCTTGCGGCAGGGTGATGCTGGCAATGGCGATCCCCTGGTCGGTCTCGGGTATCAACGTCGACGGATTCTGTTGATACAGCCAGTACGAGAACCCGATGATCACCGCCGCCAGCACCAGCGTCAGCACCCAGGCTTTCACCAGCAGGCGCACGACCGCCATGTACCCTCGGGTGACCCACTCGAAGAAACGGTCGAACAACCGGAAAGGCGTCGAGGCGGCACGGGCCAGCCTGGAGTTGCCCAGTTGCGCCTTGTGCTTGACGAACAGCGCGCTCATCGCCGGCGTGAAGGTCAAGGCGACGACCGCCGATATCGCCACGGAAATCGCGATCGTCAGCGCGAACTGCTGATAGATCTGCCCCGTGAAGCCGCCCAGGAACGCCACCGGTATGAAGACCGCCGCCATGATGAACGACGTCGCGATGACGGGGCCGCTGACTTCCTTCATCGCGGTGATGGCGGCCTTGCGTATGGGAATGTCGGGGTCTTCCTCAAGCAATCGCTCGACGTTCTCCACTACCAGTATCGCATCATCGACCACGATGCCGATCGCCAGCACCATGGCGAACAGCGACAGCAGGTTGATCGAGAATCCAAAGAGATACAGGCCCGCAAAGGTGCCGACCACCGACACCGGCACCACCGACATGGCGATGATGGTGGTGCGCCAGTTCTGCAGAAAGATGAACACGATCACCGCGACGATCAGCAGCGCCTCGATGAAGGTCTGGAACACCGATTCCACCGAAGCGTCGATGAACAGCGTGGTGTCGTAAGGCACTTCGTACTTGAGCCCCGGCGGGAAGCGTTCGGAGAGCTCGTCCATCTTGCTCTTGACGCCTTCGGCGGTTTCCAGGGCATTGGCGCCAGGCTGCTGGTTGATGATGATCGGCGTCATGGTGGCGCCGTTCATGTCGGCGTTGACCGAGTAGGACGAGGCACCAAGCTCGACACGTGCCACATCGCTCAAGCGCAGCGCGGAACCATCACTGTTGGTGCGCAGAATGATATCGCGGAACTGATCCGCGTCAGCCAGACGTCCGGGCGCCGTGATGGTATAGGTGTAGGCCCGCGGATCGTCCTGGGGCGCCTGGGCCAGCGAGCCGGCCGGCACCTCGGTATTCTGCGAGCGGATGGCGCTGGCCACTTCGGCCGACGTCATGTCGTACTGTGCCAGCTTGTCCGGGTTGAGCCAGATCCGCATGGCGAACTCGCCGCCCCCGAGCACCTCGGCCTCGCCCACGCCGGGTACCTGGCGCAGTTCGTTGAGGATATTGAGGGTGGCGTAGTTCTGCATGTAGATGTTGTTGTACTCCCCCGTGGGAGAGGTCAGCGCCACCAACAACAAGATACTGCTTGAACGCAGTTCGACCGTGACCCCTTGTGACTGCACCGACTCGGGCAACTGGGACAACGCCTGCTGGACTCGGTTGTTGACGTTGATGGTGTTGATATCACCGTCACTGCCGATGCCGAACGAGACGTTCATCCGCATCGACCCATCGTCGGCGCTGGTCGACGTCATGTAGATCATGTCCTCGACGCCGTTGATCGCCTCGGCGATCGGCGCGGCAACGGTCTTCGAGACCGTTTCGGCGTTGGCGCCGGGGTACGTCGCCTGTACCGATACCGTCGGCGGCACCACGCTCGGATACTGCTCGATGGGCAGCACGCGCATCGCCATGAAGCCGATGACCGCGATGATGATCGAGATGACGGTGGCGAAGACCGGGCGCTTGATGAAGAAGTTGGAGATATTCATCCGTCAGGCTCCGCTTGCCTGCTGACCCTGATTCGCCGCATCCGGCGACGCCTCGGCATCCGGCGGCGCCTTCCGGCTCTCGCCGTCGGAAAGCGCCTCGGCATCGCCGTCGAAAGGCTGGGGATCGATGGCCGCACCGGCACTGATGTTGCCCGGATCGCTGACCACGACGCGGTCCCCCGCCTCGAGCCCGTCCTTGATGATCATCCACGGGCCGGCCGTGTCACCGAGCTGCACGGTACGCGTGCGCGCCTTGCCCTCATCGCTCAGCACATAGACCTGCGGGCCCATCAGCCCTTGCGTCACGGCGATTTCCGGCACCGCGAACACATCGTAGCGCTTCAGGCCTTCCAGCTTGACGCGCACGAACTGACCGGGCAGAAAGAGCCCGCCGGGATTGTCGAAAAAGGCATTGGCCTGCACCGTGCTGGTGCTTTCGCTGACCCGCGATCCCAGGAATTCCACGCGCCCTTCCAGGGTCTGCCCCGGCAACGCTGGGATTTCCAGCTCGGCGGTCACCGCCTCCTTGCCCTGCTGCTGGCGCTGACGGCGCAACTCGAAGGCTTCTTCCTGCGGGAGCTGGAAACGGACCTCCAACGGATCGAGCGGCGTGATGGTCGCCAATTCGGTGCCATCGTTCACCAGATTGCCGACATTGACCTCGCTGAGGCTGATCATGCCCGACACGGGCGCCTCGACATCGGTGTAATCCAGATCGATGCGCGCACTGTCGAGCGCCGCCTGTGCCTGGGCCACGCTGGCACGCGCGACCTTGAGGTCGGCCAGGGCCTGGTCGCGCTGCTGCACGCTGACCGAGTTCTGCTTGAGCAGCCGCTGATAACGGTCGGCATTGATCTGCGCCAGCTCCGCATCGGCCTGGGCGCTCTGCAGATCCGCCTCGCGCTGACGCACGGTCGCCTGATAGATTTCCGGCTCGATGGTATAGAGACTCTCGCCCTTCTCGACCTGTTGTCCGGGCTCGAAATGACGCTCCTCGAGGGTTCCGCTCACGCGTGCCACGACCGTCACCTCGTGATCGCTTCTCAGCATGGCGGGATAGCTCTTGTCGAGCGCGATATCGCGCTTGGTCATTTCCATGACCTGCGCCTTTTTCGGTGGCGGGGAAGTATCGCCTGCCTGCTGGGCCTCGTCGTCGCTGCCGCAGCCCATCAACAGAACGCCCGCCAATGCCACGGCCAGAAGGCCCCGGCGATCATTCCCTGTCGTGGATTCCATCGGTGTTTTACCTTGTTTGATCTAGATCAATGATGCTCAAGGCTACATGCATACACACATGAATGTAAATGCCATGCACCATGCACCATGCACTTAGGGTATGATGGCGAAAAAAATCTCGCCTTCCGGCCATCACGCATCGCCGGGAGGCCGGAGTCATCAACGAGACCACGCCATGTCCCGCAGAACCAAAGCCGAAGCCGAGGCAACCCGAGAAGCCCTGCTCGACGCCGCCGAGGACGTCTTCCTCGACAAGGGCGTCTCGCGCACGTCGCTCGAGCACATCGCACGTCACGCCGGCATGACCCGCGGCGCCGTGTACTGGCACTTCAAGAACAAGGCCGACCTGTTCCACGCGATGCTCGACCGGGTCAAGATGCCGCTGCAGCAGATCATCGACGACATCACCGCCGAGCGTCAGACCCTGGGGCCGCTGGACACCTTGCGCCTGGCCACCCTGCATGCCTTCGAGATGCTCGAGCGACCACGTTCCTGCCGTGTGCACACCATCTTGATGCACCGTTGCGAGTTCATCAGCGACATCAACCCCGTGGAACTGCAAAATCGCCTGGCCTCGGAGTGTCGTGAAGTCGTGCGCCGCTGCTTCCAGCAAGCCCACGACGACGGCCTGCTGATCGATGATATCCAGCCCGACGTCGCCACACTGATGCTGCACTCGATGATCGGCGGCCTGGTTCACGACTGGCTGCGTGCACCGGACAGCTTTTCACTGCGCGAAAGCGGCGGCGAAGCGATCGACAACCTGTTCTACCTCGTCACGCGACGACCGTGAAGTCCTGCTGCAATGCAGCATCGCTTCTATACTGGAGACGTCACCGCCTCTAGGTAAGCGTCGTGGATGAACTGGTCCTTCTCAAGCATCGCGAGCTGGAAATCGCCGTGCGCATCTGGCACCCGAATGCCCCGCGCACCTTGATCGCCTGGCACGGCCTGTCGCGCCATGGCGGCGATTTCGCGCACCTGGCGCGTCTGCTCGGCCCCGACTGGCGCCTGATCGCCCCCGACACCCCCGGGCGAGGCCTTTCCAGCTGGTCACTGTTCCCTGCCTACGATTATCTCTATTCACATTACATGGATGTGGCCATCGCGGTGCTCGATCACTTCAAGCTCGCACACGTGCCGTGGCTGGGTACGTCGATGGGCGGGCTGCTGGGACTCCTGCTCGCGGCCGACGACACCCACCGCCGGCGCATCTCGGCACTGATCCTCAACGATGTCGGTCCCACCATCGAAACCGCCGGCATGCAGCGCCTCGCGAGTTATTTCATCGCGGCGCAGCGGTTCACGAGCCTGCAGGATCTCGAGCGGGAAATGCGTACGCATTACCAAAGCTTCGGTATCCAGAGTGAAGCGGTATGGCGACGCCTGCTTCTCGAGAGCGCCCGCCGTTTGCCCGACGGAAGCTGGGGCTATCATTTCGATCCCCGCATCGCCGAGCAATTCGTGCACGACACGCCGCGCGATCTGTGGGCGGCCTGGAGGGCACTGCACTGCCCCGTGATGGCGATCCACGGCGCGCAGTCCGACATTCTGTCGTCCGCCACGCTGACGACCATGCAGCACCATCAGCCCCGCCTCGCCATCGTCGAGGTCCCGGATTGCGGGCACGCCCCCATGCTCGACCGACCGGCACAAGCGGCAGCGATCGCCGCCTTCCTGTCATCACGCCGGCGTTCGCCCGGTGCCGGCTGGTGGCGACGCTTGTGGCGTGGCGTCAGGCGCGCCTAGGCATCGAGAAGACGCCGGGAATCGCAGGCGGACGTCCCGTTCTAGTCGGCGGCGAGACGTGCGATGGCACGCTCCACGGCCGTGCGGTACGCGCCACCGAAAAGCAACAGGTGGTTGAGCAGCGGGTAGAGCTGGAACAGGGTTTCGCGACGCGTCCAGTCGGTGGGTTTATCGCCATCCCAGTAGGCTTCGAAAAACGCCTCCCCCGGCGCACCGAACAGGGTCAGCATCGCCAGGTCGACCTCGGGATAATGGTAATAGACGGCCGGGTCGATGATCGCCGGCCCGCGTGGCGTCGTCAGCACGTTGCCGGACCACAGATCACCGTGCACGAGGCACGCCGGCCTGTCGGGCAACCAGCTCTCGAGTCGCTGGGCGACATCCAGCAAGGCACCGCGGGTCGCGCTGGACAGCAAGCCGCGTTCGGCACAGGCCTCGCCCAACGGCACCAAACGATGGTCGCGCTGAAAGACGCGTCCATCGCGGCAGGGCGTATTGCGCTGCGCGGTAGGACCGCAGTGGTTGTCGTGCGGCCAGCCGTGATGCTCTCCGGTCACGCCATGCAGTGTGCGCAATCCCTCGCCGAGACGCGCGGGATCCCGTCTGCCGCCCTGAGGCAGGGCCTCCATGATCAACCACTCGTCCTGCTGAGCGACGACCTCCGGGACGATCAGCCCGCTATTCGCTCGACGCAAGGCGCGCAGCCCCTCGGCCTCGGCGGCCAGCGAGGCGGCCTCGTCACGCTTGACCACGAGCGCTCCCTGGCGCGTCTCCAGACGCGCGACCTCGGCGATATCGCCACCGGACAATGGTTGCGGCTCCCTCAAGGGGACGATCTCCAAAGACGCCAGCAACGTGCTCAGTGACTGCTCCATGTCGGCTCTCCTCGTTTTCGTCTGTGAAAGACCGCCGCGACGACGCGACCGCCATCTACCGCCGAACGTCCTCGGTCGGCGTTTCGACCGGTACGTCCGAGGGCTCGGCGGCTTCCTCCTGCCCACGGCCTTGGCCCAATTCCTGCTGGAACAGTGTCTGGAACTCCGCCATGGCCGCGCGCTCCGTCGCCATCAACGCTTCCGAATCATGCCGATGCATGAAGGTCCTGGCCAACAGCTGATTGTCGAAGTCGCGGAACGTGCGCACGGCATCCAGGGCATTGGTTCCCGGGTAGCCGAGTCCCTTGAGCACCTCGACGCTCATCTCCATGCTCGAGGCAAAGGTCTCGCGCACCACGGCATCGACGCCGGCTTCCATTAATTGCCAGGCATGGTGGCGGTTGCGCGCACGCGCGAAGACCTTGACCTGGCGATAGTGAGTACGCACCTGCCGCGCGATGGTCAGCGCCGCCTCCTCGTCGTCGACGGCGATCACCAGCACGCGGGCGTGTTCCAGTCCCGCCGAGCGCAGCACATCCAGCCGCGTGGCGTCGGCATAGTAGATACGCGAACCGAAGCGCCGAATGAATTCCACTTGCGTGATGTTGGGGTCGAGCGCGGTAAAGCTGATGTCCTGCAGCTTGAGCACACGGGCCACCATCTGGCCGAAACGCCCCAGCCCCGCGATCAGCACGGGAGGCGTCTCGTCCCCGAAATCGTTGTCGTAAGGGCGGGTCTCCCGCATGCGGTCGGCGAGGTGGTTGCCGCCACGATACAAGAACGGCGTCAAGGCCATGCTCAAGGTCACCGCGGCGATGCACAGGCTGGCGATGCGCTGATCGAACACGCCGGCGCTGACCGCCGCGCTGAGCAGCACGAAATCGAACTCCCCTCCTTGCGCGATCACCGTTGCCAGGCGCGGAATCTCTTGTCGCGGCAAGCGCGCCGCCATGCCCACCAGGGCGATGATGACGAGCTTGGCCGCCAACAGCACCAGGGTGATTCCCAGCACCCATAAGACGTTGTCGAAGACCAGCGCCAGGTTGACCGACATGCCCACGGCCATGAAGAACAGGCCCAGCAGAATGCCCTTGAACGGCTCGATGTTGGCTTCCAGTTCATGACGATAAATCGTGTCCGCCAGCATGACGCCTCCCAGGAAGGCGCCCAGCGCCATGGACAGGCCCGCCCAATCCATCACCAAGGCCAGGGTCAGCACCAGGAACAGGGCAGCGGCGGTGAAGACCTCGTGCACGCCGCTACGCGCGATGAGCGCCAGCACGCGGGGAAATACCAGACGACCGAACACGATCGCGGCCAGCACCATGCCCACGCCCTTGCCGATGTCGAGCCACATGTCGCCGCCCTGTGCGCTCATCCCGCCCGCGAACAGCGGCAGCAAGGCCAGCAAGGGGATCACCGCCAGATCCTGGAAGAGCAGGATCGCGAACGCCGTCTGCCCGTGCGGTGTGGCCAGGCGACGCTGCTCGTTGAGCACCTGCAGGGCAAAGGCCGTGGAGGACAAGGCCAGAATCAATCCCAGCAGTACCGCCAGCTCCCACCTCAGGCCCAGCGCCAGGCCGATCGGCGTCAGCAGCACGCCGCAGCCGCACAATTGAAGCAGGCCCAGCCCGAACAGGCGTTTTCGCATCCCCCACAGGCGCGACGGCTCCAGCTCCAGCCCGATGATGAACAGCAACATCACGACGCCGAATTCGGAGAAATGCAGTACTTCCTCCGGTTCGCTGATGAAGCCGATCAATGAGGGCCCCAGCAACAGCCCCACGGCGAGATAGCCCAGGATCGAGCCCAGTCCCAGGCGTTGAAACAATGGCACGGCGATGATCGCCGCTCCCAGCAACACCGCCGCCTCGGCAAAGAACGTCATGTCCCTGTTTTCCTTACGTCACGTCTCGAGGCCGGTGCCATGAGACAGGGTCTATTGAGGTAGGCCATGCCACGCACGCCGAATACGTCGCGGGCTCACTCATCGCGCTGGAAAGGGAGGCGCTCGAAACAGGCCGCACGATAATGCGCCATGGCACGCCGCTCCTCGTCACAGAAACGCGCGACCGCCTCCCGAAACCCGGCATGCGGTAAATAGTGAAGCGACACACTGTCTTCGGGCAAGAAGCCGCGCGTCAGCTTGTGCTCGCCCTGGGTACCGGGATCGAAGCGACGCAATCCTTGTTCCAGACAGTACTCGATGCCCTGGTAATAGCACGCTTCGAAATGCAGGCAGTCGGCCGTGACGTCGCTCCCCCAATAGCGTCCATAAAGCGTATCGCCGCCTCGCAGATAGAGGGCCGCGGCGACCGGGACATCGCCCTGGCGCGCCTGGACGAGCAGCAAGGCCTCGCTCATGGTATCGCGCAAGTGCGTGAAAAACGCCGCATTGAGGTAGGGCATTTGTCCACGCTCCCAGTAGGTCGCGCAGTAACAGCGGTAAAAGTGGGCCAGCGCCGCGTCGTCGATGGCATCACCGGTCAAGCGGTGCAGGGTCAGGCCCTGCTCGGTCACCTTGCGGCGTTCGCGGCGAATCTCCTTGCGCCGCTTGCTCACCATCGCGGCCAGAAAGCCATCGAAATCGCCGTAGCCGACATCACGCCATTCGAAACGTATCGCATCGCGGCGCAGCAGCGCCGGCCATGCCTGCTGCCACTGCGCCACTTCCGGCGCCTCGGCGAACAGCAGATGCCAGCTCGACAGCGTCTCGCCACGCGCTTCGAGAAACGCCGCCACCGCACGCACGGCCGCCTCCTTCGACACCCCGGCCTCCAGCGCCAGGCGAGGCCCCACCGCCGGGGTGAACGGAACGGCACTCAGCCGCTTGGGATAGTATCGCCCACCGGCCCGCTCCCAGGCGTCGGCCCAGCTCCAGTCGAACACGTACTCGCCAAAGGAGTGATCCTTGAGGTAGTGGGGCAACGCGCCGACCAGGCGTTCGTCCTGCCATACCCCCAGGTGACGAGGCGTCCAGCCGCTATCGGCCGCCACGCAACCGCTGCACTCGAGGGCATGCATGAATTCGTGACGAAGAAACGGATACTCGGTGCCGAGCCAGGCATTCCAGGTTTCGCGCGGCACATCGCCCACACCGCTCAACTCGCGCACCGTCAAGCCCATCGTCACGCCTCCCTACGCGGATTCCCGAATGTCGCCCCTCGTGCTAGGGTGAGGCCAACCTTTTTCTGGAGCAAGCGATGCCCCGCATCACGCCCGCCACACCGCCGCCCTCGGGACACATCAACAGCATGGCGCTGGTCGCCTTCGCGCTCAGCGTACTGGGCATCTTCGTGCTGCCCGGGGCACTCGGCGGCGTCGTCTGCGGACATCTTGCCCGGCGCCAGATCCGCCGCAGCGGTGAACAAGGCGATGCCTGGGCGCTGGCGGCCCTCATCCTGGGCTACCTGTTGCTGCTGCTCTCGATCGCGGGCCTGCTCTTGTTCGGCGGCTTCATGATCACGATGTTCGGCGTCATGGCGATCATGTGAGCCACCCCGAACGGCACGACAGTGGTGCCCTCGCCGTCGCTGCGCTAAGCTGGCGCTCCTATTTCGGAACCTCGCGCTACAGGATGCACGATGCTGGATTCGCTCCTCGATAACGATTTCTACAAGTTCACCATGCAAAGCGCGGTCATCAAGCGCTTTCCCTACGCGCGAGCCCGTTATGCATTCATCAACCGGGGGGAGCATGCCTTCCCTCCGGGTTTCGGCGAGCAATTGCGCGAGGCGGTGGATGCCATGGCAGACCTCTCCCTGAGCGTCGAGGAAAAGCGCTTCCTGGAGCGCACCTGCCCCTACCTGGACCCGACGTATCTCGACTTCCTCTCGGGTTTCCGATACGACCCGAGCGAGGTCGACATCGTCCAGCAGGGCGAGCGCTTCGAGTTGCGCATCGAAGGCCTCTGGTACCGCACCATCCTGTGGGAAGTCCCTCTGATGGCGCTGATCAGCGAGATCTGGTACCGCATGGGAGACGGCAAGCGCGATGCGGATGCCATCATCGACATGCGCACCCGCGACAAGATCGAACACTACAAACGCCTGGGGCTCAAGATCGCCGAATTCGGTACCCGCCGGCGCTATTCCTACGATGTCCACGACCGTGTGGTGGCCTCGCTGCGCCACCACGGCGGCGATACTTTCTCCGGCTCCAGCAACGTCCACCTGGCCATGCGCCACGGCGTCAAGCCGATCGGCACGCACGCCCACGAGTGGTTCATGTTCCACGGCGCCCGCTTCGGCTTCAAGATGGCCAACAGCCTCGCCCTGGAGCACTGGGTGGACGTGTACCGTGGCGACCTGGGCATCGCGCTCACGGACACCTTCACGTCGGCGACCTTCTTCGACAGCTTCGACAAGAAATTCGCCAAGCTCTTCGACGGCGTGCGTCACGACAGCGGCGACCCCCTCGAGTTCGCCGCCGCCACCATCGCTCATTACGAGCGCATGGGAATCGATCCGCGTACCAAGACCATCATCTTCTCCGACGCCCTGACGCCCGAGCGCGTCGAACGCATCGACGCCTTCTGTCGCGGCCGCATCACCACGGCCTTCGGCATCGGCACCAACTTCACCAACGATGTCGGCGTCACGCCGATGAACATGGTGATCAAGATGACCGAGGCGCGCCCGGAAGGGCAGCACTGGATGCCGGTCATCAAGCTCTCGGACGTGCCCGACAAGAATACCGGCGACCCCGACATGATCGAGCTCGCCAAGCGTGTCCTGACACTCTCGCGGCGCGCCTGACGCACCTCGGCGGCGAGACATCGGCCCGCCGCCCGGCGTTTATTCCGCGTCGTCCCGGTTCAGCGCGCGGTCCAGCGCCACCAACGCCGCCTGCCACGATGCCGCATCCGCTGCGGCGTCATAGGCCAGCGGCAACTCGAATTCCTCGGCATCGGCATCGGCATGCGGATTGCTGAAACCGTGCTTGGCGCCGGGGTATTGCACGACCCGCACCTCGGCACCCTCGTCGCTCAAGGTCTGCGCCATCGACTCCAGCGCCTGCGTTTCCACCAGCGCATCATCCGCGCCATTGTGGATCTGCACGATACCGTCGAACGGCTGCGGCGAGGAAACCGCCTGCGTGGGACTGCCATGGAAACTGATCGCGGCGTCGATGGGCATGCCCGCCAGCGCCATGTTCATCACCACACCGCCGCCGAAACAGTAACCCAGCGCCGCCATGCGGCCCTCACGCACGTAGGGCTCCTTGCGAAGCTTGGCCATGGCCGCTTCGAGACTGGCACGTGCCGTTGGCCAGTCGTTCATGACGCGCTGGGAAAACGCCTTGGCATCCTGCGGATGCGTGGCGGTCTGCCCCTTGCCGTACATGTCCACCGCCAGGGCGACGAACCCCAGGGCGGCGAGCTGGTCGGCACGCGACTTGGCGTAATCGTTGAGTCCCCACCATTCGTGCACCAGCAATACCGCCGGCCGCGGCTCGTCGTCATTGACGTTGCGAGCCAGGTACCCCTGATAGGTCTTCCCGCCCGTGGAATACTCGAACGTCTCGCCGACCACCTTGGGACCTTCCACCGTCTCCGCCCAGGCACCCAGGCTCAACATCCCCAGGCAACAGGCCAGTAGCAGCCGCACCATGTTCTTCCCTCCGATACGTGGCATGCGTTTCTCCTTGATTCTTGATGATATCATCGGCGCTTACGCCGTTTGCGCCGGTGCCTGGTGTACCCGATTGCGACCGTTGCGCTTGGCGGCATAGAGCCCCATGTCGGCTCTGTGCAACAAGGACTCCACGCCCTCACTGGTCTGGCGCTCCGCCACACCGAAGCTGACCGAGAAACTCAGCCATTCACCGTGGAACTCGACACGCACGCTCTCGAACTTCTTGCGCAACCGCTCGGCGAGCAGCGCTGCGTCGTTCAATGACTGCCCGGCCAGCATCAACGAGAACTCTTCTCCGCCGATACGTCCGAAGACGTCCTGATCGCGTAACACCGTGCGACATATTTCCCCCACGCACGCCAGCACCAGATCGCCGGCGGCATGCCCCCAAGTGTCGTTGACCGTCTTGAAATGGTCGATATCGAAGATCACCAGCGACATCCGCTGGGCAACATGATCGGCAGCTTCCAGCCCGCTGCGCAAGCAGCTCAGATAGGCGCCACGATTGAGTGCCCCGGTCAGGCTGTCGGGGGTAGACAGTTCCTGCAGACGGTACTCGCGATGCTTGCGATCGGTGATATCCCGCGCCACGGCGAGAATCCACTCGTAACGGCCAGTGTCGGCATTCAAAGAGGGGGAGCAGCATGTCTCCAGCCATACGTAATGGCCGAGTCGGTGGCGCATGCGCAATTCCATGCGCAGCGGTTCGCCGTGCAACGAGGCGTCGTGGATCAGACGTTGAACGCGCGGCGCATCGTCCGGGGGCAGCAATTCGAGCAGCCCGCGCCCACGCAGTCGCTCGGCACGGTGGCCGAGAATGTCTTGAATCGACGGTGAGGCGAAACGGCACGCGCCCTCGGCATCCATCAGCACGATGGCATCGCTGACGTTTTCGACGATGAAGCGATAGTGCCGCTCACTTTCGGCAAGGGCCTCGAGGCGTGCCTGGACGGAGTCGGGCCGGGTAATGTCGACAAGGGCGCCGACCAGCTCCACGACCTCTCCTGCGGCGTCGCGGTGGACAGCGATATCGTCCTGCAGATAGCGCTCGCTGCCATCATCGCGCGTCATCCGGTAGCGCAAGCGTATGCGCGACTCGCCCGCCTCGAGAGCCGTGAACAGACGCTGCTCGACACCACTGGCGTCCTGCATGCGTTCCATCCACAGCGCGGGCGCTTCGTGCAGGCGCTCGCGCGACGCGTCGATCATCTGCGCGACGTTATGGCTGACGTAATGCAGGTCATGGCGCCACCAGCCGGGGCCGGTCGCATAGAAAATGGCGGAAGAGGTCGCCAACAATGCATCGCACTCGCTGGGGAAGGTGGAGAAATTCTTCGCGGCCGGTATGTCCATAATGAGTCATCGCCCCACTTCCAGACTTCGTGACGAACCCACGCGACCGCTGATTCGACGAAGGCGCAAGCGGATTACCGCATGCCGGCACGTCGGCGTGAAGACGGCTCCGGCGAGGTCTCCGGCTCGGCTTGATCAACGGGTCGGCGATCATGGGTCTCGAGATAGGCCGACACCAGGGTGCGCAGCTCTTCGATGCTCAGCGTCACGCGCTCGCAGCGGGCTTGACCCGTCCATGCGACATAGACGGCTGGCGTGTCGCGCGACTGATCGACCCCCGTAATCTTGCCTTGGCGATTGCGGTGTCCATCGCGCAGCATGACACCGACCAGCCGATGAGCCTGTTGCACAAAATCGCGCATGATGCCGTTCCGTTGATGAGAAATAATGCATGCCCACACAGTCTAACACAGGGCGGTAGCGAAACCCGACCACTAAGCGTTGACAATCCGGACATGGCGACATCACTCATTACAGGAGCTTGAGCATCGTCGCGCAAGAGGCAATCCGACGGCGGCCATTCGATGACGCGTTACCTTCCACATCGACCTCGGGCGTCGAATCTTGAGCGTCGCGCACAAAAAAAGGCGCCCTTCCGGGGCGCCTGGCTCCCCCGGCATCATCGATGCCGCAAGGGGCGAGAGCGAACGGACAACGATCGAGCGGAGCCGTGAGTGCGCGAGACGTATGTCCGGCCGCTCCCACACGGGGTGGTTACGTCACCGACTGCCGCGTTACTTGGCCGCGTGCATGGCCAGTGCCGTATCCAGCATGCGATTGGAGAAGCCCCACTCGTTGTCGTACCACGCCATCACCTTGACCAGGCGTCCGTTGACGCGGGTGTGATTGGCATCGAACGTGGACGAGTTGGCATCGTGGTTGAAGTCGATCGACACCAGCGGCTGGGCATTGGACGCCAGCACCGGCGACTGGGCGGCCGCCTTCTCGACGATCTCGTTGATTTCTTCCTTGGTGGTCTCGCGACCGGCGGTGAAGGTCAAGTCGACCAGCGACACGTTGATCACCGGCACGCGGACCGCCAGGCCGTCGAACTTGCCCTCGAGTTCGGGCAGCACCTTGCCCACCGCCGCGGCAGCACCGGTCTTGGTGGGGATCATCGACTGGGTCGCGCTGCGCGCCCGGTACGGATCCTTGTGATAGACGTCGGACAGGTTCTGGTCGTTGGTATAGGCGTGCACCGTGGTCATCAAGCCGCTCTCGATGCCCACGCCTTCGTGCAGTGCCTTGGCAACCGGTGCCAGGCAGTTGGTGGTGCAGGAAGCGTTGGAGACGACCCGATGCTCGCTGGTCAGCACATGCTCGTTGACCCCGAACACCACCATGGCGTCGGCATCGCCACTGGGCGCGGAAATCAACACCCGCTGAGCACCGGCATCGAGATGCTTGGCGGCGGCGTCACGCGAGGTGAACAGTCCGGTGCATTCCATCACCAGGTCGACATCGAGAGAGGCCCACGGCAAGGCTGCCGGGTCGCGCTCGGAGAGCGTGCGGATGCGATCACCATCGACGCTCAGCGACTCGCTGTCATGCGTCACGTCGAACATGAAATGCCCATGCACGCTATCATGCTTGAGAAGGTGGGCATTGAGCGATGGGTCCCCCAGATCATTGATGGCCACGACCTCGATGCGATCTCGATAACCGTTCTCGTAGAGAGCCCGCAAGGCGTTACGGCCGATACGCCCAAACCCATTGATTGCAACTCGCAGCGTCATAATGGCTTCCTCTCTTTGATTGGCGTGAACCCAAGGATACGATAGACATCTTTTGGAAGAATACTACAACTATTCCCTTAATTTGGGCGAAAGACGCACGACCATCAAGGTATTTTTTTGCTAAATTTACCTACATGACCACCCCGACACTCGATGAGGTTCGACCATGTCCTTAAATCAGACCGTCGCCAGCGTCACCCAACGGATCGAGGAGCGTTCGCGCCCGCGCCGTGCGCTCTACGAACAGCACATGCAGGAACAGCAGCGGCGCGGCGTGCACCGGGCCGAGCTCTCGTGCGGCAACCTCGCCCACGGTTTCGCGGCTTGCGGCAGCGGCGACAAGGACCGCCTCAAGCTGATGAACAGCGCCAACCTGGCGATCGTGTCGTCATATAACGACATGCTCTCGGCGCATCAGCCTTTCGAGACCTTTCCCGCCACCATCAAGGAGGCCGCCCGTCAGATGGGCTCCACGGCCCAGTTCGCCGGCGGGGTCCCGGCCATGTGCGATGGCGTGACCCAGGGGCAGCCGGGCATGGAGCTGTCGCTCTTCTCGCGCGACGTGATCGCCATGTCCACCGCCGTGGCCTTGTCGCACAACATGTTCGATGCCGCCCTCTTCCTGGGTATTTGCGACAAGATCGTGCCCGGACTGTTCATCGGCGCGGCGCGTTTCGGCCACCTGCCTGCCGTCTTCGTGCCGGGCGGCCCCATGAAGAGCGGTTTGCCCAACGACGAGAAATCCCGGGTCCGCCAGCTCTATGCCGAAGGCAAGGTCGGTCGCGAGGAGCTGCTGGAGGCAGAGTCCCAGTCCTACCACAGCCCCGGCACCTGCACCTTCTATGGCACCGCCAACTCGAATCAGCTGATGATGGAGATGATGGGGCTGCATCTGCCCGGCGCCTCGTTCGTCAATCCCGGTACGCCTCTGCGCGAAGCGCTGACCCGCTATGCCACCGAGCAGGCCATTCGTCATGCCGAAAGCACCGGCAACTACCGGCCCTTCTACAAGCAGATCGACGCCCGCGCCATCGTCAATGCCATGGTCGGCCTCCTGGTCTCCGGCGGTTCCACCAATCACACCATGCACCTGGTCGCCATGGCCGGTGCCGCCGGCATCACCATCACCTGGGACGATTTCGCCGAACTCTCGAGCGTGGTCCCCAGCCTGACGCGCATCTACCCCAACGGTAAGGCCGACATCAATCACTTCCAGGCCGCGGGCGGCATGAGTTTCCTGTTCCGCGAACTCATCGACGCCGGCTTGATCCATGCCGACATTCCCACCGTGTTCGGCACCGACATGCACGCCTATACCCAGGAACCCTTCCTCGAGGATGGGGAGCTGGTCTGGCGCGAAGGCCCCGGCGCGAGCCTCGACGAGGACGTCCTGCGGCCGGTGGAAAATCCTTTCGCGGCCACTGGCGGCCTGGCCGTGCTCGACGGCAACCTGGGACGCGGTGTGATCAAGATCTCGGCGGTCAAGCCGGAGAATCGCGTGGTCGAAGCGCCGGTACGTCTGTTCGATGACCAGAATCAGCTCAAGGCGGCGTTCGAGGCCGGCGAACTGGACCGCGACGTGGTCGTGGTGGTGCGCTTCCAGGGGCCTCGGGCCAACGGCATGCCCGAGCTTCACAAGCTCACGCCCTACCTGGGTGTGCTGCAGGACCGTGGTTTCAAGGTCGCGCTGGTGACCGACGGACGCATGTCGGGCGCTTCCGGCAAGGTGCCCGCCGCCATTCACGTGACGCCGGAAGCCGTCGACGGCGGCCCGCTGGCCAAGTTGCGCGACGGCGACGTGATTCGTCTCGACCCCGATAACGGGGAGCTTCGCGCCCTGGTCGGCGACGCCGAGTGGCAGGCACGCGACAATGCCACGGCCGACCTCGACCATTACCATCACGGCCTGGGGCGTGAACTGTTCGCCGGATTCCGCGCCCTGGTGGGCGGTGCCGAAGACGGCGCCTCGGTATTCGGCGGTTTCGACGCGCAAGCGCTGGAGCCCACCCAGGCCTCGCGGGTGGAGCAGGACGCATGACCCGACCGGCACTGATCGGCGATATCGGCGGCACCAATGCGCGCTTCGCCCTGGTGACGCCGGGGGCGTTCGACCTTCATGACATCAGAACCCTGCCCTGCGCGCATTATCCTTCGCTGTCCGACGCGATTCGCGCCTACCTCAAGGAGGTGGGCGCCGAGGTACCGACGGAAGCCTGCCTCGCCTTCGCCTGCCCCGTGCACGACGACGAGGTCCGCATGACCAACAATGCCTGGCGCTTCTCCAAACGCCAGGTCGCCGAGGAATTCGGCTTCACCCTGTTCAAGGTCATCAACGACTTTACCGCCCAGGCCCTGGGCGTGCCCCACGTGGCGGACGACGAACTCGTCGCGCTCGGGGGCGGCGAGGCCGCGCCGGGGTGCACGCGCTTGATCTTCGGCCCCGGCACGGGCCTTGGCATGGCGGGGCTCTTCCCCGGTCAGCATCACTGGATTCCGCTGCCTACCGAAGGTGGCCATATCTCCTTCGCCCCCACCGATCAACACGAACGTGACCTGCTGGCCTACTTTCAGGCACGCTACGGGCGCGTCTCGGTGGAGCGCATTCTCTGCGGCCAGGGGCTTCTGGACCTGTACCGCGCGCATGCTCAACTGGCCAAGCAGGTCGCGCGCTACAATACCCCGGCGGAGGTCACCGGCGCGGCCCGGGCTGGCGATCCCCTGGCACGCAACGCCCTCGAGCGATTCCTCAAGATTCTCGGCGACGTCAGTGGCGACGCCGCCCTGATGCTCGGCGCGCGCGGCGGGGTCTATCTGTGCGGTGGCATTCTGCCGCGACTGCTCGACTGGCTGCCGCACAGCCACTTCCGCGATGCTTTCGCCGACAAAGGGCGCATGCACGCGTACACTGCCCACATTCCCGTGTGGGTGGTCACGGCACCCTGGAATGGGCTGCTGGGCGCCTGCGAAGCATTACACAACGAGGAGGTGACATGATCCCCGACTCCCTGCGTCAACTGCTCGACGCGACGAAGGGGCAACGCGAGGCCGAATGGCAAGGCCGTCGCGTGCTGTTGTTCAACACGGCCTGGGGAGAACTCGCGGTCTCCCTGCAGGGCGCCCAGGTACTGCACTATCTGCCGTTCACCCCCGCCACCGGACGGGCGGCAGACGCCCGGCCGGCACCCGGCAAGGAGGATGGCTGGCTGTGGGTCACTCCCACGCCACAGGCGCTGCCCGGCACGATCCGCGGCGGCATCCCGGTATGCTGGCCCTGGTTCGCCGATGAATCCCCCGACGGTCGCGGTCCCATGCACGGCACCGCACGCCAGGCCGAGTGGCGGCTCGACGGCGTCGACGACGAGGACGAAGGGGTCGAGGTACACCTGTCGCCGATCGCCTCCCTCGACGAACAGCTCACGCCCCGAGTGATGATCCATGCCAGCGCCCAGCGCCTACACGTCGAACTGATCACCGAGCATCGCGGCGAAACGCCGGTCAAGCTGACCGCCGCGCTACACACCTACTTCGCCGTCGCTCACGTGCATCAGTGTCGTGTCGAGGGACTGGCCGGCGCCCGCTACCTCGATAAGCGCCGCGACTTTTCCGAGGCGCACCAGCAAGGTGAACTCGGGGTTCGCGGTCCGCTCGATCGCATCTACGAATCCAACCGCCCGGTGATCCTGGACGACGGCGAGCGTCGCCTCAGAATCGCCAAGCAGGGCAGCGACTCCACCGTGGTCTGGCATCCCGACAGCCAGCTGCCCGGCGACACGTCCGCCGAGGCAGGCCTCCACTTCCTGTGCGTCGAAGCGGCCTGTACGCGCGTCGACCCCGTATGGCTGGTGCCCGGCGCCCAGCACCTCCTGGCCACGACCCTGACCCGAGAGGATCTTGCGCAATGAGCGATGAGCTGGCGTTCGACGTTCCCTTCGTACTCGGCATGATGCGCCTTCACGAGCGCCCCGAACTGGCCGATGCCACGCGCATGGCCGACTGGATCGAGGCGCGCCTCGACGAGGGCCTGGTGTGGTTCGATCATGCCGACATCTACGGCAATCGCGAGTGCGAACGCCTCTTCGGCGAGGCCATGGCACGGCGGCCGGCGCTCAAGTCCCGCGTCAAGGTCATCACCAAGGCCGATATCGTGCTTCCCGCCCGCGATCACTCGCGCTTCGGCGTCAAGCACTACGACACCTCGCCCGCCTATCTGGAAGAACGCATCGACGCCTCGCTGTCCCAGCTGGGGGTCGAGCGCCTCGATCACTTCCTGCTCCACCGCCCCGACCCCCTGCTCGATGCCCATGCCACCGCCGCCGCGCTGGATGCCGCCATCGATGCCGGCAAGATCGGCGCAGTGGGCGTGTCCAATTTCCTGCCCGAGCAGTGGCGGCGGCTCCAGGCCGCCATGCGTCATCCGCTCGGCGCCCACCAGTTCGAACTGTCGCTGGCCCGCCCGGAAGTGCTGTTCGATGGCTTCTACGATGCCGTGATCGCCGATGGCCTCGCCCCCATGGCCTGGTCGCCGCTGGGCGGCGGCCTGGTCTTCGAGGATGTGCTGGGCAGTGCGCTGGCGCATTTCGCCGAGACGTTCGACTCCAGCACCGCCGGACTGGCACTGGCCTGGCTGCGCCGCTTGCCGGGACACCCCGCCCCGGTCATCGGCACCCTCAAGGAAAGCCACATCCAGGCGCTGCACCGGGATAGCAGCCTGTCGCTGGACCGTGCGACCTGGTTCGCACTGCTCGAGGAGGCTCGCAGTCATCGTGTGCCGTGAACGGCATGGCACATGCGGCTTTCGTCGAAGGCCCATTGTGACGCCGACACCAAGCTGACACGATTCATCCATCCGACCCGCGTAGGTCATGCCGCTCGATTCATGAAGAAGGATGACGCCATGTTCCAACTCACGCGCAGCGTCACCTGGCGCGCTCTCGAACGCCTCAAGCAGGAGACCTTCGACGACCGCATCAGTGATTACTTCGCCGCCGACCCCAAACGCTTCGAGAAGATGAGCCTCCGCGTCGGTGGCCTGTTTCTGGACTACTCCAAGCATCATGTCTCCGACGCGGTACTCGCCAAGCTGATCGAGCTCGCCGACCATTCGGCCCTGGTGCAGCGTCGCGCCCAGATGTTCTCCGGCGACATCATCAATGTCACCGAGGACCGCCCGGTACTGCACACCGCCCTGCGCCATCTCGGCGACGAGCCCGTCTATGCCGACGGCAAGGACGTCATGCCCGAGATCCAGAGCACCCGCGAGCAGATCAAGCGCTTCTCGGAAGCGGTGCGCAGCGGCGAGTGGAAGGGATACAGCGGCGAGCGGATCAAGGACGTGGTCAACATCGGCATCGGCGGCTCGGACCTGGGACCCAACATGGCCTGTCGCGCCCTGCTCAAGTACCGCCACCCGGAGCTCAATTTCCACTTCGTATCGAACGTCGACGGCACGCACATCCAAAAGGTCCTCCAGCGCCTCGACCCTGCGACGACGCTGTTCATCGTCTCCACCAAGACGTTCTCCACTCAGGAAACACTGCTCAACGCCAAGACCGCGCGGCGCTGGTTTCTCGACAATGCCGGCGAGGACGCCGATGTCGGCGCCCACTTCATCGCCGCGTCGACCAATCGCAAGGCGGCGATGGAATTCGGCATTCGCGAGGAGAACGTCTTCGAGTTCTGGGCCTGGGTCGGTGGGCGTTACTCGATGTGGTCGTCGATCGGCCTGCCGATCGCGCTCTCCATCGGCTTCGACGGCTTCATGGAGCTCCTCGAAGGCGCCCACGAGATGGACCGCCATTTCATCGAAGCGCCCTTCGCCGAGAACATGCCGGTCCTGATGGCCTTGATCGGCATCTGGTACATCAACTTCATCGGCGCCGAGACGCATGCCATCGTGCCCTACGATCAGGCTCTGCATCAGTTGCCGTCGTTTCTCCAGCAGCTCGACATGGAGTCCAACGGCAAGTCGGTGGACATCTTCGACCAGCCGGTGAATTACAAGACCGGCCCCATTGTGTGGGGACAGACGGGGTCCAATGGGCAGCACGCGTTCTTTCAGTTGCTGCACCAGGGTACCCGCTACGTGCCCATCGATTTCATCGCCTCGCTCAAGCCCGAACCCGGCTTCGAGGATCATCACTTCGCCCTGCTCACCAACATGCTGGCGCAGGCCAATGCCTTCATGGAAGGCAGCCAGGACGGCAGCCAGCTGGACCCCTACAGCTGCCCCGGCAATCGCCCGTCGAGCACCCTGCTTCTCGACGAGCTGACGCCCCGCAACCTGGGCGCGCTGATTGCCCTGTACGAGCACAAGGTATTCGTCCAGGGCGTCATCTGGAACATCAACTCCTTCGATCAATGGGGCGTGCAGCTCGGCAAGCGCATCGCCGGCGAAATCAGCGAACGCATCGACACCAACGTCGGAGACTTCGATGCCTCGACCCAGGGGCTGCTGTCGCTGGTCCGCGAGTACTTTCCCGCCTCGACGCCGGACGCCAAGGCATCGGACAACAACAAGAAATCACGAGGAAAGACGTCATGACCCCGCTCATTGCCTTCGGCGAGGCACTCGTCGACATGCTGTCCAATCGCCTGGATGGCGCGGCCGACGACCTGCCGGAGACCTTCACGCCCTATGCCGGCGGTGCGCCCGCCAATGTCGCCGTGGCCTGTGCCCGCCTGGGGCTGCCGAGCCGCTTTCTGGGCATGGTCGGGGAGGATCGCTTCGGCGACTTCCTGGTCGAGGAGCTCGCGCGCCATGGCGTCATGGTCGAGGACGTGTGCCGCACCCGCGAAGCGCGCACGGCCCTGGCCTTCGTCTCGCGCGATGCCCACGGCGAGCGGCGCTTCGACTTCTACCGGCCGCCGGCGGCGGATCTGCTCTATCGGCTCGAGCACTTGCCCGCGGGTATCTTCGCCGAGCCGACGATTCTGCATCTGTGCAGCAACAGCCTCACCGATGAAGCGATCGCCGAGACCACGCTGAGCATCGCCGAGATCGCGCGACGCGGCGAGGCCCTGGTCAGCGTCGATGCCAATCTGCGCGCCAACCTGTGGCCCGACGCACGTGTCGATATCGGTCGGGTCACCGCCCTGCTCGACCAGGCCCACCTGCTGAAGCTCTCCCGCGAGGAACTGGATCTGCTGCGCGGCGATCACGAGGCAGAGGCCTGGCTGCAATGGCGTCTGGCGGCAGGCGTGCGCCTGATCGTGATCACCGACGGGCCGGCCCCGGTCGCCGTGCACCGACTCGGGCAGGTCCTGCATATCGACCCACCGCAGGTCCGCGCCGTGGACACCACGGCGGGCGGCGATGCCTTCATCGGCGGGCTGCTGGCACAGCTGGCCGCGGCCGACGTCACCGCCTCGACCTTCGGCGACTGGTGCCAGGACGAAGACCGCCTGCGACGCGCCGTCGAACTGGCCTGCCGTTGTGGCGCCTTCGCCGTGACGCGCCCCGGCGCCTACTCGGCGCTCCCCACTCGCGACGATCTCGACGCCATGACCTGATGCCCGGCGGGGCGGCACTGCCGCCCCGCCTGCCGCCCCGCCGGATACGCACCGCAGCGACGCCTGTCCGGCACCCTCACAGCAAGGCGTTGAACTGCTTGAGCCATTCGGGATGCGCGGGCCACGCCGGGGCCGACACCAGGCGTCCGCAGGTCACCGCCTGATCGACTGCGATCTCGGCGAATTCGCCGCCCGCCAGGCGCACCTCGGGCGCACAGGCCGGATAGGCGGACACACGCCGCCCGCTCAGCGATACCGCGGCGGCCAGCAGCTGCGCGCCGTGGCAGATGACGGCAACGGGCTTGTCGGCTTCCATGAAATGGCGCACCAATGCCAGGACACGCTCGTCGAGACGCAGGTATTCAGGGGCACGCCCGCCCGGAATCACCAGGGCGTCGTAGCGAGAGGCCTCGATATCGGCGAAACTGGCATTCAGGCTGAAATGATGACCAGGCTTCTCGGAATAGGTCTGATCGCCCTCGAAGTCATGAATCGCCGTCTTGATACTGTCGCCCTTTTTCTTGTCCGGGCAGACGGCCTCGACGTTGTGCCCCATCGCCTGCAACGCTTGAAACGGCACCATGATTTCGTAGTCTTCGACGAAATCCCCGGCGATCAACAGTATGCTGGCCATGCGTCAGCCTCCTGAAAGGGAAGAGAAAAGTGATACCATGCCGCTGCTTTCAGCGTAGCGTCTGACGCGGCGCATCGCACGCGAAAGCCTGTCACGCCCCGCTCCCCCATTCATTGCCGGCTTCATGCATTGCCACATGTTCAAAGCCCCACGGCGGAGGAACCCATGCCCGGATTGTCGCGCCTGGTGATGCCGGTACTGCTGGTGATCCTGAGCGGCCTGAGCGGCGTTGCCAACGCCCAGGCCACGCCAGCCCCTTTCAGCGCCACCTACCACCTGCGTCTCGACGGCTGGCCGGATGCCGATGTGCAGCATCGCTTGAGCCACCTTGGCGGGAACGACTGGCAGAGCGAAATGCGTGCCAGCGTGCTCACTGCCGAGGGCTACGAACGCGGCAAATTCCGCCTCCAGGACGACGGCGTGCAAGCCTGGCACTATGCCAGCGGCTTCACCCTGTTCGGCCTGGGCGAGCGCTATCACCTGTCCGCGCGCGAGCTGGCCACGTTGCCGGACCGTCAGAGCGCCTTGTTCATCCTTTCCCGAGGGCTGGACACGGCCCCTTGCCAGCGCGCCGCCGCCCCGCCATGCCGGCTGGCGTATGCCGATCATAAAGGCCGCCCCGAGGCGTTCGCCTATCACGTGGGCGCCCCGCAAACGCTCGACGTGCCGGCCGGCGCGTTCAAGGCCCGCTGGGTCGAGGGCTGGAATCCGGAGAAGCCCGACCGGCGCCTGCACCTGGCCTTTTCCGTCCAGCGGCCCGGCCTGCTGATCGCCGTGGAATATTACCGCGACGGCGAACTCGCCAGTCGCATGGCACTGACCGAGCTGGACCGGGATGAAACGCGCTAACCGCCCATAAGCAAAAGCTTTTGCGTCGCCGCGAACGCTCGCATAGAGTGGCGAGCTTTCGTGGATTTCTACCTGGAGCGAGCATGCTGGCCGGATTGCTGTTGATCTTGTTGCCCTTGATCCTGGGCTATCTCATCCCGATTCGTCATCGCGGCGTTCTGGCCCTGATCGAGCGCGGCGTGAACGCCTCGGTCTACATCATCCTGTTCCTGATGGGCGTCAGCCTCGCCGGCCTCGAGGATCTGCTGGGCCAGCTATCGCGCATGAGCGGCCAGGCCGCGACCTTGTTCGCGATCATCACGCCGCTCAACCTCCTCGCACTGGCCTGGCTGTCGCGCCATAGCCGCCTGCGGGCCGGCGAGTCGCCGCGCGTCGCCGACGCACCGACCAGTACCGGCGCGGCGCTGGCCGGCTCGCTGTCGCTGGCAGGCGTGGTGGTGCTGGGCATCCTGTTCGGCGCGGCCGCCCGGCACTGGGAGCTTCGGGTCGTGCATGCCTGGGCGGAGCCTCTCGCGGAATGGGCGCTCTACCTGCTGTTGGCGTTGATCGGTTGCCAGTTGCGCAACTCGGGCATGCCGCTCAAGCAGATTCTGCTCAACCGTCACGGCCTGGCCATCGCGATCTGCGTCGCGCTCAGTTCGCTGCTCGGCGGCTTGCTGGCCGCGCCGTTGCTCGATCTGCGCTGGAACGAGGGCCTGGCCATGGCCGCCGGGTTCGGCTGGTACTCGCTGTCCGGCATCCTGATCGGCGATCAGCTCGGCCCGGTACTGGGCGGCGTAGCGTTCTTCAACGATCTCGCGCGGGAGCTCTTCGCCTTCCTGCTCATTCCCCTGGTCATCCATCGCGCCACGCCGCTGGCCATCGGTTACGGCGGCGCGACCTCCATGGACTTCACCCTGCCCGTCATCCAGCAGCACGGCGGGGTGAGCTGCGTCCCCATCGCCATCGTCAACGGATTCCTGCTGTCGCTGCTCTCGCCGCCCTTGATCCTGCTACTGCTGTCTTTCTGACGCCTTCCCGACGCGCCCGCCTTGCGACCATGGCCCAACAGTCATGTCCAGCACGAGATGCTAATCTCCTTGAACGTTACCGCTAACATCGCGGCATAACAGGACAAGGGGATGGGGAAGAGACATGCCGCGTCGTTCGTCGGGTCGCGTCACGCTTCAGGATATCGCTGAACGCGTCGGCGTCAGTAAAGTCACGGTGTCGCGCGCCCTGCGCGAGCCCCAACGGGTGTCCGAGACCCTCCGGCTGCGCATCGAGGAAGCCATCGAGGTGCTGGACTACATACCCAATCGCCAGGCCGGCGCCTTGTCCAGCGGACGCAGCCTGAGCGTGGCACTGCTGGTGCCGTCGATTTCCAATTCGGTGTTTTCCGACGTGCAGCGCGGGGTCGACGAAGGGCTGCGCGAGGCGGGCTATCAGGTCCTCATCGGCCATACCGGATATTCGATACTCGAGGAGGAACGCCTGATCGACACGTTCCTGGCCTACGGCGTCGACGGCTTCGTATTGTCCAGCACCCGGCATACCGATCATGCCCAGCGCCTGCTGACACGTGCCCGGCTACCGGTGGTCGAAACCATGGAACTCACCGAGACGCCGCTGGACATCAACGTAGGACTCGATCAACGTGCGGCCGGACGCGCCATCGGCGAGGCTCTGATCGCCGCCGGCTATCGACGCATCGGGTTTTGCGGCGCGCGCCTCGACTACCGCGTGCAACTGCGCCTGGCGGGCTGGGAAGATGCCTTGAAGGCGGCCGGCCTCTCGACGCAACGCTGCCAGACGACCCCGCGTCCTTCCTCGTACCGCCTGGGGGGAGAGCTGCTCTCGGCGATGCTCGAGCGCTGGCCGGACATGGATGCCGTGTTTTGCTGCAATGACGATCTGGCGGCAGGGGCCTTGTTCGAGTGCCAGCGTCGACGCCTCGACGTGCCCGGACAACTGGCGCTGGCCGGCTTCAACGGCCTGGACATCACCGACGCCACCTGGCCGACACTGACCACCGTCGTCACACCGCGCCGCGCCATCGGCGAACGCGCCGCCAGCACGCTGATCGCGCGCTTGCGGGGCCAGCCCCGCGAGCCGTGCCGCCACGACATGGGCTTCGAGATCGTCCTGCGCCAGAGCACCTGACGCAGCGAAGACCGTCGGCACGAACGGCGCGGCACCGACCTCAGGACGCGCGCTCGGCGTTGCCGCGTGCCAGGCCTTGCACACTGAGCGCGACCACCTCGTCCAGAGTGGCATCGATATCCACGGTGACCGCTTCGTCGGCGCCGGGCGCCTCGAGCGTCGCCAACTGGCTGTCCAGCATCGCCTCGCCCTTGAAGAAGTGGTCGCGACGCGCCAGCAGGCGTTGCAGCAGCACGTCCCGCGTACCGGCCAGGTGCACGAAGTTGAGCGCGGCATCGCCACGCCGCAAGCGATCGCGGTATTCGCGCTTGAGCGCCGAGCAGCCGATCACCAGCGTCTCATCGTTGTCGCGGCCCTCTCCCACGAGGTCGGCCAGGCGCGACAGCCAGCCCGCGCGATCGTCGTCGTCGAGCGGCTCGCCTTGCGCCATCTTGGCCACGCTGGCGGCGGAGTGATAGTCGTCACCGTCGATGAAGCGCCCGTTGAGCGCCGCCGCCAGGCGCTCGCCGACCGAGGTCTTGCCGCACCCCGACACGCCCATCACGATGATCCGCTGAGTTTTGCCCGTCGACTCCTGCATGGTCGCGTTTCCTCGTTTCTGTATTCGCCTTTCGGAGCATTGTTGCGAACGGAATGTTACCGGTAACATTCATTTTCCTAAATCCGACGCCAAGGCACAACGCGACCATCGCCGCATCCCTCGTTGCCGGTCGCGCCTCCACTAGAGGTTTCGAACACATGGATAACGCCACTACCCTGCTCCTCTCCGCGCTGGGCGGCATCATCTTGCTGCTGTATCTGGTCATGCGCCTGCGCCTGCATGCCTTCGTCGCCTTGTTGACGGTCAGCCTCATCGTGGGCCTCACCACGGGCATGGACCTCGACGCCATCCTGCAATCCGTGCAGGACGGCATGGGCGGCACGCTCGGATTCGTGGCCACCGTGGTGGGCCTGGGCGCCATGTTCGGCAAGATGCTGGAAGTCTCCGGGGGCGTCGACCGCCTGGCCAGCACCCTGCTCGACCGTTTCGGAGAGAATCGCTCGCAATGGGCCATGGGGGTTACCGGTTTCCTGGTCGCCATTCCGGTATTTCTGGATGTCGCCTTCATCATCCTGGTACCGCTGGTCTATGCCCTGACACGGCGTACCGGGCGCTCGCTCCTTTATTATGGTATCCCGTTGCTGGCGGGGCTGGCTGTCACCCATTCGTTCATCCCCCCGACCCCCGGCCCGATCGCCGTGGCGGAACTGATCGGCGCCGACCTGGGCTATGTCATTCTGTTCGGCGCCATGGCGGGTCTGCCGGCCATGGTCATCGCCGGCCCCCTGTTCGGGCGCTATATCGCCAAGCACATCGATGCCCGGATTCCCGAGTACATGGAGCTGCCCAAGAGCGAAATCGACAGCACCGGCCTGCCGAGCTTCAAGCTGATCTTGAGCATCATCCTGCTGCCCCTGGTCCTGATCGTGCTCAATACCGTCTCCGGCGCGGTGCTGGCCGATGACAACCCGCTCGTCGCCACTCTGGCGTTCGTGGGCCATCCCTTCGTGGCGCTCACCCTGGCGACGCTGCTGTCGTTCGTGTTTCTCGGCACGCGCCGCGGCATGAGCCGCGAAAACGTCATGGAAGTCGCCACCAAGGCCCTCGAGCCGGCCGGTATCATCATCCTCGTCACCGGTGCCGGCGGCGTCTTCAAGCAGATGCTGATCGACTCCGGCGTCGGCGATGTGATGGGGCAGTTGATGGCCGACAGTGCCCTGCCGCCGATTCTGCTCGCCTTCTTGATCTCCACCGCTGTGCGCGTGGTGCAAGGCTCCGCTACCGTGGCCATGATCACCGCCGCCGGACTGATGGCGCCGCTGATCTCCACGCTGGGGCTGGAAGGTCCGGTGCTCGGACTGATCGTGATCGCCATCGCATCCGGCGCCACGGTGCTCAGTCACGTCAACGACTCCGGCTTCTGGCTGGTCAACCGATACTTCGGCCTGACCGAGGCACAGACCCTGAAGAGCTGGACAGTGATGGAAACCCTGATCGGTCTGGTGGGGCTTGCCGCCGCATTGATCATCGGGCTGTTCGTGTAATCTCTCGTCATGCATCGCATGAAACGCAGAACGCAGAAGGGGCCTCGATGGCCCCTTCTGCGTTTGCATATCGCGGTGTGTCTCTTTCCGTGGCACGCAGCGCGATCACGGCCAGGGCTTACACGTTACACTGCCCGACCACGTCATCGATACGGGCCTGACGCCGCTGTGCCAGCGCGTCGCCCAGTGCCTTGCCGCGATAGCCCTCCTCGAGCAACGCCTGCGGCTGGATCGCACTCGCGGCCTGCCAGGCCTCATCGACGCATGCGGCCAGCGCCGGCGTTTCCATCGCCAGGTAACGCTGCAGCGGCGCGACACGCTCGGACCGCCGCCAGGCATCGATGGCATCGAACCAGGCCATCACGTCGGAGCCCTCCAACCCGCCATCGCCGTGCTGCCGCTGCAGCGCGCGGGTACGTGCCACCTGGCGGGCCAGGTCCCGCCATGCATTGGGCACGCGCAGGCGTTCGCACAAGGCCTCGCGCGCCTCGTCCTCCAGTGCTTCGAGCAGGCGCGCCCAGCGCCACTGCGAAGGCTCGCCGCCGGCGGGCAGTCTCGCCATGGCCGCTTCGCCACGCGCGAGCATGTCGGAGGCATCCAGTTCCGGCATCCACACGGCAAGAGCACCGCACTCGTGCAGCGCCTGGAAGTAGGCCATGGGGTGAGGCTCGCCCAGGGCCTTGACGGTCTCCTGCCACACGCGCTCGGCGACCAGGTGAGCGATTTCGCCGTTGTCGCACAGCCCCCGCATCAGACGCTTGGTATCGTCGGCAATGACGAACCCCAACTCACGGTAGCGTGCCCAGAAACGCGCCGTGCGCAACACACGCAAGGGGTCTTCGACGAAGGCCTCGGAGACATGGCGCAGCACGCGGGCATCGAGGTCCTGCCGGCCATCGAACGGATCGACCAGCCGGCCGTCGCGATCCTCGGCCATGGCGTTGATGGTCAGGTCGCGGCGCGCCAGATCCTCTTCCAGCGTCACCTCGGGGCTGGCATGGACCACGAAACCGGTATAGCCATGACCCTGCTTGCGCTCGGTGCGCGCCAGGGCATATTCCTCATGGGTGACGGGATGCAGGAACACCGGGAAGTCACGCCCGACGGGGACGAACCCCCGCGCCGTGAGCGCCTCCGGCGTGGCGCCGACCACGACCCAGTCCTCGTCGGTGACCGGCCACCCCAGGCGCGCGTCACGCACCGCGCCGCCCACGCGATAGACGTCGAGTCCTTCGAGGGCATCATCGGGCTTCACGGTCTCAGCTCTCGACACGATCGGGATGGCGCGCGGCCCAGTCGGTGAAGCCGCCATCCAGGCTATAGACGTCGCTGAACCCCTGCCCCGCCAGCCAATTGGCCGCCTGCTGACTGGAATGACCGTGATAACAGACCACGACCATCGGGCGCTCGCGGGGGGTACGCTCGAGCAGCCCCGCCACGCTGGTATTGTCGAGGTGCTGACTGCCCAGGATATGTCCCTGGGAAAAACTCAGCGGATCACGGATATCGACCAGCGTCAGCTCGCAGGCCGTGTCGAGCCAATGCACGAGCGTGCTCGGCGCGAGATGGGTAAACGCAGTCTCTTGGGTCATCAAAACGCTCCTCGGATGGCAGGTGTCAGCGTGAGGCGTGGGCCGGTTCGACATGGTACTCGCCGCTGACCAGGTCGAGCGCGGTCAAGGCACCGCCCCACACGCAGCCGGTGTCCAGCGCCAGGGCACGGACCCGCGCGCCGGGCGTCGCCCCCTGCAGCGCCGCCCAATGACCGAACACGATACGGGGATCATCGTCTCGCGCATAGGTGAACCAGGGCGCGAAACCTTCGGGCGCACTGTCCAGTCCTTCCTTGGCGGCAAAGTCGAGCGTGCCGTCGGCGGCGATGAAGCGCATGCGCGTGAAGGTATTGACGATCACCCGCAGGCGGTCGATCCCCTCCAGCTCGTCGGTCCAGCGGGCCGGCGAGTTGCCATACATCGCCGCCAGGAAGTCGCCCACCGCCTCGCCGCGCAACGCTCGCTCGACCTCGGCGGCATGCTCGGCCGCCTGCGTCACCGACCAATGCGGCGGAAGCCCGGCATGGGTCATCACCGCGTCCAGCTCGTCATCGCGCACCAGCAAGGGCTGCCGACGCAACCAGTCGAGCAGCTCGTCGCGGTCGTCGGCCTCGAGGATCGGCGCCAGCGTATCGGAACGCTTCAGCGGGGCGCCGGCCCACGCCGCCGCCAGCAGGTGCAGGTCATGGTTGCCCAGTACCACGCGGGCGCTGTCTCCCAGCGCCTTGACCGCGCGCAAGCACGCCAGCGACCCCGGGCCGCGGTTGACCAGGTCGCCTACCAGCCATAACCGATCACGGCGCGGCTCGAAGGCGATGCGTTCCAGCAAGGCCTCGAACTCCGCGTGGCATCCCTGCAAATCGCCGATGGCATACGTCGACATAGTCTCTCCTGAACGGTCTTGGTGGCTGGAACAAGCCGGGGACTGCCCTTCATGCCTGGTGGCCTGCAGGCCCGCCCCCTCCCCCGATCAATGCACCTGATTGGGGCCGGCGAGACGAAAGGCGGCGATGGGCACCTCGAAGGCGCGCTGTTCGGTGGTGTCCAGGCAGGTGTAGCTGCCTTCCATCACCCCGACCGGCCCATCGAGCACCGCCCGGCTGGTGTAGCGAAACTGCTGGCCGGGGCCGATCAAGGGCTGCTGTCCGATCACCCCCTTGCCACGCACTTCCTGCACCTTGCCGCTGCTCTGGGTGATCTTCCAGTGACGCGCCAGCAGCTGGATCGAATGCGCCGACCGGTTGTGCACGGTGATCGTGTAGCTGAACACGTAACGCTGGTCGCCGGGCGCGGACTCTCCCGCCTGGTATTCGGGTTCGACATGCACCTGGATGTGCTCGACGAGCTCGCTCATGGTGCCGTCTCCGCCACATGGTTGGCGATACGTACCAATTCCTCGACGCTGAGCGTCTGCGGACGACGGCCGGGATCGATGTCCAGCGCCGCCCAGGCCGTGTCGTCGAGGCGTGTCTTGAGGTTGTTGCGCAGCGTCTTGCGCCGCTGACCGAAGGCTTCGCGCACGATATCGCCGAACAGCGCCTCGTCGTGGGCCACGTGCGGCGGTTCGTCATGCGGTATCAGGCGCACGATCGCCGATTCCACCTTGGGACGCGGCGTGAAGGCTTCCGCAGGCACCACGAAAAGATTGTCCACGCGGCAATGATACTGCGTCATCACCGACAAGCGCCCCCAGGCCGCACTGCCCGGCGTCGCGGCCAGACGCTCGACCACTTCCCGCTGCAGCATGAAGTGCATGTCGGCGATGGCACCACGCGCCGTCAGCAGGTGGAAGATCAGGGGCGTGGAAATGTTGTAGGGCAGGTTGCCGATGACCCGCAGAGGCTTGCCGGGCGTCTCGCCCTCCGCAGCCAGCGCCGCGAAATCGAACTGCAGCGCATCCCCTTCGTGGATGACGAAGTCGGGGTAATTGAAGAACTGCACCCGCAGCCCGGGTATCAGGTCGCGATCGAGTTCGATGACTTCCAGTGCACCGACGGCGTCCAGCAACGGCTCGGTCAAGGCGCCCTGACCCGGGCCGATCTCGATCAGCCGCTGGTCGGAACGCGGCGCGATGACGCGAACGATACGATCGATCACGCCGGTGTCGCGCAAGAAATTCTGGCCGAAGCGTTTACGGGCCTGATGGGCCGGAGGGCGATTGGACATGGGCGTTGCGTGTTCCTTGGGGAAATCGGGCATTCAGGGGCGAGACGTGCCACCACGGACCATGCGGACGGCGACATCGAGCGCCACGCGCAGGCTGCCGGCCTCGGCCCGGCCGCTTCCGGCCAGATCGAGCGCCGTGCCGTGATCCACGGAAGTGCGAATCAACGGCAAGCCCAGGGTCACGTTGGCGGCCTCGCCAAAACCGGCGTACTTCAGTACCGGCAGGCCCTGGTCGTGGTACATGGCCAACACCGCATCGGCATCGGCCAGATGGCGCGGCGTGAACAGGGTATCGGCGGGCAGGGGGCCGACGAGGTCCAGGCCCTCGCCGCGCATCGCCGCGAGTGTCGGCGCGATGATATCACGCTCCTCCACGCCCAGATGGCCATCTTCACCGGCATGCGGGTTGAGACCGCAGACCAGGATGCGTGGCCGCGCGATGCCGAAGCGGCGCCGCAGGTCCGCCTCGAGGATCGTCAGCACGCGCCGCAGCCCGCCGGCGTCGATGGCATCGGCCACCGCACGCAAGGGCAGGTGCGTCGTGGCCAGCGCCACGCGCAATGCCGGTTCGGTGCGCTCGGTGGCCAGCAGCATGACTACCTCATCGACATCGCAGGCATCGCGCAGATACTCGGTATGGCCGGTGAAGTCGGGATAGCCGCCTTCGATGATGGCCCCCTTGTGCAAGGGAGCGGTCACCATGGCATCGGCGCGCCCCTGGCGACACGCGGCGATGGCGACATCGAGCGTCTCGAGCACATAGCCGGCATTGGCAGGATCGAGGCGCCCGGCCTCCACCGGTGCGCGCAGGGCCACGGGCCACACCGGCAGCACCCCGTCGCGGGGGGACGGCACCGGGTCGCCGTCGGTGAGCGGCACGATGCGTACGTCAAGCGCCAGGCGCGCGGCACGCGCGGCCAGCAATGCCGGATCGCCGACCGCCACGACACGTGCTTCGAGCGTCCCCCACGACGCGGCCAGGGCCAGCGTCAGATCCGGCCCGATCCCCGCGGGCTCCCCCGTGGTCAGGGCCAGTAGCGGGGAGGAGGCCATCACTGGCGGCCGTCTTCCAGGCGGTTGTCGATATAGGCCCCGGAGCGGATTTCCTGCGTCCAGGCTTCCATCTCGTCGCTCACCTTGCGCTGGAACAGCGTCTGACGAATCTGCTCGCGCTGCGCGTCGCGGGTCACGTCCTGACGACGCCGATCCTCGAGTTCGATCACGTGGTACCCGAAGCGTGAACGTACCGGCTGCGACAGTTCACCGACATCCAGCGCTTTCACGGCATCTTCGAACGCCGGCACCATCTGGCCGGGACGCGTCCAGCCCAGCTCGCCGCCGTCGAGGGCGCTGCCATCGTCGTCGCTGTATTCCTGTGCCAGCGCGGCGAAACTCTCGCCATTGGCGATACGCTGACGTATGTCGCGGGCCAGCGCTTCGGCCTGCTGATCGTTGCGGTTCGGGTTGGTGCCGATCAGGATATGGCGCACACGGTTCTCGGTGACCACGCGCTTCTGCTCGCCCTGCTGGCCACGCGTATCGATCAGCTTGACCAGATGGAAGCCGCTGGGGCTGCGAATGGGCTCGCTGACCTCGCCGTTGGATAGCGTGGGCACCACGTCGGCGAACAGGCTGGGCAGCTGATCGCCACGCCGCCACCCGAGGTCGCCGCCCGACAGCGCCTGCTGGCCGTCGGACTCGGCCGTCGCGAGCTGCGCGAAGTTGGCGCCATTCTGCAACTGCCGATACAAGTCACGCACCTTGGCCTGTGCCTGCTCGACCTGCTCGGGCGTGGGCGACTCGGGCACCGAGACGAGAATGTGGGCGAGATGATACGCGGTATCGGCGGTCTCGCCTTGCTGATCGAGGTAACGTTCCACTTCGCGGTCGGTGACGTTGACGCGGCTCGCGACCTGGCTCTGCTGTACCTGACGCAACAGCATCTCGCGACGCACCTGCTCGCGCATCGAGGCCAGGGACATGCCATCTTCCTCGAGGGCATCGGCGAACTCGTCCATCGACATGCCGTTGTCCTCGGCGATACCCCGCACGGTCGCGTTGAGCTGGGTATCGTCGATGCTCAAGTTGGCGCGCTCGGCCATCTGCAGCTGAATCTGCTCAAGAATCATGCGGTCGAGCACCTGGCGTCGCAGATCCGCCTCGTTCGGCGCGGGAACGTTGCGGCTCGCCATTTGGCGGCGCACCTGCGTGACGCGATCCTCGAGCTGGCTCTGCATGATCGCATCCTTGTTGACGACCGCCACGATGCGGTCCAGCGGCTGGGGCTGCGCCGACGCCATCGATGGCGCCATCGCCACCAGCAGCATGAAGCCCAGAAAGGCGAACGATCTCAAGCGCATGAAGTCCTCTCTACGTTACTGTCTTGTGGTCGGCGCGAGCACCGACGGTGAATACCTGCCAGCGTGGTTCAGAAGCGCGTCGCCCGGTAGCCGGGAATCGCTTCCTCGAAGTAGGTGTCGGCTTCCTGGCCGACGCCACCCAGACCCTTGAACACGAAACGCAAGAATACGCCGCGGTCCGTATAGTCGTCATCGATGGTATTGGCGGTGTCGTTGTCCTCGATCCATTCACGCCAGACCAGCTGCACCGCCGAACAGCAGTCATTGAACTGCACCCCCGCCAGTTGCTCCATGGCACGGTCGTTGGTGTTGTCGTACAAGAAACGGCCGATCAGGTCCAGGCTCGGCGTCGCCTGGTAGGCGAAGGACACGTCGTAATCCTCGCGGTTGTAGCCCAGGCGATCCTCGGCATCATCCGCCGGCTCGAACCCTTCGAGTTGCCAACTGTAGCCAAGGTTCAACACATGCCCCGCGGGATCGTTGTATTGCAGGTACGCCGAGGCCTTTTCGGTCACGCTGCGGTCGGCATCGTAAAACCAGGCATAACGGCTACGCCAGCGTTCGCTGATCCGCCAGTCGAGCTGCGTGATCACCGGCGAACGATCCCGCGTGGCGTTGTACCAGTCCTGATAGTTGCGTTCCTTGTTCGGCAAGGTGTCCGGATCGCCGTTCATGTCGATGTTGCGATCGGAGAAGTAGCTGCTCTGCCCCACCGACAGCGACAGGCGCTCGCGCCCGGTATCGTCTTCCAGGAAGCGTGTCGAGGCGCCGTAGGACAGCTTGTTGACATCTCCCAGACGATCGGCGCCGGTGAAGCGGTAAGGGGACCACAGCTGCCCCCAGGACACGGCCCGCTCGCTGGTATCGAAGTCGGGGAAATCGCTCTGGTCGCGCTCCGGCACATAGGCGTAATAAAGCCGTGGCTCCAGCGTCTGGCGCCAGTCGCTACCGAACAGCGAGGTATCGCGCTCGAAGATCAATCCCGAATCCATCGAGAGGACCGGCGCCACCAGCGAGGGGTTCTCGTCGCGGTCGGTCTGCCGGTTGCCGTAATCGAGCTGGTAGCTCGACTGCCAGAGCTGCGCGCGCGGCTCGAGAAAGCCCCAACTGGGCTCGGCCCGCCATCCCAGGGCCGGCGTCAGATGCAAGCGCGACCCGTTGGCGGCCTCGCGCAGCGGAATGGTGCGCCGATTGCCGGTTTCCTCGTCCGTCCAGCGTCCCTGGCTGTCGACGCCGTGGAGATCGCGCCAGAAATAGGTCGCGTTGGAATTCCACTCCTGATAGAAGCCGCTGTCCTGGCGCCAGCGGGCGTCGGCGCTCAGGCTCGGCAGGCGGTAGAACGGCTTGTCGTCCTCGTCGAGCGGGTAATCGAGCTTCTGGTAGCCCTGCGCGCGCGCGTCCAGTCGCCAGGTATCGCCGCGATAGGTCGTACGTGCCAGGCGCAGCAGATGATCGGTATCCTGCTCGGCGAAATCGCGCCCGAAGTCATCGAAGTAACGACCGTCGCTCGCCGCCCCGTAGGCCAGCTGATAGTCCAGGCGCGGCGAGAAACGCCCCGCATGGCGATAGTCGATGTACCAGCGCGACTCATCCTCGAAGGCATCGTCGGGATCGTTGGGGTTGTCGCTGGCGCCGCCCTTGTCGCTGGCCAGGTACGCCCCCTCGATGGTGCCCTGGTCGCTGCCGAACAGATAGCGGAATTCGCCGCCCAGCATGGTCCCATGCTCGCTCATCCAGCGCGGCGAGAGGGTGGCGTCGTAGTTGGGCGCCAGGTTGAGGTAATAAGGCTGGGTATAATCCAGTCCATCGCCCGAGAAGCCGAGCGTCGGCCACAGAAAACCGCTTTGCCGGCGGTCGTCGATGGGAAAGCGCAGCCAGGGCCAGTAGAAGACCGGCACATCGCCCATTTCCAGGCGTGCGTGCGTGGCGGTACCGAACCCTTCGGCGCGATCCAGGGTCACGTCACTGCCCACCATGCGCCACAGGCGGTTCCCCGGTTCGCAGGTGGTGAAGCTGGCATCGTCGAGACGGTAGCGGCCATCCGGCAGACGCTGCAGCTCGATCGCATCGCCGCGCACGCGTTGCTCGTGGATCACGTAGTGGGCGTTGTCGACTTGCGCGGCATCGCCGTCCAGCGCCATGCTCGCGTCACCGCCACGCACCAGCAGGCCGGGATAGCGAACCGCCGTCGGGCCTTCGGCGAAGGCTCGATCGCGCTCCGCGTTGACCCGCACGCGAGGCGCCTCGAGCTGGGTATCGTCGCGGCGCAGCACCACCTCGCCGGCGAGCACGGTGGCGCCGCCATCGCCGTAGGCGGCGGTAGCGGAATCGGTGCGCACTTGCCGGGGCGTATCACCGGCGGACAACCGATAGCCCGGTTCGACGTAACGTCCGCTGCACAGCGCGCCATTCGGCGCCTGGTCGCCCCAGGGTTGCCAATCGAGCTGCTGCGCGGGCAGGGGGGCGGGAGGCGCCGCGTGGGCAGCGCTCACCATCAAGCCTGAGAGGGCAGTCCAGAAGAGTCGCTTGCCCATGGTCCTCTGTGTCCTTGCCGAGTGGAATCGGTATTATACAGCCCCTGTCGCGTGCGTCTGCCTCGCGAAGGGCACGCGACACACGCAGATACCACGCGACGCCTCGATCGTCGACGCGATGCGACGAGGCGAAGGACGCGCCGGGGAGTCGACGCCCAGCATGCGGCGGCGAACCAGGCCCGTCAACACGCAACCCACGAGGAGCCCGCATGAACGAGCGCGCGGAGACCCTGCAACGCTGGGTCGCCCGGCAACACGACCTGCCCCTCGGCGACTGCCGACTGGAACAGGTCGCCGGCGACGCCAGCTTTCGCCATTACTACCGCCTGCACCTGCCCGACGGTACGCCGCGGGTGCTCATGGATGCACCGCCCGAACGCGAGAACAGCCGGGCCTTCGTGGACATCGCCCGCGACTGGCGCGCCGCCTCGCTCCCCGTTCCTGCCCTGCATGCGGTGGATCTCGCGGCGGGCTTCGTCGAACTCGAGGATCTCGGCGACGACGTCATGCATCAGCACCTGACCACCGAGGCCGCGGCCGACACCTGGTTCACGCGCGCCCTGGACCTGCTCGAACACGTGCAGCGCCAGGCGCCGAGTGCAGCATTGCCCGCCTACGATCGCGACCTGCTGGGGCGCGAGCTGGATCTGTTTCCCGACTGGTGCCTGTCGCGCCTGCTCGAGATTCCCGCACCGCCCGAGTGGCCCGCGCTGCGCGAGGCGCTCATCGATAGCGCCCTCGCCCAGCCCAGGGTCGCCGTTCATCGCGACTTCGACGCCATGAACCTGATGGTGCGCGACGACACGCTGTGGTTGATCGATTTCCAGGACGCCGTGCGCGGCCCTCTCAGCTACGATCTCGTCTCGCTGTTGCGCGGACGCTACCGGCTGTGGTCGCGCGAACGCATGGACGCCTTCATCGAGACCTTTCATCGGCGGGCGGTGGCGGATGGTCGGCTGCCCGCCGACAGCGACATCGCCACCTTCACGCGTCAGGTGGAGGCCATGGGCATCCAGCGCTCCCTCAAGGTGCTGGGCATCTTCTGCCGCCTGGCGCTGCGCGACGCCAAGCCACGCTACCTGGCGCGCCTGCCGCACTTTCTGGCCCACCTCCGCCACGGTCTCGAGGCAGTACCCGAGCATGCCGCTTTCCTCGCCTGGGTGGAGACGACCCTGACGCCGGCGCTGCAGCGCGCGCTCGAGCATCATGGCATCGCCCGGACGCGGGAGGAGAGCGCGTCATGAAGGCCATGATCCTCGCCGCCGGCCTCGGCACCCGCATGCGCCCCTTGACTGACCACTGCCCCAAGCCCTTGCTGACGGTGGCCGGCAAGCCGCTGATCGTGCATCACCTGGAGCGCCTGGCGGCCGCCGGCATCACCGATATCGTGATCAACGTCAGCTATCGCGCCGACCAGATCGTCGAAGCACTCGGCGACGGCCGGCGCTTCGGCGTATCCTTGACCTTCAGCCACGAGACCACGCCGCTGGAGACGGCCGGGGGCTTGCGACACGCCCTGCCCGCCCTGGGCGATGCGCCCTTTCTGCTGCTCAATGGCGACGTCTGGAGCGATATCGACCTGGCGACGCTTCCCCGCCTCGGCGACGATCTCGCCCACCTGATCCTGGTCGACAACCCCGTGCACCATGCCCGAGGCGATTTCGCCCTGGACGAGAACGGTCGCGTGCGGCTCGATGGCGCTGCCTGCCTGACCTATGCGGGCCTGGCGATACTCGACCCCGCGCTGGTCGCCGGATTGCCGGACGACGTCCCGGCAAAACTGGCACCCTTGCTGCGCGAGGCCATCGTGGAAGACCGCGTGGGCGGCACGCACCATCGCGGCGGCTGGGTGGATGTAGGCACGCCCGAGCGCCTCGCGACCCTGGACGAGCATCTGCGTGGCGTTTGATATCGTCGCGGAATGTCCCCACATTGGAGGACGCCCGTGACGCGCGGTCCGCGCCCGGACGCACCGCTTCCTGAAGCGCCCGCACAGACGCCACCTCTTGACGCCGCGCGCGGGCGCGGCACCCTGTAACGCCGCCCGAATCGGCGGCCCATGCACGACAGACGAGGACACCCAATCAATGAAAGCCAGCATCAAGTGGACCGACGGTCGCCAGTTCGTCGCCGAAGCCGGCAGTGGACACAGCGTCGTGATCGACGGCAACCCGGAAAACGGCGGTCGCAATACCGGACCACGCCCCATGGAAATGATGCTCATGGGACTTGGAGGCTGCACCTCGTTCGATGTCATGCAGATTCTCGACAAGTCCCGGGCACCGGTGACGGACTGCGTGGCAAGCGTCGAGGCCGAACGTGCCGAGGGCACTCCGGCGGTGTTCACCAAGATTCACGTGCATTTCACGGTGACCGGCCATGGTCTCAAGGAAGCCCAGGTCAAGCGCGCGGTGGAACTCTCCGCCGACAAGTACTGCAGCGCCTCGATCATGCTCGCCCGCGGCGGCGTCGAGATGACGCACTCCTACGAAATCGTCGAGGCGTGACGCACTCCACGGCGGCATCGAACACGGCGACCTGAAAGATATTGCAATCGACAGATGCGCCGGTCATGGCGGATGTGCATAATACGCGCCTTCCTTCATACGCATCTGCTCGGGTTCCGGCGCCTGTTCGTCGGGTTCAGTATCAACCTGCCAACTGGGAGGCTCGGACGTGACCGATAATCTCCGACTCCACGGGTTCAACAACCTGACCAGCTCGCTGAGCTTCAACATCTACGATATCTGCTATGCCAAGACGGAAGAGCAGCGCAAGGCGTACATCGATTACATCGACGAGCTTTATAACGCCGAACGCCTGACGCAGATCCTCAAGGACGTCACCAATATCATCGGTGCGCACGTGCTCAATATCTCGCGTCAGGATTACGAGCCCCACGGCGCCAGCGTGACCATCCTCATCGCCGAGCACGAACTCGACGAGCACGACCCGGAACATATCGAACCGGGACCGGGGCCGCTCCCCCAGACCGTGCTGGGCCACCTCGACAAGAGCCACGTCACGGTGCATACCTATCCGGAATCGCACCCCGACAACGGCATCAGCACCTTTCGCCTGGACATCGACGTGTCCACCTGCGGCATGATCAGCCCGCTCAAGGCGCTCAACTACCTCATTCACAGTTTCGATTCCGATATCGTGACCACGGATTATCGCGTGCGTGGCTTCACCCGCGATGTCGACGGGCGCAAGCTGTTCATCGATCACGACATCACGTCCATCCAGGATTACCTGGCGGAAGACACCAAGCGTGCCTACCAGATGGTCGACGTCAACGTCTATCAGGAAAACATGTTTCACACCAAGATGTTGCTGAAGGACTTCGACCTCGACAATTATCTGTTCGGCAGCACGCGCCGCGACCTCACCTTCGAGGAAGCCCGCGACATCGAGGATCGCCTCCGCAAGGAGATGCTGGAGATCTTCTACTCGCGCAACCTCGACTGACACCGGGGACGCGCGATCGCAAGCGCGCTGTAGACGAAAAAGAAGCGGGAAAAACACATCGCCCCTGTCGGCAAGGCAACCGACAGGGGCGATGTCGTGTCCGGCCGCGCGTCAAAGCGTATAGACGGACTTGGTCATCACCTTGGACATCAGGCGCATGCCCAGCTTGAGCGGCGCGGGAAAGCGGGCCCCGCCCGCCTCCAGCGCCCAGCGTTCGTGGTGCGCTTCATCGGTACGCATCTGTTCGAGCACCGCCCGCGAGCGACGATCCCCCATCGGCAGCTTGTGCATGTGATCGTCGAGATGGCGGCCGACCTGTTCTTCGGTGGCGGCGACGAACCCCAGACTGATGTTGTCGCCCAGCTTGCCGGCCAACGCGCCCATGCCGAACGAGGCCGCATAGAACGCCGGGTTGAGATAGCTGGTGCGGCTGTCGAGCTCGCGCAGACGCTCGTCGCACCAGGCCAGGTGATCGATCTCCTCGGCCGCGGCCTGCTCCATCTGGTCGCGGGTTTCATGCAGCTTGGCGGTCAGCCCCTGTCCTTGATAGAGCGCCTGGGCACACACCTCGCCGGTGTGATTGATGCGCATCAAGCCCGCGGCATGACGACGCTCGGCATCGCTCATCGCCTTATCCTGCGTGCCCGCGGCGGGATTCGCCCGCGAGGCGGTGGCAGCATGCGGCACGAGGGTGCGCAAGATGGTATCGAACTGATGGATCAAGTAGTCGGTACGGGACAGCTGACGGGACATGAGACGTATTACTCCATGCGTCGAACCGTAAAGGGAAAACGCGCGGGCATCAGAAAACCGGGCCACTCGTCGAGCGGCCCGGCAGCATCGATGCGTCCATCGCTCGGAAGACACGCGCACGGCGCTGGCGCGTGACGGTCAGCCCGCTGGCCAAGTGAAGCGACGACCGCCCATCAGATGCATATGAATATGATAGACCGACTGTCCGCCGTGGTCATTGCAATTCATCACCACGCGGTAGCCGTCCTCGGCAAACCCCAGCTCGCGGGCCAGCGTGGCGGCGGTGTGCTGCAGCCGGCCGACCAGGGTCAGATCCTCCGGCGTGATGTCGTTGAGCGTGGCGATGTGTTTCTTGGGGATGATCAGTACATGGGTCGGCGCTTGCGGGTTGATGTCGTTGAACGCCAGCACGTGTTCATCCTCGTAGACGACATCGGGCTCGATGTCGCGATTCACCATCTTGCAGAACAGGCACTCCATGAGGCTTCCTCTTCGAAAATCGATGTCGGTAACCGTCTAGCGGAAACGGCGTTGATCCAGCAGTTGCGTCACCAGCGGCGACAGAATCAAGTCCATGGCCAGGGACATGCGCGCGCCCGGCACCACCAGGGTGTGCGGACGCGTCATGAAGGAGTCGCGAATCATCGTCAGCAGATAGGGAAAGTCCACCGAGTGCGGATCGCGAAAGCGGATCACCACCATGGATTCGGCGTCGGTGGGAATGTCCTGCACCTCGAAGGGGTTGGACGTATCCACCGTCGGTACACGCTGGAAGTTGATATGACTGCGCGAGAACTGCGGCTGGATGTAGCGCACGTAATCGTTCATGCGCCCCAGAATGGTGTCGATGACCGACTCCTGGGAATGCCCGCGCAGCTTGGTGTCGCGATGGATCTTCTGTATCCATTCGAGGTTCATGGTCGGCGCCACGCCCACCAGCAGGTCGACGTGCTTGGCGATGTCGTACTCGTGGGTCACCAGCCCGCCATGCAACCCTTCATAGAACAACAGGTCGGTACCGCCGGGCAGCGGCTCCCACTCGGTGAACGTGCCGACCTGGCACCCGGCCTCGATGCGCTGCTTGTCCTCGGCGTGGATATAGTGCCGGTGCATCCCCACGCCCAGGTCGCCGTATTCCTGAAACAGTCCCTCGAGGCGGTCGAGCAGGTTGGCTTCCACCGCGAAATGCGACAGCTCGGCCTTGCGGCTGGGTTCCTCGGCGAAGATGCGCGCCAGCTCGTCCCGGGTGTAGCGGTGAAAGGCATCGCCATCCACGAACGCCGCGTGAATGTCCTCGCGCGCGAACATGCGCTCGAACGTCCGCTTGACGGTGGTGGTGCCAGCGCCCGAAGAGCCGGTCACCGCGATGATCGGATACTCACGCGACATGCCGCGTCTCCCTGTATCGCGTAGGGCCTGACCCGTGGCCCGTCATGCCGGCCGCGCGGCCGGCGATGCTCGATCGTACCGGTTCCATGTCGCGTCACCCTGCTCGTCGCTCTAGATTGGCGGGCGTGATGCCCCGTGCCCTCAGGTGTTGGCGTCGCGCTCTCGCGCCACGGCGCGATGCGCGATGTCGCGACGATACAGCGCATCCTGCCAATGAATCGCCGCGACCCCTTCGTAGGCATGCTCGCGCGCCACCGTGACGCGCGCGCCCAAGGCCGTCACACATAGCACGCGACCGCCGCTGGTCACGACTCGACCATCGTCGCGCAGGGCGGTCCCGGCATGGAAGACCTTGCATCCCACGGCCTCGGCACCGTCGAGCCCCTCGATGACGTCGCCCTTGCGATAATCACCGGGATAGCCCCCCGCCGCCATGACCACGCCCACCGCCGCGCGGGTATCCCAGTCGCACTGCTGGGAGGCGAGCTGCCCGCGGGTCGCGGCCAGGCAGAGCCCCACCAGGTCCGACTTCAAGCGCAGCAGGATCGGCTGGGTTTCCGGATCGCCGAAACGGCAATTGTACTCGATCACCTTGGGCGCACCTTGCGGGGAGATCATCAAGCCGGCGTACAGAAAGCCGGTATAGGGGTGTCCCTCTTCGGCCATGCCGCGCACGGTGGGCAGTATGACCTCGTCCATGATGCGTTTCTCGACCTCCCGGGTCACCACCGGCGCCGGCGAGTAGGCGCCCATGCCGCCGGTGTTGGGTCCGGTGTCGCCATCTCCGGCACGCTTGTGGTCCTGACTGGTGGCCATGGGCAGCACGTGTTCGCCGTCCACCATGACGATGAAGCTGGCTTCCTCGCCTTCCAGAAACTCCTCGATCACCACCCGGGCGCCGGCGTCACCGAAGGCGTTGCCGGCCAGGATGTCGCGCACCGCCGTCTCGGCCTCCGCCTCGCTCATGGCGACGATCACGCCCTTGCCGGCAGCGAGCCCGTCGGCCTTGATGACGATCGGCGCCCCCTGCTCGCGCACGTAGGCCAGCGCCGGCTCGACGTCGCTGAAGGTGGCGTAGGCCGCGGTGGGAATCGCATGCCGGGCGAGGAAATCCTTGGCGAAGGCCTTGGATCCCTCCAGCTGGGCGGCGGCCTGTGTCGGGCCGAAGATCGCCAGCCCTGCGGCCCGGAAACGATCGACCACGCCTTCGACCAGCGGAGCCTCGGGGCCGACAATGGTCAGGTCGACGCCGTTGTCTCTCGCGAACGCCTCCAGACCGGCAAGGTCCGTGGCGTCGATCGCCACGTTGGTGAGCTTCGACTCACGCGCGGTGCCGGCGTTGCCCGGCGCCACGAAAACGGCGTCGACGCGCGGGGATTGGGCTGCCTTCCAGGCGAGAGCGTGCTCGCGGCCACCGCCGCCGATGATCAAAACCTTCATCTGGATACGACCTTATGGAGCTATGACGAAAATGATCCGACTATTATGTCAGAAAGCGCGCGCCGCGACAGACCAGCCCTCAGCGCTCGGTGTCGTCGTCGCGCGTCTGGTGCTGGCGCATCATGCGCTGCCAGAAACGCAGGTTGTCCTCGGCCAGCTCGCGCATCGTCTCCACCGGCGAGTGGCGTATCGCCTGCTGCCATTGATCCTGCATGCGACGCTGCTGCTCCAGCATCAATTGCGTGCCCTGTTCGAGATAGCGCGCCAGCGGCAAGGGCTGCGCCATGGCGTAGATACGGATCAATTGCTCCAGCAGCGCGTTGGAGAAGACATCGGCGTCGTTGTCGTGACGCTGCTCCTGCTCGGTGATGATCGACAGCAGGATGGTACGCGTCAGATCCTCGCCGCTCTTGGCATCCTCGACCCGAAACGCTTCCTCTTCGAGCACCAGGTGGCGCAAGTCTTCCAGCGTCACATAGCGACTCTGCTGCGTATCGTAGAGTCGCCGATTGGCATATTTGCGTATCACGCGCACGGCGGATTCCTTACGGTGGCTTTATTGCATTGTGCACCGACGACCGCCCAGCGCAAGCCAGCCGCGACAGCACACGACCACGATAGTAAAATGTGCCCACCACTGGTGGAGCCCACATGAACCTCATTCTGTTCGACGACCGCGATCGACTCGACACCCGACACGTCCGTCTGAGCGACCCCGAACGCCTGCGTCATCTGCGCGACGTGCAACGCGCCGAACCCGGCGACGAACTCAGCGTCGGCCTTCTGGGCGGTCGCTGGGGGCGCGGCCGACTGTTGTCGCTGGATGCCGCCGGCGCCGTCTTCGAGATCCACCTGGACCGCGATCCCCCCGCGCCCCTGCCCGTGCATCTGCTGCTGGCGTTGCCTCGCCCCCGCATGCTGGCACGCACCCTGGAACATGTCACCGCCCTGGGCGTGAAACGCCTGACGCTGCTGCATACTCGACGCGTCGAAAAAAGCTACTGGCAGTCCCCCGAGCTCAGGCCCGAGAAGATCCGGCATCACCTGCTGCTCGGTCTCGAGCAGGCTCGCGATACGCAATTGCCGCATCTGGATTTCGAGCCCCGTTTCAAGCCGTTCATCGAGGACCGCCTTCCTGGGCAACTGGCCGGCCGCCGTGCCCTGATTGCCCACCCCGGCATGGCCGAGACCTGCCCGCGAGGCCTCGCCGAACCGGTCACGCTGGCAGTCGGCCCCGAGGGAGGCTTCATCCCTTACGAAGTCGAACGCCTGCAGGCCCTGGGCTTCACCGGCGTCCACCTGGGCGAGCGCATCCTGCGCGTAGAAACCGCCGTGACCGCGCTGCTCGCACGACTTTTCTAGCCGGACGAGCCTTCCGTGCGGCTCGCTCTCCTGACTTGTCTTCGGTTTGCTTATTCACGCACCGGATTGGTTCCTGCCTAAAAGCTCGTCCAATACTGTCGATACTGGCTGCAATGCCGTCAGCAACTCGACGTGCCATGCAAGCATCCTCTGAATCACCAGCGACTCGCCCAGAGTTCGACCAAGAAAAAAAGGAACGCAGGAGATGGCCTTATTCCGTTCGCCGCCGCCCCATGCCACCGTGCTCGACGCCATTCACCGCGCCATGGCCGTCATCGAGTTCTCGCCCGAGGGTCGCATTCTCTCTGCCAATGCCAACTTTCTCGAGGCCACCGGATATCGTGCCGATGACCTGATCGGCGAGCATCATCGTCGCCTCTGCGCCCCCGATCTGGCCGCGAGCCACGAGTATGCAGCCTTCTGGGAGCGGCTGCGGCAAGGCGAATTCATTGCCGGGCGCTTCAAGCGCCGGACCCGGGACGGCCAGCCTCTCTGGCTGGAAGCGTCGTACAGTCCGATCTGCGACCGTCACGGCAAGGTGGTTCGCGTGGTCAAGACAGCGACCGATATCACCGCACGAGTGCGCGACGAACAGGAGATGAACAGTCGGCTCAACGCCATCGACCGGGCCATGGCGGTCATCGAGTTCACGCCGGACGGGCACATCCTGACTGCCAACGACAATTTCCTGAACACGGTGGGCTACACCCTCGACGAGATCCGCGGCGTCCACCACCGGATCTTCTGCGCGCAGGACTATGCCGCCAGCCAGGAATACCGCGATTTCTGGGCTCATCTGAACGCCGGTGAGTTCCTGTCGGGGCAGTTCCAGCGTCTCGACCGGCAAGGCCGGACACTGTGGCTCGAGGCGAGCTACAACCCGGTCTTCGATGCCGAGGGGCGGTTGTACAAGGTGGTCAAGTTCGCCACCGACATCACCGACCGCGTGACGCGAGAAGACGAAAGCGCGCGCATGGCCTATCGCATCTCGTCGAACACGGAAACCTCCGCCAACGACGGCTCGCGCATCATCAACGACACCGTCACCGAGATTCGGCGTATCGCCGATCAAGTCGCCACCACGTCGCAACAGCTCGCAACCCTCGAGCAGCGCTCCGCCGACATCAACGCGGTGATCGAAAGCATTCACGACATCGCCGAGCAGACCAATCTGCTGGCGCTCAACGCCGCCATCGAGGCGGCACGCGCCGGCGAGCATGGTCGTGGCTTCGCGGTGGTCTCCCACGAAGTACGCCAGCTGTCGATACGCACCTCGCAAGCCACCCGCGACATCACCGCCACCATTGCCAGCCTGCGCGATCTCACCCAGGAAGTGAACGGTGGCATGCAGGCCTGCCTGGGCAGCGTGGAGAACGGCGTCCGCATGGCGGGGGAAGCAGGACACGCCATCGATAAAATTCGTGCCGGGGCCAACGACGTCGTCAGCGCCATTGCCCATGTCGCTTCTACCCGGCACCACCTCGACGCCGATCACGCCTCCACCACATCGCACGCCGCTCACGCCTGACTCTCGCCTCCTTCCCCCCTCTCCACGCACCGCCCATCACCGCAAGGTGGTGGGCCGACGATGCTGCGCGCTTAAAAACTGGACATCACCATCTTTAATGTACAACTATTGTACATATAAATCTGCTCGCTTTCTCACCACAGCCAGGTATTCTGCAACAAAAGTAAACATTCAGTAACGAATCTTTCACCATCCATGACATGGAGGTTCCATGATCCGTTTCCGCCAGCATCGCCGCGACACCGCCACGCTCGAGGCACTCGATCGCGCCACCGCCATCGTTCACTTCCATCCGGACGGAACGGTCCTCGATGCCAACGAGAATTTCCTGAAGATGACGGGATACCGTCTCGATGATCTTCAAGGGCAGCATCATCGCCTGCTGTGCGAACCGGCTCACGCACGAAGCGCCGAGTACCGCGACTTCTGGCGGCGTCTGGCGCATGGCGAGCACATGACCGGGCGCTACAAGCGCATCGGCAAGGAAGGACGGACTGTCTGGCTTGAAGCCTCGTATACGCCGATCATCGGGCGCTCGGGAGAGGTCAAGCGCGTGGTCAAGACAGCCAGCGACATCACCGACAAGGTGCGTGCCGAGAACGACATGCGCAGCCGCCTCGATGCCCTGGATCGCTCGACGGCCATCATCGAATTCACGCCCGCGGGCGATATCCTGACTGCCAACGCCAACTTCCTGGCGGCCGTGGGATATCGGCTCGAAGAGGTCGTGGGGGCACATCATCGTCTTTTCTGCGAGACCAAGTACGCCAGCAGCCAGGCATACCGAGACTTCTGGACGCGTCTCAATGCCGGAGAATTCATTGCCGGCGAGTTCAAGCGCCTCGATAGCCGGGGACGGACGCTGTGGCTCGAGGCCACCTACAACCCGGTTTTCGACGGTGACGGAAACTTGTACAAGATCATCAAGTTCGCCACCGATATCACCCAGCGCATCGAGCGCCATCAGGCGGAATCGGACAGCGCCCGCATGGCTTATCGCATTTCCACCGACACTGACGTCAGCGCAACCGACGGCGCACGCATCATCGGCGAGGCCGTCGAGGAAATCCGCCACATCGAGGCGCGGATTCGCCAGACCTCCACCGTCATCGACGAACTCACACGGCGTTCGCAGGACATCAATGCGGTCATCGAGAATATTCAGCAAATCACCGAGCAGACCAATCTGCTGGCACTCAATGCCGCCATCGAAGCGGCACGCGCGGGAGAACATGGCCGAGGGTTCGCGGTGGTCGCCCGCGAGGTGCGTGCGCTCTCGACCCGCACGGCGCACGCCACCCGCGACATCGTGTCGACGACCGATACCCTGCGTGAGCTGACCCAGCATGCCGATGCCGGGATGCGCGATTGTCTTAGCGGTGTGGAAAGCGGAGTGCGGCGTGCGGAAGAGGCCGGCAGGACGATTCAGCGCATTCGTCAGGGAGCCAATGAAGTGGTGGCCGCCATCGAGCGTTTCTCCGCGACACTGGACGACGATCGAGGAAAAGAGCCGCTCCCTCCAGCGCCGCAGGCGATCGCGGCACCTCTGCCGGCGACCGCCTGAGCGATACGCTTACCGCGCGGTTGCGTCGCGCAGTGCCTCGAGCAGTGCAGGCGTGGGAAAGCCATCCGGTATGGCGCCCTGGCTGCGTTGATAAGCGCGCAGCCCCTTGCGGGTATTGGGCCCCACGATGCCATCCGGCGAGCCGCCGGTGGAAAAGCCCAGAGCATTGAGGCGACGTTGCATTTCCTTGATCTGGGTACGCGACAACGGCTCGACCTCACGGGGCCAGCTGCCTTGAATACCATCGCCGCCGGCGATGCGCTCGGCCAGCGTCACGACCGCCAGGGCGTAACTGGTCGACGCGTTGTAGCGCATGATGGCGCGGAAATTGGGCCCCACCAGGAAGGCCGGGCCACGCGCGCCCGCCGGGGCGATCACCGAGGCCGCATCGAACGTCGGCAAGGCTCCCTCGCGTGCGGTCACGCCCTGTGCCCGCCATGCAGCGCTGGAATGACGCACCGACAGCTCGGTCTGCGAATAATCGAACCCGTCGGGCAGCATGACCTCCACCCCCCAGGGTTGTCCCGCCTGCCAGCCGGCTTCCTCGAGATAATGCGCTGTCGAGGCCATGACATCATCGATGCTGCCCCAGATGTCGCGACGACCGTCACCGTCGGCGTCAACGGCATAGGCGAGGAAACTCGACGGCAGAAACTGCGTGTGCCCCATGGCACCTGCCCAGGAGCCGCGCATGTGATCGCGGTCGATGTCACCGCTTTGCAGAATCTCCAGGGCCGCCAGCAGTTCCTCGCGGGCGAACGCCTGACGCCGCCCCTCGTACCCCAGCGTGGACAAGACATCGATGGTCGAGAAACTGCCGAAATGGCTGCCGTAATTGCTCTCCACGCCCCAGATCGCGGTCAGGATTTCGGCCGGTACGGCGTAACGCTTTTCCGCGCGCATCGCGGCGGCGCGGTGCGCAGCGAGCTTTTCGCGTCCCTGGCGAACGCGCTGCTCGGATACCGCCGTATCCAGGTAGCGCCACACCCGCTTGCTGAATTCCGGTTGAGAACGGTCGAGCTCGATGATCCGCGGTTGGAACCTCACCCCATCGAAGGCGGCAGCAAGCGTGACCTCGTCGATACCGGCGCTCGCGGCCTCCTGACGAAACGCCGCAACCCAGGCGGCGAAGTCCTGATGCGCGTCCCGGGAGGCGACCTGGCCTTCGCTGACGGTCGTCGGCGCGCTGCTGGACGACGGCGCAGCGTCGGCGGTGTCGACCGAGGCGGCATCGCTGGTCGCCACGCCTTGGCATCCCGCCAGGCAAAGGCCCAATGCGAGGCTGCAAAAGGGTCGTTTCATGTGTCGGTCCTTGATCCTGTGACGACGATAATGACGGCGCGTATCTTGCAGGAACGCGCCGCCGTGGCACACCGGCGGGCATCGCGTGCCGGCATGCGCTCATGCTACTCAGCCAGCGCGGCGGTCACCAGTCTCGAGAGCCGCTTTCCGACGACTCCGCGCCAAGGATCGTCAGCCGGGGATGCCGTGACCTGCCTTGAAACATGCATCGCTGCATCTTTCGCCACACAAGCTATAGCGGGGGTGGGAAGCGGCGTGGTACATTCGATCGATCATCTCGTTTTGGCGCCCGACGCAACCAAACATCAAGCAATACAAGCCGCTGTACGCACAGCCCCGCGCCGAAGCGTCCCGAAGGAGGAGAGACACCATGACAGGACATCACCTGCACGGCTATCTGCCGTTGCGCGCGCCCTGCCATTACGGTGCCCATCGTCTGTCACTCTTGCCAGCCGGCGATGCAACCGACCGCACCCCCGCCTGGATGCTCGCCCCGCGCGGCGTCAGACGCCCGTACCTGACGGATCCCCCCGCTTTTCGCGACTGACGTTCGCGCCACCTCCGTCCATACTCGTATCCGAGCCTCCGCCCGGCGGTATCGGGTGCCCCCAAATTCCAAACGACAAGAGCAAGTTGCATGTCATTGCTACTGATCGTGCTACTGCCGCTGCTCGGCAGTCTGTTGCCATTGTTGAGTTCGAATCACCGACGTCATCAATGTGCACTCTTGACCGCCGCCATGCCGCTCGTCGCATTGCTGATCGCATTGCGCGAGGCGCCCGGCGTGCTCGCCGGCGACGTCCCTCGCCTGGCCTTCTCGTGGGTGCCGGCACTGGGCCTGGACCTCGCCCTGCGGCTGGACGGCCTGTCGCTGATGTTCGTGCTGCTCATTCTCGGCATCGGCCTGCTGATCATCCTCTACGCCCGGCACTACTTGTCCACGGCGGACAGCATGCCGCGCTTCTACGCGTTCCTGATGCTGTTCATGGCCGCGATGCTGGGCATCGTGATGGCCGACAACCTCATCCTGCTGTGGATGTTCTGGGAATTGACCAGCCTGTCGTCGTTCTTGCTGATCGGCTTCTGGAATCATCAATCGGCCGCACGCAAGGGCGCCCGCATGGCGCTGGCCGTCACCGGCATGGGGGGACTCGCGCTGCTCGCCGGCTTGATCCTGATCGGCCAGATCGTCGGCACCTTCGACATGCAGACGGTGCTCGACAGTCGTGACGTCATCCTCGACGACCCCCGGTATCTGCCGGCGCTCCTGCTGATTCTGCTGGGCGCGTTCACGAAGTCGGCACAATTCCCGTTCCAGTTCTGGCTGCCACAAGCCATGGCCGCCCCGACGCCGGTGTCGGCGTTCCTGCACTCGGCCACCATGGTCAAGGCCGGCGTCTTTCTGCTGGCGCGCTTGCACCCGGCACTCGCCGGTTCACAGGAATGGCTGTATCTGGTCAGCCTGACCGGCCTGGTGACGATGCTCTACGGTGCCTATTTCGCGCTCATCAAGCTCGACCTCAAGGCCATTCTCGCCTATTCGACCGTCAGTCACCTGGGGTTGATCACCATGCTGTTCGGCCTCGATAGCCGAATGGCGGTCGTCGCGGGGCTTTTTCATATTCTCAACCACGCCACCTTCAAGGCGGCGCTGTTCATGACCGCGGGCATCGTCGACCATGAGTGCGGCACGCGTGATATTCGCAAGCTCAAGGGCCTGTGGCGCTACATGCCGATGACCACCGCACTGGCGGCGATCACGGCAGCGTCGATGGCCGGCGTGCCGCTGTTCAATGGCTTCCTCTCCAAGGAGATGATGCTCGCCGAAACCCTCGGGACATCCTTGCTCGGCGGGCTGGCCTGGTTGATTCCGACCCTGGCCACGGTGGGCAGCATCCTGGCGGCGTCCTATTCGCTGCGTTACGTTCGCAATACCTTCTTCGACGGCAAGCCGCGCGAGCTCGAGAAGACGCCTCACGAGGCGCCCTTCCCCATGCGCCTGCCGATTCTGATCCTGGCGATCATCTGCGTGGTGGTGGGCATCCTGCCGGCGCTGACCACCACTGACCTGCTGACCGCCGCCGCCGATGCCGCCCTTGTCGGCGCCGCTCCCGAGCTGCACCTGAGCATCTGGCACGGTTTCAACCTGCCGCTGCTGATGAGTGCCATCGCCCTGGCCGGCGGCATCGCGGTCTATCTGCTGCGTCAGCACCTGTTCACCTTCCATCGCCAGTTCCCCTCGCGGCACTCGCTGACGATCTTCGAAGGTGCCGTGCAGCGCCTGGTGCGGTTCACGCAATGGTGCATCGACACCCTCGAGAACGGTTCCCTGCAACGCTACATGCTGTGGGTCGTGATCAGTGCCCTGGGCGTCGCTGGCATGGGGCTGATGAGTATCGATACCCTGCAGGGCGATGTCGCCATGCAACCGGCCGACCCCATGGTCACCGTGGGTGCCATCATCACCTGCTTCGCCGGTCTGGGGACCGCCTTCCTGCATCGCCGCCGCCTGATCTCGCTGATCATGCTCTCGGTGGTCGGCCTGATGGCGTCACTGGCGTTCGCCCGCTTCTCGGCACCCGACCTGGCGCTTACCCAGCTCGCGGTCGAGGTGGTCACCGTGATCCTGCTGATGCTGGCGCTGTTCTTCCTGCCGCAAAAGACGCCCAAGGAGTCGAGCGCCTCACGCATCGTGCGCGATGTGTTGTTCGCGGCAGGCTTCGGCGGTGTGGTGGCCAGCCTCAACTATGCTCTGCTGACCCGGCCGCTGACCTCGATTTCCGACTTTTTCCTCGACAACAGCGTGCCCGGCGGCGGTGGCCACAACGTGGTCAACGTGATCCTGGTCGACTTCCGTGGCTTCGATACCCTGGGCGAGATCACCGTGCTGTGCATCGCCGGCATCGGAATCTACAAGCTGCTCAATCGCCTGCGTCTGTTCATGCCCTCCAGCGATAGCGAAGGGCGGCCGTGGTCGCCGGATCGTTACCCGATGATCCTGGCATCGGTCTCCCAGACCCTGCTGCCGATGGCGCTGCTGGTCTCGGTGTTCATCTTCCTGCGCGGTCACAATGCGCCGGGCGGCGGTTTCATCGCCGGCCTGGTCACGGCCGTGGCGCTGATCCTGATGTACATCGCGCACGGCGTCGAATGGGCCCAGCAGCGGCTGTCGTTCCAGTATCAGCCGATAGCCGTCTCCGGCGTGGCCATCGCTGCGCTGACGGGGCTGGGCAGTTGGGTCTTCGGCTATCCGTTCTTGACTTCGGCCTTCGGCCATTTCCATATCCCGCTGATCGGGGACGTGGAGCTGGCCACGGCCATGCTGTTCGATCTCGGTGTCTACCTTACCGTGGTCGGTGCCACGCTGATGATCCTTGCCAACCTGGGCAAGGTGACCACGCCGCACCGTCCCTCCAAGCAGAAGGAGAAAGCGTGATGGAAGCGCTATTCGCGACCACCACGGGCATCCTGGCCGCCAGCGGGCTGTACCTGTCGCTACGCGGACGTACCTTTCCCGTCGTCGTCGGCCTGACGTTGCTGTCCTATGCCGTCAACCTTTTCCTGTTTTCCACCGGCGGGTTGACCACGGACGGCGCCGCCGTGATCAATGATAGCGGCGGCGGCTATACCGATCCGCTGCCGCAGGCTCTGGTGCTGACCGCGATCGTCATCGGCTTCGCGATGACCGCGTTCTCGGTGATACTCGCCATGCGCGTGCGCGGCGACGTGGGCAGCGACCACGTCAACGGCAACCGTATCGACGAGCCGCGGGAGGACAAGTCCTGATGCAGCACTTGATCATCCTGCCGGTTCTGTTGCCCCTGTTGGCCGGGGTCACGCTGTTGATCCATCGCGGCGGCGCGCTGACACTGCGTCGCACCACCAACGTGATCGCCACGGCGGCGCTGGTGGTGGTGGGCATTCTGCTGGTCGCCGAAAGCAGCGATGGCGTGATCCGCTACTACGCCCTGGGCGACTGGCAACCCCCTTTCGGCATCATCCTGGTGCTCGACCGACTGTCCGCCTTGATGGTGATGCTCACCGCCATCCTCGCGCTCGGCAGCCTGCTCTATGCCTGCGCCGGCGATGACGAGCAGGGCTCCAACTTCCATGGGCTGTTCCAGTTGCAGCTGATGGGGATCAATGGCGCTTTCCTGACCGGCGACGCCTTCAACCTGTTCGTGTTCTTCGAGGTGCTGCTGATCGCCTCGTACGCCCTGTTGATGCATGGTGGCGGCAAGGCACGCACCCACGCCGGCTTCCACTACGTGGCGCTCAACCTGCTCGGGTCGATGCTGTTCTTGATCGCGCTCGGTGTGCTCTACGGCACCACGGGAACCCTCAACATGGCCGACATGGCGGCGGTCATTCCGACCCTGGATGCCGGCGACGTGGGGCTGGTCAAGGCAGGCGCCCTGCTGCTGCTGATCGTGTTCGGGCTCAAGGCCGCCATGCTGCCGCTGTATTTCTGGCTGCCACGGGCCTATGCCGCCGCACCCGCGCCGGTCGCGGCGCTGTTCGCCATCATGACCAAGGTCGGTGTCTACGCGATCATTCGCGTCTATACGCTGATCTTCGGCGAACAAGCCGGTCTTCTGGCCAACCTCGCAACCCCCTGGGTGTGGTGGCTGGCACTCGCGACCCTGGCGCTGGGTGCCGTCGGCGTACTCTCGGCACGCGACATGCGCACCCAGGTCGCCTACTTGATCCTGATTTCCGTGGGCACGCTGCTGGCCGGCGTCGGCATGGAAAGCGAAGCGGCCCTCGGCGCGCTGCTGTATTACCTGATTCACACCACGCTGGTCAGCGGCGGCATGTTCCTGCTGGTGGATGCCATCGCTCAGCAACGCGGCAAGGCAGGGGCACGCATCGTGCAGTCGCGCACGCTGGGGCAGCCGGCCATCCTGGGCCTGCTCTTCTTTGCCGGTGCCATCGCCATGGCCGGGCTGCCGCCGCTGTCGGGCGCCTTCGGCAAGGCCCTGTTGCTGCAGGCCGCCACCCCGGCCCAACAGGTCTGGCTGTGGCCGATTCTGCTGATCAGCAGCCTCGCGTCGTTGATCGCACTCTCGCGTACCGGCTCGACCATCTTCTGGCGTGCCTCGGGCGAGCGCACCGGCAGCTCGCTTGGCAGGCTGCGCGGCGCCGGCGTTTTGATGCTGATCCTCTGTGCGCCGCTCATGGTGGCGTTCGCCGGTCCGATCACTCAATTCACCCAGGCCACCGCGGCGCAGCTGCTCGATCGCGACGCCTACGTGCAGGCCATCATCGCCCGCGGGGCGACGGGAGGTGACGCATGATTCGTCCTCGCAAGTGGCTCCCCATGCCACTGTTGTCCGTCTTGCTGCTGGTCGTCTGGCTGCTGCTGATGAACAGCGTCGCCCTGGGACACTGGCTGCTCGGCGGGGTGCTGGCGATCGTCATTCCGGTGATCACCGAGCCTTTCTGGGAAGCGCAGCCCCGGGTCAAGAAGCCCTTTCTCCTGGTGCGCTACTTCTTTCGCGTCCTGCTCGACATCATCATTGCCAACCTGGAAGCCTCCAAGGTCATTCTCGATCCCCGCGGGCGGGCGCGTCCGGCATTCGTGGAGTACCCGCTGGAGCTCCAGGAAAACTTCACGATCACCATGCTGGCCAGCACCATCACGCTGACGCCCGGCACGGTGTCGGCCCATCTGCGCATGGATGGCAAGACGCTGTTGATTCACGCCCTGGACGTGGACGATATCGACGACATGATTCGTCATATCCATGAGCGTTACGAACGTCCGCTCAAGGAGATCTTCGAATGCTAGATTTCGCTCTGAAGGTCAGCGCGGTGCTGTTTGCGATCGCGATCCTGCTCAACCTCTACCGGGTCGCGATCGGCCCTAGCCTGCCCGACCGCATACTGGCGCTGGACACCATGTACGTGAACTCCATCGCCCTGATCGTGCTTTTCGGGATCTGGCTGGGCCACCGGACCTACTTCGAGGCAGCGCTGCTCATCGCGATGCTCGGCTTCGTGAGTACCGTGGCGGTCTGCAAGTACTTGCTGCGCGGCGATATCATTGAATAGCGGAGGCAACGCATGATCGCTTTATATACCGTGATGGAAGGCGTCATCGCCTTCTTCCTGATCGCCGGAAGCATCTTCGCGCTGATCGGATCGCTGGGCCTGACGCGCATGAAGGATTTCTACATGCGTCTGCACGGTCCGTCGAAGATTTCCACGCTGGGGGTCGGTTGCATACTGCTGGCATCCATCGCCTACTTCAGTCTGCTGGATGCCGGGCCGAGCCTGCAGGAGCTGCTGATCACCATTTTCCTGTTCATCACCGCACCGGTTTCGGCGCACATGCTGAGCAAGAGCGCCTTGCACCAGAAGCTCGCTCGCGATCCTCGTACGCGCGGCAATCCCCAGGAACTGCAGGAAGACGAGGAGCACAGCATCGAGGAAGCCCCGCAGGGCGATTCGAAGCTTCCCTGACCCACCCCTCACGTGAACGCGCCCGAGCGGTAGACCCGCCCGGGCGCGTTGCCGGCCAGCTCCGATGACCTACCAGCCTTGAGTGTGCTGCTCGACGAGTGAAGCCAGCATGTCGATATGCGCGGCACGGTCGTTGAGCGCAGGGATGTAGCGGTAGTCACCGCCGCCCGCCTCGGTGAAGTAGCCGCGATTCTCCACCTCCAGTTCCTCCAGCGTTTCCAGGCAGTCGGCGGCGAAGGCCGGGCTGATCACATCGACGCCTTCGAGCCCCTCGGCGCCCCAGGCTTTCAGCGTGTCGTCGGTATACGGCTTGAGCCATTCCTCGCGCCCGAAGCGCGATTGATAGGTCTGCTGCCACGCCTCGGGCTCGAGCCCCAACGCCTCGGCGACCAGCCGGCTGGTGGTCTCGCAGTGACGCGGATAAGGATCGCCCGCCTCGGCATAGCGCTTGGGAATGCCGTGATACGAGAACAACAGGCGCGGTTGCCGGCCATGCGTCGCCCAGTGCTCGCGAATGCTTTCCGCCAGTGCCTCGATGTAGGCCGGATGATCGTGGTAATCCCGCACGAAACGCAGCTCCGGCAGATGCGGGCAGGGCGACAAGGCACGCGCCAGACGGTCGAAGACGGCACCGGTCGTCGTGGCGGAGTACTGCGGGTACAGAGGCAACACCAGGATGCGCTCGACACCGGCATCGCGCAGCGCCAGGCCGGCCTCCTCCATGCTCGGCTTGCCGTAGGTCATCGCCAGCTCGACGGGAATGTCGGTCCCCAGCCGCGCCGCCAGGCGTGCCTTGAGAGCGCGTTGCTGGCGACGCCCGATGGCGAGCAGCGGCGAGCCTTCGTCCTGCCACACGGAAGCATAGGCCTTGGCCACTCGCGGCGGCCGTATGCGCAGGATGATCCCGTGCAGGATCGGCAACCATTTGACGCGCGGCAGGTCGATGACGCGCGGGTCACCCAGGAACTCTGCCAGATAGCGACGTACCGCCGACGTGGTGGGGGCCTCGGGCGTGCCAAGATTGACGAGCATGACACCAAAGGGTGCTGACCCCATGAAACCTCTCCTATAAAAGACCGTGTCAGGCAGTGTAACAAGCGACGGGCATATTATGCTTATCGCGTTATACTATGAAGACGATTTGTACAACATCTGGATAACTCATGTCCAAGTCATTGCGACTCGTGCTCGGTGACCAGCTCAGCCTGACGCTGCCCACATTGCAGGATGCGCCGCCAGGGGCGATGGTCGCTCTCTGCGAGGTCGACGAAGAAGGACGCTACGTCCCCCATCACCCGCAGAAGATCGCCATGATGCTCGCCGCGATGCGACATTTCGCCGCCGAGCTGCGTCAGCGGGGGTATCGCGTGCATTATTCGACCCTCGACGATCCCGACAACCGGCACTCGCTGATCGCAGAGGCGGAACGTCTGGCAAAACGGCACGGCTGCGACGAGATTCACGTGACCCGGCCGGGAGAGTGGCGTCTGCTGAAGGCCATGGAGGCGCGGCAGACGCAGGATCGAACGCCACGCTGGCGCATCGTCGAAGACACCCGGTTCTTCTGCTCCCACCGCGATTTCGATGCCTGGATGGAAGGCCGCAAACGGCCACGCATGGAGGACTTCTATCGCATGCTGCGTCGACGCACCGGGCTGCTCATGGACGGCAACGCACCGGTCGGCGGGCAGTGGAATTTCGACCGCGACAATCGTGCTCCCATCGATGACGCGCCATCCCCACCCTCGCCGCCTCGCCATCGCCAGGATGCCGTCACCCGGGAGGTGCTGGCACTCGTCGAGAAACGCTTCGCCGATCACGTCGGACGCCTGGAGGGCTTCAACTGGCCCGTCACCCGACGCCAGGCCCTTGCCGATCTGCGCCACTTCGTCGCCCGGGCCTTGCCGGCGTTCGGCACCTACCAGGATGCCATCAGCGATACGGCGCCCTATCTCTTTCACTCCAGGCTCTCCGCTGCACTCAATATCGGCCTGCTGTCCCCCGGCGAGGTATGCGAGGCGGCACAGGACGCCTGGCAAGGTGGCGAGGCGCCACTCAACGCCGTGGAGGGCTTCATTCGCCAGATACTGGGGTGGCGGGAATACGTTCGCGGCATCTATTGGCACCGTATGCCCGCCTACAAGCGCGAGAACCAGCTCGGCGCCACCCGCGGGCTTCCCCGGTGCTACTGGGACGGCGATACCGACCTGCGCTGCCTGCAGCGCGCCATCGAAATGACCCACGACAATGCCTATGCGCATCACATCCAGCGCCTGATGGTCACGGGCAACTTCGCGCTGCTCTGCGACGTTCGCCCCGCGGCCTTGTGCGATTGGTACCTCGCGGTCTACGCCGACGCCTGCGAATGGGTCGAGCTGCCCAATACGCTGGGCATGGTGCTGCACGCCGACGGCGGCTACCTGGGCTCCAAGCCCTATTGCGCCTCGGGCAAGTATATCGACCGCATGTCGGATCACTGCGCCCAATGTCGCTACGACCCGCGCCAGAGCGTGGGCGAGAACGCCTGCCCCTTCAACGCCTTGTACTGGCGCTTCCTGGAGCATCATGCCGACCAGCTCGCCGACAATCCCCGCATGCGGGTCATATACGGCACGCTCGACAAGATGTCGGCGCACAAGCGCCAGGCGTTACGCCAACAGGCGGACACGTTTCTCGACTCGCTGACATGGACGCCACCTTACGGGCAAGGCCAGCATGCAAGCGACTACGGCGAGTGAACTTCGAGGGGAGGAAAATGCCCGGTGCCTCGGCACCCAGGCCCCGGCATGTCGCCGGGCGGATAAGGGAAACGCAACGTGGGGTGAATGAGGCCGTCGCAACGGCAGCGTGGAGTGCAGTCGCCTATGGGGTCAAAACACCAGCGGCATGCGTGAGGTCAATGGCGACTGGTAATTCGGTTCGCGGCCGATGGCCTCGTCATGGGCGACCCACTGCACGAGATAGGCGCGGTGAACGCCGGCGCGCTTGAGCTCGGCATAGACGTCGTCCAGGGCACGAAACAGCATCGGCTTGCCGCCACGTGTCAGCGGATGGTGCTGACCTTCGACGTCTTCCACGTCGACCCGGTACAAGCGGCTCCCCGCGTGGCTGATGACGCGAATTTCGAAATTGTCCTTCTCTTGCACGAAGTGCTTGAGTTCCTTGATATCCATGTTGCCTCCTGTGGCAGGTAATGATGATGCTTGTCCATCGTGCATCCACGATGCACGCTCAGCGTGACGGTTCTCGATGACAAGAATGTGTCGATGCGCGATGTATCCATGAGTATGGAACGGAACGCGCGGCGCGTCTTGCCGGACGCACCACTGATGACACGAACCTTGACGACGATGCGGGATGCTTCCTCTCCGACATCACGACGCGGCGAAGGTTTCTCCCCGCATGCGCACGACCAGGCGGCCATTCTCGGTACGCTTGGCACTTTGCTTGAGCGGTCCCCAGCAATCGCCGAAACTCTGGGGGGCCAGCCCGCCCGGCACGTTCAAGGCCGCCACCGTGAGCCGCGGCAGCGGAAAGAAGCGTTGTTGCCCGAAGCGGTCCTGTGCGGTGAAACCGCCCTCCTCGACCACGGCAGCCGGCACCCGCGAGGCGACACGCGCCGAAAACTCCGCTTGAATCGCCGCCAGGAAACGCTGCAGCCGTTCTCGAGGCGCCAATAACAGCACGAAGTCATCGCCGCCCAGATGCCCCAGGAAATCATGCGCCCCCTTGGCCTCGCCCAGCGTGCCGGCGACATCCAGCAACACCTGGTCGCCCAGGGCATACCCGAAGCGGTCGTTGAACGGCTTGAAGTGATCGAGGTCGAGATAGCAGGCCACGAAGGATTTCCGCGAACGAACGAAGGCATCCAGCGCCGCACGCACGGGCGCATTGCCCGGCAATTGCGTCAAGGGATTGGCCTGACGCGCGATCGCCACCTTCTGCTCGGTGATCTGCTGCAGCAATGCCACGATCTGTCCCATGCCCACGTAGCGGCCGCGCTGGGTGACGACGAAAGGCTCGGCGCGCTGGTCGCTGTCGCGTCCCGTCACCTTGCGCGATACCTGGTCGAGGGGCTCCGTGACCTCGACGCACAGCGGCGCCACGTGCATCGCGCTGGTCACGGGGTCGCGACCGTGCAGGTCGAAGCCGAAGCGCTTGCCCACCAGCGCCATCACCGCTTCACGCGTCAAGACGCCGATGGGCATTTCCTGGTCGTCCACCACGGCCATCGCTGCCACGTCCGGCGCGGCACTGAAGCGTTCGCTCGCTTCGGCGACGGTCACCGTCATGGCGAGCGCAGGCTGCCACTTGCAGACATGTCGCGCCACACACTCCTGCAGCGGGCTTTCTTGCCGTGCGGCCAGCTGGGCAAGGCGCTCGTTCAACTCAAGACGCGTGGCTTTCGGTGTCGGCGACGGCCGCGCGAACAACCAGCCTTGATAGTAATCCGCCCCCAGTGCATGCAGGCAATCGAGCTCTTCTTCCCGCTCCACGCCTTCGGCGATGACACGCGACCCCATGCCATGGGCAACGTCCAGAAACGCCCTCACGAACCGGCGTTTGACGCGATCGCGATCCAGCTCGCTGACGAAATGTCGATCGAGCTTGACGAAGTCGGGGCGAATCTGTGACCACAGACGCAGGCTGGCATACCCCTCGCCCAGATCGTCCAGCGCGATCGTGAAGCCCATCGATTGATAGTGACGCACGGCTTCCGCCATGAGATCGGGATCGATGCCCGGGGACTGCTCGGTGAGCTCTATCACCAAGCGATGCGGCGGAATGCCGAGTCGCGTCAACAGGCGCAGGGTTTCGCCACTGCGGTGTTTTGGATCGAGCAGGACTTCCGGCGACACGTTGATGAACAACAGTTCATCGAGCTCCTGGTCGGCCCAGGCCGTGATCGCACGATGACGGCATACCGCTTCGAGCGGGGCGAGCAGCGACTGCTTGCGTGCCGCCTCGAACATGGTCAGCGGATGCGCGTATACGGTATCGCGCGGGCCACGCGACAATGCCTCGTAGGCGAAGACACGCCCCGACCGAATGGCCACGATCGGCTGAAAATGGACGTCGATACGCCCTTCCCGCACGATGGCCGACAGACTCGGATCGGTCGCCTCGGTAGTGGAAGCTGGAGGGCACGGATGGGTCATGGCCCCATTAGGCCAATTCCCCATGACGTTCATGTGACACCGGCCATGCCGAGGCGCGCGCCGACCGCGCCGCCTCGACACCCAGCCGGATCAGCGCATCACGAATCGCGCTGGTAGGTGGAAGGGTCGATCGCTACGCCCAGCGAGTTGCGGTCGACCCAGTTGCCCGCGCGGGTTTCCTTGTAGCGGAAGACCACACGATCGCCCACCGAGACAGGCAGCTCGGCGTCCTCGGTCTGATAACTATAGGTGGTACCGTCGACGACCAGGGTATAACGGTAGAGATCGGGCATCCCCAACCACTCCTTGAACGGCCCTTCACGCTCGACGCTTTCCAGTTGGCCACGCCCCTCGAGTTTCGGGGTCCGCTTCTTGCCACGTTGAAATCCGCTCGCCATCTCCCCTCCTGTTCACTTGCGGGTCGGGCATTATAAGGCATACCCCGTGCATTTGCCCGCGCCGTCGTCACTCGCCCATGTGCTGGCCGTAACTATCCGGCGCGAGGTCCTCGAAGCGGGTGTACTTGCCGATGAAGGCCATGTGCACGGCACCGATCGGCCCGTTACGCTGCTTGCCGATGATCAACTCGGCCAACCCCTTGTTGTCGGGATTGTCTGGATTATAGACCTCGTCGCGATACACGAAGGCAATGAGGTCGGCATCCTGCTCGATGGCCCCCGACTCGCGCAGGTCGGACATCACCGGACGCTTGTTGGGACGCTGCTCCAGCGAGCGGTTGAGCTGCGAGAGAGCCACCACCGGGCAATTGAACTCCTTGGCCAGGGCCTTGAGCGAGCGCGAAATTTCCGAGATCTCGCCGGTGCGGTTCTCGGAGAATCCCGGAATCTGCATGAGCTGAAGATAGTCGATCATGATCAGCCCGATGTTGCCGTGCTCGCGTGCCAGACGCCGCGTCCGCGCCCGCATCTCGTTGGGCGAGAGGCCGGCAGTGTCGTCGATGAACAACTGCTTGTCCTTGAGCAGGTTGACCGCCGAGGTCAGACGTGGCCAATCCTCGTCCTCGAGCTGGCCGGTACGCACTCGGGTCTGGTCGATGCGTCCCAGCGACGAGAGCATGCGCAGCATCAGGGCATCGGCGGGCATCTCCATGGAAAACACCACCACCGGCTTGTCGCTGGAAATGACCGCATGCTCGACCACGTTCATGGCGAACGTCGTCTTGCCCATCGACGGCCGGCCGGCGATGATCACCAGGTCAGACGGCTGCAGCCCCGAGGTCATCTCGTCGAGATCCCGGAAGCCGGTCGACAGGCCGGTCATCTCACCCTGCATGTTGAACAGTTCGTCGATGCGATCGACGGCCTTGCTGAGCAGATCGCTCATGCCGATCGCACCGCCGGTCTTGGGACGATCCTCGCTGATCTGGAAGACCAGACGCTCGGCTTCGTTGACCAGTTCATCGGCGGGACGCCCCTGCGGCGCGAACGCCCCGTCGGCGATCTGATGAGCGGCCTGTATCAGCTTGCGCAGGGTCGCCCGCTCGCGAACGATATCGGTATAGGCGCGGATGTTGCTCGCCGAAGGCGTGTTGCGTGCCAGTTCGGCCAGATACGCCAGACCGCCGACGCTTTCCAGTTGGTCGCGATTTTCCAGCGCTTCGGACAGCGTGACCACGTCGAGCGGATGGCCCGCATCGGCGAGCTGGGCCATGGCGTTGAAGATCAGTCGATGCTCGTAGCGATAGAAATCGTCGGCCGAGAGACGCTCCGAGACGGTATCCCAGGCGCTGTTCTCCAGCATCAGCCCCCCCAGTACCGACTGCTCGGCCTCCAGGGAGTGCGGCGGTACCTTGAGGGCAGCGGTTTCCTGGTCGTGCTCGACGTATTCGCTCATGCTCGTTTCCTGACCGGTCGGTATCGAAGGCCGGCGAACGGGATACGCTCACCGTCTCGGCCACTGATATGATGCCGCGACGTCATTGCCGTTGCACCCTCGAAAGCGCATCCGTGGCATACGCCGCCCTGGCACAAAAAGGGCGCGAAGGTTTCCCTTCGCGCCCCCATTCCGGCATGTCGCCTGGCGGTATGGCGCTTACTCGGCCACGACCACGATGCGAACGCTGGAGGTGACTTCCGCGTGCAGCTGCAGCGTAATGTCGTATTCGCCCGTCTTGCGAATCGGGCCTTCCGGCATGCGCACTTCGCTCTTGACCACGTCGAGACCCGCCTGGGTCAGGGCGTCGGCCAGGTCACGCGGACCGATCGAGCCGAACAGCTTGCCTTCGTCACCCGCCTTGGCGACCAGTGACAGTTCGATCTCGGAAAGCTGCGCGGCGCGCGCTTCGGCTTCGGCCTTGCGTTCGGCGGCTTGCGCTTCGAGCTCGGCACGCTGCGCTTCGAAAGCGGCAACGTTTTCCTTGGTGGCCGGCACGGCGAGGCCGTAGGGCACCAGGTAGTTACGGCCGTAACCGGCCTTGACGGCGACTTGATCACCCAAGTTGCCCAGCTTGCCAATCTTGTCGAGCAGAATGACGTCCATCTCGTTAACCTCTCATCAGTGGTTGCGGGCCAGGCGTGCGCGGAAATCCGCAAAAGTATCGACAACGGCCAGCAACAGCACAATCAGAATCGTGGGCCAGGTCGTCAGCAGCAGTGCATAAAAGCCGACCAACCAGAACCCGCTCATCCCCTTCATTCCAATCCAGCCATGGACCAGTGCGACTCCCGCGACCAGAAGCGGCACCCAGACCAGCATGGTCGCCATCGGCATGGCGAACACGAGTCCCAGCACCCCCACGCCGACCAGCAGCAGCAACTCCTTGGCACTCAGGCGCAGTGCGTGGAACTCTTCACGAAAGCCCCCCGGATTGTACAATCCGGCTTGCCAGCTTCGCGCCAGTGCCAGACAGGCAATCGCCGCGAGCAGCACGACCAGTCCGGTAATCCCGCTGATCAGCATCCCCGCGAGTTGCTCGGTGGAAACGCCCTGCGCGCTCAACTCGGTGAGCATGCCATCGACTTCCGCCGAGTTCTGGCGTACCTGCTCGAGCATCGGTCCCGCGCCGCCCGGCGGCAGGAAGATGCCGATCTGGACCAGCACCGCGCATACCAGGGTGCCGGCAATCAGCGTGTCCCCCCAGCGCAGCCGAGCGCGCAGGATGGTCGCCATCAACGTCACCAGCAACACGCTGGCGAGCGGGACGGCATCCCCCTGCATCCACCACCAGCCGGCCGGTAGCGCGGCGGCGATCAGCACCGGAAGCCCGGGGCCCAGGCCACGCCGCAATGTTACCAGTGCGGCCACGGCGGCACTCAGCCAGAACAGCCAGGGAATCAACGCCGCAATCAGGGCCGTGACAGCCGCTTGCGGCGTACCGCGCATTACCCAACGGGCCAGTGCCAGCATCGCGCGAGTCGCCTCGTCTTACTGGTGGCTGTCGGTATAGGGCAGCAGCGCCAGGTAGCGAGCGCGCTTGATGGCCGTGGACAGCTGACGCTGGTAACGAGCCTTGGTACCGGTGATGCGGCTGGGCACGATCTTGCCGGTTTCGGTGATGTAGGACTTGAGTGTATCGATGTCCTTGTAATCGATGTACTTCACGCCTTCGGCGGTGAAGCGGCAGAACTTACGGCGACGGAAAAAGCGTGCCATGGGTTATCCTCCAGAGATCGGATCAGTTGGCTTCGGCGTCAGCGGGGGCTTCTTCGTTGCGCTCGGTGCGCGGCCGCTCGCTTTTCTCTTCACGACGACGCGGCTTTTCTTCAGCCGGCTTCATCATCGGAGACGCTTCGGTGATCGCCTCTTTGCAACGCACCACCAGGCTGCGGATGATGGCATCGTTGAAACGGAAGATGTTCTCGATCTCGTCGAGAGTCTCGCCGCTGCACTCGATGTTCATCAGCACGTAGTGGGCCTTGTGGATCTTGTTGATCGGGTAGGCCAGGTGACGGCGACCCCAATCTTCCAGACGATGCACGGTACCGCCGTTCTCGGTGACGAGCCCGGTATAGCGCTCGACCATGGCCGGCACCTGCTCGCTCTGATCCGGGTGGACCATGAACACGATTTCGTAATGACGCATGATAGCTCCTTACGGTTTGACAGCTTCCACGGGGCCCGTGCCTTTCGAGGGCCGCGAGAAGCAAGGAGAAAAGTCTCGGTGTCTCCAGGGCACGCGCAAGCGACGCCCGGAGAACCGCACAATTGTAGTGATCGCCCCTCGTGCTTGCAACTCGTCTCGCACGAAGGGCTACATGGCCGACGTCACGAGGACTGACGCTGGCGAACGGCCTCGAACAGGCAGACCCCGGTGGCAACCGACACGTTGAGACTGGAAACGCTGCCGGCCATGGGCAGCTTGGCGAGCAGGTCACAGGCATCGCGGGTCAGGCGGCGCATGCCCTTGCCCTCGGCGCCCATGACCACTGCCAGCGGCCCGGCCAGATCGATGTCGTACAGGCACTGCGCCGATTCGCCGGCGGTACCCACGATCCAGACCCCATGAGTCTTGAGCCGACCCATGGCCCGCGCCAGGTTGGTGACTTGATAGACGGGCGTGACATCGGCGGCACCGCAGGCGACCTTGCGGACCGTGGCATTGAGCGGCGCGGCCTTGTCCTTGGGCACGATGACGCCATGCGCGCCCGCCGCATCCGCGCTGCGAAGACAGGCACCGAAATTATGCGGGTCGGTCACCCCGTCGAGGATCAGCAGCAAGGGCGGCGACGATTGCTGCCAGGCGCCGAGGCGAAACCATAACGCCTCCTCGCTTTCGGCCTGCAGCGGCGGCGCGAAGGCGATCACCCCCTGATGCACGGCGCCTCTGGCCACGCCATCGAGCGTCTCGCGGGCCACGCCGGCGCACTTGACGCCCGCCTGCCGCGCCAGCGCCACCAGCGCTTCCAGGCGCGCTTCGGCGCGCCCCTCCTGGATCCACAGCTCGCGCGGCGGCTGGCCACGCTCGAACAAGGCACGCACGGCATGTACGCCGTAGACGGCATCCAGACCTTCGGGCGTCGCGACGCGCGCCCGGGACGGCTTACCTTTCATGAGGCCTCACTTTCCGGTGTCCGGCGCTCATCCGCGCTTGTCTCCCTTGCCACGCCGAGAACGCCGGCGCGGCTTGCCGTCGCGCGATTTCTTGGCGGCATTGCCGTCCTGCCCGGCCCCCTGCTTGCCCTGTGTCGACGCACCGCCAGACGCCGGCTTCTTGCGGCCGCGGTTGGAGCGATGCGGGCGTGGCTTGTCGTCGGCCAGTTCGAAGTCGATCTTGCGCTCGTCCAGGTCGACGCGTGCCACCTGCACGGTCACGCCATCGCCGAGGCGATAGGACATGCCGCTGCGCTCCCCCTTGAGGCGATGCTTTTCCGCCTCGTAGTGGTAGTAGTCGGACGGCAGTGATGTGACGTGCACCAGCCCTTCCACATAGACATCGTCGAGGCGCACGAAGACGCCGAACTGCGTCACCGAGGCAATGGTGCCGTCGAAGATCTCGCCGAGCTTGTCGGACATGAACTCGCACTTCAGCCAATCCTCGACGTCGCGTGTCGCGTCGTCGGCGCGCCGCTCGGTCATCGAGCAATGCTCGCCGAGTTCGAGCATCTGCTCGAAGGTGTACGGCGCCCACTTGCTGGGCGGCTCCACCGGCGCACCCTCGGCACGCAGTACGGTATTGGTCTGGCGCGGACCTCGAATCACCGAGCGGATGGCGCGATGCACGAGCAGGTCCGGATAGCGGCGAATCGGCGAAGTGAAATGCGCATAAGCCGGATAGGCCAGACCGAAGTGGCCGTCGTTCTGCGGCGAATAGACCGCGCGGCTCATCGAGCGCAGCATTACCGTCTGGATGACGTCGGCATCGGGCCGTCCCTTGATCGTCTCGGCAAGGTCGCGATAGTCCTGCGGCGTCGGATCGTCGCCGCCGCCCAGCGACAGCCCCAGCTCGTTGAGGAACAGGCGCAGCTTGTCCAGGCGCTCCGGCGAGGGCTTCTCGTGGATACGATACAGCGCCGGCAGATCGTGCTTGTCGAGAAAGCGCGCGGTCGCCACGTTGGCGGCCAGCATGCATTCCTCGATGATCTTGTGCGCATCGTTGCGCGAGCGCGGCACGATCTTCTCGATCTTGCGCGCCTCGTTGAAGATGATTTCCGTCTCGGTGGTCTCGAAATCGATGGCACCACGCGCCTCGCGTGCCTCGCGCAGGATCGTGTAGAGACTTTTCAGGTTCTTCAGCGAGGGCACGAGATCCCGATACTGTTCGCGCAGGGCGTCGGCTTCCGGCCCCTCGTCGTCGAGGATCGCGGCGACCTTGTTGTAGGTCAGGCGCGCATGCGACTGGAATACCGCCTCGTAGAAGCGGTAGCGGCTGATCGCCCCGTTCGGCGAAATGTTCATCTCGCAGACCAGGGCCAGGCGGTCCACCTCGGGATTCAGCGAGCACAGCCCGTTGGACAGCAGCTCGGGCAGCATCGGTACGACCTGGCCGGGGAAATAGACCGAGGTGCCGCGCGTGATCGCCTCCTGGTCCAGGGCGCTGCCCGGACGCACGTAGTGCGAGACGTCGGCGATCGCCACTACCAGCTTCCAGCTCCCGGACTTGGTCTTCCAGGCGCAGACGGCATCGTCGAAGTCCTTGGCGGACTCGTCGTCGATGGTCACCAGGGGCACATCGCGCAGATCGATCCGGTTCTGCTTGTCGGCCTCGGCCACGGACGCCGACATGTCGGCGATCTCGGCATGCACCTCGGGCGGAAATTCCGCGGGAATCTCGTAGCTGCGGATGGCGATGTCGATTTCCATCCCCGGATCCATGCGCTCGCCGAGCACTTCGGTGACCTCCCCGACCGGCTGTACCCGCGTCGCCGGTTGCTGGGTGATGCGCACCGCGACGATCTGGCCGTCGCGGGCACCACCGCTGGCGCTATGCGGCACGATCACTTCCTGGGAGATCCGCGAGTTCTCGGGAATCAATACCCCGAACTCGGCGGTATTCTGGCGGTAGACCCCCACCAGCGACTGGGTGTTGCGCGCCAGCACCTCGGCGATGGTCGCCTCGTCGCGACCGCGCCGGTCGCGGCCGCTGATGCGCACCAGCACCTGGTCGCCGTCGAAGACACGCCGCATCTGGCGAGGCGGCAATACCAGATCGGGCTTCTTGCCATCCTCGCGGATCAAGAAGCCCATGCCGTCGCGATGCCCCTGAACCCGGCCGCGGATGAGGTCGAGCTTGTCGATCAGGGCGTAGGCACCACGCCGATTGCGCAGAATCTGGCCATCGCGCTCCATGGCGGCCAGCCGGCGGCGTACGCCTTCCAGCCGTTCCTCGTCGTCCACCGCCAGCATGCGGCTGAGGTTTTCGGGGGTGATGGGCTTGCCGTACTCCTCCAGGCGCGCGAACAGGTATTCGCGGCTGGGGACGGGATTATCGTATTTACTCGCTTCACGTTCCGCATGCGGATCGTCACTGAGTTTCCAATGATTCATGGTAATGACTTCCTTACGAGCGAGCCGGCAAGCGAATAGGGTGCGCCGATGGCGTTGTTATGAAATTCAATCATGCCGCCAGTATAGCGGGCACAGCCAGTCGACCCAACCATGTCCGTCATGTGCGTCGCCACATGCGGATGTGACTTCATGGCTTGCATTCCCGCGAAAAATGGGTATGATACAACGCGCCTCGCCCAGGTGGCGGAATTGGTAGACGCGCTAGCTTCAGGTGCTAGTGTCCTTATGGACGTGGAGGTTCAAGTCCTCTCCTGGGCACCATCGATCTCCTGGCGAGATCGCAAGCGAGGCAAAATGCCCGGATGGCGGAATTGGTAGACGCGCTAGCTTCAGGTGCTAGTGTCCTTACGGACGTGGAGGTTCAAGTCCTCTTCCGGGCACCATCAGTATCGGTAAAGCCATGACGCGCCCAGGTGGCGGAATTGGTAGACGCGCTAGCTTCAGGTGCTAGTGTCCTTACGGACGTGGAGGTTCAAGTCCTCTCCTGGGCACCATCGCGCATGACGCTTTTCCGATCGTGATTCCCGTCTGCAGCATTTCCCCATCGAACGCTTGCCTTGCCGGCAATGCGGTCGTTTTCCCGTTGACTTGCCCGTTTCCCCCGGCCACCCGGTGATGTCATCGCCCCGAGCCGATATCACGCGGAAACCTCCTCCCCCGCTCATTGGCTCTTCTGCCCGGCCCGTCGTCTAGTCGAAGCGCCCCGGCCGTCGCGCGACACGCTCCAGCCCCCAGCCTTGGGTCTCGATATGGGACTCCAGCGGCGTCTCGACCGCCTCGGGCAGACGTGGAAAGAAGTCGAGACGAGTCCGCGCCTCGAGTTCGTCGATGCTCACCAGGAAGCGATCGAGCGGCTCGTCGCCATGCACCGTTTGCGGCACGAGAAAGGCCAGTGCCCGCGGGTGCTCGCCCGGCACGACGATGATCTTGTAGAACGCCGCCGGCACCTGGGTGAACCCGATCCGGTGCAGGAAGCGTTCGTCGAAGACCGGCCCCGTCACCACCTGAAGCCGACCGAAACGCGGCAGAAAGTCGTCCATGACGACTTCTTCCAGGCGCTGCCATACGCGCCGATTCAGATCGGGGCGCTGGGGCGTGATATTGGTCATGCGAAAGGTATCGAGCTGGGCGTCGCGCCCGTAGACGCGGGCGATCGCGTAGTTGGGGGCCAGATGGCCACGATCATAGCCACTGCGCGTGTACTGATCCGACGTCACCGGCCACAGCGAGCGCCAGTCGCGCTCGAACCCGCTGGGCCGATCGCCGATGGGCGCCTCCGCCGTTTCATTCAGCATGTAGCTGGCCCACAGGGGGCTGACGCGAATGTCCGACCACCCGACCAGGAAGCCGTCGTTGCGCAGCACCCTGTTGAAGCCCTGCCAGCTCGTCGCCTGCCATTCGGGGACGCCCATCCAGCTGAGCTGATCGCGGACGTCACGCTCCTGCCAATACCAGAGACCGGAGCCGACCACGGCGAAAACCAGGGAAATGCCTGCGCCACGCACCAGGCGCCGAAATTGATAGGAAATAACGGCGATCATGCCGATGACGCGTCCTTGTCCTGCAGTGACGAAAACGGAAGATCGGCGGCCCTCGCGGGCCGCGTCGTGGCGGGAACTACCATCCCAGCGAGAACATGGTCTCGAGGTCGTGCCGGGAATGCACCTGCATGGCATTGAGCGTCTCGGTGTCGTGAATGCCTTCGACCTGCATCAGACGCTCGGTCACCAGTTGCGCCAATGACTCGAAATCACGCGTGCGCGCGATCGCGACCAGGTCGTAGCGGCCACAGGTGGAAAACACCTCGCTGATGCCTTCCAGCTCGGCGAGCCGCTGGGCCACCGCATTGATCTGGCCCTTCTCCACGTCGATCAGGATCACCGCGCTTTGCATGAGACTCTCCCGCTGCACTCGGAACATCGCACCCGGCCACGCAGCCAGGGCACTCAGGATGCACTGTCGCTCTGCCATTTTTCGACATGGCGTCGACGGCGCGCGCTCAGTATATCAGCCTTGGGCGCTGCGGCTAGCGCCGCGTCATGCCCCCTCGCGCTCGTCGCCGGGCAGTGGCCATTGATAGTGGCGCACGACCTCGTCGTCTTCGACCGACTCCAGCTTGACGGGGAATCCCCACAGCTGATGCAGATGGCGCAACACCGGGTAGAGCGTCTTGCCCAACGGCCGCCGACGGTCCTGAACATGGCGCAGCGTCAGCGACCGATCGCCACGAATGTCGGCTTCCCAGACCTGGATGTTGGGCTCGCGCAGGGAAAGCGCGTACTGCGCCGAGAGGGCCTCGCGCACGCGGCGATAGCCGCGTTCATCGTGAATGGCACTGATGGTGAGCATCTCATCGCGATCGTCGTCGACAAGGCTGAACAGCTTGAGGTCGCGGATCACCCGGGGCGACAGGAACTGCTGAATGAACGACTCGTCCTTGAAGTTGCGCATCGCGAAATGCAGCGTATCCAGCCAGTCGCTGCCGGCGATGTCCGGGAACCATTCGCGGTCCTCGTCAGTCGGCGCCTCGCAGATCCGACGGATGTCCGAGAACATGGCGAACCCCAGCGCGTAGGGATTGATGCCGTTGAAATGGGGACTGTCGAACCCCGGCTGCTGAATCACCGCGGTGTGCGAGTGCAGGAATTCGAGAATCGTGCCCTCGTCGATCAAGCCTTCATCGTAGAGGCGATTCATCAACGTATAGTGCCAGAAGGTGGCCCACCCCTCGTTCATGACCTGGGTCTGACGCTGCGGGTAGAAATACTGCGCCAGCTTGCGCACGATCCGCACCACCTCGCGCTGCCATGACTCCAGCAGCGGAGCATTCTTCTCCAGAAAGTACAGCAGGTTTTCCTGAGGTTCGGCGGGATAGCGGCCGTGCTGGTGCAGCCCGAGCGGATCGTCGCCATCCTCGTCCGGCCTCTGCGCGGTCGGTGTCGCCTGCTCGGGAATGGTTCGCCACAGGGCGTTGACTTGCGCCTGCAGGTAGGCTTCCCGCTCCTGCTGGCGACGTGCCTCTTCCTCGGAGGAGATCGGCGAGGGCCGCTTGTAGCGATCGACGCCGTAGTTCTGCAGGGCGTGACAGGCATCCAGCAGTTGCTCCACCGCCCCGACGCCGTGACGCTCCTCGCACTCGGCAATGTATTTGCGCGCGAACACCAGGTAATCGACGATCGCCGAGGCATCCGTCCAGGTGCGAAACAGGTAGTTCCCCTTGAAGAACGAGTTATGGCCATAGCAGGCGTGCGCCATGACCAGCACTTGCATCATCAAGGTGTTCTCTTCCATGAGGTAGGCGATGCAGGGATCGGAATTGATGACCAGCTCATAGGCCAGCCCCATCTGACCACGCCGATACGCCTGCTCGACGGACAGGAACTGCTTGCCGAACGACCAGTGATGGTAGCCCACCGGCATGCCCACGCTGGCATAGGCATCCATCATCTGCTCGGACGTGATGATCTCGATCTGGTTGGGATAGGTATCCAGACGATATTCCTTGGCGAAACGCGCGATTTCACGCTCGTAGGCCGTCAGGATCTCGAAGTTCCAGTCGGAGCCGGTAGCGATGGGGGATGGACTCATGTCACCTCCTGAGCTTGCTCGTCACGATGCGACGCGCTTGCGAAACAGCTTGCGGAAGACCGGGTAGATGTCCCCCGGCTCGACGATCTGTTGCATGGCGAAGCGGCTCGGGTGAGCGGCCTGTACGCGTTCGTATTCTTCCCACAAGGCCTGGTGCGAGTGCGGCGTGATCTCCACGTAGGTGTAATACTGCAATTTGGCCATCAGCGACGTCATGAGCAGGTCGCGACAGGTCAGCGAGTCGTCGTCCCAGTTGTCGCCGTCCGAGGCCTGGGCGACATAGAGGTTCCACTGCGCCGGCGAGTAGCGCTTGGCGATGATCTCGTCGACGAGCGTCAAGGCGCTGGACACGATGGTTCCGCCGGTTTCCCGCGAGTAGAAGAATTCCTCTTCATCGACTTCCTTGGCCGCCGTGTGGTGGCGTATGAACACCAGTTCGACCTTCTCGTAGTTACGCTCCAGAAAGAGATAAAGCAACAGGAAAAAGCGCTTGGCGATATCCTTGTGCCCCTGGGTCATGGAGCCGGAAACGTCCATGACGCAGAACATCACCGCCTTGTTGGACGGCTGCGGCTGATCGATGAGATTGTTGTAGCGCAAATCATAGGTATCGATGAACGGTACCGCCTCGAGCCGCTTCTCGAGGCGCTCGATCTCGGCCTTGAGTTCGCCGATTCGTGCCGGGTTGCGCAGCACCGGGTCCTTGCGTTCCTCGCTTTCCAGGGCCTCCTCGGCTTCGCGCAGAGCACGCTTGATGGGCGCGCGCATGCCGATGCGGCGCGCCTGCGCCTCGCGCATCGAGCGCACGATATTGATCCGCGACGGCACGCCGTCCCGCGTCACCCCGGCACGCACCGGGCGCACCTCGTCGAGATCCCGCAGCTGCTTGCGCTCGAGATGGGGCAAGGCCAGGCCATCGAAGACGAAATCGAGAAATTCCTCGCGGCTCAGGGAAAACGCGAACTCGTCCATGCCCTCGCCCTGGTTGGACGCACTTCCCTCGCCCGAACCGCCGCGCCCTTCGCCGCCCGGCCGACGCAGGCGATCCCCCTCGACGAACTCCTTGTTCCCCGGGCTTACGATCGTGCGTGCCCCGCCCGGGCCATGCTGAAAGACCGGCTCGGAAATGTCCTTGGCGGGGATCGAGATCTTCTCGCCGCGCTCCATGTCGGTAATCGAGCGGCGATTGACCGCTTCCTCCACCGCTCGCTTGATATGGCTGCGATAGCGTTGCAGGAAACGCTGGCGATTCACGGCACTCTTGTTCTTGGCGTTGGCGCGTCGATCGATGAAGTAGGTCATGGCGACCTCCTGTGAGCGCGGGGCGCAGGGCAAGGCGGCATCCGCACGCCGCCCGCTCCCCTGTCGTCGGTCACGTCATGCTGCCTAGTGGGACTTGCGCACCCGCAGGTACCATTCCGACAGCAGGCGGACCTGCTTTTCGGTATAGCCACGCTCGACCATGCGTGCCACGAAGTCCTCGTGTTTCTTCTGGTCGGCCGTCGAGGCCTTGGCGTTGAAGGAAATGACCGGCAGCAGTTCCTCGGTATTGGCGAACATCTTCTTCTCGATCACGCCCTTGAGCTTCTCGTAGGACTGCCAGCTGGGATTCATGCCATTGTTCTGAGCCCGCGCCCGCAGCACGAAGTTGACCACCTCGTGACGAAAATCCTTGGGGTTGGAAATTCCCGCCGGCTTCTCGATCTTCTCCAGCTCCTCGTTGAGCGCCTGGCGATTGAACAGCTCCCCGGTCTCGGGATCGCGATATTCCTGGTCCTGAATCCAGAAATCGGCGTAGGTCACGTAGCGATCGAAGATGTTCTGGCCATACTCGCTGTACGATTCCAGATACGCGGTCTGGATTTCCTTGCCGATGAAGTCGACGTAACGCGGCGCCAGGTACTCCTTGATGAAACGCAGATAGCGTTCGAAGGTTTCCTTGGGCAGTTGCTCCTGCTCGAGCCGCTGCTCCAGCACGTACAGCAGATGCACCGGGTTGGCGGCCACTTCATGCGTGTCGAAGTTGAACACCTTGGAGAGAATCTTGAAGGCGAAGCGTGTCGACAGCCCCTCCATGCCCTCGTCGACCCCCGCCGCATCGCGATATTCCTGGATCGACTTGGCCTTGGGATCGGTGTCCTTGAGGTTCTCGCCGTCGTAGACCCGCATCTTGGAGTAGATGCTCGAATTCTCCGGCTCCTTGAGACGCGAGAGCACCGAGAACTGCGCCAGCATGCGCAGCGTGTCCGGCGCGCAGGGCGCCTCGCTCAGCGAGGAGTGCTCGAGCAGCTTCTTGTAGATGTTGATCTCTTCGGTCACCCGCAGGCAGTAGGGCACCTTGACGATGTAGACACGGTCGAGGAACGCCTCGTTGTTGCGGTTGTTGCGAAACGTCTGCCACTCGCTTTCGTTGGAGTGCGCCAGCACGATGCCGTCGAAGGGAATGGCCCCCATGCCCTCGGTGGGGTTGTAGTTGCCCTCCTGAGTCGCCGTCAGCAAGGGATGCAGTACCTTGATCGGCGCCTTGAACATCTCGACGAATTCCATCAATCCCTGGTTGGCCTTGCACAGGCCGCCGGAGAAGCTGTAGGCATCGGGATCATCCTGGGAATAAAGCTCGAGCTGGCGAATGTCGACCTTGCCCACCAGCGACGAAATGTCCTGGTTGTTCTCGTCCCCGGGCTCGGTCTTGGATACCGCGATCTGATTGAGACGCGAGGGGTAGAGTCGCACGACGCGAAACTGCGAGATATCGCCGCCGTACTCCTTGAGGCGCTTGGCGGCCCAGGGCGACATCACCGACCGCAGTTGGCGACGGGGAATCCCGTACTCCTTCTCGAGCAGCTCGCCATCCTCCTCCGGCGAGAACAGCCCCAGCGGCGACTCGAACACCGGCGAGCCCTTGATGGCATAGAACGGTACGTGCTCCATCAGCAGCTTGAGGCGCTCGGCCAGCGAGGACTTGCCGCCCCCCACCGGCCCCAGGAGATACAGGATCTGCTTCTTCTCTTCCAGGCCCTGCGCGGCATGCCGAAAGTACGCCACGATCTGCTCGATGGCCTCTTCCATTCCGTAGAACTCGGAAAACGCCGGATAACGGCGGATGACCTTGTTGCTGAAAATGCGCGACAGCCGCGAATCCCTGGCGGTATCGATGACTTCCGGCTCGCCGATCGCCTCGAGTATGCGCTCCGCTGCAGTCGCGTATGCGCCGGGCTCGCGACGACAGAGCTCCAGATACTCCTGAAGGCTCAGTTCCTCCTGTTGAACGCGTTCGTAACGATTCTGGACATGATCGAAGATACTCATCAAACGCCTCCTTTCACGACACGGGGTCGCGCCTCGGATTCGGGACTGGCTATGTATCAGCGTAGACAGATGGAGGGGAAACGGGTGGTGCAATACGCATTTTCCTTTCAACGCAGCCGCCCGGCCCTGTCTATAAGAGCCCATCGAACGGCCATTGGTTCGTTGAAAGTCATGGAAAAGGGAAGATACTGGGCGGTCCGCGAGACATTCGCCGCCCAGTCGGTACCTGTTACGCTGCGGCCAACGCCTCGCGAGCGTCGTCGAGCAGGCGATCGAGCAAGGCCTGGGTGGTGTTCCAGGCGCACACGAAACGTGCACCGCCCGCACCGATGAACGTGTAGAACGTCCAGCCGCGCTCACGCAGCGCCTCGAGTACCGTGACCGGCAGCGTCACGAAAACGCTGTTGGCCTGGGCGGGAAACATCAGCTCGGCGCCCGGCAGCGCGGCAAAGCCCTCCGCCAGATAACGTGCCATGGCATTGGCATGTTCGGCATTGCTCAACCAGGCGCCACTTTCCAGCAGCCCCAGCCAGGGCGCGGCGATGAAGCGCATCTTGGAGGCCAGCTGTCCCGCCTGCTTGCAGCGATAATCGAAATCTTCCGCCAGGGCGCGATTGAAGAAGACCACCGCTTCCCCCATCGGCAGGCCATTCTTGGTGCCCGAGAAGCACAGTGCATCGACGCCGGCCTGCCAGGTCAATTCCGCCGGCGTCGCCTTCAGCGACGCGCAGGCATTGGCAAAGCGCGCGCCGTCCATGTGCACGTGCAGCCCGTGTTTATCCGCCATGGCCCGAATCGCCATCAGTTCATCGCGCGTATACACGGTGCCGACCTCGGTGGCCTGGGTCAGCGAGATCGTGCGCGGCTTGGGGTAATGAATGTCGCTGCGCCGCATCACCAGCGACTCGATTCCCTCGGGCGTCAACTTGCCGTCGGCCCCGGCACAGGTGAGCAGCTTGGCACCATTGGAGAAGAATTCCGGCCCGCCGCACTCATCTGTCTCGATATGCGCCAGCTCATGGCAGATGACGCTATGGTAGCTCTGTCCCATGGCCGCCAGCGTCAGGGAGTTGGCCGCCGTGCCGTTGAAGACGAAGAACACGTCGCAGTCGTAGTCGAAGAAATCGCGGAAACGATCGGCAGCCTTCTGCGTCCAGGCATCGTTGCCATAGGCGAGGTCATCGCAGGCGTTGGCGCGCAACAGGTAGTCGAGGGCGGGAGGACAGATGCCCGAAGTGTTGTCGCTGGCCAGAAAGCGGGGCGTACAGTCGGGTTCCATGCCTTGGTATCCTTATGGGTGGCGAAAAGAAAGACGCTTGCCGATACACCGGAAGACGCCGGGTGCCAACGCCTGCCGTTATCATGCAAAAAATTGCGTCCCGATCCAGTCTACTCAACGCCGCCACAGACAGGAAGCCCGCCCCTCAGGCCCCCGTGAGCCATGCATGAAAGTCGGCAGACGCAGGCCGTTTGCATGCCAGGCTACAGCCGCGCCGCCAGTCGCACTCCCTGATCGATGGCCCGCTTGGCATCCAGCTCCGCCGCTTCCTGTGCTCCGCCGATGACATGGATCTCGCAACCTGCCGCCGCCAGCGGCGCCTCCAGCTCCGTGACCGATACCTGTCCGGCGCACACCACCACCGAGTCGACCTCGAGGCATGTCTCGACGCCCTCGCGCACGATATGCAGCCCGGCCGCGTCGAGGCCACGATACTCGCAGCCGTTCAACATGCGCACCCCCCGTTGCCGCAACGACACGCGGTGTACCCAACCGGTGGTGGTGCCCAGATCCTTGCCAGGCTTGCTGGCCTTGCGCTGGAGCAGCATGACGTCGCGTGCCACCGGCGGCGTGCGCGGGGTCACGAGTCCGCCCCGCGCCGACAGCGACAGATCGACACCCCACTCGGCACACCATGCCTCGCGATCGCAGGCGGGATGATCGCCATGGGTCAGCAGTTCCGCGACATCGAAGCCGATGCCACCGGCACCGATGATCGCCACGCGGGGACCGACCCGCTCGGGATGCAGGATCGCCGTGGGGTAATCCACCACCCGCGGATCGTGACTGGGCAGGAACGCCACGTCGCGGGGCCTGACCCCGGTGGCCAGCACCACGGCGTCGAAGGGCTCCAAGCGCGACGCATCGACCGGCGTGTTCAGGCACACCCGTACGTCCAGCGACGCCAGCATGGTGCGGTAATAACGCAGCGTCTCGGCAAACTCTTCCTTGCCGGGAATGCGCTGCGCATAGCGAAACTGGCCGCCGATCTCGGCCTCGCGCTCGAACAGCGTGACACGATGGCCGCGCTGCGCCGCCGACACGGCGGTCGCCAGTCCCGCCGGCCCGGCACCGACCACGGCGATATCGCGCGGCGACGCCACCGGCGCGAGAATCACCTCGGTCTCGTGACAGGCACGCGGGTTCACCAGACACGAGGTCAGCTTGCCCTGGAAGGTATGATCCAGACAGGCCTGGTTGCAGGCGATGCAGGTGTTGATGAACGCCGCCTGCCCGTCGCGGGCCTTGCTGACCCATTCGGGATCGGCCAGAAAGGGGCGGGCCATCGACACCATGTCGGCATGCCCCTCGGCCAGCACGCGCTCGGCGACATCGGGCATGTTGATGCGGTTGGTCGCGATGAGCGGAACATCGAGTTCGTCGCGCAAGCGTCGCGTCACCTCCGTGAACGCCGCTCGCGGCACGCTGGTGACGATGGTCGGTACTCGCGCCTCGTGCCAGCCGATGCCGGTATTGATCAGGTTGGCGCCCGCCGCCTCGATCGCACGCCCCAGCATCACGACCTCGTCATGGCTGCTGCCTTCCTCGACCAGATCGATCATCGACAACCGGAAGATGATCAAGAAGTCATCGCCCAGCGCGCGGCGTATGCCACGCACGATCTCCACGGCGAACCGCATGCGGTTCGCGAACGCGCCACCCCACTCGTCGTCGCGACGATTGGTGCGCAGACACAGGAACTGATTGATCAGGTAGCCTTCCGACCCCATGACCTCGACACCGTCGTACCCGGCCTCCCGTGCCCGACGAGCGCACTGCACGTAATCCTCGATCTGCCGAATCACCTCGTCACCCCTCAACGCACGCGGCGTGAACGGGTTGATCGGTGCCTTGAGAGGGGATGGCGCCACCAGCGAGCGCGAGTAGGCATAACGCCCGGCATGCAGGATCTGGAGACAGATGTGCCCCCCTTCGGCGTGGACCGCCCGGGTCACCTCGCGGTGCGCCTCGACCTCCCGCGGCTCGGTCAGCTTGGCGGCGCCCTCGAAGACGGCGCCTTCGCGATTCGGGGCGATGCCACCGGTCACGATCAAGGCCACGCCCGCACGCGCCCGTTCGGCATAAAACGCCGCCAGGCGAACGAATCCATCGGGCGCCTCTTCCAGGTTGGTATGCATCGAGCCCATCAGGATACGGTTGCTCAGCGTCACGGGCCCGACCGTCAACGGGCGAAAGAGATGCGGATACTGGGTCACGGCGCGTCCTCGCTTGCACTCGGTGTCGAACCACCATACATTTTCAAACAACTGTATGAACAGTGTCATGAAGGCGTCCCGGGTGGCAATCCCGACCAAGGGCGCAGACCGCGCTCCGTCTCGCGTCAATCGCTTCACGGCTGCGTCGCTCACCCTCACCCGATGTACGAGGCCTACATGGATTATCAGGTTTCCCGACACCGGATCGCCATCGCCAGCGGCGGCGAACTGCACCTCACCCGTTTTCGGCCGACGCATCCACGCGGCCTCCCCGTGCTGTGCTGGCATGGTGCCATCGAGTCGGGACGCATCTTCCACAGTCGCAGCGGCAAAGGGTTGGCGCCATGGCTGGCGCAGCAAGGGCGCGACGTCATGGTGATCGATCAGCGCGGACGTGGCAGCGCCCTGCCACGTCCGGCGCGCGGAGTCTCCTTCTCGCAGCGAGACGTCATCATCGAGGAGATCACCGCAGCGCTCGACAGGTGCTGTCAGCTCGGCGGCGTGACGCGCTGTCATGTCATGGCGCATTCCTGGGGCGGTGTACTGATCGCCGCCCACCTGGCGCGCGTGCCCGGCAGCCGCGATCGCATCGCCAGCCAGGTCTACTTCGGCACCAAGCGCCGGGTACGAGTCCAGAATCCCAGCAAATGGCTCTATATCGACGTGATCTGGAAAGGACTGGCACCCGCCGTGCGTCGCCTGTGCGGCTACCTGCCGGCGCGCCGACTGCGCTGGGGCAGCGACGATGAATATGCCGCCAGTCATGCACACAGCGTTGCCTGGGTGCGCGATACGGCGTGGCGAGATCCCGAGGACGGTTTCGACTATGCCGAGGCCCTGGCACAAACGGAATTGCCACCGACACTGTACCTGGCCGGCAGCCGTGACCGGGCGCTGGGACATCCCCGCGATGTCGCCCGCTTCATCGACGAATGCGGGCCACACCGGCACGCCCTGAGCCTGCTGGGACGCACCAGCGGCCTGACACGCGATTATGGCCATCTGGACATGCTGACCCACCCCCACGCCGCCACCGAGGTCTACCCACAGGCACTTGCCTGGTGCCAGGCACACGACGACACGGCACCCGACAGGGAGTCGCCAGCGAGGTCTCGATCAGAAACAGGGAAAAGGCAGGGCCCAAACGACAAAACCCCAAGTCGATGACTCGGGGTTGGCCGATGGCGATCGTGGCGGACCGGACGGGACTCGAACCCGCGACCTCCGGCGTGACAGGCCGGCATTCTAACCGACTGAACTACCGGTCCGTGATATTCCAATGTCTTGGAATGGTGGGTGGTACAGGACTCGAACCTGTGACCCCCAGCATGTGAGGCTGGTGCTCTAACCAGCTGAGCTAACCACCCGGATCGCATACTGCTTGCTCTTGCGGTGCACCGCACGGGGCGATGACGGGAAATCGTGGCGGACCGGACGGGACTCGAACCCGCGACCTCCGGCGTGACAGGCCGGCATTCTAACCAACTGAACTACCGGTCCACTGATGACAACGCTGACTGCGCGATGTCCGATTTCCTGATGAAGAACTGGCGGACCGGACGGGACTCGAACCCGCGACCTCCGGCGTGACAGGCCGGCATTCTAACCAACTGAACTACCGGTCCGCTGCATTCTTCTGCACGTCTCCCCATCATCCGAAACGAATTTCGCGAGATGGTGGGTGGTACTGGGCTCGAACCAGTGACCCCCAGCTTGTAAGGCTGGTGCTCTTCCAACTGAGCTAACCACCCGTGGACACGTGGCGCTGCATTCTACAGAGCGACGGTGGAAAGTCAACCGATTTTGTTCATCGGATTCATTCACTTGGCGTCATGGCAGCCGCCAGCGTTTCCGCCGCCTCCTCGATCAACGACGCCTGGTCGCGTCCGGTGCGTCGGCGTGGCTTCCAATCGTGGTCGCCATCCTCGAGAAAGTGCACCCGTGCCGTCTCGGGCAAGGCATATTCACGCACCTCGCTGTCACGCCCGAACGGATCTCGCGTGCCTTGCAACACCTGGACGGGACAGGTCAATTGCGGCCAGTGCGACAGCCGGGTGCGCTCGGGCTTGCCGGGCGGGTGAAAGGGATAGCCGCACAAGGCGAGCCCCGGCGCGCCCTCACGCGCCGCCAGCAGACTCGCCACCCGACCACCCATCGACTTGCCCCCTAGCCACAGCGGCACATCGGCAGGCCTGGCCAGCGTTTCCACGGCGGCACGCCACGCCGCCAGCTCATCGACCAGGTTGTCGATCCGCGGTGGAGGTCGCCTTCGCCCCTCGCGCCACATGCGCTGCATGTACGCGAAGTCGATGGCCCAGACCTGCACGCCCTGTCGTGCCAGCGCCTCGCGCAGATGCTGCATGAAAGGCGATGTCTGCCCGGCGCCGGCGCCATGGGTCAGCAAGAGCCGACCGGCACGAGGCTCTCCCCTCACCTCGATCGGCCCCAGCGTTTCCAGATGATAATGGCATGCCCCGGCAACGGCCGGCACCCCGTCGGCGCTCAAGGCCTCGAGCGTACGTGGCGCCTGGGCATAGGCAATCTCGAAACTCATATGCAAGGTATCTTATTTCATGATCGAATGGGTCGCGATGCAGCTTTGACGGGACTCAAGGGCTACCCTAAGGTAGCGCGCGTCCCAGGAGAAAACGCCATGACCGTCCCGACCGCCGACAGCGACATAAAGGCTTCGCCAATGCACGCGCACTGCCAGACATGCCGGCTCAATTCCTTGTGCCTGCCGCTGGCATTGAGGCTCGACGACCTCGAGGATTTCGATGCCATCATCCGGCGGCGCGCACCTCTCAAACGTGGCGAGACCCTGCTCGACCCCCGAACACCCTTTCATCATGTGTTCGCGGTACGTTGCGGCAGCCTCAAGCAGCAGGTGGTGCATGCCGAGGGAGAGGAGCGCGTCACGCATTTCTACCTGCCCGGCGAGCTGGTGGGACTGGAGGGCGTTGCCGGCGACGGCCATCCCGGCACCATCACGGCGCTGGAGACCACCGCGCTGTGCGAGATCCCCTTCGACCGGCTGGACGTGCTCTCCGCCCAGCTGCCCGCCCTGCGCCGGGAGCTCTATCGCTGCATGAGCCGCGACATTCGCGACGATCGCTACCTGCACTGCCGGCTCGCCGGGCATACCGCCGAAGCCCGGCTGGCCGGCTTCATGCTCGACCTGGGATATCGCTTCCAGCGTTGCGGTCTGTCGGCCACGCGTTTTCGCCTGCCCATGTCACGCATCGACATCGGCAGCCATCTGGGACTGGCGGTGGAAACCATCAGCCGCTTGATCAGCCGTTTTCAACAGGCCGAACTGCTCCACGTGGCACGGCGCGAGGTCACCCTGCTCGCCCCCGAACGTCTCGCAGGCATCGCCCGGGGGGCGCCCATCGGCGAACGCGCCGACGCTTGAGGTTCAGGCTTCGCGCGCCAGCACGTCGAAGGTCTCGATGCGCCGTGCCAGGAAATCGCGCTGCTTGTCTTCGAGCCCCTCGAAGTCGAACATGGCGCGATCGGCCAGCTGGGACGGCGCCACGTTGGTGATCGCCTTGAACATGGTTTCCAGCCGCCCGGGGTGCTTTTCTTCCCACTCCGTCAGCATTTCCTTGACCACCTGACGCTGGAGGTTGGGCTGCGAGCCACACAGGTTGCAGGGGATGATCGGAAATTCGCGCCACTCGGCGTATTCGGCGATATCGGCTTCGCGGCAGTAGGCCAGGGGCCGAATGACGATGTGCTTGCCATCGTCGGAAAGCAGCTTGGGCGGCATCGACTTGAGACTGCCGCCGAAGAACATGTTGAGAAACAGGGTTTCCAGCATGTCTTCGCGGTGGTGTCCCAGCGCGACCTTGTTGGCGCCGATCTCTTCGGCGAAGCCGTACAGCGTGCCGCGCCTCAGCCGCGAGCAGAGCGCACAGGTCGTCTTGCCCTCGGGGGTTTTCTCCTTGACCACCGAATACGTATCGCGCTCGACGATATGATATGGCACGCCCACGCGTTCCAGGTATTCGGGCAGCACGTGTTCGGGGAACCCCGGCTGCTTCTGGTCCAGATTGACGGCCACCAGCTCGAACGCAACCGGCGCGTTGCGCTGCAGGTTCATGAGGATGTCCAGCATGGTGTAGCTGTCCTTGCCCCCGGAGAGGCACACCATGACCTTGTCGCCGTCACGGATCATGCCGTAATCGACGATGGCGTTTCCCACCTGACGCCGCAGGCGCTTTTGCAACTTGTTGAAAGCAAGTTTGTCTTTGCCGGTGAGTTCGTGCATGAAGGTTGCGCTTTAGAGTGCCGTGGTGAATGAGGCCGCCTATGCTACCACCGCATGCCGGTACGGCGAAGCGACCGCCCACGCATCGCGCGACTCAGGCGCTCGCTGCCTGGCCCCGACACAGGCGCAGGTACATCAACGCCGTCGTCACCGCATCGCCCAGTGCCGTGTGCCGGCCCATCACCGGCACCCCCAAGGCCTCGCTCATCGCCTCGAAGCGTAGATCCGGCTCGACATCCGGCTGCGCGCGGCGCCGCTCACGCGCGTATAACCGGCACACGTCGATCGTACGGTTGGGGAGGTCGAAACCGGTACGTGGACGCAAGTGTCGATTGATCACCGCCACATCATAGTCGATGCACCAGCCGACCAGGGGACGGTTGCCGATGAAGTCGAGCAGGGTATTGAGGGCGTCGCCCAAGGCCTCGCCCCCCAGCAGGTCGACACCGCGCAGCCCGTGGATACGAATGGAATCGCTCGAGAGGCTATCCGGACGCTGCAGGCGCAGGTCCAGCGACTCGCTGGTCAGCACGCGCCCATCGCGAACCTTGACCGCGGCGATCGCCACCAGATCCGCCTGGCGCGGATCCAGGTCGGTCGTCTCGCAATCCAGGGCAATGACCTCGCTGCCGGCGTAAGGCTCGAAGCGCCAGGCATGATGCCCGCCCGACTGACGCCGCCGGTCCCCGGCACGACGCAATGCTTTGATCATCACAACCTCCCGTGTCATGGCTCCGGGGCGATACCCGACCGCGGCGCGGCATCCGGCATCGCGGGCCTGTCAGTACTCGAGATGAAACCGCTGAGACAGCCGTTGCTTGAATTCCTTGACCGTATGCAACGCTTCGCGCAGCAGGTCGCGCTCGAACCCGCTGAGGCGCTGTACCACCACGCGGTTGGGTTCCAGCGAGGTGTCATGCGTTTCGAGACTCTCCAGCTGCTGGCGCAAACGCAATTCGGAAAACAACGCCATCGCCTCGCCCAGGTCGTCGGCGAACGGCCGGTCGAGACGGCCATCGTCCACCAGGGCGTCAAGGCGCGCGAACGTCGACGTGGGGGCGATGCGGCGCTCCAGCGCCAGCGTGCGAACGCCGTGCACGATGGGAAATATCCCGCCCTTCTTGATATCGATACCGTGCTCGGGGCGTTTGAGCGTGCCGAACAGCGTCAGCGGCGTGGAGTAGCGCAGCACGCCGCGGGCGAAGTACGACAGCAGCAGCTCGTCGTGGGAACCGCGCGCGAACAGATGCTCGCGCAGCCCATCCAGCAGACCGGCGTTTCCCGCGATGGCATGCGCGTCGAGCATGATGGCGAGATTCATCAAGGCATCGGGATCGCGGCTCGAGGCCCAGCGGGCGATCTTGCCGCGCCATGCCGACTCGCTCGCCACCCACTGCGGATTGGAGACCATGATGTTGCCGGGACAAGGCGGATAACCGAGCGCGCCAAGCGTCTCCGTCAACTTCTGCATCGACGCCTCGATCTCGGGCCAGTCGCTGCCATCGGCCAGGATCAGGGCGTTGTCCTGGTCGGTCTTGAGGATCTGCTCGCCTCGTCCCTCGCTGCCCATGACCAGCAGGCATGACTGCGACTGGCGCTCCTCGGGCATCAAGAAGCGGAATGCCTTGTGGATGATGCGGCCGTTGAGCGCTGCCAGCAGCTCCATGGCGAAGCGCAGCTTCACGCCCTGCGCCATGAGCGTCTGGATCAACTGAGGCAGGCGCGCGCTGGCACGCGTCAACGCCTCGATATCTTCCGCCTGCTCGATCTGGAGGCTGACGGCATGCGCGCGGCTCGAGAAGTAGCCCAGCACATCGGTCAACTCGACGACCCCCACCGGTCGGTCGCCTTCCATCACCACGACGCGCGCCACTTCATGGCGCGTCATGCTCACCAGTGCCGTGAACAGGTAATCGTCGGCATGTACCGTCACGAGCGTAAAATGCGCGATGCCTCCGACTTCCGCGGAATGCGGCAGGCCCTGTTGCACCAGGGCATCCAGCAGGTCGGTCTTGGTCACCATGCCATAACGGCCGGCGTGACCGACGAGCAGGCTATCGGCATGACCGTCGCGCAGCTGCGTGACCGCCTCGGCGATGGTCGTCCGCGCTTCCACCAGCAGCGGATCGCGCATGCATTCCGAGACCCGGGCCAGCATGAAACGCGCCATGCTCAAGCCCCCTTCCGCTCGCCGCTCCAGCAGATAGCGGGCCTTCTCCGCCAGGTGCTGACGAAAATAATCGTCGAAAGCCGGATAGGCCTGGCAAATGTCCTCGAACAGCGCGCGCGGCAGCAAGTAACACAGACTTTCCTGCTCGGCCTGAAACCGATAGCGACTCGTGCCGTTGAGAATGCTGATCGCCCCGAACAGATCGCCCGCGGTGTAGTGACCGATGCGCCGATCTCCCTCGCTGGCGTTGAGGTCCAGCTCTGCCACCTCGCCCTTGTGAATCAAGAAGACACACTCGCCCCGCTGGCCGGCATCGAGGATTATCTCGCTTTCGGTGAAATAGGCGAGATCGACACCGTCACGAACCCGCTGCCGCCCTTTCTCGTCGAGCAGGCTGAAAGGCGGCTGCGAGAGATTGATATCGACCATGGTAGTACCCTCATCCCGTGCCGACCCTGGCACGACTTGGCGTCATCATCAGCGCTTCTATTTTCCTTATACTTTTCGGTAACACGGCCGAACAACGCTATCGATAATATGTGATCGAGAATAGCAAACCACGCTTTTATCGCGACACCTAGACTATCGTTCTATGCCTCGCGAGCCGCCTTAAAAAACCTCAAACCCGTTCTTAAAAACTGACTTCACCTATATTTTAATAAGCATGCTATCGATATCTCGTATACCACACAACGCCATGAAAAACGTAAAAATTTAAACAAACAATAATGTAAACGAATGTAGTGATACCAAAGTATGGGATTCATTTTTCGCGGCAATTGGCCACTATCATTGCAAGGCTATTGAGGGCAATCGCATGTAGCCAACGACTCTTCCGAGACAACGTTATTCTCGATAAAAGCCGGGCACCACTATCGTATCAATGACGTGTCTCCACGAGTGTTCTATACCTGCGATTGCTTTGAAGCGTCTCGCACACTCTCAATCACAACACCAACCTGTCCCCACCAGTGGAGAGCACACCATGGCAGATGAAAAAACCAATGCCGAGGCTTACTGGAAAGCCAACGTGCGTCTAATAACCGGCTGCCTGATCGTCTGGGCACTCGTCTCGTATGGCTGCGCAATCCTTCTACGCCCGCTTTTGTCCGGCATTCCCGTCGGAGGAACCGACCTGGGCTTCTGGTTCGCTCAACAGGGCTCAATCCTGACGTTCATCGGCTTGATCTTCTTCTACGCCTGGAAGATGAATCAGCTCGACAAGAAGTTCGGACTCGAGGAGTAAGCCAGCATGAGTCAATTTGCCATCAATATCCTGTTCGTCGGCGCCTCCTTCGCCCTCTACATCGGTATCGCGATCTGGGCCAAGGCGGGCTCGACCAAGGACTTCTATGTCGCCGGGGGCGGTGTCCACCCGATCACGAACGGCATGGCCATCGGGGCCGACTGGATGTCGGCCGCCTCCTTCATTTCCATGGCGGGCCTCATCGCCGCTGGAGGGTATGCCAACTCGACCTTCCTCATGGGCTGGACCGGCGGTTATGTACTCCTGGCCCTGCTGTTGGCGCCCTACCTGAGAAAATTCGGCAAGTTCACGGTACCCGAGTTCATCGGCGACCGTTTCTACAGCCGTACGGCACGCATGGTGGCCGTCGTCTGTCTGATCGTGGCGTCCCTGACATACGTCATCGGTCAGATGGCGGGGGCAGGCGTGGCGTTCTCGCGCTTTCTGGAAGTCGATGCGACCACCGGCCTGATCATCGCCGCCGTCGTGGTGTTCTTCTACTCGGTGCTGGGGGGCATGAAAGGCATCACCTATACCCAGGTGGCCCAGTACATCGTCCTGATCGTCGCCTATACCATTCCAGCAGTGTTCATCTCACTGGAACTGACCGGCAACCCGCTGCCGCCGCTCGGCCTGTTCTCCGACCATAGCGCGTCGGGCGAACCGCTGCTCGCCAAGCTCAACGAGGTCGTGACCGCACTGGGCTTCAACGCCTACACCGCCATGGTCGACAACCAGCTCAACATGGTGCTGTTCACGCTCTCGCTGATGATCGGCACGGCCGGCTTGCCGCACGTCATCATGCGCTTCTTCACCGTGCCCAAGGTCGCCGATGCACGCTGGTCCGCCGGCTGGGCGCTGGTGTTCATCGGTCTGCTCTATCTGACCGCACCGGCGGTGGCCTCCATGGCACGCTTGAACCTGATGACCACCATCTACCCGGACATGGCGGGTCAGGTCGAGAATTACGACGCCGCCGCCTCCAACGCCATCGCCTACGGAGACCGTCCCGACTGGATTCGGACCTGGGAAGAAACCGGGCTGATCACCTTCGAGGACAAGAACAACGACGGCAACATCCAGTTCTACAACGACAGCACCGATTTCTCGGATCGCGGCTGGCAAGGCAACGAGTTGACCGTCAACAACGACATCCTGGTCCTGGCCAACCCGGAGATCGCCAACCTGCCCGGCTGGGTCATCGGGCTGATCGCCGCGGGCGGCCTGGCAGCGGCGCTCTCCACGGCAGCGGGCCTGCTGCTGGCCATCTCGTCGGCGATCAGTCATGACCTGATAAAGGGGGCCATCAATCCCAACATCACGGAACGCGGGGAGCTGAAAGCGGCACGCATATCGATGTCGATCGCCATCGTGGTCGCCACGTACCTGGGGGCCAATCCGCCAGGGTTCGCGGCACAGGTCGTGGCGCTGGCCTTCGGCATCGCGGCCGCCTCGCTGTTCCCGGCGCTGATGATGGGGATCTTCTCCAAGCGCGTGAACAACAAGGGCGCCATCGCCGGGATGTTGTCGGGGCTGACCTTCACCCTTGTCTACATCTTCGTTTACAAGGGCTGGTTCTTCATCCCCGGCACCAACAACCTGGCCGACACTCCGGAAAACTGGGTACTGGGCATCTCCCCGCTCTCGATTGGTGCAGTGGGTGCCATCATCAACTTCGCGGTGGCCTACCTCGTCTCCAAATCCTCCGAGGAGCCGCCCCTGGAGATCCAGGAACTGGTGGAAAGCGTGCGCTACCCGAAAGGTGCTGGTGGTGCCGTCAATCACTAAGCCATAATACCCCCTGGCTCGGCGGGCCCGGGCCACGGGATCACACTATCGGGCTTCCCAGGGGGAAGCCCGATTTCGTTGCAGGGAGACATTATGATTTGGCAATTGATCGCGGCGATATTCGCCGGCCTTGGCGCGGCAGGAGTGGGGTTGATCCTTCGCCAGCTCAGCGGGAAGCGCTTGCCACGCTGGATCGTGCCGGCTCTTGGCGGCGTGGGGATGCTCGGCTACCAGGTCTACTACGAATACAGCTGGCTGTCCGCCAAGCAACAGCAGTTGCCCGACAGCGCCGAGGTCGTCGATGTCGAACGCGATGCGATGTGGTGGCGGCCCTGGACGTACCTATTTCCTCTGCCTGTCGCCTTCGAGGTGATCGATCGGAACGATGTGCGCACCCTCGAGGCCGACGGTCAACGCATGGTGGAGTTCTTCCTCTATCGCTTCGAAAAGCGGGTCCTGGAACGCGTAACGCACCAGGCTTACCTGATGAACTGCAGTGCGCGCGAATGGGTGCCGCTGGAGGGCGAGGAGCGCCAGCCCAACCGGGCGGCCTTGCAGACGATCGGTGCCGACGACGCACTTTATCAAGCCGTGTGCGAGGCGCCCTGAGCGCAGCGATGAGCGACGAACTGACGCGAGCCGGCGGGTTACCATAGAATGGCCGCAGACATAAGGGAGGTCCCATGTTCGCTGGCTGGTTATTGATCGTTGTCTCGCTGGTCTACATTGCCGTGCTGTTCGCCATCGCCTGGCGGGGGGACAGTCAGGCCAAGCGCCACGGCCCGGGCCGGCGGCGCCCCATCGTCTACAGTCTCGCCCTGGCGGTCTATTGCACTTCGTGGACGTTTTACGGCGCGGTCGGCGAGGCGGCCACGGCAGGCTGGTCGTTCGCCAGCATCTTCGTCGGCCCGATTCTGACCTTTCTGCTGTTCTGGCCCGTGCTGGCCAAGATGATTCGCGTTGCCAAGCGGCAGAACGTGACCTCGATCGCCGATTTCATCGCCTCGCGCTACGGCAAGACCCAGTCGCTTGCCGCCTTCGCCAGCCTGGTCGCCTTGATCGGCACCCTTCCCTACATTGCCCTGCAGCTCAAGGCCGTGGCCTCGGCCTTCACGGTGCTCACCGACAGCGCCGATGTCACGCGTGCGCCCGTTCTCGGCGACACGGCATTCTATATCGCCGCCGTCATGGCCCTGTTCGCCATTCTGTTCGGCACGCGCCACACCGACGCCACCGAGCACCACGAAGGGCTCATCCATGCCATCGCCTTCGAGTCGCTGGTCAAGCTGGTGGCGTTTCTCGTCCTCGGCATCTACGTCACCTGGGGCATGTTCGACGGCCTCGGCGACCTGTTCGGGCGTGCCGATACCTACCTGGAGCTGCAACGTCAGCTGACGGAGCAGGATTTCGGCCACGGTTTCTGGGCACAGACGCTGCTGGCGATGCTGGCGATCTTCTGCCTGCCCCGCCAGTTTCACCTCGCGGTGGTCGAAAACACCCACGCGGACGACGCCAAGCGCGCCCGCTGGCTGTTCCCGCTCTACCTGGCGGCCATCGGTTTCTTCGTGCTGCCGATCGCGGCGGCGGGCCTCACGCTGTTTCCCGAGGGCAACGTCGACCCCGACACCTTCGTGCTGGCGCTGCCCATGGCGGGAGGAAGCGAGTGGCTGGGACTGCTGACCTTCATCGGAGGGCTCTCGGCCGCCACCGGCATGGTCATCATGGCCGCGGTGGCGGTGTCGATCATGATCTCCAACGAGATCATCATTCCCCTGCTGTTCCGCCTGCGCTGGTTCGTCACCGAGGGCGATTACGGCAAGCTGGTACTGCGCGCGCGTCGCGCGACCATCGTGGTCATCCTGCTGCTCGCCTACATTTTCTATCGCCTGATCGCCGAATACAGCACGCTGGCTTCCACGGGCATGCTGTCGTTCGCCGCGGCGGCGCAATTCGCCCCGGCGCTGCTGGGCGGCTTGTACTGGAAACGCGGCAATCGTCTCGGCGTGATCGCCGGCATGAATGTCGGCTTCGCGGTATGGGCCTACACCCTGCTGCTGCCGGCCCTGGTCCAGGCCGAATTGCTGCCGATGACCTGGCTGACCAGCGGCCCGCTGGGCCTCGACTGGCTCGCGCCGACCCACCTGTTCGGGCTCAACGTGGGTGACAGCTTCACCCATGGCGTGATGCTCTCGCTGGGTCTCAATCTGTTCTGCTACATCTTCGTGTCGCAGATCACGCCACAGCGCGTCGTCGAACGCATCCAGGCGTCGCTGTTCGTGGACAGCATCGAAACCCGCCAGACCTCGGTCAATCGCCCCTGGACGGGCGCCACGACGGTGGGCGATCTCAAGGTTCTGTGCGAGCGCTTCCTGGGCAGCGGCCAGGTGCAGCGCTCCTTCGACGATTACGCCCGCCGCGGCGGCCAGTCCGTCGACGACAACACCCGCGCCTCGATCGATGTCATCCAGTTCACCGAACGCCTGCTGGCATCGGTGCTCGGCGCCTCCTCCGCACGCATCGTCGTCAACTCCGCGCTACAGGGACGCGGCATCGGCATCTCGGATGTCATCTCCATCGTCGATGAAGCGTCGCAGGTGCTGGAGTTCAACCGTGCGTTGCTGCAGGCCACCATCGAGAACATCAACCAGGGCATCAGCGTGGTCGACCAGAACGCACGTCTGGTGGTCTGGAATCAGCGTTACCTGGAGCTGTTCCGTTTTCCGGACAGCCTGATTCGCGTCAACGCCCCGTTCGACAAGATCCTGCGCTACAACGCCCACAATGGCGAGTACGGGCCCGGCGATCCCGAGGAGCACGTCGAGCTGTTGATGGACAACATTCGCCAGGGGCAACCGCATCGCTATGTGCGCTATCGCCAGGACGGCACGGTACTCGAGGTACAGGGCAACCCCATGCCCGGGGGCGGCTTCGTCTATACCTACCAGGACATCACGCAGCAGAAACGTACCGAAGAAGCGCTGATACGCTCCGAGAACAACATCCGTATCTACACGGACAACGTGCCGGCGCTGATCGCCTACTTCGACAAGGAATGCCGCTACCTCTTCACCAACCGTGCCTACGAGTCGGCGATGGGCATCGACCGCAACGAAGCCATCGGCGAGCGCTTCGACAACGTCATGCCAAGTCAGGTGATTCGCGAGCGCGCGCCATGGATGCATCGCGCTCTGGCCGGCGAACGAGTGAGCTTCGAGATTTCCCAGGATGACGGCGACGGCGGCGTGCGTTACATGCTGGTCACCTATACGCCTCACTTCGGAGAAGGCGACGGCGTTCTCGGGTTCTTCGCGCTCTACCAGGACATCACCGAACGGCGTCTGGCGGAAATCGCCCTGCGCGAGACCAACGAGAACCTCGAGGAACGCGTCCGCGAGCGCACCCAGGCGCTGTCGGAAGCCAACGCCGCCCTGCGTCAGGAAAACCGGGTACGTGCCGAGGCCGAGTCGGCCCTGCGTCAGGCCAAGCAAGTCGCCGAGGAAGCCAACGCCTCCAAGACGCGCTTTCTGGCCGCCGCCAGCCACGACCTGCTGCAACCGCTGAATGCCGCGCGCCTGTTCACCTCGGCGCTGGGTCAGCAGGTCGACGCCGACGATCTGCGTCACACCATCAGCCACATCGACAACTCGCTGCAGGCCGCCGAGGAACTGCTGAGCACCTTGCTCGACATTTCCAAGCTGGATGCCGGCGCACTCACGCCGCGTCGCACGCAGTTCCCGCTGACCGATATCCTGCGCCCGCTGCGTGCCGAGTTCGAGGTCATGGCCGCGGATCGCGGCCTCGACCTCGATGTCGTCGCCACCGGCGCCTGGGTGGACAGCGATGCCCAGATGCTGCGCCGTATCGTGCAGAACTTCCTTTCCAATGCCCTGCGCTACACGCAGCAGGGCCGCGTGCTGCTCGGCTGCCGGCGCCAGGGCGACAACCTGAGCATTGAAGTCTGGGATACCGGTCCGGGCATTCCCGAGGCCAAGCAGGCGGAGATCTTCCAGGAGTTCCGCCGGCTCGATCAGGCCTCGCGGCACAAGGAAAGCGAGAAAGGACTGGGGCTGGGACTTTCCATCGCCGATCGCATGAGCCGGGTACTCGAGCATCCGATCAAGATTCGTTCCTGGGTCGATATCGGTACCGTGTTCTCGGTCTCGGTCCCGCGTGTGGCGGGGCGCCTGGAGGAAAAGGGCGTCGACGAAACGCCGACGCGCCGCCCCGGCAACAAGCTCGCCGGCGCCAAGGTGCTGTGCATCGACAACGAGACCCTGATTCTCGAGGGCATGAAGGCGATGCTCGAGGGCTGGGACTGCGAAGTGTTCACCGCGACCTCCATCGGCGGGGCCAAGTCGGTCCTGCGCCACCTGGATGGCGATCCGGATGCGATTCTCGCCGACTATCACCTCGACAATGAAGTCACCGGGCTGATGGCCCTGGAGGCCCTCGAGGAGCTCTGCCATGGCCCCGTTCCGGGTATCGTCATTACCGCCGACCGTACCGACGAAGTGGCCGAGGAAGTGCGTCGCAACGGCTATCAACTGCTGCTGAAGCCGGTGCGGCCCGCCGCCCTGCGTGCACTGCTGACGCGTACCCTGCAGGCCAATCGCGCCATGCGGCAGGAACATTAGGAGAAGCCGACGCCTGACGCCTGCATAGCCGTCGACTATCGCCGCTCGATGCTTCGACTATTGGATAGTGCTGCCACTTTTATTTAACCTAAGGACTCATGATAAACCTTGGTTAAATGAGAACCGGTAGCATGCTGCGTACGATTTCCGATAGCGCCATACGTGATCAGGCCGCCTCGACGCTAAGCGGCAAGCCGCGGCGCTGGAGCTGGACGGCCTTCTTCGGCCCCGCCCTGATCGCTGCCGTGGCCTATATCGACCCCGGCAACTTCGCCACCAACATCGAAGCCGGCTCGCGCTACGGCTATACCCTGCTGTGGGTCGTCCTGGCCGCCAACCTGATGGCCATGCTGATCCAGACGCTGTCGGCCCGCCTGGGGCTCGCCACCGGTCAGAATCTGCCTCAGGTGATACGCGCCCGCTATCCACGTCCGCTGGTGTGGTGCTATTGGGTACAAGCGGAGATCGTGGCGATCGCCACCGATCTCGCGGAGTTTCTCGGCGCCGCGCTGGCCTTCCACCTTCTCTTCGGCCTGTCATTGATGGAAGGCGCCCTGCTCACCGGCACGATCACCTATCTGGCCCTGCACCTCTACCGCTATGGCTTTCGCCTGATGGAGATTCTGATCGGCGCCATGATCCTCGCCGTCGCGGGTGGCTTCATTCTCGAACTGGTGCTGAGTCGGCCGGAACCGGCGCCCCTGCTCAAGGGGCTGCTGATCCCGGGGTTTCCCGATGGCTATGCCCTTTACCTGGCGGCCGGCATCCTCGGCGCCACGGTCATGCCCCATGTCATCTACCTGCACTCGGCACTGTCGCAGCAGCGAATTCAGGTCAAGGACGACGCCCATCGCTTGCGCTTGATGCGCTATTATCGGCTCGACGTGATCCTCGGCATGGCCATTGCGGGACTGGTCAACCTCAGCATGCTGGCCATGGCAGCGGCCGTGTTCCATGCCACCGGCCGCCTCGACGTCGCCACCATCAGTGACAGCTATCTATTGCTCGCTCCGGTGGTGGGCCAGGTCACGGCCAGTCATGTCTTCGGTCTTGCCCTATTGTTGGCTGGCCTGTCGTCCTCGATTGTCGGTACACTGTCGGGCCAGGTGATCATGCAGGGGTTCGTCAACGTCAGCATACCGCTGTGGCTACGTCGCCTGGTGACAATGCTGCCGGCTCTGGCCGTCATCATGCTGGGCATTTCCGAACAGAAGGCGCTGGTCGCCAGTCAGGTCATTCTCAGTTTCGGCATCCCCTTTGCACTCGTCCCCTTGCTTTGTTTCACGGCCAATCGCCAGATCATGGGCAACCTGGTCAACCGCAAGAGCGTCACCGGCGTGGGCACCGTGGTATGCACTTTGATCGTCGCACTCAACGTGTACGTGCTATTTTCTACGTTCACGGGACACTGAAAGCAGGGGTTGCATGAAGTCACAGCCCAAGCACGAATATTTCAAGCGCGTCCGCCAGGACCACCAGACCGAATTGGTCGAGGACTATGTCGAGGAGATTGCGCATTTGCATGCGCAATTGGGGGAAGCCCGTGCCAGCGATCTCGCCGAGTGCTTCGGCGTCAGCGCGGCGGCGGTCTCGAAGGTCATCACGCGCCTCAAGCGCGACGGTCTGGCCGTGGCGCGCCCCTATCGCGGCATTTTTCTGACGGAGGAAGGCGAAGCGCTCGCCAAGCGCGTCACCGCCCGCCACCGTGTCGTGCTAGACGCCCTGCGCGCTCTCGGCGTGCCCGAAGAAGTCGCCCGCGCCGACTCCGAAGGTATCGAGCATCACTGCAGCGAAGAAACCGTCAACGCCATGCGCGACTTTCTTCGCCGTCAACAGCACTCATGAAGCGGTTTTCCGTGTCCCGGATGCGGATACAAGAAAGCCGCTCCTACCACGAGGCAGGAACGACTTCTCATCCTTTCGACGGCCTGTCGCCGCCAGGCGCCTCAGGATTCGACCTTGGGCGGTTCGACTTCGAGTTTCTGAGCCGCGATCACCGCCTGGGTACGCGAATGCACACCCAGCTTGCGCAGAATGGCCGTGACGTGTGCCTTGATGGTCGCCTCTGAGACATTGAGTTCATAGGCGATCTGCTTGTTGAGCAAGCCTTCGTTCAACATGTTGAGCACACGAAACTGCTGCGGCGTCAGCGAGGCGATGGCTTCGGCAAAGCGCGCCTCTTCTTCGTTCGACTCGCCGAGGATGTCCACCATCTCTTCGGGGAGCCACACCTCACCTTCCAGCACTTGGCGAATCGCCTCGGCGATGACGTCCAGCGACGACGACTTGGGGATGAACCCCGAGGCCCCGTAGTCGATGGCACGGCGCACCACCGGCGGCTCTTCACTTCCCGAGATGACCACCACGGGCACCTCGGGAGACTGACCGCGCAACTGAATCAGGCCCGAAAAGCCATGCGCGCCCGGCATGTGCAAATCGAGCAGAATCAGATCGGCATCGGGGTGGCGCAGCACCATGTCGGTGGTCGCCTCCATGGTATCGGCTTCGACGATCTCGGCCTGCGGCGCCACTTGGCGCAGCGCCTGGTTGAGCGCGGCACGAAACAGCGGGTGGTCATCGGCGACGATGAATTTCTGGGCAAAAGCCATTGAGTCTCCTCCGGATCCCCCTGGAGCGAACGGTCGTGCCGCGATTGTCATCGGCAAGCATTGGGTTCGCTTCTTGTTTTCAGCATGTTACCCCATGCTGTAGACAATACCCAAGCCTTGCGTCGACGCACCCCCGTACGCTCCTGGTGGCACGAAAAAGCCGGCCAGCGGCCGGCGAAAGTCGGGTGGGCACCCGAGGCGAGCTGGCGTGCCGCCCCGTGTCGAGCGAACCGACGCAGGCTACCCACCCTAACGCGTATCAACGATTGGCGCGGTGCTCGATCAACTCATCGACCACGCTCGGATCCGCCAGTGTACTCGTATCCCCCAGGCCTTCGCACTCATTGGCGGCAATCTTGCGCAAAATGCGCCGCATGATCTTGCCGGAGCGCGTCTTGGGCAGGCCCGGCGCCCACTGAATGACATCCGGCGTCGCGATCGGGCCGATGTCCTTGCGCACCCACTGGGTGAGCTCCTTGCGCAATTCCTCGCTGGGTTCGGCATCGTCGCTCAGGGTCACGTAGATATAGATGCCCTGGCCCTTGATGTCGTGCGGGTACCCTACCACGGCTGCCTCGGCCACGGCGCTGTGCGCCACCAGGGACGACTCGATTTCCGCGGTTCCCATGCGATGGCCGGACACGTTGAGCACGTCGTCGATGCGCCCGGTGATCCAGTAATAGCCGTCCTCGTCGCGGCGGCATCCGTCGCCCGTGAAATAGACGCCTTCATAGGCGGAGAAGTACGTCTGCACGAAACGCTCGTGGTCGTTCCAGATGGTGCGCGCCTGCCCCGGCCAGGAGTCGAGGATCACCAGGTTGCCGGACGTGGCGCCTTCGAGCAGGTTGCCGTCGTTGTCGAGCAGCGCCGGCTGAACACCGAAGAACGGCCGTGTGGCGGAGCCCGGCTTGAGGTCGGTGGCACCGGGCAGCGGCGTGATCATGATCCCGCCGGTCTCGGTCTGCCACCAGGTATCGACGATCGGGCAGCGCGAATTGCCGATCACCCGGTGGAACCAGCTCCATGCCTCGGGATTGATCGGCTCGCCCACCGACCCCAGCACGCGCAGAGTGTCGCGCCGGCTGGAGTCCATGATGTTCTCGCCGTGCGCCATCAAGGCACGAATCGCCGTCGGCGACGTATAGAGAATCGACACGCCGTGCTTGTCGACGATCTCGCCGAGACGCCCGTGCGAGGGATAGCTCGGCACGCCTTCGAACATCAGCGTGGTGGCGCCGTTGGCCAGGGGGCCATAGACGATGTAGCTGTGCCCGGTCACCCACCCCACGTCGGCGCTGCACCAGTACACCTCACCATCGTGGTAATCGAACACGTAGCGGTGCGTCAGTGCCGCGTAGAGCAGATAGCCCCCGGTGGTATGCTTGAGCCCCTTGGGACGGCCGGTGGAGCCCGAGGTATACAGGATGAACAAGGCATCCTCGGCGTTCATCCGCTCGGCCGGGCATTCGCTCGACTGGCGCTCGACCCACTCGTGGTACCAGGCGTCGCGACCGTCGTGCCACTCGATGTCGCCGCCGGTCCGCTGGACCACCAGCACCTTCTCGACGATATCGGTGCCGTCGCGTGTCAGCGCTGCATCGACATTGTCCTTGAGCGGTACGTGCTTGCCGCCGCGTACCGACTCGTCGGCGGTAATGACCACGCGAGACTGGGCATCGACCACGCGTTGCGCCAGGGCATCCGGCGAGAAGCCGCCGAACACCACCGAGTGCACCGCCCCGATGCGGGCACACGCCAGCATGGCGACCGCCGCCTCGGGAATCATCGGCATGTAGAGCGTGACGGTGTCCCCCTTGCTGACGCCCATCTCCTTGAGCGCGTTGCCCAGCCGACAGACCTGAGCATGCAGCTCGCGGTAGGTGATGGTCTTGTCGTGGCTCGGGTCGTCGCCCTCCCAGATGATCGCCGGCTGATCGCCACGCGTCTCGAGGTGGCGGTCGAGGCAATTGTAGGAGGCATTGAGTTCGCCATCCTCGAACCAGCGGATATCCACATTGGATGACGCGAATGACGTGTTCTTGATCTTGGTCGGCGTCTTGAACCATTCCAGCGACTCGGCCTGCTCGGCCCAGAAGCCCTCGGGATCGTCGACGGAGCGCTGATAGAGGCTCAGGTAAGTCTCGTTATCCGCCCAGGCATTGGCGGCGAACTCCTCCGCCACCGGGTAGACTTTCTGCTGTTCGGTCATGACTGCCTCGCAAGGGTCGAGAAATGGATGATCGGCCACACGCTTGCCAAGGTGACCGTCCAGGAATGTATCACCAGCATATACCCCTAGCCCCCCTGGCTCCCTATTAGACCTTGGTATTACCGATTTTTCTTTTTAATTCATTGAGTTACGTCATCATTTCAAGCGTTCTGCGCAACGAAGCGCAGTCGCTGTCGACAATATCGGCAGCGATACGCCGTTCCGCGTCGCGCCCGGGCATGGCGTCGCGCGGAGAAACGATGCTCGGTGTCGCAGCCGCAGCGGTAAACATAAGGGGCGGGACTCGCCCGGGAGACATCGAAACGGTGCGTGGTGCGTGGCGGCAGCCCATACAAGCGCTGCATGACGGTCCGCCACTCATGACCGTGCGGACGGGTGGGCGGTCCATCGAGGTGAAAGACCAGCCAGTGCGCCATCTCGTGCGGCACGACGTCTTCCATGAACGCCTGGCGATTCTCGCGCAGCAGGACCGGATTGAAGCGCAGCCCGCCACGGGTGAAATGCGCCTGGCCCGCGCCCTTGCCGCGCAGGTCCAGCCATACCCGAGGGCGGGGCAGATCGGGATGGACGTCCAGCGCGACCCGCCACGCCGCCTCGACGCGTGCGTGCAACGTCTCGTGGAGCGCCGTCTCGTCGAGCGAGGCCAGCCAGGTGGCATCGACTGGGGGCAGGGTGGCAGACATCATGGGATGATAGAATGCCGTTCAACGCGACATGCGTCCACCGTCCACCGACCGTCCTTTGCAATAGAGGCTTTTCATGTCCGAGACGTCGCCCCCCATGCCGCTGCTCGACGACGAAGCGCTCGAGACCCTCGACGACTTCCTCGAGTCCGACCTTGTCGACCCCGAGGCTCTCGACCTCATCGGTACGCATGGCTTTCTCGTCGCCCTGGCGATCGCGCCGGTCGAAACCCCGGCGGCCACCTGGATCGCCGAACTCTTTCACGGCGAGCCGCAATTCACCGACGCCGCGCAGCGCGAACAGATGCTCGGCCTGTGCGAAGCGCTCAAGCAAAACGCCATCGATGCGCTCGAGCACGGCCACCTGCCGGAGCTGCCCTTCGACCTGGAACTCGGCGGCCTGCCGCCCGAAGAAACGCCCATCGGTGACTGGTGCGCCGGCTTCATGGAAGGCGTGTTTCTCAATGAAGGCGCCTGGTTCGAACACGACGAAGCCCGCGTGGCGGAGCTGCTGCTGCCCTTCATGGCACTATCGGGCCTCTTCGACGACGAACCCGACATGCGCGAGCTGCTCGGCGACGCCGAGCGCGCCGAGGCACTCGTCAGGCAACTGCCCGAACTGATCCTGGACCTTTACCTGCACTACCGGGTCCCCGAGGAAAAACCCAAGCCCACCCCGCGCAAGAAAAAACCCGCCGGGGGCGCGGGCGGCAAGGGGCGCCGCTAGGCGATCATCAGCGCAGCCGCGTCATCCACCCGTTGAGCGTGCCGAAGACCCACTCGCGGCAGCGCTGCATCCAGGGACGGCGACGCCATTGCGCCCAATGGATCTCTTCGCTCGCGGCGAAGTTGCGTTCGAAAAGCGCTGCCACGTCGCGCGCGAAGCGTACATCCTCGACTTCCTGATTGGCCTCCAGATTCCACTGCAGGCTCCAGTGATCGAAATTGCACGAACCGATCGAGGTCCAGTCGTCGGCCAGCACGAACTTGGCATGGATGAAGGTGGGCTGGAACTCGTAGATGCGCACGCCCGCACGCAGCAATCGCGCATAGAAACGCTGCCCGGCATAACGGATGCCGGGATGATCGTGACGCGAGCCCGGCAACAGCAGACGCACATCGACGCCCAGCCGCGCCGCCCGCACCAGTCGACGACGCAGGCTGAACGTCGGCACGAAGTACGGTGTACATAGCCACAGCCGACATTCGGCGGTGGCGATGCGCTGATGCAACGATAGGCGAATCGCCTGATACCGGTGGCCCCGCCCGCTGATCATGCGCCCGTGCATGTCGTCCGGCAGTGCCGCGATGGGGGCGGGTTCGGGCCAGCGACACCGCGCCGCGCGCCCACGGGTCAGGGGCGATTCCCAGAGCTGCGCGAACAGGCCGATCCAGTCCGCGACCACCGGCCCTTCGATGCGCACGGCCACTTCATACCAGGCATCGACGAAGGCATCCACGGCACCGAAACCGCCCGTGAAGGCCAGCCGGTCGTCGACGACCAGCAGCTTGCGGTGATCGCGCGACAAATTGCCCCCCAGGCGATGCCAGCTCAGGGGATTGAAGAAGCGCAGTGCCACCCCGGCGTCGCGCAAGCGCTGGCGATCGGCGTGGGAGAGTTTCATCGATCCGTAGCCGTCGAGCAGCACGCGCACCGTGACCCCACGGCGAGCCGCCGCGCACAAGGCATCGACCATGCGCGTGGCCAGGGTGCCGGATTCCATGAGGTACAGCTCGAGATACAGCGTGCGCTGCGCCGATTCGATAGCGGCAAACAATTCGGGGAGAAATCGCTTCCCCTCCGGCAACAACGTGAACCGATTGCCTCCCTGCCAACGTCCGCGCATGGTATCTCCTTGGTGACCGCCCTCGGCGGCTCGCGTGATTCAGTATTGACGCACGTTTGCCATGCCCTTGAAAAGCGGCGCCGTTGGGCGAGTCGGTCTCGACTGGCTATACTGCTCCCTCGCGTTCCATCAAGGCTACCGAATGGCTGTTCTTCATACGCTCCTCACTCCACTGCGCGGGCTGTGTCGTGCCCTGCTCGGGCGTTGGCTCGAATATCGCCATGTCGAAGCACAGGCCACTCCGCTCGACCCGACACGACCCACGATCTACGTGCTGCCCCACCCCGCGCTCTCGGACACCCTGGCGCTGGAACTGATGACGCACCGGGAAGGCTTGCCCCGCGCGCGCGGTCACATCGACCTCGGCGGAGCCCGCCTTCCCGCCTGCGTGGCATTGCCGCGCCTCAGCCGGGGACTGACCCAGGTGCGCGGGCGGCGCTCGCTCGCCCTCGACAGCTTGCTCGAACAGTTGGTCGAACACCCCGAGCAGGACGTTCAGCTGGTGCCGGTGAGCGTGTTCTGGGGGCGCGCCCCGGGCAAGGATTTCGGCTTCTGGAAGCTGCTCGCCGCGGACAGCTGGCAGTGGACAGGGCGACTGCGCCGGCTTTTGTCGATGGCGGTCAACGGCAAGCACGTGCAGATACATCTCGGCGCCCCCTTGCAGCTGCGCTCGCTGATCGAGACGCGACCGCTGCCGGTCGCCCAGCGCAAGATGGCACGCGTGCTGCGCGTTCACTTTCGCCGCGTGCGGGCCCGCGTGCTGGGACCGGATCTGTCCCACCGCAACACGCTGATTCGCGGCGTGGTTGACAGTCCACAGGTCCGTCAGGCGATTCGCGAGGCCGCCACCGCACGCGGCACCCGTGAAGAACGCGAAACGCGACGCGCCCTGCGTTATGGCCGCGAAATCGCCTCCAACACGTCGTATCCGGTACTGCGGTTTCTCTATCAGCTATTGCGTCGGCTCTGGAATCGGCTTTACGACGGGGTGAGCGTCAATGGCCTCGACGACGTCAAGGCACTGGCCGGCGATCACGAGCTGGTATACGTCCCCTGCCATCGCAGTCACATCGACTACCTGCTGCTTTCGTACGTGCTGTTTCGCGAGGGGCTGATGCCGCCGCACATCGCGGCGGGACGCAACCTCGACATGCCGTTGATCGGCCCGCTGCTGCGGCGAGGCGGTGCCTTCTTCCTGCGCCGCAGCTTTCGTGACAACCGCCTCTATGCGGCCGTGTTCAACGAATACGTTCACCGCCTCATCTCGCGCGGTCACCCCCTGGAGTACTTCATCGAAGGTGGGCGCTCGCGCACCGGACGCATGCTGACGCCACGCCCCGGCATGCTGGCCATGACCCTGCGCTCCTTCGCGCGCGATCCCCGCCGTGAAGTCGCCTTCGTGCCCGTCTACGTGGGATACGAGAAGGTGCTGGAAAGCGGCAGCTACCTCAAGGAACTCCGGGGCGGACGCAAAAAGAAGGAATCGCCGTTCGACCTCTTGCGCGTCGTGCGGCGCCTGCGCCAGCCGTACGGTCATGTCACGGTCAACATCGGCGAGCCACTGCGACTGAGCGGCTTTCTCGATCATCACGTGCCCGCATGGCGCGAGCATCGGCGGGAGGCCAGGCCGGACTGGCTCACCCAGGCGGTGACCACGCTCGGCGCCACGCTGGCACAGCGCATCAACGCGGCAGCGGCGATCACGCCGATCTCGCTGACAGCGCTCAGCCTTTTGGCGACCTCGCATCACGCCATGGAGGCCGACCTTCTCAAGCATCACATGCGCTTGCTGACACGCCTCAGACAGCACCTGGCAGGCGGCGAGCGCATCACCCTGCCCACGGGGGATCCCGAGGCCTGGATCGCGCACGCGGCGCACCTGGGCTTCATCGAGCGCCATCCACAGGCGCTCGGCGAACTGGTGCTCGCCACGCCGGAACAGGCCACGCTGCTGACCTGGTATCGCAACAACGTCCTGCACCTGTTCATCGACATGGCCCTGGTCGCCTTCGCCTATCGGCACAACGCCCGCTTCGACCTTGCCCAGCTGCGCGCCCTGCTCGGTCCCACCTGGCCCGTGCTGGCGCATGAGTTCCATCTGCCCGCCGAGGACTTCGATGCCCGATTGCACCGCGCCCTCGACGCTCTCACGTCGGAAGGATTGTTGGTCCAGAACGCACAGGACTGGGAACGGCCGGCCGGTCACCTGGAAAGCAGCGAGCATCTCCGCCTGCTGGGACGGCTGGTACAGCCCACGCTGGAGCGCGGCTATCTACTGCTGGCCGTCCTGCTGCGCGAGGGCAGCGGCACCTTGACGCGGGACGCCCTGGAAGAACACAGCCGCCAGCTGGCCGAACGCCTGACGCTGCTCTCCGGGCTCAATGCACCGGAGTTCTTCGACAAGCGCCTGTTCAGCGGTTTGCTCGACACCCTGGAGGCACAGGGCTGGTTATGGCGGGAAGCCGACAAGCTCTGCTATGACGCCGTTCTCGAGCAGGCCCAGGAGCGCGGGCGTGCGCTGTTCGATCCCAGCCTGCGGCACCGCCTGACGCAACTGGTGCATCGTCAGGAGGCCTGACGCCTTCACTCGGGCTTCAGGCTGCGATGGACATAGAGGTCGTAGCGGCTGGTCTTGCCTTCCAGCACGTGATGCGGCGCCGGCCCCTCGATCGGCGGTGCACGCCGGGGGCGCTTGACCACCACCCGATGGCTGGCGACATCCAGGGCGGCCTCCAGCAGGCGCGGCGCATCGTCATCGTCGCCGGCCAGATCGCGGAAGACACGCATCTCTTTCTTGACCAACGCGCTCTTGTCGCGATGCGGAAACATGGGATCGAGGTGCACGACCTGCGGCGCAATGTCGTGGCGCGCCACTAGACTCGCCAACTCACGCGCGGCATCTCCTTGCGCCACCCGCATGCGTGCCGCGATCTCGGCGGTCTCGGCATTCGCGCTCGCGCGGCCGAGGCCATCCTCGAGCAAGGCGTAGATCGCCGCCACACGCTCGATCAACAACACTTCGGCACCCAGGGTCGCCAGCACGAAGGCGTCTCGGCCCAGTCCCGCCGTGGCATCGACGATGCTCGGCGTCACGCCGCGTGCCAGCCCGCACGCCTTGGCCACCAGCTGGCCGCGACCGCCGCCGAAGCGTCGCCGGTGCGCGGCCTTGCCGGCGGTGAAATCGACCCGAATCGGCGCCCCGTAGTGGCGCGCCTCGCCCGACAGCGCCAGCCCCTCGGGCGCCATCGCCAATCGCAAGGCAGCAGTGGCATCGCCCTCAGCTTGCCAGGCAAGCCCCAGACGCGCGGCCAGATCGCGCAGCGGCTCGCCCACGGCGACGACGGCGTCGTTCATGCCACCCATACCAGCAGGACGATGCCCAGAATCAGACGGTAGATGACGAACGGCAACATGCCGATGCGGTCCAGCGCCGCCAGGAACAGCTTGATGCACAGCCATGCCGCCACGAACGACATCAGGGTCCCGGCGACCAGCGTCCCCCATGCCACGCCTTCCCCCGACTCGATGAGCTCGACGCCCTTGAGCGAGCCGGCGGCGAGAATCAAGGGAATCGACAGCAAGAACGAGAAGCGCGCGGCGGCCTGGCGGGTAAAGCCCAGCAACAGGGCGGCGGTGATGGTGATGCCCGAACGCGACGTGCCGGGAATCAGCGCCAGCGCCTGGGCGAACCCGATGATCAGCGCATTGCGCAACGTCATCGCCGTCAGCGCATGCCGGCGGCTGCCCCGGACATCCGCCCACCACAGCAGCAAGCCGAAGAGCAGCGTGGTGATCGCGATCACCAGCGAGGCACGCAGGTACGACTCGATGACGTTCTCCAGCAAGAAACCGATGACCACGGCCGGCAGGGTGCCCACGATCACCGCCCAGCCCAGACGGCTTTCCGGCGTTGCCGGTCCGCCTCGGCACTGCGCCACCCAGTCACGCAGGATATGCGCGACCTCGCGGTGAAACGCCAGCACTACCGCAGCGAGGGAGCCCACGTGCACGGCCACATCGAAGGCCAGCCCCTGGTCGGGCCAGCCCAGCAACTGCGAGGGAAGAATCAGATGAGCGGATGATGAAATCGGCAGGAATTCGGTAAGGCCTTGAATGACGGCCAACGCAACGACGTGCAACCAATCCATGTAATGTCCTTAGAAGCAACGATACTCATGACGCTGCGTACGGGCGTGCGAACACGCCATTCTTGTTCTCCGGGGGACAAGAAACGCCTAGGCGCGTTTCCACGCCACCTCATTGCGCAAATACACCGGGACCGCCTCGTCGGCGGCGGGACGCTCCCCCGCTTCCCAGGCCTGTGCCGCCAGTCGCACCATGTCCTCGGCGGCAGGCTGCGGCTCGCTCAGGATCTGGCCCAGCGCAGCCTGGACCTCGGCCGGCATCCGCTCGCGCAGGGCCCAGCCCGAACCGATGCCCACCCAATCGACGTCGTGAGATGCCACGGGCAGGCGCAACCGCTCGGGCGTCAGCACGGCCTCCGCCATCAACGGCTCGAGCGTGCCGTCGTGGCAGCGATAGGCTGCGGCGTATATCTCGTCCATGCGCGCATCCAGGGCCGCCACCACATAACGGGCGTGAAGGCGGCGGTGTGCCGCCAGCGCCAGAGCGTCGAGGGTGGAAATGCCGAGCAGCGGACGATCGAGAGCGAAGGCCAAGCCCTGCGCCGTGCCCGCTGCGATGCGCAGTCCCGTGAACGAGCCCGGTCCCCGGCCATACGCCAGGGCATCGAGATCGGACAGCGTCGCGCCGGCCTCGGCCAGCACGTCATCGACCATCGGCATCAACAGCCGGGTATGTTGGCGCGGTGCGTCTTGATAGCGGGAGATGACATGCCCGTCACGCCACAGGGCGCAGGAACAGGCACTAGTGGAGGCATCCAGGGCCAGAAGAGTCGGCATCGGCAATCATCGGGAAAGCGAGTGAGCCCGCACTATAAACGCGCCGCCAGCCATTGGCAAAGCGGCCCGCGTGCGGTTTCGCGCTTTCCTTGACGTGTGTCGTCGATACGCGCGGCGCCGTGGCCGCGCTCACGCTGGAGGTCGCGCTCAGCCTTCGAGCGCCGTCAGCACCTGCTGGCGAATCGCCTCGACGCTGCCGGTGCCTTCCACGCGATGGTAGGCGGGCGCGGTCTGCGGGTCCTGCTGTGCCCACTCGCGATAGTACTGCACCAGGGGCTCGGTCTGCTCGTGGTAGACCGACAGCCGGTTGCGCACGGTGGCCTCGCGGTCATCGTCACGCTGGATCAGCGCTTCGCCGGTGACATCGTCCTTGCCTTCTTCCTTGGGCGGATTGTAGTCCACGTGATAGACACGCCCCGAGCCGGGATGGACACGGCGGCCCGCCAGGCGCGTGACGATTTCCTCGTCGTCGACGGCCACTTCCAGCACGTGGTCGAGCTTGACGTTGGCTTCCTTCATGGCATCGGCCTGGGGAATCGTCCGCGGGAAGCCGTCGAACAGGAAACCATTGGCACAATCCGGCTGGGCGATGCGCTCCTTGACCAGGGCGATGATGATATCGTCGGACACCAGGCCGCCGCTGTTCATGATCTCCTTGACCTTGAGCCCGAGTTCACTGCCTTCCTTGACCGCCGCACGCAGCATATCTCCGGTGGAGATCTGCGGAATGTCGAAACGCTCACAGATGAATTGGGCCTGGGTGCCCTTGCCTGCGCCCGGGGCGCCCAACAAGATCAAACGCATCGATAGTGCTCCTTGAACGAGGGATACCGTCTTCGTTATCGACCATGGTGCATGTCACCCGCATTCGTCATGGCCGCTGGAATGGCCCATGACGATACCTGCACGGCTCAGGCGGCACAAGCACGCCCGCACCGCGATCTCCGTTCGCGATCGAGCACAAACCGCTTGTTTTCATCGACTTGGGCCAGGCGTTGCACTTTCGTCGCGACCGTTTTCCTCGCCGGGCGCCTCCTCTCGTCAATCACCCGACGAAAAAAAGCGGCTCCCCGAGGGGAGCCGCTTTCGGCATGCCGAAGACGCGCATGCGTCCACTTACATCAACAGGCGACGAATATCGCTCAGCGCCTGGGCCAGGAAGGCCGTGAAGCGCGCCGCATCCGCACCGTTGACCGCGCGGTGATCGTAGGACAGCGACAGCGGCATCATCAGCCTTGGGGCGAACTCCGCACCGTCCCACACCGGCTTCATCTGCGCCTTGGAGACGCCGAGGATGGCGACTTCCGGGGCGTTGACGATGGGCGTGAAGGCAGTCCCGCCGATGGAACCCAGGCTGGAGATGGTGAAGCAGCCGCCCGTCATCTCCTCGCGCTTGAGCTTCTTCGACTGTGCCTTGCCGGCCAGTTCGACCGATTCCTTGGCCAGCTCGATCAGCGACTTCTGATCGGCGTTGCGGATCACCGGCACCATCAGGCCGTCCGGCGTATCCACGGCAATACCGATGTGCACGTAATGCTTCTGCACCAGGGTCTCGCCGTCGCTCTTCAGGCTGACGTTGAACTGCGGGAATTTCTGCAAGGCATAGGCGCAGGCCTTGATCAGGAACGGCAGCGGCGTGAGCTTGGCGTCCTGCTTGGCAGCCTCGTCCTTCATCGACTTGCGGAAGGCCTCGAGCTCGGTGATGTCCGCTTCGTCGAACTGGGTCACGTGCGGCACGTTGAGCCAGCTGCGATGCAGGTTGGCCGCACCGGCCTTCATCAGGCGGCCCATGGGCTTTTCCTCGACCTCGCCGAACTGGCTGAAGTCGATGTCCGGCACCGCCGGGATGCCCGCACCGTCCGTCGGCGCGGCCGTGCTTCCGGTGCCGCTGGCGCGCTGCTGAAGGGCGTTCTTGACGTAACCCTGGACGTCTTCCTTCAGTACGCGACTCTTGGGCCCGGTGGGCGTGACCTGGGCCAGATCGACGCCCAGTTCACGCGCCAGCATGCGGACCGCCGGCCCGGCATGCACGTGCGCACCGGCAGTCTTCTTGTCGCCGTGCTTGTGACGTGCCTCGGGACTCGGCTCGCCTGCAGGCTGCGCAGCGCGCTTGGCATCGGACTTGGCCGGTGCCGGCCGGGAGTCAGTCGCCTTTTGCTGACCGGCGTCGGCTTTCTCGGCGCCGGACTTCTTGCCGCCATCGGCCTGCTTGGCCGGCTTCTTCGCGCCAGCCACCGGAATGCCGGCCACCGGAGTGCCGGCCACCTCGATGTAGCCGATCAGGTCGCCCTCGGAAACGCTGTCGCCTTCCTTGACCGAGACTTCGACCACCTTGCCCTTGTAGGGGCTGGGAACGTCCATGGAGGCCTTGTCGGACTCCAGCGTGATCAGCGTATCTTCCTCGCCGATCTCGTCACCTTCGCCGATGGCAACCTCGATGATCTCGACGCCTTCGCTGCCGCCGATATCGGGGACGCGAAGTTCCTTGCGGCCGGACTCGCCTTCGCCTGCGTCCTCTTCGCTGTCATCGCCGTCAGCCTCGTCTTCCGCCTGGGCGCTGCTCGCGTCGTCTTCCGCCGGTGCCGCGTCGGTCTCGTCGTCGTCCCCGCCTTCGCCGGCGATCTCCATGCTGCCGATCACATCGCCTTCGGAAACACTGTCGCCTTCCTTGACCGCCAGCGAGACCAGCTTGCCGCTGTACGGGCTCGGGACGTCCATGGACGCCTTGTCGGACTCCAGCGTGATCAAGGTGTCTTCCGCCTCGATCTCGTCGCCTTCGCTGACGGGCACCTCGATGATCTCGACGCCTTCACTGCCGCCGATATCCGGCACCTTGACCTCGACGGTACGCTTGCCGCCACCGCCGGACTTCTTCGGCGACGCCTTTTCGGGTGCCGCCGTTTCCTGCTCTTCGGAGGCACTCTCGTCCTGTGACGCTTCCTCGTCCTGAGAGGCGGTATCACCGGCGTCGTCGCCACCGCCTTCCGCTTCGAGCTCGAGGATGTCGTCGCCCTCGGAGACGGTATCGCCTTCCTTGACCAGCACCTTGACGACCTTACCGCCCTTGGGCGCGGGGACGTCCATGCTGGCCTTGTCGGATTCCAGCGTGATCATGGTGTCCTCGGGCGCGATGACATCGCCCTCGGACACCGTCACCTCGATGATCTCGACGCCTTCGCTGCCGCCGATATCGGGAACTTTGATGATTTCGCTACTCAAGGTCGCGCTCCTTTCCAATCTGGCGGTCTGGTCGCTCCGGTCCTCGCTGCCGACCGGGTGACGCGACCAGACCAGGCAATCTGGCCATGGCCGCCACCGCCCCTAGGCGATGACGGCACCCTGATGGGACCCTTCGGTCCAGGGCATCAACGGGGCTCAAGACACCAGCGGGCTGGGCTTGGCGGGGTCGATGCCGTATTTCTTCATGGCATCGTTGACGGCCTTGACGTCGATCTCACCGCGATTGGCCAGCGCGCGCAGCGCTTGAATGGTGACGTAGTAGCGGTCGACTTCGAAGAAACGACGCAGCGCTTCACGCGTGTCGGAACGTCCGAAACCATCGGTCCCCAGCACGTGGAAGTCGCTCGGTACCCAGGCGCGGATCTGGTCGGCGTAGAGCTTCATGTAGTCGGTCGAGGCGACGACCGGCCCTTCGGCGCCATCCAGTTGCTGCACCACCCACGGCTTCTCACGCTTCTCATCGTAGTCGAGGAACTGCAGGCGGTCGTATTCGAGCGCTTCGCGGCGCAGCTCGTTGAAGCTGGTCACGCTCCACACGTCGGCGACCACGCCATGCTCTTCCGCCAGCATCTCGGCGGCGGCCTCGACTTCGCGCAGGATCGTGCCGCTGCCCAACAGCTGCACGCGCGGCTGTTTCTTGCGGCCGTCCTTCTTGCCTTCCGAGAGACGATACATGCCGCGAACGATGCCTTCCTCACTGCCCTCCGGCATTTCCGGGTGCGGGTAGTTCTCGTTCATCACGGTCAGGTAGTAGAAGCAGTTTTCCTTGTCCTGGAACATCCGCTTCAGCCCGTCCTGCAGGATGACCGCCACCTCGTGGCCATAGCACGGGTCGTAGGCACGGCAGGTCGGCACGGTCGACATCAGGATATGGCTGTGGCCGTCCTGGTGCTGCAGGCCTTCGCCGTTGATGGTGGTACGCCCGGCGGTACCGCCGATCATGAAGCCACGCGCCTGCAGGTCACCGGCGGCCCAGACCAGGTCGCCGACACGCTGATAGCCGAACATCGAGTAGTAGACGTAGAACGGAATCAGCGGCAGGTGGTGGTTGGCGTACGCCGTCGCCGCCGCGATCCACGCGGACATGGAGCCGGCTTCGGTGATGCCTTCCTCGAGAATCTGGCCTTTCTGATCCTCGCGGTAGTACATGATCTGACCGGCATCCATCGGCTCGTACTTCTGGCCTTCGGCGGCGTAGATGCCAAGCTGACGGAACATGCCCTCCATCCCGAAGGTACGCGCCTCGTCAGGAATGATCGGCACCACCCGCGAGCCGAGCTGCTTGTTCTTGACCAGGCCGTTGAGCACGCGCACGAAGGACATCGTGCTGGACACTTCACGGTCGCCGGAGCCCTTGAGCTGGGACGCGAACATCTTGTCGTCGAGCCCGGGGATCTCGAGCGCCTCGAAGTCGTTCTTGCGTGCCGGCAAGAAGCCGCCGAGCTTCTCGCGCTGGAGATGCAGGTACTTCATCTCCGGGCTGTCGTCGTCGGGCTTGTAGTACGGGATATCGCCGCTTTCGATCTGCTTGTCGGAGATCGGGATGCCGAACCGGTCGCGGAACGCCTTGAGGGCGTCGGTATCCATCGACTTGATCTGGTGGGCTTCCATGTCGGCTTCGCCGCTGCCGCCGCCCATGCCGTAGCCCTTGACGGTATGCGCCAGGATCACGGTGGGACGGTTGCCCGCGTTGTTGACCGCTTCATGGTAGGCCGCATAGACCTTCTGCGGGTCGTGGCCGCCCCGGTTGAGACGGAAGATCTGCTCGTCGGAGTAGTCCTTGACCATCGCCGCGGTTTCTTCGTACTTGCCGAAGAAATGCTCGCGGGTGTAGGCACCACCCTGAGCCTTGTAGTTCTGGTACTCGCCGTCGACCGCCTCGTCCATGCGCTTTTGCAGCATGCCGTTGGCGTCCTGCTCGAACAGCGGGTCCCACTGACCGCCCCACACGACCTTGATCACGTTCCAGCCGGCACCGCGGAAGACGCCTTCCAGCTCGTCGATGATGCGCGAGTTGCCACGCACCGGGCCATCGAGACGCTGCAGGTTGCAGTTGATGACGAAGATCAGGTTGTCGAGCTTTTCACGGCTGGCCAGATGCAGCGCGCCGAGGGTTTCGGGCTCGTCGCACTCGCCGTCCCCCAGGAATGCCCAGACCTTGCGGTCCTTCATGTCCTCGAGTTCACGCGAATGCAGGTACTTCATCACGTGAGCCTGATAGATCGCCTGGATCGGCCCCAGCCCCATGGAGACCGTGGGGAACTGCCAGTAATCCGGCATCAGGTACGGGTGGGGGTAAGACGGCAGCGCGTCGCCGTCGACTTCCTGACGGAAGTTGTCCATCTGCTCTTCGGTCAGGCGGCCTTCGAGGAAGGAACGCGCATAGATGCCCGGCGTCACGTGCCCCTGGATGTACAGCAGGTCGCCCTTGTGATCGCCGTTGTCCGCGCGGAAGAAGTGGTTGAAGCCCACTTCGTACAAGGTCGCACTGGACTGGTAGCTGGCAATGTGACCGCCCAGGCCCTTGTGCTTCTTGTTGGCGCGCAGCACCTGCACCATCGCGTTCCAGCGAATGGCCGAGCGAATCTTGCGCTCGATGAACATGTCGCCGGGCATCTTGGCTTCACGATGCATCGGGATGGTATTGCGATGCGGCGTGGTCCCGGAAAACGGCGGTGAAGAGCCATCGCGACGCAGGCGGTCCGCCAGGCGACTCATGATATACCGAGCACGTTCTTCGCCCTCATGCTCGATGACCGAGGCCAAGGAATCCAGCCATTCCGTGGTTTCGATCGGATCGAGATCTTCTCTTGCCTCCAGACTCATAGACGTCTCTCCGAATGAAGCATGTATGTCGGTTGGCCCGTCTACGCATCGCGATGGGGCCTGTGGCGCTCTTCAGTGCGGGCGCGACCTTCTTTGGGCCGAGTCTCCGGGGAAAGCTTTCTGTAATTTCCTTACAGCGGGGCGTGCAAGACGCACGAATTCAGGCGACGAAGATACCGCAAACGCTGTCTGCTGCCAATTCGATAGGTCGCAAGCGGGTTGCAAAATGCTGATGCCTGGCATGGAAAGCGGCATCGCTCTCGGCATGCAACAAAGGCTTACACGATGTAGTGGAATTACACACATGCCCGGGCATCGCTTGCCTGCGTCGTCAACGCCTGCACGCACTGTCGAAAGTAGGCCCAGTCGAAGGCCGGCCCCGGGTCGGTCTTGCGCAGCGGCGCAATTCGCGCGTGGCTGGTCACGCGCGCCAGCGTCAAGGCGGGATAGCGCGCATGCAGTGCCAGGAACACCCGCGCCAGGCAACGATACTGTGCCTCGCGGTAGGCGTGAATCTCGTCGCCTTCCAGCTCGATGCCGATGCTGAAATCGTTGAGTTCGCGACGTTCGCGATGTCCGTCCCACCAGCGCGAGCGCCCGGCATGCCAGGCGCGGCGGTCGAAGCCCACGAACTGTACCGCTTCGCCATCGCGGCGGATCAACACATGCGCCGACACCCGCAGGGCATGGATCGTGGCAAAGTAGGGATGCGCGGCGGGATCGAGACGATTGGTGAACAACCGTTCGATGGCATCGCCCCCGAAGCGCCCCGGGGGCAGGCTGATGGAATGCAGCACCAGCGCCGACACCTCGTCTTCGGGCCGTGCGTTATGATTGGGCGAGGCGACGTGCCGCGCCGCCGTCAGCCAATGATGAGGATCGACTTGCATGCGTGCTCCTGCCAACCTGACGATACGCCGTGACACGAGGCTGCACACCCCCTGACCGCCTCGGCGTCATCCCGATATAATGCGAGTATTGTCGCACACCCAAGCAAAGGCCCCGACATGCACTATCGCGAAGCTCTTGCGGAAGACATCAGAACCAGCGCCGCTCGCTTGCTGGCCGAGGACGTCGGCCCCGGCGACATCACCGCCCAGTTGATTCCCGCCAAGCAGTGGGCCTGGGCGCGCATCGTCTCCCGCGAGGATGCCGTGCTGTGCGGCGTCGCCTGGGTCGATGAGCTCTATCGCCGCCTCGACCCGAGCGTCAGGCTCACCTGGCACGCCGCCGATGGCGACGCCCTCGCGCCGGATCAGGTCTTCCTCGAACTGGAGGGCCCCGCCCGCAGCCTGATGACCGGCGAGCGCGCGGCCCTCAACCTGCTGCAGACGCTGTCCGGCACCGCCACCCGCACGCGCGACTATGCCGCACGGGTCGCGGACACCGGCGTGGCCTTGCTTGACACCCGCAAGACCCTGCCCGGCCTGCGCCTGGCCCAGAAATACGCCGTCACTTGCGGCGGCGGCCACAACCACCGTCTCGGCCTGCACGACGCCTTCCTGATCAAGGAAAACCACATCGCCGCCTGCGGCGGCATCGCCGAGGCGGTGACCTCCGCACGTCGCATCGCCAGCGACCTGCCGGTGGAAGTGGAAGTGGAGTCGCTCGACGAGCTGGACGCCGCGCTCGAGGCTGGCGCCGACACCATCATGCTCGACAACTTCGCGCTCGAGACGCTGCGCGAAGCGGTCGCCCGCAATGCCGGCCGCAGTCGTCTGGAAGCCTCCGGCAATGTCAGCGAGGCGACCTTGCGCGAGATCGCCGAGACCGGTGTCGACTGCATCTCCATCGGCGCGCTGACCAAGGACGTCAAGGCCATCGATCTCTCGATGCGCGTGGTACGCACCGAGACACGCTGATCGCCCCTGGCGACGCGGCTCAACGTCCGAAGGCGAGCATCCGCTCCAGCGGCGCGAGGGCGCGTTCGCGCAGGCCCGCTTCGACCTCGATGTCGCCGCCGCCCTCGCGCAGCGCGTGCTCGAGACGGTCGAGGTCGTTCATCGCCATCCACGGGCAGTGCGCGCAGCTGCGGCAGGTCGCACCCTCGCCCGCGGTCGGCGCCTCGATGAGCGTCTTCTCGGGCACCGCCTGCTGCATCTTGTAGAAAATGCCGCGGTCGGTGGCCACGATCAGCTGAGGCTGCTCCAGCTCGCGCGCGGCCTGGATCAACTGCGAGGTCGACCCCACCACGTCGGCCAGCTCGATCACCGCCGACGGCGATTCGGGATGCACCAGCAAGGCGGCCTGGGGGTAGACCTTCTTCAGATCCAGCACCCCTTGTGCCTTGAACTCCTCGTGCACGATGCAGGCCCCGTCCCACAGCAGCATGTCGGCACCGGTACGCTCGCGGATGTAGCGTCCCAGGTGCTTGTCCGGCGCCCACAGGATCTTTTCACCGCGGGCATGCAGGTGCTCGATCACCTCGACCGCGATCGACGAGGTCACCACCCAGTCGGCACGCGCCTTGACCGCCGCCGACGTGTTGGCATAGACCACCACGGTGCGATCGGGATGTGCGTCGCAGAAGGCCGCGAACGCCGCCGGCGGGCATCCTTCGTCGAGCGAGCAGGTCGCCTCCAGCGTGGGCATGACCACGCGCTTTTCGGGGGAAAGGATCTTGGCCGTCTCGCCCATGAAACGCACGCCAGCCACGACCAGCGTGGTGGCCGGGTGCCGTGCGCCGAAGCGGGCCATTTCCAGGGAGTCGGCCACGCAGCCGCCGCTTTCCTCGGCCAGCTGTTGAATGGCATCGTCGGTATAGTAATGCGCCACCAGCACGGCATCGCGCTCGCGCAGCAAGCGCTGGATCGTCTCGGCCTGGGCTCGCGCCCGGGCACTGGGCACGGCGGGGCAATAGGTACGCGCCAGCGACGTTGCGGCCGGCGCTTTCGGTGTCATGATCGTCATCGTGTCTACCACTGCGACTGGCAGGGGCTCCCCCTGCGTAACGAGAAGCGGCGCTTGCGATCTCTTCGCGACACGCCACACCCGCCATCATGATACGGCCGGCCACCCGCGGCTCGCCAGTCCCGCCTCCGCGTTACCCGCAAGGCTCCGTGGCGCATGACACGTCCCCAGAAACGCAAAAACCCCGCCTCATGCGAGACGGGGTGGAATGCTGGTGGGTCGTGTAGGATTCGAACCTACGACCAATTGGTTAAAAGCCAACTGCTCTACCACTGAGCTAACGACCCATAATCTGCCCTGGCAGGCAGTCGACGGCGGCAATGGTGGGTCGTGTAGGATTCGAACCTACGACCAATTGGTTAAAAGCCAACTGCTCTACCACTGAGCTAACGACCCGCCGCCGGGTCTTCGAGACGCACCATCAAGGGCATGTGCCGATGGTGGGTCGTGTAGGATTCGAACCTACGACCAATTGGTTAAAAGCCAACTGCTCTACCACTGAGCTAACGACCCGTCCCGACAGGGCGCACATAGTACTGATAACGCTCGACATTGACAAGATTTTTTTGCCGGGAACGCGCTCACCGCGAGCGCCGCGACGACTTTGGCTTGCGCATGGCATTGACCGGACGGCGCTTGTTCTTGTCACGGCTCCAGCGATTCTGCTCGTCGGGCGTCAGTTCGGGCACCTTGCGCGCCGGCAGGTCCGCCAGCTGCGCCAGGTCGTCGATCTCGTCCTGCGACAGCTCGACCCATTCGCCGGCCTTGGCGCGCTTGTCGAGAAAGATGTTGCCGTAGCGCACACGCTTGAGACGACTCACAGTGAGTCCCTGAGATTCCCAGAGACGCCGTACCTCGCGGTTGCGTCCCTCGAGGATCACCACGTGGAACCAGGTGTTGATGCCCTCGCCGCCGAATTCCTGCACATCGGTGAAACGCGCCGGGCCATCCTCGAGCATCACGCCCTCGACCATGGCATTGACGTGTTCCTGGCGAACGTTGCCCATCACGCGCACCGCGTATTCGCGCTCGACCTGTGTGGCGGGATGCATCAGGCGGTTGGCGAGCTCGCCATCGGTGGTGAACAGCAGCAGGCCGCTGGTGTTGATGTCGAGACGACCGACGGCGATCCAGCGCTCGCCCTTGAGACGCGGCAGGCGCTCGAACACGGTACGCCGACCCTCGGGGTCGCGTCGCGTGCACAGCTCGCCTTCGGGCTTGTTGTACATGATGACGCGCCGGGGCACTTCCTCGGCATCGCGCAGATTGACCGGCCGCTCGTCGAAGGTGACGCGGTCGCGTGTCTCGATGCGATCGCCCAGGGTGGCGACCTGGCCGTTGACCTTGACGCGGCCATCGGCGATGGCGGTCTCCATCTCGCGGCGCGAGCCGAAGCCCGCGCGGGCCAGGACCTTCTGTAATTTCTCGGTAGGCGTGTTCATGGATCGAACGTTGTCTCGTCTGATGAATGTTCCGCGTCCGCCGCGGAGGCGTCGTCGTCCGCTCGGGACGAGTCGGCCTGTTCGGTGCGCCGGCGGGCGCGTTCGGCCAGGCGAGCCTCGAGTTCGGCGAAGCTCAATCCCGACCGCTCGGACGCCGTCTCGGCGTGCTGGTCGTCGACCGTCTCGGTCGTCGTGATGTCTTGCGTGGCCTCGGATGCCTGCGGGGCATCGTCGTCCGGCGGCATATTCTCGGCGTTGTCGGCGTGAGTGTCACGCACTGATGCCGACGACGCGTCGGTATGCCCCAGGGCCTCCTCGAAGCGCGCCTCGAACTCCTTGAGCTCGTGCATCGGTGGCAACGCATCGAGGGTCTTGAGGCCGAAATCGTCGAGGAAGGTACGCGTCGTGGCATAGACCGACGGCCGCCCCGGCACATCGCGCTGTCCCACCACGCGAATCCAGCCTCGCTCGGTCAAGGTACGCACGATCGAGCTGCTCACCGAGACGCCACGTACCTCTTCGATATCGCCTCGGGTCACCGGTTGACGATAGGCGATCAACGCCAAGGTCTCCAGTAACGCGCGCGAATAGCGCTGCGGCCGCTCGTCCCAGAGTCGCGAGATCCACGGCGAAAAACGCGCACGAATCCGCACCTGAAAGCCCGAAGCGGTTTCAACGAGTTCCAGGGCGCTGTTCTCGAGGCGCTCGCCCAAACGCGCCAGGGCGTCGCGCAGCTCGCCGCGCGAGGGACGCTCGCGCTCGTCGAACAGGGTTTCCAGACGCTCCGGCGTCAGCGGCTCGCCGGCAGCCAGCAACGCGGCTTCGCAGACCTCGTCGAGAGACGTGGGCGCCTCGTTCATTGCGGTTCCTCTTCGGCATCGGCGAAGGCACTTTCTCCGCCATCGTCGTCCTCCGCCCCGCTGCCGTCGTCGTCGACGTCCGGCGCCAGACGCGCGCGCACGTGGATCGGCGACAGCGGAGCGTTCTGCGTGATATCGATCATGGCTTCCTTGGCCAGCTCGAGAATCGCCATGAAGGTCACCACCACGCCGGCGCGCCCCTCCTCGAGCGTGAACAGTGCCTCGAAGGGCACGTAACGCTGCCCCTCGAGCCACTCCATGATGCGCAGCATGCGCTCGCGCGTGGACAGCACCTCACGACTGATCTGGTGCGACTGCTGAAACTCGGCGCGCTTGAGCAGGCCCGACAAGGCATGCAAGAGCTCGTCCAGCTCGACCTCGGGATGGATCACGCGCGTCTCCAGGGACGGCAGCGCGGCTTGCGCCACCACCCAGTCGCGCCCCTCGCGCGGCAGTGCGTCGAGCCCCTCGGCGGCCAGCTTCAACTGTTCGTACTCCTGCAAGCGGCGAATCAGCTCGGCACGCGGGTCCTCGTCGTCCTCGTCGTCGCCCTTGGGCGGTCGCGGCAGCAACGAGCGCGACTTGATCTCCGCCAGCATGGCCGCCATCAGCAGGTACTCGCCCGCCAGATCGATCTCCAGGGCCCGCATCAGCTCGACGTACTCGATGTACTGATGGGTGATGGCCGCCACGTCGATGCTCAGGATATCGAGATTCTGACGCCGAATCAGGTACAGCAGCAGGTCGAGCGGCCCCTCGAAGGTCTCGAGAAAGACACGCAGCGCCTCGGGCGGAATGTAGAGATCTTCCGGCAGCTCGGTGATGGGCTGGTCGTGCAGGCGCGCCAACACCGACGCCTGGGCAACGGCCGGCGCCGTATCGGCATCGGTGGGCTGGGCTGTATCGCTCACGCGGGACCCTCTCCTCGACTGCGCCTCACGGCGCGACCTTCGACAAACGCGCAGTGTAGCAAGGCCGCCGGGGAGCGAACACGCCCGCGTGGCGCGAGGCAGGTATCAGGCGCCTTCGGTCGCCCGCGAGAAACGTCGATAGGTGAACTCGGACGTCCCCGAGGCATCACGCACCGCCAGGGTCTGCACCTCGTCATGGTAGGGCGATTTTTCGCACACCGGGTCCATCTGCGCGGCATCGCCGGTGAGCATCAAGGCCTGGCATCGACAGCCGCCCCAGTCGATTTCCTTGCGCTCGCAGTCCTGGCAGGCCTCGGGCATCCAGTGCGTACCGCGATAGGCGTTGAAGGCCGGGCTGTCGTACCAGATATCGCTCAGCGCATGCTCCGCGACATTCCAGAACGTCAGGTGCGGGATCGTCTCCGCCGCATGGCACGGCAGCACCTTGCCCGAAGGCGTCACATTGAGGGACTGTCGCCCCCAGCCGTTCATGCAGGGCTTGGGCAGACGCGCATGATAATCCGGGACCACGGCGTCGATGACCAGACGCCCCTGCAGGCGCTCACGCGCGGCCTCGACCCGCTCGACGGCCGCCATGACCTGCTCGCGACTCGGCATCAGGGCGGCGCGATTGACCAGTGCCCAGCCATAGTACTGCGCGTGGGCGATCTCCAGCCGCCGCGCTCCCAGTTCCACGGCCAGGTCCACGAAGTCGTCGATCTGATGCAGGTTGGCGCGGTGGATCACCGCGTTCAGCGTCAGCGGCAGTCCGACGTCCGTCACCTCGGCGGCGAAGGCCCGCTTGCGCGCATGGGCGCCGCTCATGTTGGCGACATGATCGGTCACCTCGGGCGTGGCGCCCTGAAACGACAGCTGGACGTGATCGAGGCCCGCCTCCGCCAGGGTCTCCAGCCGGGCACGGTCGATGTTGACGCCCGCAGTGATCAGGTTGGAATACAAGCCCGCGTCCACGCAGGCCGCCACCAGCTCGGGCAAGTCGGGACGCAGCGCGGGCTCGCCGCCCGAGAGATGGACCTGCAGCACGCCGAGCTCGGCGGCTTCGGCGAAGACCCGTCGCCAGGTTGCGGTATCCAGCTCGTGGCGGCGGCGCTCCAGGGCCACCGGATTGGAACAGTACGGGCACTGCAGGGGACAGCGGTGCGTCAATTCCGCCAGCATCCCCATGGGCGGCTGCACGGCATGCGCCTGCGAATGTGTCATGCCACCTCCAGTACGCGCTTTTCGACCAGTCCCGCGAACATGGCCGTGACGTCCTGGGCGATGCGTTCGCGCGGCGCCTGATAGGTCTCGCACAGCCGATCGATGATCGTGCCGACGCTGCGTTCGCCATCCACCTGGCCGACCACGGCCTGCGCGATGCCATCGAGCTGGAAGACGCGCTCGGGCGCCAGCAATACCCAGCCGCCCCGCCGTTTATCTTCACGCAGCCTGACGCCGCGCGGCAGGCGCACGATGTCGCTTTCCTGAATTGCCGTCATGACGTTTCCGTTTGCGCGTCGCCATCCCAGGCCCCGGGCGGCACGTGGCCGGGCGCCACATAGGCGTGATGCAAGGCGTCCAGTTGGGTCCACAGCACCTGACACTTGAAGATCAGCGCGTCGAGCACCGCCTGCTGCTGATCCGGTCGGCGGGCATGGCGCTTGACGTAATCGAGGGCCATTTCCGCGTCTCGCGGCGCCTGGGTCAGGCGAGGTTCGAAATAGGCCAGGGTCTCGGCGGAAACGAAGTCGTAGTGCTCGAGCATGCCGCTGACCCGCTGGCCGATCACCAGGGGCGAGAACAGCTCGGTCAGCGACGAGGCAATGGCCTCCAGCACGCTGCGCTCGCGCACGAAATGCAGATAGGCCTCCACCGCAAAGCGCGTGGCCGGCAGAATCCGCCGGGTCGAGACCACCATCTCACGATCCAGCTCCAGCCCGTCGGTGAGCTTCAGCCAGCGCGCGATACCGCCCTCGCCCTCGGCTTCACCGTCATGATCCACCAGCCGGGCACGCCACGCGCGGCGCAGCGCCGAATCGTCGAGGCGCGCGATCAGCGAGGCGTCCTTGAGCGGGATCATCGACTGGTAGTAATAGCGATTGAGGGCCCATGCCTGAACCTGACGGCGATTCAGCTCGCCGTTCTGCAGCATGAGCTGAAAGGGATGACGGTGATGGTAACGCTGCTCGCCGATCGCGCGTAAACGTGCTTCCAGTTCGTCCGCGCTCAACGCCTCGTGGATCGGGGTTTCAATATCACTCATCAGCATTCCAGTTCCATGCCGTCGTGGGCGATCTCCCACCCGTGACGCCTGGCCTCCCGGCGCTCCGGGGAGTCGTCGATCAAGACCGGATTGGTGTTATTGATGTGAACGAAGACACGTCGCCCGATGTTCAGCGACGACAACGCGGCCATGCTGCCCGTCTCGCCGGACATCGACATGTGCCCCATGCGGCTTCCCGTCTTGTGGCCGACACCGGCGCGAATCATCTCGTCGTCACGCCACAGCGTACCGTCGAACAGCAACAGATCGGCGCCCTCGAGACGTGCCGCCAGGCGTTCGTTCATCGCGGCACAACCGGGAATGTAATAGGCACGCCGCGCGCCGACGCGAAACTCCACGCCCACGGTGGCCTCGCCTTCGCTGCCGATGTCGGGGTCCTCGCCCTCCAGGTACAGCGCCGCCTTGCCGGGCACCGCGAATATGCGCGCCTCGAGCCCCTCGGCGAGCGTCAGGGTCTCTTCCAGTGCCACTTCGACACGTTCGACATGATCGGGAGCGAGAACGTTGAAGACCGGACTGTCGCGCAACGCGGCATGGATCTCCGGCGTCGCGTGAAGACGATAGGGCGAGCTTTCACGCAGACTCAGCAGACCGCCGACATGATCGACGTCGCCGTTGGTCAGCAAGATCGAGGCGATCGGCGTGTCACGCTTCCCCTGACGCGGAAACAGCGCCGGGGTCCCGCGTATCTGGGTGAGCACCTCGGGGGCGCAGTTGATCAAGGCCCACGAGCGGCCATCGGCGCTCACGGCCAGGGAGGATTGGGTTCGCGGCGTGACACGGGGGTCGCCCGCCCACGCCAGCCGGCATACATCGCAACGACAGTTCCACTGAGGGAGGCCGCCACCGGCGGCCGCCCCGAGTACATGGATATACAACGCCGCCTCAGAATTCGGCGGGCATGTAGTCGTTGATTTCCAGCGCGATGCAGATTTCCGTCACTTCCGGGGTCATCCAGGCCATTTCCGTCTCTCCATCAGGGTAAATGTCACCGTTCCATCATAAACCGTTAGCGTGATTAGCGCATCTTCAACTAGCCATTGTCCGCTGCATCATCGGCCTTGCGATAGCGCCCCGCGTAGTCGAAGAGCTTGTCCCGGATCTGCCAGTGGTGACCCACCTTGCGTCCGATCACGAAATCCGGGGCCTTGAGACGCCGCTCGCCGGCGATCACCGCCTCGGGCGAATCCGGCCGCCAGTCGCTGCCCGGCGCCCGCAGGTGATGGCGCAGAAAGGCCAGCGTGAAGGCGCGACGCTGTGCGGCGGTTTCCAGCGCGAACCACTCGTCGAGCGTGGCGCCGTCTTCATCATGGTAGGTCACTTTCAGGCGCGGCAGCCCGCGACCATTGGTTACCGCCTGTAACTGCATCCCCGAGACGCGCAGCACCTTGGCTTCCTTGAGGCGCAGCGCAGCCTTGAGCTTGTCGTCGGGGTCGACCAGCCGCTCGTCGCATTGATGGCAGGCACGCGCGGCGATATCGTTTTCCGCGCCGCACTGATCGCAGACCTTGAAGCGAAAACGAAAGTCGCACTGCCGGCGCCGCCCGTCCGTGTCTTCCAGCAGGCCTTGGCAGCGACGGCCGTAATGTTCGATAACCAATTCGCCATCGCGCTTGCCCCAGAACAGATTGGCATGCCCGCATGCCGGGCATTCGACCTGTACCGGTTCGGCATCGGAATCGGGCCTGGGCTCGCCGACCTCCGGCGCATACAGGTCCCAGGGGTTGCCCGCATAATCGAGAATCAGGCAGTCCTGCTTGCCCGGCGCCAGCCGCAAGCCGCGCCCGACGATCTGCTGATACAGACTGACGGACTCCGTGGGCCTCAGGATCGCGATCAGATCCACATGCGGGGCATCGAAACCGGTCGTGAGGACCGCCACGTTGACGAGATACTTCAACCGCTGCGCCTTGAAGTCCTCGATCAGTGCTTCGCGCTCCCGCCCCGGCGTCGCGCCCACGATCAGCGCCGCCTGCTGCGCCGGCAGATATCCCATGATTTCCCGCGCGTGCGCCACCGTGGCCGCGAAGATCATCACGCCGCGCCGCTCGCGGGCCTGCTCGACGACCTCGGCGATGATCCCCGGCGTCGCCCGGTGCCCCTGCACGACGCGGTTCAGCTCCGCCTCCTCGAAGCCGCCGCCGCGACCGGGCGACAGCCGCGAGAAGTCATACCGGGTCTGCTCGCCATCCTCGGCATACAGTGCGGCATCCACGCGTCGGGGCGGCGCCAGATAGCCCTGCTTGACCATCAGTCGCAGTGGCTGCTCGAACACGCAATCCTGAAAGAAGCAATCCGCGTCGCCGCGCACCATGCCGTGGTGATGACGGTGGTAGATGAAGCCTTGCCCCAGACGATACGGCGTCGCCGTCAGGCCCAGCACCTTGAGGCGCGGGTTGTGGCGCCGCAGGTGCGCGATCACCTGATGATAGCTCGACGCGCCCTTGTCATCCCGGACCTTGCCCGCCGACGCCCCCGGCGGAATGCGGTGGCACTCGTCGATGACCAGCAGGGTGAACGCGCCCCACGCTTCGTGGGCCTCGAAACGCTCCAGGCTCCTGACCACGGACTGCACCGAACCGAAGACCACCTGACGCTCGCTTTCCTTGCGTCCCAGACCGGCACTGAACAGGTCCGCCTCCAGTCCATAGGCGCGGTACTTGGCATGGTTCTGCTCGACCAGCTCCCGAACGTGCGCCAGTACCAGGACCCGGCCGCGTGCCAGCCGTGCCAGTTCGGCGATGACCAGCGACTTGCCGCTGCCGGTGGGCAGCACCACCACGGCGGGATCGTCGCCGCGCCGGAAATGCGCGATGACGTTATCGACGGCCTGATGCTGGTAGGGGCGAAGCGAGGGCGCGCTCATGCGGGACATCCACGGAACAAAAGGCGAATGTTAGCATCGCCGGCAAGGTCTCGGGGGCGGTCGGCACCTTGATCTTGGTGCCGGGCGCCCCGACTTCATGAGTACAACGCCATGTCACGATGTTCTCGAATCGCGGCAACACCGACGCTCAGGAGGTCCCATGCAAGCACCCACCAGCCCCGACTGTCCCGAATGCGGTAGCCGCACCAAGCGTTTCCCGCCCGGTCGCGAGGGCCAGTATCATGTCTTCTGCGAAGATTGCGGCCATGACTTCGGGCGCTACGACCGTCTCGTCGCAGACTATCGTCACACCCTCGACGAGCTGGAAGCGCATCTCGAGGCGTCCGGCACATCGCGAGACGCCTGATTCGGTGCCCATCCGGCATTCATCATCTTCTTTTCCAGCGGAGGTCACATGTCCTCGACCACATCGCATTTCGTCGTGCTCGCCGAGTTCCGGATCAAGGAAGGCCAGGTGCCTGCCTTTCTCGCCCTGGCCCACAACGACGCCAACGAATCACTGGCCAATGAGGAAGGCTGCCTGGCATTCGACGTGCTGACGCCGGAAGGCAGCGGCAATCTCGTCGTGCTGCACGAGGTCTATCGCGACCGCGCCGCCTTCGAGCACCACATGCAGATGCCCCACTACGCGCCGTTCAAGGAAGGCAGCGCCCCATTGCTCGTCGATGAGCCGTCGGTACGCTTTTTCTACACGGCCATTCGTCCCGAGTGATGCCACTCGCCGGGCGAGCACGAGACCGCGACGCCGAACGCCGCGGTCTTGCCGCCTCGCCCGGCTCAGCGGCTCAGCTCATTCAAGACCGCCTGGGTAATCTCTTTCGTCGTCGCAGCACCACCCACGTCACGGGAATGAACGCCGGAACGCGTCAGCCGCTCGATCGCCGCCATCAATCGCTCGGCCGCCGTGGTTTCGCCCAGATGCTCCAGCATCATGACCGCCGTCCAGAAGGCGCCCACCGGGTTGGCGATGCCTTGGCCGGCAATGTCGAACGCCGAGCCATGGATCGGCTCGAACATCGAGGGAAAGGTTCGCTCGGGGTTCAGGTTCGCGGTCGGCGCAATCCCCAGGCTTCCCGTCAGCGCCGCCGCCAGGTCGGAAATGATGTCGGCGTGCAGGTTGGTCGCCACCACGGTGTCCAGCGTGTCCGGCTTGAGCACCATGCGCGTCGTCACGGCATCGACGAGTTCCCGGTCGATCTCGACGTCGGGATAATCCCTGGCCACCTCGAAGAACACCTCATCCCACAGCACCATGCCGTGCCGCTGAGCGTTGGATTTGGTCACCAGGGTCAGCATCTTGCGCGGCCGGCTTCGGGCCATCTCGAAAGCGAAGCGATGGATACGCTCCACACCCTTGCGCGAGAAGATCGACACCTCGGTGCCGATTTCTTCCGGCAAGCCACGATGCACCCTCCCCCCGTTACCGGAATACTCGCCTTCGCTGTTCTCGCGAATGATCACCCAGTCGATCTTCTCGGCATCCTGCAACCGGCTGCCGATACCGGGCAGCAACCGAGCGGGGCGCACGTTGGCGTACTGGTCGAACCCCTGGCAGATTGCCAGGCGAAGATCCCATAGCGAGACGTGATCCGGCACTTGCTGGCTGCCTACCGCACCGAAATAGATGGCATCGAAAGTGGCCAGTTCTTCCAGCCCCCCTTCGGGGATGTAGCGGCCATGCTCGAGGTAATGATCGGAACTCCACGGAAAGTCGCTGAAAGCGAAACTCAGTTCACCGCTTTTCTCCGCCAGGGCCTGCAGGACCTGCTTGCCGGCCTCGATGACCTCGACGCCGACGCCGTCGCCGGGAATCACGGCGATCTTGTGATGACGCATGGTGAATATCCTCTGCTGCGATTGGCCCAAGACCTACAGGTGGGCGTGAAAAACCTTCATCAACTCGGCCTTGTCCTCGAAGCCGATGCCCGGCATGGCCGGAATCGCCACGTAGCCGTTCTCGACCGGCGTGGAGTCGGCGAAACCACCGAAGGGCGCAAAGACGCGCGGGTAGGATTCGTTGCCGCCCAGCTTGAGACCGGCGGCGATGTTGAGGGCGAACTGGTGCCCACCGTGAGGGATGCACTGGCGGGGCGACCAGCCGCGAATGCGCAGTTCGTCCAGCATGCGCAGGTACTCCACCAACCCGTAGGACAGCACCGGGTCCATCTGCAGGATGTCGCGGTCGGGGCGCATGCCGCCATGGCGCAACAGGTTGCGCACGTCCTGATGGGAGAACAGGTTTTCCCCCGTGGCGGTCGGGCCGGCATAGTGCTCGCATAGCTGGCGCTGCAGGGCGTAGTCGAGTGGATCGCCGGCCTCCTCGTACCAGCGCACCCCGAAGGGAGCCAGGCCATCGGCGAAGGCCAGCGTGTCCTGCAGACCGAAACGGCCATTGGCATCCACCGCCAGACGCGACGCCTCGCCCACGACCTCCAGTGCCGCCTCGACGCGCGGCAAGTCTTCTTCCAGCGGCACACCGCCGATCTTCATCTTGGTGGCCACGTAGCCCATCTCCAGGTAATCGCGCATTTCTTCCTGAAGACCCTGGATTTCCTTGCCGGGATGGTAATAGCCGCCGGCGGCATAGACCGAGACGCGCCGATCCACCTCGCCGTCCCCGAAGCGCTCGGCCAGTAGCTGCCCCAGCGGCTTGTTCTCGACCTTGGCCACGATGTCCCAGATCGCCATGTCGATGATACCCACCGCCACCGAGCGCTCGCCGTGGCCGCCCGGCTTCTCGTTGGCCATCACCGTCGCCCAGACCTTGAACGGATCGAGATTGCGGCCACTGTCATCGAGCAACGACGCCGGGTCCGCTTCCTCCAGACGGGGCAGGAAACGCTCCCGCAGCAGGCCGCTCTGGGCATAGCGTCCGTTCGAATTGAAGCCGTAGCCCACGACCTGCCGGCCATCGACCTTGGCATCGGTGTAGATCGCCAGGATGGAGACATCCATCTTGGCAAACGAGATATAGGCGTTGGCGATATCGGAAGCGATCGAAACCCGCGCCTCCTTGATGTCGGTAATTCGCATGCTTGCTCCTTGTCTTGCAGCCGAGAGAATGACTGAGCGATCACGACCAGATGCCGGACGGCAGCCTGACGTTCAGAACCTGCGTGAAAGCGAGGTAGAACACGCCGATCAAGAGCGCGATGACCGGCACCCACTGTGCGAGGCGCCGTCTGGAAACGCCCCCTTCCACGCTTGCCAGATACCAGGTCAGGCCGAAGAAAATGATGGCCGTCGCCACCAGAAAGCCCAACAGGTCGATGGCGTACCACCAGACGAACAGGACGGCGATCATGATCACCAGGCGGCGCGGATTGCCTTCGATCGTGACCTCGCGCGCCGCCGGCTTGGTGAAAGCCTTGACGATCAGCGCCAAGGACAGCACGACCATGATCACCAGGATGGCGCGGGGAAAGATGATGCTCAGCCGGCCCATGCCCTCGCGCGGGAACCACAGGACGGCGGCGAACAGCAAGCCGAAGAGCCCCGCGGCGAAGTCGGTGTTGAGGCGCAGGGTCATGATGTCTTCTCCTCGTCCGAGTCGACCTTGGCCATGCGCCCGCTACGCTCCAGCCACCCCGGCAGCAGGGTCGTCGCGACACTCAGCACCACCAGGCAGGCCAGCACGATCGACAGCGGGTTGGCGACCAGTCGCAGCCAGGGAATCGGGTCCACCACGGCCACCAGCATGGTCTGCACGTAGCCCTTCTCGGCGATGACGCCCAGGATCATGCCCAGAACGATGGGCGCCGCCTGAATGCCGATCAGGCGCAGGAAATACCCCACCGAGCCCAGCAGCAGCATGATGAACACGTCGGTCATGCTGTTGCGCAGCGCATAGGTCCCCAGGATGGTGACCATGGCGATGCTCGGCAGCAGAAAGTAAAACGGCGTCTTGACCACGACGCGGTGAATCAAGCGTCCGCCCAGCAGGCCGACCGGCAGCAGGAACATGGCCGCGAACCCCATCGAGAGGATGAAGCCATTGGTCAGCACACCGGTTTCGGTAAACAGATCCAGCCCCGGGCGCAGGCCATGCATGAGCAACACCCCAAGGATGATGGCATCCGGTGGCGCACCGGGAATGCCCAGGGTCAGCAGCGGCACCATGCTGCCCGCCACCATGACGTTGTTGCTCGACTCCGAGGCAATCACGCCATCGACGTTGCCCTTGCCGAACGACGACGGATCCTTGGAGAAACGGCGGGCCTCGTTGTACGCCACCAGACTGGTGACGTTCCCCCCAGCGCCCGGGATGATGGCGATGATCTGCCCGATGATGCAGGAGCGAATCAGGTTGATGGGCTTGCCGAAGATATGCCGGCCCATACGCATGATGGCCGAGCCAGCGCCCCCCTGTAGTTTGCCGCTTTCCGGCAAGGCGCCCCGCCCCTGGGCCGCCATCGAGATCAGCTCGGGAACCACGAACAGGCCGATCAGGGCGACGATCAGTTCGATACCGCCCTGCAACGCCGGTATGCCGAAGATGAAGCGGGTTTCACCACCGATCGGCGAGACCCCGATGGTGCTCAACAGCATGCCGATGCAACCGCCCAGCAACCCTTTGAGCAGTGACCCGCTCGACAGGCTGGCCACCAGAGTCAGGCCCAGCAGCGCCACCCAGAACATCTCGGCCGGTCCGAACACCACGGCAAGCCTCGCCAGAGGCGGCGCCAGCAACAACAGGAACGTCACCCCGATGATGCCGCCGACTACCGAGGCGATGGTCGCGGCGGCCAGGGCTTCGTAGGCACGCCCCTGGCGTGCCATGGGATAACCGTCGAATGTCGTGGCGATGGACGACGGCGTTCCGGGGGTATTGATCAGGATGGCCGTGAAAGCGCCGCCGTAGATGGCGCCCATATAGACCGCCCCAAGCGCCATCAGGCCTTGCAGGGGCGACATCGTGAAGGTGAACGGCAGCAGCACCGCCAGCGCCATGGTTGCCGTCAAGCCCGGCAGGGCGCCGATGAACAACCCCGCCGTCACCCCGCACAGGATGGTGACGAGCCCTTCGAGGGTCAGGATCGAAAACAGGGCTTCCAGTAACATGTCCATGAGCCAACTCCCCTTTTCGCATGATGGGTCGCGTCGGATGAACGGCCGGCACCCGGCCCTGCGCCAAGAAGGCTCGCAGGGACGGGTGACGCATCATGTCGCGTTATTGGTTGGCTTTGGCGTCTTCGAGGATCGGCTGGTAGGCCGACTTGAGTTGCTGCATGACCTCGTCCACCTCGCCATCGGTGATATCGGTCATGACGAAGCCGAGCGGCTCCTGCTTTTCTGCGATGCGCTCGTTGGTCTTCGCAAACGCCTCTTGCAGCGTATTGACGATCTCGTCCGGCGTCCCCTTGGGCACGGCCACGCCACGATAGGCGCCACCGACGATGTCATAGCCCAGTTCCTTGAACGTCGGCACATCCGGTAGCGCGGGCACGCGTTCTTCCGAGGCCACGGCCAGGACGCGGGCGTTGTCCTGCATCTGCACGCCGAGCATCGAATAGTTGAAGATGCCCGACACATGGTTCCCCTGTACCGCCGCCGGCAGCGGGCCCGTGCCGGTAAACGGGATATAGGTGATATCGATGTCGGCCTCTCTTTCGAGACGCAGGGCGCCCAGATGGTTGGCACTGAAGGTCCCGCTACCGCCCAGCGTGACCGCCTGCGGGTTCTCCTTGGCGTACTGAACCAGGTCGTCGAGCGTCTCGAACTGGCTGTCCTTGGGGACGATCAAGGCATTGGGCGTGGTGTGGAAAAAGGTCACGATCTTCCAGTTGTCGGTTTCGTAACCGGCATTCTCACGCATGATGGGCTGAGCGATGATATGCGGGATATTCACCCCGATCATCTCGTACCCCGTCGGCTCGGCCTTGCTCTGGAACTCGCTCCAGCCGACGGCGCCCCCGCCACCGGGACGGTGGTTGACGTTGACCTCGACCCCCAGGATCTCTTCCAGATGAGGCTCCTGGAAGCGTGCGGTGACGTCGGACTCGCCACCAGGATCGAACGGAATCGTGTAGGTAATGGGTTGTTCGGGATACTCGGCGAGGGCGATGCCCGGCATGCCCAGGGCAGCCATCAGGGTGAGCGAGCCTACCCAGCGTGTCGTGGCGAGTGTCATTGGCGTACTCCTTGGTCTTCTTGTGGTCTGGCGACGTTTTCCGCTCGATTGTTCTTGTCACCGTCATGGCAGAGCGAATGAAACGTCATATGCATTTCGTGTCGGAAAAATGCATACCGCACCTTTGAAGCTAGCCAACTTGTAAAATCTGTCCACTAAAGAAAGGTAGACCTTAGTCGAAACACGCAGGAAAAGCCTGTCTCCACACATGAAAATGGAAGCATTTAATCAATAAAAACAAGGTCTTGAAGACAAAAAGGTTTTTGGAAGAAAGGCAGGACAACTTTGACCAAGTTGTTTTAGGAGTTTTGCCACACCTGTCAGAAGATGTGGCTACCCTTCGAATACCCGGCGACGCGAATTGCCGATGTGCTCGCGCATCCGCTGGCAGGCCAGTTCGGCATCGCCCGCACGAATGGCCTCGAAGATTCGCACATGCTCTTCCTGGACTTCCGGCAAATGCAGCCCCGGACGACGCAGACCGAGGTTGCGCGCCAGGTTCTGGCCGAAATTGATCTGTGTCTTGAGGGACAGGAGGGTATCGGTGAAAAACCGGTTGTTGGTGGCGTTGGCAACCGCGAGGTGAAAGCCGAAATCCGCGTCCACCCCAAGCTCGCCTTCCTGGATACAGGTTTCCAGGCGCTGCAGAGCCTTCTCGATCTCTCTGATCGCCGCGGTCGAGGCATACTGCGTGGCCGCACGTGCCGACTCGCCCTCGAGCGCCGCGCGGAACTCGAAACAACGCTGCATGTCCGCCAGGCTGTCCAGCGGGGCGAAGTCCAGCATGGCACGGTCCGGACGGCGCATCACGTAACTGCCCGCGCCACGTTGCGACCTCACCAGGCCATCTTCCCGGAGTCGAGACAAGGCCTGGCGCACGATGGGCCGAGAGACCTGGTTCATTTCGGCCAGCTTGGCCTCGGAAGGCAGCCGATGTCCCTCGTCGTACTCCCCTTGCAGGATGCGCTCGACGATATCGCCATAGACCTTGTCGCTGAGCCGCGCAGGTCGCCCGGGCGAAGCCGCGAGTTCGGCGCGAGGAAAGCCCCCGCGTCGCTGGGAGTCAGGGTCGTGTGTCATTGACGGGTCCATGAATGCAACATACCTGCGCAAACTAACGCATTTCGAGGCGCCTGTGGATCATGCGAGAGACCAACAGGCGTCCTCGTGCCCCCGTCGTTGCATGGCGAGACGGCGCGATCAGTCCACCCACACCCGGGCATTGCGGAACATCCGCATCCAGGCACCGTCCTGCCGCCATTCGTCGGGACGCCAGGAGTTGGTGACCGCGCGGGCCACGCGCTCGGGGTGAGGCATCATGATCGTCACGCGGCCATCCGGCGTGGTCAGCCCCGTGATGCCCGCGGACGAGCCATTGGGGTTGGCGGGATAGCGCGTCGTCACCTGACCGTAGTTGTCCACATAGCGCATGGCGATCTGGTCACTGGTCTGCATGCTGCGCAAGTGGCCGCTGTCACGGAACTCGGCGCGCCCCTCGCCGTGGGCCACGGCGATCGGCAGGCGCGACCCTTCCATGCCGGCCAGCAGGATCGAAGGACTCTTCTCGACCTGCACCATGCTCACGCGCGCCTCGAACTGCTCGGACTCGTTGCGCACGAAACGCGGCCAGTTCTCGGCCCCGGGAATCAGCGACTTGAGCTGCGAAAGCATCTGGCAGCCGTTGCACACCCCTAGCGAGAAGCTGTCATCACGCTGGAAGAAGCCTTCGAAGGCATCGCGCGCGCGGTCATTGAACAGCACCGACTTGGCCCAGCCGCCGCCGGCGCCGAGCACATCGCCGTACGAGAAGCCGCCACAGGCAACCAGCCCCTTCATGGTCGCCAGATCGACGCGCCCTTCGAGGATATCGCTCATGTGCACGTCGACGGCCGCGAAGCCGGCATGATCGAAGGCCGCCGCCATCTCGACATGCCCGTTGACGCCCTGCTCGCGCAATATCGCCACACGGGGTTGCTCGCCGCGTCCGATGTAGGGCGCAGCGATGTCCTCGTCGACATCGAAGCTGGGCTGCGCCGAGAGACCGGGGTCGCGCAGGTCGAGCAAGGCATCGAATTCGGACTTGGCACACTGCGGATTGTCGCGCAGCGCCTGCATGCGGTAGCTGGTCTCGGTCCAGGTGCGCTGGGCGATGGCCCGCGTGGTTTCCAGCAGCGGTTCCTCGAACAGCGTGACCCGGACCTGATCGTCGTAGCGCGGCCGTGCCACCACACCGCAGGTCTCGAGGCCGGCCGCGGCCAGCTGGGCGAGCACGAACTCGGTGTCGCGACGATTGACCTGAATCACCGCCCCCAGTTCTTCGGCGAACAAGGCATCGAAGGCCTCGTAGGCGTCGTCGATCAGCCAGTCGAGCTTGATCTCCAGCCCGCCGCGCGCCGCAAAGGCCATTTCCAGCAGGGTCACCAGCAGGCCACCGTCACTGCGATCGTGGTAGGCGAGCAGCTTGCCGTCGGCATTGAGGCCTTGAATGACCGAGAAGAACGCCTTGAGGTCCTCGGCGTCCTCGAGATCGGGGCATGCATCCCCGACCTGGCCGTATACCTGCGCCAGCGCCGAGCCCCCCAGCCGGTTCTGCCCCTGGCCCAGGTCGATGAGAATCAAGTCGCTCTCGTCCTGGTCCAGGCGCAGCTGCGGGGTCAGGGTGCGCATGGCATCGGTGACCGGTGCGAAACCGGTGATATTGAGCGTCAGCGGCGCTGTCACGCTCTTGTCTTCATGCTCACCCTCGGCGGTCTCTTCCTGCCAGGCGGTGCGCATGGACATCGAGTCCTTGCCCACCGGAATGGCGATGCCCAGTTGCGGGCAGAGTTCCATGCCCACGGCATGCACGGCGTCATACAGGGCCTGGTTCTCGCCTTCATGCTCGGCGGCGCTCATCCAGTTGGCGGAGAGCTTGATGTCGGAGAGCTTGGCGATCGGCGCCGCCGCCAGGTTGGTGATGGCCTCGGCCACCGCCAGGCGGGCGCTGGCCGCCGGGTCGACCAGTGCCACCGGCGGACGCTCGCCGAGGGCCATGGCCTCGCCGGCATGCGTATCGAAACTGGCCGTGGTCACCGCGCAGTCCGCCACGGGCACCTGCCAGGGCCCGACCATCTGGTCGCGCGCCACCTGACCGGTGATCGAGCGGTCGCCGATGGTGATCAGAAAGCTCTTGGACGCCACGGCCGGCAGACGCAGCACCCGATCCAGCGCCTCGCGCAGATCGAGATTGTCGAGCCCCAGGCTGGGCATCGTCAGCGTGCGTCGCTCGAAGGCACGCGACATCTTGGGCGGCTTGCCGAACAGCACGCTCATCGGCAGGTCGACGGGACGCGTATCGAAGTGACCATCGTGGACCGACAGGTGGTGGGCCTCGGTCGCCTCGCCGACCACGGCATAGGGGCAACGTTCGCGCCGGCACAGCGCGTCGAAGGCCTCCAGGTCGTCCGGCGCCACCGCCAGCACGTAGCGCTCCTGGGCCTCGTTGCACCAGATGGCCAGCGGGCTCATGCCCGGCTCGGCGTTGGGAATGTCGCGCAGTTCGAAACGCCCGCCCCGGTCGCCGTCCTTGACCAGTTCCGGCAGCGCATTGGAAAGCCCGCCGGCGCCCACGTCGTGAATGAAGCAGATGGGATTGTCGTCGCCCAGCGCCCAGCACCGATCGATGACTTCCTGGGCGCGCCGCTCGATCTCCGCGTTGTCACGCTGCACGGAGGCGAAATCGAGATCCTCGCTGGAGGCGCCCGAGGCCATGCTCGATGCCGCCCCGCCGCCGAGGCCGATTTTCATCGACGGACCGCCCATCACGATCAGCTTGCCACCGACCGGTATATCGCCCTTGGCGACATGACCTTCGCGAATATTGCCGTAGCCGCCGGCGAGCATCACCGGCTTGTGATAGCCGCGCCGCTCGATCCCGGCCGCACCGACCGCATCCTGTTCGTAGGTACGGAAAAAGCCGCTCAGGTTGGGACGTCCGAACTCGTTGTTGAACGCTGCCCCGCCGATGGGCGCCTCGAGCATGATGTCGAGTGCCGACTGAATGCGCGCGGGCTTGCCGTAGTCGAAGGCTTCCCAGGGCTGCACGAATTCGGGGATACGCAGGTTGGACACCGCGAACCCGGTGAGCCCCGCCTTGGGCTTGCCGCCGACGCCGGTGGCGCCTTCGTCGCGAATCTCGCCGCCGGCCCCCGTCGCCGCACCGGGATAGGGTGCGATGGCCGTCGGATGGTTATGGGTTTCCACCTTCATCAGGATGTGGATGGGTTCCTGCGTCGCCGCGTAACGCGCCTCGCGCGCCTGGTGCGGCAGCCAGGGAGCGGCGAAGAAGCGGCCGGCCCGCGTGCCGCGAATCACGGCGGCATTGTCGCTGTAGGCCGAGAGAATGTCGTCGCCGGAACACGCATGGGTGTTCTTGATCATCTTGAACAGCGACAGCGGCTGGGCCTCGCCATCGATGGTCCAGTCGGCGTTGAAGATCTTGTGTCGGCAGTGCTCGGAATTGGCCTGCGCGAACATCATCAGTTCGACGTCGGTGGGATTGCGATCGAGCGAGCGAAAGGCCTCGAGCAGATAGTCGATCTCGTCGTCGGCCAGCGCCAGTCCCAGTGCGTCATTGGCGTCGACCAGCGCCTCGCGCCCGCCTTCGAGCACGTCGACCCGCCCCAGCGGCGCCGGCTCGTGCTGCTCGAACAGCTTGGCGGCATCGCTGGCATCGGCCAGCACCGTTTCGGTCATGGGATCGTGAAGCACCGCGACGAGCGCCGCGAACGTCGCCTCGTCGAGCTTGCCCCCCAGCGTCACGCGATAGGCGATGCCGCGCTCGATGCGCCGCACCTGATGCAGACCGCAATTGTGGGCGATATCGGTGGCCTTGGAAGACCACGGCGACAACGTGCCCAGACGCGGCACGACCAGAAACAGCTGGCCTTCGGACTCGGCGTCGGCGCCATCGCGCACGGGACCGTAGGTCAGCAGTTGCGCCAGCACCTCGCGCGCCGTGTCGTCGAGATCCTCCTGGTGGTCGACGAAGTGAACATAATCGGCGTGCAACGCCTCGACCTCGGGCACGGCATCACGCAACGCGGCTAACAGCTTGGCATGGCGGAAAGCGGAAAGGGCGGGCGCTCCTCGCAGTTCGAGCATGTCGAATAGGCCTCTGGGACAACAGGTAGACGATGCCGCGGGCGGCGGCCAATGAGCCCCCATGATAATGGAAAAGCCGCTCACGGGCGAAGCCACCCGTTGCAGGATAGCGACGAGCGTGGAATCGGCGTCGGGTGACATCGGACGCGACGCCCGCTAAGGTGGCTGCCTCTCATCGCTGACCAGAACCGGTATGCTCGATGCTCTGCTTCGTTACATGCGCCCAGTGGCGACGGCATTCGTTGCCCTGCTGGCGCTGCTGATCCCCGACAACCGTACCTCCCACGAACCGGATGCGGCCTTGTCGGCGATTCTGTCGCGCGACTTCATCCAGGTGTTCACGCGCAACACCCCGACCACGTATTACGAAGGCCGTCACGGCCCGACGGGGTTCGAGTACGACCTGGTGCGGCGTTTCGCGGAATCGCTGGATGTCAGCCTCTCACTGAACAGTGTCGGCAATATCGGCGACGTTCTCAGCGCCGTGCGCGACGGACGCGCCGACCTGGGCGCCGCCACCCTCTCGCTCGACCCGGCCGAACCCGGCATTCTCTACAGTCGCCCCATCATGTCGATGCAGCCCATGGTCATCTACCATCGCGGCATTCCGGCCCCGACGACGCCGGAGGATCTGCTCGGGCTCGATATCGCCGCACTGCGCGGCTCGGGCACCGGTCGCGCCCTGCGCGACCTGCAAAAGTCGCTGCCCGAACTGACCTGGCAGGAAACCGACGAGCTGGAAGTCACCGATCTCATCGAGATGGTCGAGAAAGGCGAATTCGATGCCGCCGTCGTCTATGCACACCAGTTCAAGCTCAACCGGCTCTTTTTCCCCGACGTCGAAAACGGATTCATGCTGGGGGCGCCGCAAAGCCTGGTCTGGGCGTTTCCCAAGGACAGCGGCGTGGCGCTGCTGCAAGCCGCCAACCGGCTCATCGACCGTCTGCACGCCAGCGGCCAGCTCGATGAGCTGATCGCACGCTACTTCGGTCACGACGATTATCTCGAATACGTGGGGGCGCGCCTGTTCATTCGCCACGCCCAGGCACGCCTGCCCCGCTACGAGGCTGCGTTCAAGGAAGCGGCCCGCGACACCGGTTTCGACTGGAAGCTGCTCGCCGCGCTGGGCTATCAGGAATCGCACTGGAAGCCGCGCGCCACGTCACCGACCGGCGTGCGTGGCCTGATGATGCTGACCAACGACACGGCCGCCGAAGTCGGCGTGACCAATCGCCTGGATCCCGAGCAAAGCATCGAAGGCGGCGCGACGTACCTGCTTCACGTGAAGGGACGCCTGCAGGAGGAAATCACCGAGCCGGATCGCACCTGGATGGCGCTGGCCGCCTACAACGTGGGCCTGGGGCATCTCTACGATGCCCAGAAGATCACCGAGATGCAGGGCGGCGATCCCTATAAATGGGCGGACGTGCGCAAGGCCCTGCCACTGCTTCAAAAGCGCAAGTGGTACAGCCAGGTGCGCCATGGCTACGCACGCGGCGGCGAGCCGGTGATCTACGTGCGCAACATTCGCCGTTACTACGAGATCCTCAATTACGTGGACCGCAGCCGCCGTCAGTTCCACCATCTCGGCGAGCGCGACGACACCTTCCCCCAGACACCCTTCAATACCGTTCCGCCGGTGCTTTAGGCATCGGCCTCGCGCTCATTCGCGCCGCGCCGCGAAGAACGCCTTGAGCAAGTGCGTGGCACGCGAGGCCAGCACGCCGCCCTCGACCTCGACGCGGTGATTGAACCAGGGCTGGGCGAACAGATTGGCGCGCGACTCGACCATGCCACTGCGGGGTTCGGCGGCCGCATACACGACCCGTGCCACGCGCGCATGGATGATCGCGCCGGTACACATCAGGCAGGGCTCCAGCGTGACGAACAGCGTGCACCCCTCAAGCCGGTAGTTGCCCAGGCGCTCGGCGGCATCCCGCAGGGCACGAACCTCGGCATGCGCGCTGGGGTCATGGCTCGACACCGGCGCATTGAAGCCCGTCCCGACGATGTCGCCGTCGCGTGCAACCACCACCGCGCCCACCGGCACTTCCCCCGCCTCCAGCGCTCGATGCGCTTGATCCAGCGCACGATGCATGTAGAAGGTATCGCTGCGCATCGCGAAGCCGTCTCCGTATGCTGATAGAATTGGAACGACCGTATGAAAACGACCGTTCACAAGGATGCCGGCATGACGCAACCACTCGACACCCTCGTCGATCTTCTGGGCCTCGAGACCCTGGAAGAAAACCTGTTTCGCGGCCACAGCCAGGATCTCGGCCTGCCGCAGCTGTTCGGCGGCCAGGTCCTCGGCCAGGCGCTTTCCGCCGCCACGCGCACGGTGGAAGCGACCCGTTGGGCCCATTCCCTGCATGGCTATTTCCTGCGCCCCGGCGATGCCAAACGCCCCGTAGTGTATCAGGTCGACCGCGTACGCGACGGCGGCAGCTTCACCACGCGCCGGGTCAGTGCCATTCAGAACGGCAAGACCATCTTCTTCTGCAGCGCCTCGTTTCACGGCACCGAACCCGGCTTCTCCCACCAGCCCGACATGCCCGACCTCGAGTCGCCCCAGGCGCTGATCGACGCCGGCGCCGAGGTCCAGCGTTTCGACGGGCATCCCATCGAATTCCTGCACCTGCCGGACAGCGTCACCGACATGCCCCGCAAGCGGCTGTGGTTCCGTCTCGCGGGAGAGCTGGCCGAGGATGCCGCGCTGCATCGCTATCTGCTCGCGTACAGCTCCGACTTCAATCTGTTGACCACCAGCCTCGTCTCGCACGACACCTACTTCGGCGATCCCAGACTGAGAATCGCGAGCCTCGATCACGCCCTCTGGTTCCATCGCGACGTGGCCATCAACGACTGGCTGCTGTATGACATGGACAGCCCCTGGGCGGGCAGTGCACGGGGCTTCTCGCGGGGCAGCATCTATGACCGTCAAGGTCATCTGGTGGCCTCGGTGGCGCAGGAGGGGCTGACGCGCCTGGTCGAGTGACGCGTATCGCCACGCCGGTCTACGTAGAGAGCATGCTACCGACATGACAAACGGTTACCATTGGCCACCACCCGGTATCGACGTCGCCCAAGCGATATAGCCACCAACTCAAGAGTGGCGCGGCATGGCGCGATACGCGCCCATGCCTGCCAATCGCTGCGATACCGGCATCGCCCGGCCCGAGCCCGGGACCATCAATGAATACAAGGGAACATCATGTTACGACGTATCTCACTTGCCTGCGTGATGGCCGGCAGCCTGCTTCTGGCAGGTTGCGGACAAGATTCGGCAGACGCACCACTGGCACATGTTCCGGCTGATACCCCCTTTCTCTTCGCCAATCTCGAAACCATCGACGACGCGACTCTCGACGCCGCGCTGGCGTCATCAAACGCTTCACTCGCGCAACAGCGTATCGATCTGCGCCAATTCGCAGAAGAACTGCGCCGCGACGGCGAGGCCGAGTCCCTCGCCAATGTGCTTGACGCACTCGCCGAGGAGCTTGCCGGCAAATCGGACTATCAGCAGGTCGCCGAACAGATCGGCGTCGACCTGGGCGGTCAGAACGCTCTCTACGGTCTGGGCCTGAGCCCGGTATTGCGCCTGAGCATCAACGATGCTGAGCGCTACCAGGCTTTCCTGCAACGTCTTGCAGACGCTGCCGGCCTGCCGCTGGAAACCCGCACGCAGGGCGAGCTGGAATACCGCCAGGCACGCCTCGGCGAGGCGCCGCTGCAACTGCTGAGTACCGTTCATGACGGCCAGGCGGTGCTGGCAGTCGCCCCCACCGAACTGGATGACGACGCACTGCAGCAAGTGTTAGGCACGAGCCTGCCCGACAACAGCGTGCAGGATACCCAGCGCCTCAGTGAGCTGGCCGACGCCAAGGACTACCTGCCCTACGGCCTGGGCTATGTCGATACGACACGCTTGGCGACCTTGCTCACCGGCAGTCAGGATCCCATGATTCAGGCCTTTCGCGCATTCGCCGAGCAGACGCAAGGTCAGGCCCCAGAACCGGTTTCGCAGAGCTGCCGCGAGGATGCGACGCGCCTAGCCTCGCGCATGCCGCGACTGAGCGCCGGCTACACCACGCTCGACGCCGCACGCACCGAGCAACGCTTCGATGTGTCATTGGCCGAAGATATCACCGCCCCGCTTGCCTCGCTCACTTCAACACTGCCGGGCCTGGGCAATGACTCGCTTGAGTCTCCCTTCGACCTTGCGATCGCACTGCCCATGAACGACCTGCGCGACCTGCTGACCCAACAGATCCAACACGTGCGTACCGCACCGTTCAGTTGCTCGGCGCTCGCCGAACTCAACAACGATCTGGACGAACTCGGCCGTCAGGCCAACATGCTGGCCATGCCCCCGTTCGGTAGCCTGCGCGGCATGCGGCTGGTAATCGATGAGCTCACGATGCCCGAGCATAGCGATCAGCCCGCCATCAAGGGCGCTCTGCTGGTAGCCTCCAGCGACCCCAACGGGTTGATGGCGATCGGCCAGAGCATGCTGCCCGGGCTCGCGACACTCTCCCTTTCCAACGACGGCGAACCCCAAGCTCTGCCGCCACAGCTCACCGCGATGCTAGGCGATGCACCGGCCTGGCTGGCCATGACAGACAAGGCACTCGGCGTGGCAACGGGTGAGGGCGAGCAGACGACGCTCAAGTCCTTGCTTCAGGAAGAAACCGGCGAGGCCGGCGAACTGATGCACGTCAAGCTTTCCGGCGACATGTACGCCAAGTGGCTTCAGCTTGCCGACGCCTTCGGCAACCTCGCAGGCAACGACGCTGCAGCACTCGAAGAGCAGCTCGATGCCATGCAGAACCAATTCGAGCGCATCGACAACGTCGTAATACGCATGCGTATGGAAGACGACGGCCTGGTCATCAACAACCGTATCGACTGGCAACAGTAACGCCGTCTGCCCAGAGCGCCTGGAAACACTCTGGTTCCTGGCAGCACTGCCCCCTTCATGGGCCATTCTGCAACCTGCCAGACACGAAAAAGGCGCGGGGGGAGATCCCCGCGCCCAAGTACGATCGGTCTATCGCGATCGGTGCGTCGGCACCGAAACGCGGCCTCAGCCGTTCTTCATCGATGCCATGTCGATGACGAAGCGATAACGCACGTCGCCTTTCTGCATGCGCTCCCAGGCTTCGTTGATGTTCTGGATGTCGATCATCTCGACGTCGCAGGTAATGCCCTTCTCGGCGCAGAAATCCAGCACTTCTTGCGTCTCGGGAATCCCCCCGATCAGCGAACCGGCCAGCACGCGACGGCGGAAGATCAGGTTGGCGCCCATCACCGCGGGCTCCAGCGGCTGCATCTGCCCGACCAGGATGTGCGTGCCGTCGTACTTCAGCGCCTGCAGGTACGGATTCAGATCGTGCTGGTTGGGTACGGTGTCGAGCATGAAGTCGAAGGTCTCGGCGACCGCCGCCATCTGCGCCTCGTCGGTGGACACCACCACATGGTCGACGCCATTGGACTTGGCCTCGGCCACCTTGCTTTCGGAGCGCGTGAACAGCGTGACCTCGGCGCCCAGCGCCTTGGCCAGCTTGACGCCCATGTGGCCGAGGCCGCCCATGCCGATCACGCCGATCTTGTGGCCCGGCTTGACGCCGTAATGCTTGAGCGGCGAATAGGTCGTGATGCCCGCGCACAGCAGCGGCGCGGCGGACTTGAGGTCGATGCCTTCCGGCATGCGCAGCACGAACCGCTCGCTGACCGTGACCTTGTCGGAGTAGCCACCCTGGGTAAGGCTGCCGTCATGGCGGTCCGGGCTGCCGTAGGTCATGGTGAAGCCTTCGGCGCAGTACTGTTCCACGCCGTCGTTGCATGCCTGGCAATGGCGGCAGGAATCGACCATGCAGCCCACGCCGACCAGGTCGCCTTCCTTGAAATTGGCAACGTCGCTGCCCACCGAAGTCACGCGACCGACGATCTCGTGGCCCGGCACCACCGGATAGGCGGCCATGCCCCAGTCATCCCGTGCGAAGTGGAGATCGCTGTGGCAAACGCCGCAGTAGAGGATCTCGATGGCGACATCGTCCGGACGCGGCTCGCGGCGTTCGAAGGTGTACGGCTCGAGTGCCGACGCGGCGGAATGCGCAGCGTATCCTTTGGCTTGTGGCATAACGAATATCCTTTCGATGGTGAATGCGATCGCCGGTCGTGCTGACACGACACCAGGACGCGATCGCGGACCCCGACAGTGTGGGCATGCCACGGCATCTCGGCCATGCCCGATTCTGTGCAATGTTTGCCAGATACTGCTCTCTCGCCGCAGGATTTCCCTGACACAAGGCAAATTTCATGCACGATGTTATCCTGTTGCGGCGTCAGCTACCGTCGAGGAAACGCCGATGACCCTGCCAGCCCCTTACGCCACGAGTCCTGCTGCCGATCATGGCCTGGAAGCCCGCCTGGCTTCGCGCCTGGCCCCGCTGGCCACCCAGGAAGGATTCGCCGCCACGCCCTTGCCCGGCGTGCAGCTGATCACCTCGCACTGCGGCCACGCGCGCACGCCGCTGATGTACGAGCCGAGCCTGGTCATCATCGTGCAAGGCAACAAGACCGGCTACCTCGGGGATCGCATCATCCATTACGGTGCCGGCCACTATCTGATTCAGGCCATGCCGCTGCCTTTCGAATGCGAGACCCATGCCAGCGATACGGCCCCCTTGCTGGGCCTGTCGGTGAGTCTCGACATGGCCATGCTCGGCGAACTGGTCCGACGCCTGCCCACGGCGCCCCCGACGCGCATGCCCGCCCCCATGGCAGCCGTGGACATGGATGCGGACATGGGCGATAGCGTCATGCGCCTGATCGACTGCCTGCACGACCACGAGCAGGCCGCAGCGCTGGGCGACGGCCGCATCCGCGAGGTACTGTTCGCCGCCTTGCGCGGCCCCCAGGGCGCATCGCTGCGCCAGTTGGTGGCCCACCATGGCCAGTATTCCCGCATCGCCGAAGCGCTGACCTTCCTGCACCAGCAATACGCTCAGTCCCTGAACGTGGAAAGCCTCGCACGGCGCGTCAACATGAGTGCCTCGCACTTTCACCACCACTTCAAGCGCACCACGCAGCTCGCACCGATGCAGTACCTCAAACGCTTGCGGCTGCTCAAGGCGCGCGTGCTGCTCACCCAGCAGGGCTATCAAGTGGCCCAGGCCGCCACCCAGGTGGGCTACCAGAGTGCATCGCAGTTCAGCCGCGACTATAAGCGCTATTTCGGCCAGAGCCCGCTGGACGATCGCCAGTCTCGCTCCGCCCACTCGCCATGAACGCGAAAGGGCATGTACTGAAGTTTCGGCCCCGACATGCCGATAACGTCTTCATCACCATCCGGCTGATGAATGGATAGCCTCTCTCGGCATGACATGGCAAGGAAAGCACGACATGGCCCTATTTCTGACATCGCAAGGCCTGCCAGACACCATTCAGGGAGAGTGGGACATCAAGCTCATCGCCTTGTCTTGTCTCGTCGCCTGGCTGGCGGCAGGTCTGGGCCTGCTCATCGGCGATCGCATGCAGGAAGCCAACGGCAGATGGCAGCGCCAGGGATGGCTGCTGGCTGGCGCCGCCATGATGGGGCTCGGCGTATGGAGCATGCATTTCACCGGCATGCTGGCGCTGCGACTGCCCCTGCCCATGCATTACGACGCCGGACTGACACTGCTGTCCCTCGTCCCCGCCATGCTCGGCAGCGGCTATGCTCTGCGCATCATGGCGATGCCCCGTCCGCGCCTGAGTTACTCTCTGGTCGGTGGCGTCGTGCTCGGCATGGGCATCGGCATCATGCACTACCTGGGCATGGAAGCCATTCGCATGCCCGTGGAGGTACGCTATGACATCGGCCTGTTCGTCATGTCGCTGGTGGTCGCGATAGGGCTAGGTGCCGCCGCGATGCTCATCCATCGCCGCTATGCGCGGCAGCGACGCCTCAACCGTCTCGATCACCGCCTGGTCAGCATCGCCGCCTGCATTTCGCTGGCCATCAGCGGCATGCACTACACCGCCATGTCGGCCACCTACTATCTGCCCACGCCAACACCTGCCCCTCAACACGCGGTGACGCCTGCGTCCTGGCTGGGCGTCAGCGTCAGCGGCATCGTCATTCTCCTGCTGATGGTTGCCGGGCTGTGGGTATTCATCGACCGGCGCCTGCAGCGCCATCAGCGTCAGTCCGTCATGTCGCGCGAGCAGCTCATGGAGGTGATCGCCGCCATCAACGACGCCTTCCTGCTGTTCGATCACCGGGGCCGGATCGTGCTCAGCAACCGGACCTTCTCGACGCTGACCGGCTATACCCCCGACGAAATTCGCAACCAGCCACTGTCGATTCTCGAACACTCGCACGAAAGCGCCCGGACGTACCGAGACATCCAGCGTTGCGTCGTCGAGCACGGCCACTGGCAAGGCGAGATCGAGGCACGACGCAAGAACGGCGAGGCTTTTCCCGTGCGCGTCAGCGTCAATCGCGTCGATTACAGCCAGGGCAATGTCCATCACTTCGTCGCCACGCTTCATGACCTGAGCGCTCACCGCGAAGCGCAAGCGAAGATTCACCGGCTCGCCCATCACGACACCCTCACCGGCCTGCCCAATCGCCAGACGCTCTACGCGCGCCTGGATGCCCTGCAAGCCGCGTGTCGCGCACAGGGACCGGGCGGCGCGCTGATCATGCTCGATATCGACAACTTCAAGGCGCTCAACGATTCCCGAGGCAATGCCGTCGGCGACACCCTGCTTCTGCATGTCGCGCGTCGCCTCAAGCGCTTCGCTCGCCACGAGCATGACCTGGCACGCCTGGGCGGCAATGAATTCGCCCTGATCGTCACCGACCTGCCGAGTGCCCACGACGATGCCGACGAGGCATTGAGCCGCCACCTCGACACCGTGCGTCAAGCCATCGGCGGCGTATACGACCTCGACGATTTCACTCATACCACGACGCACAGCCTGGGCGGCGTCCGCTTCGGCGACGGCGACGTGCCGGCGGACGAGCTGGTCAAGCGCGCCAGTCTGGCGATGTCCCACGCAAAGCAGGAAGGCGGCAACGCCAGTCGCGCCTTCCGCCCCGAGATGGAACAGGCACTTCAAGTGCGCGTCTGCATGGAAGCCGAACTCCGTCAGGCGCTCGCCACCGACCAGTTGCAGCTCTTCTATCAGCCTCAGGTGGATACCCGGGGGACGATCATCGGTGCCGAGGCCCTGATTCGCTGGCAGCATCCCGAACGCGGCATGATTTCGCCGGGCGACTTCATTCCCCTCGCCGAGGAAACGGGCCTCATCGAACAGATCGGTGGCTGGGTGCTGGATACGGCCTGTCAGCAGCTCGCCACCTGGTCACGCCACGACGCCACGTCCCACCTGCAATTATCGATCAACGTCAGTGTGCGCCAGTTCCAGCAAGCCGATTTCGTCTCGCGGGTATTGGACACCATTGCACGTCACCGGGCGCCGGCCGAGCGGCTCACGCTGGAGCTGACCGAAAGCCTGCTGCTGGCCAATGTCGAAGGGGTCATCGACAAGATGACACGGCTCAAGCAGCACGGCGTGAACTTCTCGCTGGACGATTTCGGCACCGGCTACTCGTCGCTGGCCTATCTCAAGCGCCTGCCCTTCAACACCTTGAAGATCGATGTCTCCTTCGTCCGCGACGTGCTCGTCGATGCCAACGACGCAGCCATCGTCAAGACCATCGTCGCGCTGGCCGACAGCCTGCAGCTCAAGTCCGTCGCCGAAGGCGTCGAGATGCAGGCCCAACGCGAGTTCCTGGAGCGCCTGGGCTGCCACTATCACCAGGGCTATTATTTCGGCCGCCCGTCACCCATCGATGTCTTCGAAGCGCACCTGGCAACGCAGGCCTCCGCGAGCGCTACCACGCCATGATGCCGCGCACGATGTAATAGCCCCCCACCAGGGTGACCAGCCAGCGCGTCCAGCCTCGAAAGCTCGCATCGGTCAAGCGTCGCAGGATGGCATTCCCGGCACGGGTCCCCAGGAAGCTCAACGGGATCGCCAGCGCGATCCAGCCCCATTCCCCGCGACTCAGCGCCAGCGCCGCCTGCCAATAGAACACCACCTTGAGCGCATGGGCGATGACCTGGATCGTCGCCTTGGATGCCACCACCGTGCGGCGATCGAGCCGCGTGCGCACGAAGCCGATGTCGATGGTCGGCCCCGACACTCCGGCGGCGATGGTCAGCCCTCCGGCGACACAGCCGCACAGCACCGCATCCAGCGGTCGGGACACGTCGAGCCGGAACCAGCGCCGCGGCAGCCAGACCAGTACGGGCAGCATCCCGATCAACAGCATCACCACGCGCTCGTCCGGCGTGTAGCGCAGCCAGGCCAGCAGCCCCGCCGCCAGCATCACGCCAAGCACGATCCAGCCGACGATGCGCCAATCGATGTAATGCCGCGACAGGAAGGCCCGGGAACCGTTGGCGCCCAGTTGAATCACGCCATGCACGGCGATGGCCGTCGTCGCCGGCAGCCAGGCCAGCAGGAACCCCAGCAGGATCAGGCCACCGGCCATGCCAAAGACACCGGAGAGCGCGGAAGTCCCGAACACCACGCCCAGAAACGCCAGCGAGAGAGGAAACGTCATGTCCGCTGTCTGCCATCCGCGCGCCGATGTGAATTACCGCACACGATGATGGCAGCCACCCGCCATCGCTGCGCCATCACAGCACCTTGACCGTCGGCCAGGCGCGATCGGCACGCGTCGCCAGCGTGTCACGCAGCGCCTCGCCCGCAGCGCCGCTGGTCAGCATCACGTCGAACGCCTCCAGCTCGGCGAAAAAGGCCGGCCGCACCCGATCGAGCTTGCTCTCGTCGGCAATGAGGATACGCTGCACGGCGGTTTCCAGAGCCACCTGCTTGGGCACCACCTCGTGGAAATGGAAGCAGCTCACGCCCTTGTCGACATGCACCCCGGCGGCGGAAATGAACGCCTTGTTGATCCCCAGGCGACGAATCGCGGTGACCAGTTCCTCGCCACCGAAGGATTGCGACACCGGATAATAGAGGCCGCCCAGCAACACCAGCCGCACGTGAGGCAAGGCGAGTTGCTCGATGGCGTTGGCGACGTTGAGGGCATAGGTCACCACCGTCAGCGGCAGATCGGGATCGAGCTTGGCAAACAGCGGGATCAGCGTCGTCCCGCAGTCCACGAAGATCGTGTCGTCGGCCTCGACCATGCGTGCCGCTTCCTCGCACATTCGCTGCTTGGCCTGGGCGAAACTGTCCTGCTGAATGGCGAAGTCGTATCCGGTGGCAACCTGCGGATGCTCGGCCAGCAGCAAACGCCCGCCCAGCGAGACGATGGTGTCCTGGCTGGCGGCGATATCGCGGCGTATGGTCATCTCCGATACCTGACAGCGCTGGGCGGCCTCGGCAATCGGCAACATGCCTTCCGCGCGCAGGGTGTCCTGTAGCCATTGAAGGCGCGCCGCACTGCGGCTATTCATGTGCACATCTCCCTCGGCATACCGGTCGACGAGATCGCTCGCCCTTCTCCGGCACATTTTGTTAGCTTAGCCACAAAATTTCTGTTAGAAAATTAACAAAGATGGCTCGACGATAAATACAAGGACATTACCATGTCTGTGACTTCTTTCGCGCCGCCCGGCTCAACGGTCGGCAGCACGACCGACTCATCGCCCCATGCCCCGGCTTCGCCCGGATGCATGCCACTCGGGGAATCACGCCCATGACCGATCTCAAGCCCGTTGCCCGTCAGGCCCTGGCCCTGATGGACCTCACCTCGCTCAACGACGACGATGACAGCGCCCGCATCCAGGCGCTGTGCCGTCGTGCGGACACGCCCGCCGGCCATCCCGCCGCGCTGTGCCTGTACCCGGCCTTCATCGAGGACGCCCAGCGCGAGCTCGATGCCATCGGCCTGACCCGGCGCGTACGCATCGCCACGGTGACCAACTTTCCCGACGGCGCCCCCAACGCCGAGCGCGCCGCCCGGGAAACCCGGCTCGCGGTGGCTGCCGGCGCCGACGAAGTCGACATCGTCTTTCCCTACCGAGCTCTGCTCGACGGCGCCCCCGACGTCGGCCGCCTGCTCGTCGAGGCCTGCCGCGACGCCTGCGGTGGCGCGACTCTGAAGGTCATTCTCGAAACCGGCGAGCTCAAGGATCCCGCGCTGATTCGCCAGGCCGCCGACATCGCCATCGCCGCCGGCGCCGACTTCATCAAGACCTCCACCGGCAAGGTCGCCGTCAACGCCACCCTGGAGGCCGCCGAGATCATGCTCGAGACGATTCGCGACAGTGGCCGCGACGTAGGCTTCAAGGCCGCCGGCGGGATTCGCACCACCGAGGACGCCAAGGCCTACCTCGACCTGGCCGCACGGATCATGGGCGAGGCATGGATCAGCCCTGCGCACTTCCGCTTCGGCGCCTCGGGGCTGCTCGATGCCCTGCTCGCCACGCTGGAGGGCGATGAGGCCAAGGCGCCCGGCGACGGTTACTGAACGCGCCTCGGCAGGTATCGACATTCAACGGCAGACAACAACAACGCGGACACCGTCATGCTCATTCAAGACATCATCCGCCGTAAGCGCGACGCCGAGACCCTCGACGCCGACGCCATCCACGCCTTCATGCGCGGCGTCGCCGACGGCAGCGTGGGCGACGCCCAGATCGGCGCCTTCGCCATGGCGGTCGTGCTCAACGGCATGACCCGCGAGGAGGCCATCGCGCTGACCGAGGCCACCCGCGATTCCGGCCAGGTCCTGCGCTGGCACGACCTGCACCTCGACGGCCCGGTACTCGACAAGCACTCCACCGGCGGCGTGGGCGATCTCGTCTCGCTGGTACTGGGGCCGTGGGTCGCCGCCTGCGGCGGTCACGTGCCCATGATCTCCGGGCGCGGACTCGGCCATACCGGCGGCACACTGGACAAGCTCGAGGCGATTCCCGGCTATGACGTCACCCCCGACGACGACCTCTTCCGCCGGCTGGTCAAGGACGTCGGCGTGGCGATCATCGGTCAGACCGGCACCCTCGCCCCCGCCGACAAGCGTCTGTACGGCGTGCGCGACGTGACCGCCACGGTCGAGTCCCTGCCATTGATCGTGGCCTCGATTCTGGGCAAGAAACTGGCCTGCGGACTCGACACCCTGGTCATGGACGTCAAGGTCGGCAACGGCGCCTTCATGCCCACGCCCGACGCCTCGCGGGAACTGGCCGAGGCCATCGTCGCCATCGGCAGCGGCGCCGGCACGCCCACCAGCGTGCTGCTGACCGACATGAACCAGCCGCTGGCCGACTGCGCCGGCAATGCCTTGGAAGTCCACGAGGCGTTGCGCCTCTTGCGCGGGGACGGGCGCAATAAAGAGGTGCGCGGCGACGGGCGCAATAAAGAGCTGCGCGGCGACGGGCGCAATAAAGAGCTGCGCGGCGACGGGCACGATAGCCGCCTCTACCAGGTCACCCATGCCCTGGCCACGGAAATGCTCGTGCAAGCCGGCCTCGCCGCCGATGCCGCCGACGCCGCGACGCGTCTGGAAACCGCCCTGGCCTCCGGCGAGGCACTGGAACGCTTTTCGCGCATGGTGCATGGCCTCGGTGGCCCGAGCGATCTGGCCGAACGCCCCGAACACTATCTCGCGTCAGCTCCCTTCACGACCGATGTCGTCGCACCTCGGGCCGGTACCGTCAACGCCATCGACACCCGCGCGCTTGGGCTCGGCGTCGTCGAACTGGGCGGCGGTCGCCGTAACGCCGGGGATGCCATCGACCATCGCGTCGGTCTTTCACGGATCGCCGGGCTCGGCCAGCGCGTCGAGCGCGGCCAGCCCCTGCTGCGCCTGCATGCCGCCAGCCGAGCCGAGGCCGACGCCGTCTCTCGGCGTCTGCGCGAGGCATTCACCCTGGGCGAACCGGGTCACGCCGTGCCGCCCGCGCTGATCCACGCCACCCTGCGTCAGGAGACATCGTCATGACCCGCGCCATCCTGCTCGTGCTCGACTCATTCGGCATCGGCAACGCACCGGACGCCGCCGCGTTCGGCGATGCCGGCGCGGATACCCTGGGCCATATCGCGCATCATCGTGCCGCTTCCGGCCGACCGCTGGCACTGCCCCATCTGGCAAGCCTCGGGCTCTATCACGCGCACCATCTCGCCACCGGCGAGTGGGCCGAGGGCATCACGCCCCCCGAGACGCTCGACGGCGCCTACGCCGCGGCGGCCGAGATCTCCTCGGGCAAGGACACGCCCTCCGGGCATTGGGAGATCGCCGGCGTCCCGGCACTGTTCGAATGGGGCTACTTCCCCGACAAGACGCAGAGCTTTCCGCCCGATCTGCTTGAAGCCTTGATCGAGCAGGCCAAGTTGCCCGGCGTGCTGGGCAACTGCCATGCGTCCGGCATGCCGATACTCGAGACACTGGGCGAAGCCCATATCGCAAGCGGCAAGCCCATCGTCTATACCTCGGCGGACTCGGTGTTCCAGATCGCCGCCCACGAGACCCATTTCGGCCTGGATCGCCTATACGCACTGTGCGAAATCGCCCGCGAGCTGTTGATGCCCTACAACATCGGTCGCGTCATCGCCCGCCCCTTCGTCGGCGAGACCCCCGAGACCTTCGAGCGCACCGGCAACCGCCGCGACTACGCCATCGAGCCGCCCACGCCCACCGTGTTGCAGAAACTGCATGACGATGGCGGCAAGGTGCTCGGCGTGGGCAAGATCGGCGATATCTACGCCCATTGCGGCGTCTCGAACGTCATCAAGGCCCACGGCCATGACGCGCTGTTCGATGCCACCCTCGAGGCCCTCGATGAAGCAGGCGATCGGACGCTGGTGATGACCAACTTCGTCGACTTCGACACGCTGTATGGCCACCGCCGCGATCCGGACGGTTACGCCGAGGCGCTGGAAGCCTTCGACCGGCGCTTGCCGGAAGTGCTCGCCAAGCTGCGTCCCGACGACTTGCTGATCCTCACTGCCGATCACGGCAACGACCCGACCTGGACGGGGACCGACCATACTCGCGAGCAAGTCCCCGTGCTTGCCAGCGGCGCCGGCCTGGCCCCCAGGCCACTGGGCCATGATGACGGTCATCTGGTGACGTTCGCCGATATCGGCCAGAGCCTGGCGACACACTTCGGTCTCTCGCCCATGGCACACGGCAGCGACTTCCTCGATGTCGCGCCGACCGGCCCATCCTCTCATGCTTCGACGACAGGAGACTGACGCCATGTCGACCCCGCACATCGATGCCCCCGCCGGCGCCTTCGCCGACACCGTGCTCATGCCCGGCGACCCGCTGCGCGCCCAATTCATCGCCGAGACCTTTCTGGAAGACGTCGAGTGCGTCAACCGGGTGCGCAACATGCTCGGCTTCACCGGCACCTATCGCGGCCGTCGCCTGTCGGTCATGGGCAGCGGCATGGGCATTCCCTCGCTCTCCATCTACGCCAAGGAGCTGATCACCGACTACGGCGTGAAGCGCCTGGTGCGTGTGGGTTCCTGCGGCGCGGTGCGCGACGACGTGGCCGTCAACGACATCGTGGTGGGCATGGGAGCCTGCACCGACTCCGGCGTCAATCGCGCCCGCTTCAAGGGGCATGACTTCGCCGCCATCGCCGACTACGCGCTGACCCGCCACACCGTCGACGCCGCCAGCGCACGCGGCACCCCCGTCAAGGTCGGCAACCTGTTCTCGGCAGATCTCTTCTACTCGCCCGACGAGGCCATGTTCGAGGTCATGAAGCGCCATGGCGTGCTCGGCGTCGAGATGGAAGCCGCCGGTCTGTACGGCGTGTGCGCCGAGTTCGGCGCCCGCGCCTTGACCGTGTGCACGGTCTCCGATCATATCCTTAAGGGCGAAGCCCTCGATGCGCAGACGCGCCAGACCGGCTTTCACGACATGATGGCCATCACTCTCGAGGGCCTGTTGCGCGACGACGAGGACACCTCCCATGACTGAGCCGCGTTTCACGCCTCTTTCCGAGGCCTCGCGCCAGGCGTTGATCGCGGTGCGCGACAGCGCCTATGCCCCCTACTCCCGGCACCCGGTGGGGGCCCTGCTGATCGCCGAGAGCGGCCGGCATTACCTGGGCTGCAACGTGGAAAGCGCCAACTTCAAGGGGCTCTGCGCCGAAGCCGGTGCCATCGGCGCGATGATCGCCCAGGGCGAGCGCGAGATCGTCACGCTTTACGTCATCGGACCCGGCCATCACCTGTGCACGCCCTGCGGCGACTGCCGCCAGCGCATTCGCGAGTTCGCGACCCCGGCGACCGTCATCGTCGTCCTCGACGGCGACGGCAATCCGCTCAAGCACTACACCATGGAGCAGTTACTGCCCGACTCCTTCGGGCCGGAAAATCTACCTCCATCGTAAGGCAGACAAAGGACACTCGAACTACCCGCTTGCCCAGAACGATGCGCGTCGCCATGACGCGCACGCATCCCCTCATTACCAGACAACATTTCATCGACCGGGTATCGGGAGACTGGCAAGCCACGATATTGGCGCACAACGCCACACGATAACGATACACGGGGGCTGGGTGATGCCAGCATCGCTAGGCCCCTTGCTTTGCTGGCCAACCTGCCTGTTGCTGCCCCCGGATGAATTGCTGGAAAAGTTCCCTGGCTGTCAAAAGAGAATATTTTCTCAGACTGACTGCGTCATTCGGGATATCAACACCTAGCCACTCAATACCTTGCAAGACTCTGCGTACAACGATCCACCGCATCGGAAACAGGCATCATCACGGGTGTTATTTATTGTAAGTTAATGAAAAATTATTAACCGCATGAACTCGGCGAAACCATCAATGTCTGGCTATACAAGGGCATAACTTGCGACTATTCGAATAGCCGTAAATTATTCGATGTGCATGACGTCCTATTCTCCAAGAGCCAACAAGGTCTTCTAACCATGCAGTTTCATGAACGTGTTCTTCTTGAGAATCAGGCCTGGGTCGAATCAATGCTGAGCCGGGATCCCGACGACTTCGAGCGACTACAATCCGGTCAGCCCCCCGAAGCGTTCTGGAACGGCTGTTCCGATAGTCGCGTCCCGGCCGAACAACCGTGCAACGCGTCACCCGGCGATCTGTTCGTGCATCGCAACGTGGCCAACTTGGTGGCCACCGAAGACCCGACGTTGCTGAGTGCACTGGAATACGCCATTTCCGTCCTGGGGGTACGCTATATCAACGTTTGTGGCCATGAAGGCTGTGGTGGCGTGGGAACCGCCTGAAGACCACTGGCCAGCCGAGCCGCCCAATGCCCCGCTAACGAATGTTCAAAGTTCCGGCGCCTGGTCCTGCCAGGCGCCCTAACGAGTCTTTTCCATGTCTAGCAACGCTTCGTTTTTCGATACCCGGTACCTGGGGCGCGACATACGCGCCGGCGTGGTCGTGTTCTTTGTCGCCATACCTCTGTGTCTAGGCATCGCCATTGCCTCTGGCGCACCGCCGCTGGCGGGCCTGATCACCGGCATGGTCGGGGGGCTTATCGTCGCCCTCGCCAGCGGCTCGCCACTATCCGTGTCGGGGCCTGCCGCCGGCCTGACAGCCATCGTGCTCGGTATAATTGAGCAATACGGCTATGGCGGCCTACTTTATGCGACAGTCCTCGCCGGCCTGATGCAGCTCGGCCTCGGTTTTGCCCGCATGGGCATCATCGGCGCCTTCGTGCCTTCGGGCGTGATCAAGGGCATGCTAGCCGGTATTGGCCTGATCCTGATCGGCACCCAAGTACCGCTAGCCATTGGTCACGGGGCCGATACCGAGGCCGGCATCACCACGCCAGGACTGCTCGCCGATGGCTTCTCGCCGATGGCGCTGACCATCACGCTCGTCTGTCTGGCGATTCTGGCGTTCTTCGAGACACCGCTGGCCAAGCGCTACCCGAAGCTGGCGATCGTACCACCGCCACTGCTGGCGGTAATCGTCGGTGTACTTATGAGCTTGGCCGTGCAGGCGTCGGGGGCCGGCTTCGCGTTGTCGCCCGAGCAGTACGTCAACCTGCCCGATCTGGAAGGACCGGTCGCGCTGCTGGCTTCGCTGGAATCCCCGGATCTGAGCTATTGGCTGGCGCCGGGCATCTACCTGTCGGCCATCACCATTGCACTGGTCGCCAGCCTCGAGACGCTGCTCAGCGTCGAGGCCGTCGACGAAATGGACCCGATGGGCCGCAAGTCATCGACGCATCGGGAGCTGTGTGCTCAAGGCATGGGCAATACGCTCTGTGGCCTGATCGGCGGCCTGCCGATGACGGCGGTGGTCGTACGTAGCTCGGCCAACGTCCAGGCCGGCGGCCGGACCCCTCTGGCCAGCTTCGTGCACGGCTCACTGCTGCTGGTATCGGTGGCGTTCCTGGCCTTCGCGCTGGAGACGATACCGCTGTCCGCACTGGCCGCGATCTTACTGTTCACCGGCTATAAACTGACCCAGCCGGCGCTGATTGCCACGCAGTATCGCGCGGGTTGGCAACGGTTCATCCCATTCGTCGTGACCATCGTCGCGATCTTGGCTACTGATCTATTGATCGGCGTGCTGATGGGCATCGTGGTGGCACTGTACTTCCTGATCCGGGCTCACTATCGCTCAGCCATGTCGATGACTATGCAGGGCGATTCCGCGCTTCTGCGTTTCAACAGCGAGGTCTCGTTCCTCAATCGACAATCGCTGCGCCACTTCCTGTCGCGGGTACCGGATGGCGGTCATCTGGTGATCGACGCCTCGGCCACTCAATTCATCGATCCAGACATCAGCGAGGATCTCACACATTTCATCGACGGAGCCCCCAAGCGCGGCATCACAGTGGAACTGCGCGGCCTGGATCGTCATACGGCGACTTTTACAGAGACCCACGAGCGTCGAGCGGCCGAGCCCGCATCGGCCCAAGGTACCCACAGGGATGGACGTCAGGCCGAACCGACCTGATCACCGCGCTACCGGGGCCCTTGACGCGATAATCGCTCAGGGCCAGCGCGAAAGCGCCACACTGTCTGGCAGCGGCTCCGGCTGAACGCCCGACAGCGTGGCGCAAGTCTGCGGACCAGAGATACCGCCTTCCCTGCGAGGCAGACCACGGACATCAAGTATCCCAATACGGCGGCTCGCCGATCGTCGCTTGCAGGTCCTCCAGGAACGCCGCCACCTTGGAAGAGCGCAAGCGGTTTTCCGGAAAGATCGCATGAATGCCTTGCGGGGCAGGCTCGCCGGACGCTTCCCAATCGGACAGCACGGGTATCAGCCGCCCGGCCTCGAGCTCGGCGTGGATCAGCCATGTCGGGAACAGCACGATGCCCTGGCCCTGCAAGGCGGCTTCCAGCAGGCTCTCGGCGTTGTTGCTGCGCAAGTTGCCGCGCACTTCGCGCACCTGATACCGGCGAGCGCCCTCGGACCGGAAATACCATTGCTGGACGCCTCGCGTCCCCTTGTAGATCAGGCAGTTGTGTTCCACCAGCGACTCGGGTGTGGCAGGTATTCCCCATTGCGCCAGATAATCCGGCGCGGCGCACACCACGAAGTGCTGCTCGGCCAGTCGACGTGCCACCAGGCTGGAATCGTTCAGGGCCCCCACCCGCACCACGACATCGACGCCTTCCTGCACCGGGTCGATGAAGGCATCGCTGAGCGTCAGCTCCGTCTCGATTCGCGGATACCTGGCCTGGAAACTCGCCAGGCGTGGCGCGATATGCCGCCGGCCGAATGCCACCGGCGCGTTGATGCGCAACAGCCCCTGGGGCTGTGATGCCGTGCCCGCCGCCTGCTCGGTCGCGATATCCAGCGTATCCAGAATCTCGCGCACCTGCTGGTAATACCGCTCCCCCACTTCCGTCAGCCGCACCGCACGCGTGTGCCGATAGAGCAGCCGCTGACCCAGCGCCTTTTCCAGCGCCGCGATATGGCGCGACACCGACGAGGCCGGCAGCCCCTGCTGACGCGCCGCCCCCGCAAAGCTTCCCGTGGCCGCGACGCGTACGAACAAACGCAGCGCCACCAGTGAGATCGAGTTGCTCATAATGCAATTCACCTATGCCAAACCATCGCATTGTAGCGCTAAGAGCAAGGCGCTATCGTCGCCTTCCTTTTACGGAGGTTCCTCATGAAAACCATCGTCATCTTGCTGGCCGTACTGCTGGCCGGCATGGGCCTGTCCATGGAGGCCGGTCTGCTCGGTCCCCTGGGCGAGGACATCGGCCACTTCTCGGCGACCCTGTCGATCTTTCTCGTCGGCGGGTTGTTGCTGACCCTGGCCTTGATCTTCGCCCGGCCCCGGCTGGGGCAGTTGTTCCAGCAACCCCGCTGGCTATTGACCGGCGGCATTCTCGGCCCGGTCTACGTCGTCGTGCTCACCATCGCCACGCCCTTCGTGGGCGTGGGCACGACCATGATCGGCATTCTCAGCGGCCAGGTCGCCGCCAGCCTGGTCATCGACCACTTCGGGCTGCTGGGCAGCGAACGTCGCGCCGTCGACGGCTACCGGCTTCTCGCCCTGCTATTGATCATCGCCGCCCTCGGGCTCATGCAGTAAGGAGACTCCCATGCTACTGCCGTTCATCTTTCTCGTGCTTCTCGTCGGCGGCGCGGCTCTCGCCGCGCAATCGTCGATCAACGGCCGTCTCGGCGCCAATGTCGGCGTGCTGGAAAGCGCCTGGCTGACCTTTGCCTCGGGTGCCTTGGTCACCTTTCTGTTGATGTTCTTCTTCGAGCCCGCGCACAGCGAGACCTTGTTCACGGTTCCCAAATGGCAGTTGATCGGCGCCCTGTTCGGCGTGGTCTACATGCTCGTCATCGTCTTCGCCGTGCCCCGCGTCGGCACCGCCGCCGCCACGGTCGCGACGATCTCCGGTCAATTGCTGATGAGCGTGTTGATCGACAACTTCGGCTGGCTGGGCAACGCCCGCATGCCGCTGGACGCCTCGCGCTATACCGCCCTGGCCCTGCTCGCCGGCGCCCTGGTGCTGATTTACCTGAGCAATACGCGGCGACGGGGCCAGCAGGCCAGAACTGCCACCGCGGGATGAGCGTCAGCGCAGCGGTTCGAGCAGCGCGTTGAGGCCGTTGTGGTCGATTTCATGCATCAAGGCGAGCAGCCGCCCGATTTCCCCCTGCGGAAAGCCCTCCCGGGCGAACCAGGCCAGATAGGGGCCGGGGAGATCGGCAATCGGGCGACCTGCGTACTTGCCGAACGGCATGATGCGGGTGGTGAGCTTGTGTAGATCCTCGGGATCCATGGCGGAGCGCCTCGCGTTGCGTCGTGTGCCTTCGGCGATACCCGGGGGACCGCCGACTCGGGTGGTGCCATGCGTCGTGTGCATACCCCCATTACCAGGCAGCGTTTGAACGTGGTGGCCGGTGTGTCGGTAAAGTGGCATGCCATGCTATCGGCGCATGACGCCACACGATAACGACAAACGGAGACTGGGTGATGCAAACGTCGCTACGGCCCTTGGTATTCTGGCCGACCTTTCTCGTGCTGCTGGCCGCGGTGATCGCCAGTTACGTCGACCTCGACGCCTTCCTGGCTACCGCCAGTGCCCTCAACGATGCCATTCTCACGCATTTTTCGTGGCTCTTCAGCCTGGGTAGCCTGTACCTGCTGGTGATGGCCGTCATCGTCTATTTCTCGCCGCTCGGTCATGTGCGTATCGGTGGACGCGACGCCACGCCGCTGCTCTCCCGCCTGCGCTGGTTCTCGATCACGCTGTGCACCACGCTGGCCGTCGGGGTGCTGTTCTGGACCACCGCCGAGCCGCTGTATCACTTCATGGCGCCGCCCGAATCGCTGGGCCTGGAGGCCGGCTCCAGCGATGCCATGCTGTTCGCGATGTCGACCATGTTCCTGCACTGGTCGTTCACGCCCTACGCCATCTATGCCGTGCCGGCGCTGATCTTCGCGCTGGCCTTCTACAATCTTCGCCTGCGCTTCTCGATCTCGAGCATGCTGGAGCCACTCTTCGGCCCCAAGGTGAAACGCTTCGGCGGTCTGATCGACGCCGTCTCGCTCTACGCCCTGGTGGCCGGCATGGCCTCGTCGCTGGGTACCGGCGCCCTGACGCTGGCCGGCGGCGCGGGCCAGTACCTGGGCGGCGAGACCAGCCCCCTGCGCCTGGGCGTGGTCATCGCCCTGATCGTGGTGACCTTCGTCATCTCGGCGGCCAGCGGCATCCAGAAGGGCATCGCGCGCCTGTCGTCGCTGAATGCCGTGCTCCTGTTGATCCTGGGGGTATTCATCTTCGTGGTGGGGCCGACGAGCTTCATGCTGTCCCTGGGCGTGGAATCCTTCGGCGTCTATCTCGATGACTTCTTTACCAGGAGCCTGTTCACCGGGGCCGCCGGCGACGATCAGTGGCCGCATTGGTGGTCGATCTTCTACTGGGCGGTCTGGTTCGCCTGGGCACCCATGGCGGCACTGTTCCTGGGCAAGATCTCGCGCGGCTACACGGTACGCGAGTTCCTGCGCGTCAACCTGCTGTATCCGGCGCTCTTCGCCAGTGTCTGGGTCATCATCTTTTCCGGCGCGGCGCTCTATTACCAGGCGCACACCGGTGTCGACCTGCACGCCATCCTCAACGACCGCGGCGTGGAAAACGTGCTTTACGAGCTGTTCCGCCAGCTGCCCTTCGCCGGCCTCTGGATCCCCCTGCTGCTCTTCATCGCCTACATCTCCTACGTCACGGCAGCGGACTCGCAGACCGATGCCATCGGCAACCTGTGCATACGCGGCCTGACCGCCGACTCGGACCTCAACACGGGCGTGTCGATGAAGGTCCTGTGGGGTGTCATCGTGGGCATCGTGTCCTGGGTCATGGTCAGTTTCGTGGGCATCGACGGCGTCAAGATGCTGTCCAACCTCGGTGGCCTGCCGGCGCTGTTGATCGTCCTGCTGGCCTCCGGCTCGCTATGGCGCTGGCTGAAACATCCCGAACGCCTCGCGGCTCCCGCGCTCTCTTCTCACGCCTCCAAGGACGACGCATGAACATCAAGCATGACTTCCCCCACCGCGTGCGGGAAATAGAGAACCAATGGATCGTGCTCGCCGACGGCACACGCCTGGCGGCCCGCATCTGGTTGCCCGAGGATGCCGAGTCAACGCCGGTACCGGCGATCCTCGAGTACCTGCCCTACCGCAAGCGCGACGGCACGGCGGTGCGCGACGAGCTGACCCACCCCTGGTTCGCCGGCCACGGCTACGCCTGCGTGCGCGTCGACATGCGTGGCAACGGCGAGTCCGACGGGCTGATGGAGGACGAGTACGCCCCTCAGGAACAGCGTGATGCGCTGGAGGTGATCGACTGGATTGCCGCCCAGCCCTGGTGCGACGGCAAGCTCGGCATGATGGGCATCTCCTGGGGCGGCTTCAACAGCCTGCAACTCGCCGCGCTGCGCCCCGAGCCGCTCAAGGCGATCATCACGCTGTGCTCCACCGACGACCGCTACGCCGACGACATCCATTACAAGGGCGGCAACATGCTGCTCGAGAATCTCGGCTGGGCGGCGACCATGCTCAGTTTCTCCGCCGCCGTGCCCGACCCGGCGCTGGTCGGCGATCGATGGCGCGAGATGTGGAAACATCGCCTCGACAACATGCCGCTGCTGGCGGAAACCTGGCTCGAGCACCAGCATCGCGACGACTACTGGAAACACGGTTCGATCTGCGAGAACTACGCGGATATCGAAGCGGCTGTCTATATGGTCAGCGGCTGGGCCGATTCCTACATCGACGCCATTCCGCGAATGATGGAGCACCTGTCGTGCCCCAAGAAGGCGCTGATCGGGCCCTGGATGCACAAGTATCCGCATTTCGCGATCCCCGACCCGGCCATCGGCTTTCTGCAGGAGGCGCTGCGCTGGTGGGATCATTGGCTCAAGGATACCGACACCGGCATCATGGATGAGCCCTCGTGCACCTTCTATCTGCAGGATGGCGTACCGCCCGCGCCGAAGTACCTCGAACGCCCGGGGCGGTGGGTGCGCACCCACGGCTGGCCCGCGCCCAGTGACGAGGTCGAGACGCAGTCACTGGTGCTCGGCGACCAGGGATTGGCGGCCCAAGGCCGCTTGAGCAACGACCGGCAGATCGCCTCGCCGTTGACCGCCGGCGCACTGCAGGGCGAATACATTCCGCTGTGGTTCGGCGCCGACTTTCCGCCGGACCAGCGCCGTGACGATGGCCTGTCGCTGACCTTCGATTCCGCCCCCTATCTCGCGGGGCTCGACATTCTCGGCCAGCCCACGGTGGCGGTGACGCTCGCCAGTGCCGAAGCCTGCGGCCAGTTCCATGTGCGCCTGTGCGACGTGGCGCCGAACGGCGAGAGCGCGCTGATCACCTACGGCACGCTCAATCTCGGCCTGCGCGACGATCCGGGCACGCTCACGCCGCCGGTCCCCGGCGAGCCGATGAACGTACGCCTGCCGCTGGACCTGATCGGCTATCGCCTGCCCCAGGGACACCGCCTTCGCGTGGCCCTTTCCAGCGCCAGCTTTCCGCTGGTGTGGTCGCCGAAAAAGCGTGCGGATCTCACGCTTCAGGCCGGGACACCGACGCTGGAGCTGCCCGTCTGCAAGGCAGACCACTTGCCGATGCCGTTCGCGCCACCGGAGAGCGCACCGCCCTGCCGCGTGGAAACGCTGCGTGCCGGCCAGCCCAAGCGCACCATCAGCGAAGATGTCGGCAGCGGCGAGGTGACCGTCACCGTCGAGGACGACATGGGCGACGTGCGCTTCACCGACCACGGCCTGCGCGTCGAACAGAAGGCCAGGGAGGTCTATACCAGTCACCCGAATGATGCCACGCGCACCCGCGCCGATATCGAGTGGGTCTATCGCGCCGGTCGCCAGGAAGGCGACGGCCAGTTCGCCGTCGAGGTGACCAGTCGCTACCACCTGCACTGCGACGAAGACACCTTCTACCTCAGCGCCGAGCAGATCGCCCACGAGGGCGAGACGCTGGTCAGCGAGAAATCGTGGCAGCGCGAGATTCCACGCACGGCCATCTGACCGGCAGCGTGCATGTTATGCTCCGGGGTCGTTTCATGGCCCCGGATACGTCTATGTCTTCCCGTGATGCGTTACCACCGCTGGCGTGCTTGCGTGCCTTCGAGGCGGCCGCTCGGCATGCCAGTTTCACGCAGGCCGGCAGCGAACTGCACCTGACCCAGAGCGCCGTCAGCCGCCAGATCAAGCGGCTCGAGGACGACCTGGGCCGGCCGCTGTTCGAGCGTCATTACGAGGGACTACGCCTGACTCCCGCCGGCGAACGCTACTTCGGCGTGGTGCAGCGCCTGTTGCGCGACCTGCGCGACGAAACGGCGCGCCTGCGGCGGCGCGGTGACGATCGTCAGCTCACCCTGGCCTCCAGCCCCACCATCGCCTCGATCTGGCTGGCGCGGCAGCTTCCCGACTTCCAGCGTGCGCATCCACATATCGAGATCCGCATCCTGACGGTCGAGGACCCTCACCGCCTGGACCTCGCCGAGTTCGACCTCGGCATCTACTATCACGTCCCGCACGAGGTCGATCCCCCCGGCCTCGATGCCGAGGCGATCTTCTCCCACGAGGAGGTCGCCGCGGTATGCAGCCCGGCCTACCTGGCCCGACATGGCGACATTCGCGATGCCGACGATCTGCTGGCGCGCCACACCCTGATGGTGGTGGAGGATCACTATCATGACTGGCTGACCTGGGAAGGCTGGTATCAGGCCCAGAACCTGGCCTGGCGCACGCCGGAGCACAGCCTGCGCGCCAACAGTTTCCAGTTGCTCATGAACGCGACCCTGGCCGGCCAAGGCGTGACCCTGGGCTGGACGCGGCTGCTCGCCGCGGACCTGGCACAGCACAACCTGGTGCAGGCACTACCGCATACGCTACCCAGCCGGGGACGACTGTCGCTGCTTACCCCCCAGCACCGCCATCTGACCGAGCCCATGCGCGCGTTTCGCGCCTGGGTGCTCGGCCCCGCGTGACACCAACGCTCGCGCGCCACACGCCCGTGTCCATACGGCCAAAGTGGCACGTTCGGCCCATATCCGGTAAGCTGCACGCCCGCTGCCCGCCTATTCTGGCCCACTTCGCAGCCACCGAGACGATTTCATGAGCTTTACCTCCCTGGGGCTTTCCGCTCCAATTCTGGATGCCGTGGCCGAGCAAGGCTACGAGACACCCTCGCCGATCCAGGCCAAGGCGATTCCGGCCGTCCTCGAAGGACGCGACGTCATGGCCGCCGCGCAGACCGGCACCGGCAAGACCGCCGGTTTCACGCTGCCGATTCTCGAGCGCCTGGCCGCCGGCACGCGCGCGCCCGGCAAGCAGGTCCGCGCCCTGATTCTCACGCCGACCCGCGAGCTCGCCGCCCAGATCGGCGCCAACATCGAAGCGTACGGCAAGCACCTGCCGCTGCGTAGCGCCGTGGTCTTCGGCGGTGTGAAGATCAATCCACAGATCGCCAAGCTGCGCGGCGGTGTGGATATCCTGGTGGCGACACCGGGCCGTTTGCTGGATCTCCACGGCCAGAAAGCCGTGAACTTCGATGCCCTGGACGTGCTGGTGCTCGACGAAGCCGACCGCATGCTCGACATGGGCTTCATTCACGATATCCGTCGGATCCTCAAGACCCTGCCCAGCAAGCGTCAGAACCTGCTGTTCTCGGCGACCTTTTCCCAGGAGATTCGCCAACTCGCCAAGGGCCTGGTCAACGACCCGGTGGAAATTTCGGTCACGCCGCGCAACACCACCGCCGAGACGGTCACCCAGTGGATTCACCCGGTGGACAAGGCCCGCAAGCCGGCACTGCTGACGCACTTGATCCATGAACATCAGTGGCAACAGGTGCTGGTCTTCATGCGGACCAAGCACGGCGCCAACCGCTTGAGCCGTCATCTCGAAGAGGCCGGCATCGAGGCGGCGGCGATTCACGGCAACAAGAGTCAGAACGCGCGCACCAAGGCGCTCGATGGCTTCAAGAGCGGCGAGATTCGTGTCCTGGTCGCCACCGACATCGCCGCGCGGGGCCTGGATATCAACCAGCTACCGCAGGTGGTCAATTTCGAGCTGCCCAACGTCGCGGAAGACTACGTGCACCGTATCGGGCGGACCGGACGCGCCGGCGCCAGCGGCCATGCCATTTCGCTGGTCTGTGCGGAGGAAGGCAAGGAACTCGCGGGCATCGAGCGCTTGATCCGCCAGACGCTGGAACGCCAGACCATCGCCGGCTTCGAGCCCAGCGAAGCCCTCGTCAGCGGCAAGGGCACCAGCCCCCGCGGTGGCGGCGGCCAGCGCAGCGACAAGCCCTCGGGAGGCGGTCAGCGCCGAGGCGGCGACGCACGCAAGAGCGGTTCGGGCAAGCAAGGCGGCAACGACAACCCCGCCGCGCGCGAGCGCAACGGCGGCGAGAATCGTCCACGCCGGCGTCGCGGCGGCCGGGGGCGAGGCAACGGCACCCAGGGCGCCTGATCGTTTGCCCATGCGTCGCCTTCACGTGGCGGCGCGCGTGCGGCGCCGGTAACGACGTTGATGGCGCGCCTTGGCCGCCTGATAGGCGGCATCCTCCCTCACTTGCGTCCAGGCGGCGTGGAAGATGGCCGCCGCCTCGGCCTTCTCGGCATCGGGTTCGATTTCACGCAGGCTGGAGCGATCGCGCGAGGCGTATTTGCGCCCCGAGCGATGGTTGGCATAGCGACGCGCACGGGTATAGCCCATCTGCAGGAACTTGCGCGCCATGTCCATGCCCACGAAGTCGTCATCCGCACGGTACGCCGCGAACTTCTCCAGCAGGGCATCGGCGGACGCCTGCGCCACGTCAGGCGTCTTGAAACGCCAGTGCGGCAACAGCTCGCTCTTGTAGGGCTCGACGTTGAGCACGCCCTGCTCCCCGCGTCCGATGCGATAGCACTCCGGATGGCGACGATGGTCGATCACGTCGCCGTTCGCGTCGGTGTAAGCCATCCTGCCGCTCAGTACTCCAGGCAGATCTTGCCGAAGTGACGCCCCGCCTCCTGGTGACGAAACGCGTCGGCGATCTCGTCGAGGGCGAACCGGCGGTCGATGACCGGCCGCATGCCGCTGGCGTCGATGGCGCGGATCATCTCGATCTGGTCGCGCCGGCTGCCCACGATCAAGCCCTGCAGGCGCGCCTGCTTGGCCATCAGCTTGGCGGTAGGAATTTCGCCGCCGCGTCCGGTGAGCACGCCGATCAACGAGATGTGACCGCCGATGCGCACGGCCTCGATGGACTGCGGCAGCGTGGCCGGCCCTCCGACCTCGATGACGTGGTCCACGCCCCGGCCATCGGTGAGTGCCTTGACGCGCTTGCCCCACTCCGGCTCGGTCTTGTAGTTGAGCGTGTGATCGGCACCCAACTCCTTGAGCCGTGCGATCTTCTCGTCCGAGGACGAGGTCGCGATCACCGTGGCGCCCATCAGCTTGGCGAACTGCAGCGCGAAGATCGACACGCCGCCGGTCCCCAGCACCAGCACGGTATCGCCGGCCTTGAGCTTGCCGTCCACCACCAGCGCTCGCCAGGCGGTCAAGCCGGCGGTGGTCAACGTGGCCGCCTCGGCATGATCGTAATCGCGCGGCGCGTGGGTGAACCAGGTCGCGGGACGCACGACCTGCTCGCGGGCATAGCCATCGACACCGTCACCGGGCGTGGTGGTGAAGTCGCCGATCCGTGCCGGCCCTTCGAGCCACTCGGGGAAGAACGTCGATACCACGCGATCCCCCACGGTGAAGTCCTCGACGCCCTCGCCCACGGCGTCGACGACACCGGCACCGTCCGACATGGGGATGCGACCGTCCTCGGTGGGCATGGCCCCGACAACGACGCCGTAATCATGGTAATTGAGCGAACTGGCATGCACGCGGACACGCACCTCGCCGGGCCCCGGCTCGCCCGGCGCCTCGCCTTCATGGAGCTCGAGCTTGTCCAGCCCACCGGGGCGACGTAACGTCACGACGTTCATTGCACTCTCCTTACGGTCATCCAGCGTTACCACGAGGCCACGCCATGGCGCGACATCGTGAATGTCCTTCCTTCATGATGGTGACGATTGGTCGCGAGGCAAGGGCAGCCACGCCGATACCGACCTCCTCGCGCCCCCCGCCGCTGCCTCCACGGGCGGGATTGCCGATGCTCGCGTGGCGCGGCATAGTGGCTTATCGCTCATCAGGACGCCTCCATGCCCCGCTCCCCTGTCATCCCCCTCGATCAGCTCGTGCTCGATCGCTACACCCATGGCCCCCATTTCGAGGCCGCGCAGGCCGCCTTCGCGGCCACGGCCGGGGCGACGCACCTGGGCGCCCGTCTCATCGAGGTACCGCCCGGTAAACGCGCCTGGCCTCACCACGCCCATCACGCCAACGATGAACTCTTCGTGATTCTCGCCGGCTCGGGCGAACTGCGCTGGGGCGAGGACCGCTATCCCGTCACCAGCGGTGACGTCGTCGTCTGCCCGGCGGGAGGGGAGGAGAACGCCCACCAGTTGATCGCGGCGACCGACAGTCCCGTGCCGTTGCGTTACCTGGCGGTGAGTTCCATGCGCGAGCCGGACGTCGTCGAGTATCCGGACTCCGGCAAGCTGGGCGTCTTCAGCGGTAGCGCCCCGGGCGGCGATGCCGACCGGCGGCGACTCACCGCTTATGTACGGCGCAGCGACACGCTGGATTACTGGGAGGGGGAAACCGGCGACGACACGCCATGAGGCGTGCCGTACGGGACGATCGTCATTCCAGCACGATCAGGCGGTTGGGCAGCTCGTTCCGCTCGTGCGTGGCCGGCACGTGCCGCGTGAGATGCTCGCCGCATGCCTCGATGCAGGCAAGAAAGCCCTGCAGCGTCTGGCCTCGTTTCACCTGCTCGGTGAAGGACGACACGATCCCCTGCCAGGTATCGTCTCCCAGGCGACTGGAGATGCCGCGATCGACGAGGATCTCCACGTAGCGCTCGGCCTCGGAGACGAAGATCAGCATCCCCGTGCCGTCCTGGGTATGGTGCAGGTTCTGCTCGAGGAACTGACGTCTCGCCAGGTTGGCGGCACGCCAGAAACGCACGCGGCGCGGAATCAGGCGCGTCGTCACCGCCGGCAGCCGAAACACCACCGCCAGCACCGCGAAGCACGCCCACTGCACGATCAGCAGCTCGGCAGCGCCCAGCCATTGCGGAAAGTAATTGATCGCCCCGGGAATCAGCAGCGCCAAAATGCCCGCCCAGAGCAGCGGAATATAGGTGTAATCGTCGGCCTGCGGTGCCAGCACGGTGACCAACTCGGCGTCGGTATCACGCTCGATGCGCGTAATCGCATCGCGCACCTGCTGCTGCTCGCTTTCGCTCAATAATGCCATGGTGCTGTCTACCTTGCGTTGATCTACCAGCCACCGGAGGCGCCGCCCCCGCCGAAACCGCCACCGCCGCCGCCGAAGCCGCCGCCTCCGAGGCCGCCACCGCCGCCTCCGAAACCGCCGCCCATGGCGCCGCCGAGCAGGACACCGCCGAGCAGACCACCGCGTCCGCGACGACGCCCACCGCGTCCACCACCACCGATGCCGCGCACGATGGCCATGACGATCATGAGCATGACGAAGAACGCCACGGAGGCGCCGCCCACATCGCGCGACTTATCTTGCCCGGAAGCCGATCCGGCAGCCGGCGCCTCGGCCATGGGATCGCCGCCCAGCACGCGGACGATCGCCGCGGCACCCTGGGCGATGCCCGTGGCGTAATCGCCCTCGCGGAAGGCGGGGGCGATTTCCTGGTTGATGATCGCCGACGATTGCGCATCGGTCAGCCGGCCCTCGAGACCATAGCCGACCTCGATGCGGATGGCCCGCTCCTCCATCGACACGATCAGCAGAGCGCCGTTGTCCTCGCCCTCCTGGCCGATGCCCCAGTGACGGCCCAGCTGGTAACCGTATTCCTCGATCGGCGCGCCCTGCAGATCGGGCAGCGTGACCACGACCACCTGCTCGCCGGTTTCCTCCTCGTGCGCGGCGAGCATCTCGCTCACCTCGCGTTGGTCGGCGGCATCCAGCAGATCGGCCTGATCGACCACCCGGCCGGTCAGCTCGGGAAACTCGATTTCCTGGGCCTGCGCACCCAAGGCGCATGCCCACAGCAGCAGCCAGCACGTCAGACGGATACATTGCCTCATTGGAACTCCACCTCAGGCGCCTGATCGGCGTTCTCGGCCGTGGCTTCGAAGGTTTCGCGAATCGGCATGTCGCTGTACAAAAGGCCATGCCAGAGCCGCCCGGGGAAGGTACGAATCTCGGTGTTGTACGCCTCGACGGCCTGAATGAAGTCACGACGCGCCACGGCGATGCGATTCTCCGTGCCTTCCAGCTGCGACTGCAGTGCCAGGAAGTTCTGGTTGGACTTCAACTCCGGATAGCGCTCGGACACCGCCATCAGACGGCTCAGCGCGCCGGTCAACTGCCCCTGCGCCTGCTGGAACTGCTGCAGCTTTTCGGGATCGTCCAGCGAGTCGGCATCGATGTTGATCGATGTCGCCTTGGAGCGGGCCTCGATCACGGCCGTCAGCGTTTCCTGCTCCTGGGCGGCGAATCCCTTGACCGTCTCCACCAGGTTGGGCACCAGATCGGCACGCCGCTGGTACTGGTTCTCGACTTGCGCCCAGGCGGACTTCACTTTCTCGTCCAGCGTGGGAATGTTGTTGATACCGCAGCCCGTCAGCATCAGGGCGAGGCACAGCCACAGCGTGACCTGAACGACGGCGCGGGAAGTGAGCGGCATAGGCATGGGTCGCGGCAACATACGCATTTTCCGGTGGTGAGTGCGAGGACGGAGCCCCCCAACTTACAGGTGGGCACGCATTAAGCATAGCCTCGTCTGCGCCGGGACCCTATTTCACGCGCGCGCCAGGCGCCGCAAAATTAAACCTGCCTCATACGCCGATGTTGCGTAGAATTCTGGACGTTGCGAACCACTTGAAAGGGCATGACATGGGTAGGGCTTTCCAGAACCGCAAGGAATCCATGGCCAAGACGGCCGACGCCAAGACCAAGGTGTACAGCAAGTACGGACGCGAGATTTACGTCTGCGCCAAATCCGGTGGCGTGGACCCCGCGGGCAATCTCGCCCTGCGTGGGCTGATCGACCGCGCCAAGAAGGACCAGGTACCGTCCCACGTGATCGACAAGGCGCTCGACAAGGCCAGCGGCGTCGGCGGCGAGGACTACGAGCTGGCACGCTACGAAGGCTTCGGGCCGGGCAGTTGCATGGTCATCGTCGAGTGCCTGACCGACAACCCCAATCGCACCTTCGGCGACGTGCGCGCCTGCTTCAACAAGGCCAAGAGCAAGCTCGGCACCCCGGGCAGCGTCAGCCACATGTTCGACCACTGCGCGATCCTGGCGTTTGCCGGCAGCGATGAAGAAGCGGTTCTCGAGGCGCTGATGGAGGCCGATGTCGATGTCACCGACATCGAGAACGAAGCGGGCCGCATCACCGTGTTCGCCCCGCATACCGAGTATGCCAAGACCAAGCAGGCGCTCGCCGATGCCTTCGGCGAACTCGACTTCGAGGTCGACGAGATCCAGTTCCTGGCCCAGACCATGACGCCGGTCGCCGGTGACGACGTGGCCATGTTCGACAAGCTGCTCGTCACCCTCAACGACCTCGACGACGTGCAGAACATCTACCACAACGCCGAGTTACAGGGCTGATTCGATCTGGCCGCCCATCGGCGCGCGCTCGCCCCCACGCGTGCAGCGTGCCGATACGCCTCGGCGACTCTCGACGGGAGCCCGGTATCGCATGAATCACGACATCACCGCCAACGCCACCCTCGACGAGGCCGCCACCGCCGACGTGTCGGAAGCCACCGATTCGGTCATCGCCGTGCAGGGGTTGAGCAAACGCTACGCCTCGGGATTCGAAGCGCTCAAGGGCGTCGATCTGGAGATCCGGCGCGGCGAGATCTTCGCCCTGCTGGGCCCCAACGGCGCCGGCAAGACCACGCTGATCAGCATCATCTGCGGCCTGGTCAATGCCAGTGCCGGCCGGGTGCTGGTCGACGGCCACGACATCGTCGACGACTACCGGGCAGCACGCCGGCAGATCGGCCTGGTACCGCAGGAATTGACCAGCGATGCCTTCGCCACGGTCTGGAACACGGTCAGTTTCAGCCGCGGCCTGTTCGGCAAGCGTTCCGATCCCGCGCACATCGAGCGGGTGCTCAGATCGTTGTCCCTGTGGGACAAGCGGCGCAGCAAGATGATCACCCTCTCGGGCGGCATGAAACGCCGCGTGCTGATCGCCAAGGCGCTGGCCCACGAACCGCAGATCCTGTTTCTCGACGAGCCCACCGCCGGGGTCGACGTCGCCTTGCGTCGCGACATGTGGAACGTGGTACGCGATCTGCGCGCCAGCGGCGTCACCGTCATCCTGACCACGCACTACATCGAGGAAGCCGAGGAAATGGCCGATCGCATCGGCGTCATCAACGACGGCGACATCGTCCTGGTCGAAGAGAAGGCCGCCTTGATGCGCCAGCTGGGCCGCAAGCGCCTCACGCTGCACCTGCAGACGCCGCTCGCCGCGATTCCCGACGCGTTGAGCGAGTATCCGCTGACCCTTGCCGATGACGGCCGGGTACTGGTCTACACCTATGCCGCCTCCGACGAGCACAGGCACCGCGACGGGATCAACGCCCTGCTCAACGATATCCAGGCGGCGGGCATTCGCTTCACGGACCTCCATACCGAGCAAAGCTCGCTGGAGGAAATCTTCGTCAACCTGGTGAGGAAGGACGCATGAATTTCCGCGCGGTCGGCACCATCTACCATTTCGAGATGGCACGTGCGTGGCGCACGCTGCTGCAGAGCCTGGTCTCGCCGGTGATCTCCACCTCGTTGTATTTCGTGGTCTTCGGCGCCGCCATCGGCTCACGCATCCAGGAGGTCGAGGGAGTCAGCTACGGTGCCTTCATCGTGCCCGGACTGATCATGCTGATGCTGCTCACCCAGAGCGTCTCCAACGCCTCGTTCGGCATCTTCTTCCCCAAGTTCACCGGCACCATTTACGAGGTGCTCTCGGCGCCGGTCTCGTACGTCGAGATCGTCCTGGGGTACGTGGGCGCGGCGGCGACCAAGTCGCTCATTCTGGGAGCCATCATCCTCATCACCGCCAGTTTCTTCGTGCCCCTGCGCATCGATCATCCGGCGTGGATGCTGCTGTTCCTGGTTCTCACCGCGCTCACCTTCAGCCTGCTTGGCTTCATCATCGGCATCTGGGCCGAGGGCTTCGAGAAGCTGCAGCTGGTGCCGCTGTTGATCATCACCCCGCTGACTTTCCTCGGCGGCAGCTTCTACTCCATCGACATGCTGCCGCCTGCCTGGCAGACGGTGACGCTCCTCAATCCGGTGGTCTATCTGGTCAGCGGCTTCCGCTGGAGCTTCTACGGCATCAGCGATGTCAGCCTCGGTGCCAGCCTGTTGATGATTCTGGTGTTTCTTTCCTTGAGCCTGGCGCTGGTCGCCTGGATCTTCAAAACCGGCTACAACATCAAGCCCTGAGCCGCACGGCACCTCGCCTTAGAGATCATCGGCGCCGCGCGTTACCATGCCCGTTTTCGTTTTCATCAAGATGCCGCCATGCCGATTCTGACCAGCATCATCCATCGACTCGACAAGCCCGATGCCGAGACGCCCGCCACCTTGACCTGCGCCGAGCGGGCACTGGCCAGCACCCCCGAGCTCGAGGCCCTGCTGGCGGGCGTCAACGACAGCTTCCATGCCAAGCCCAAGGCCTGGGGCCACTTCGGCGATACCGGCAGCAGCGCGTTCGCGGCCGGCCTCAGCGAGTATCTCGCCGAGACCGCCGACTTCATCACCTGGAGCACGCGGATGGCCGAACGCATCCGCGACTTGGTCGACGCTCACCTGTCGGTGGGCGGTCACCTGCTGTTCGTCCATTACCAGCATGGCGAGCGGCAGTACGTGAGCGTGGCACTGCTTCATCACCGCCAGGGCTTCGCCATCGATGGCGCCCTCGAGGTGGTCGAGACGCCCCAGCTCAATCTCGGCCAGTTGATGCTCGCCGCACGCATCGATCTCGCCCAATGGCAGGGGGGCACCTCGCGCCAATACGTCTCCCTGATCAAGGATCGCGGCGGCAAGAAATTCGCCGAGGGATTGCGCGAGCTGCTCGGCGTCGAGGAAGGCGTGGATGCCAGCGGCGAGACGCGTGCGCTGCTCAAGGCGTTCAGCGATTACGTCGAGCACGAAGACCTGCCCGACGACGCCAGCCGCGAGAAAACCGATGCCGTGATCGACTATGCCAGTACGCAGGCCAAGCGCGGCGAGCCGGTCACCCTCGACGAACTGTCCGAACTCGTCGACGAACAGCAGCCCAAGGCATTCTACGACTACATCCGCCAACAGGATTACGGCCTTTCCGAGGAAATCCCGCCCGACAAGCGCACGCTCAATCAGTTTCGGCGCTTCACGGGACGCGCCAGTGGCGTCTCGATCAGTTTCGATTCCCACCTGCTGGGCAACAGCATCGAATTCGATGCCGAACGCGACCGCCTGATCATCAAGCAGGTACCGGGCTCCCTGAAGGAACAGCTCAAGCAGCGCCGGGAGTGAGGTACGATACCGGGCCCCTGCCCTGCGGGGGCCAACACATATTGTCACCGTCGCAAGCTTGGCGGGCCCCGTCACGCCGACTATCTTCCCCGGGAAGTCACCAAGGAAGAGGTAACGCCATGCCTGCCAAATCCCAGGCCCAGCAGATGGCCGCCGGTGCCGCGCTTGCCGCCCGGCGTGGCGAGCAGAAAGCCAGCGAACTGGACGGTGCCGCGAAGTCGATGTACGACTCGATGAGCGAGGAGGAACTCGAGGCCATGGCCTCGACCAGCCAGAAAGGGAAACCCGAGCACGATTCTCGATCGTGACCGCCGCTATCGGTCGCCTCGTCGGGCGACCGATAGCGTGGCCCCTGCCTCCCGTCAGCGCTCCAGATAACGAGGTTTGACGACTCCTTCCAGGGCCTCCACGGGAATGCGAAGCTCCGGCTGACCGTAGGCATAAGGCGCAATGTCGTAAGCGTTGTAGCGCACGCGCCATTCCCCCGCCAGCGGTGCGACGTTGCGGTTCATGCTCAGCGGCCAGGTCTCGGCGAAGTCGGCGTCCGCCTGCTGCTCATCCAGCCAGCGCCGGTGCGCTTGGGTCAGGGCGTCGCGATAGGCCGGCATCTGCCCGTCGATCAGCATGTCATCGAGCGTCACCACCCGTCGCTCGCGTTCGTCGATGACCATGAATTCCGTCAGCGGCATGCCATGCGCGCCGCCGGTGAACACGTAGCTGTCGAGCTTGAGGGTCATGAGATCGGCATGCCGGTCGTAGATCTCCGCCTCGAAGAGCGCCTGATAGCCCGGCAATTCGGGAACCTGCTCGCGCGCCGCCCTGGCCTCGTCGAAGAACGTCTGCGCATACGCCTCCCAAGACGGCGCCAGCATCTCGCTTTCGCCATCGGTAATGCCCGTGCCCATGGTCAGCAGCTCGTCACGCAGCCGCTCGCTCAGGCGCGGCGCGTCGGGAAAACGCAGCGACTGGACCTCGACGGTCGCGCAACGCCCGGCCGGGCAATCGCGTTCGACGAAGCTGGCCTCGACACGCTCGTGCTCAAGCCCTTCCGTCCCCGACGATAATGCCTGGCAGCCGCCCAGCACCGCCAGGGTGCTCCACATCACGCCACCGCACGCCACGCGGCGCGCGTTCAACTTGCAGGCTTCCACTGTCACGCTGTTTCCTCCCTGATGCACCGGTCTGGCCGGCTGGAATGCAAGAGGCGATACCACCGCATCGCGCACGCTCCACTATAGACGATGCCGGCGTTTCGCAATGTCCGACCATACGCCTCGCCGTCAGGAGCGACTTCCCGTGATGGCACAGTATCGGGCATGAACTCGACAGGATCGTGCATCACGCCCCTCGTCATGACGTCCATACTGACGGATGGTCGGCGCCAGGCACGCCGATGCCCGAATTCGTCCATGCTGTTGCAGGAGGGAGTCCCCCATGCGTTATCAACCATTCGGCAATACCGGTTTGTTCGTCTCCGAACTGTGCCTCGGCACCATGACGTTCGGTGGCCAGGGCGAACTCTGGAGCCAGATCGGCGACTTGCAGCAAGGCGATGCCGAGCGCTTGATCGGCCGTGCGCTGGATGCCGGCATCAACTTCATCGATACCGCCGATGTGTATTCCGAGGGCCAGTCCGAAATTATCACCGGGCAGGCGCTCAAGAACCTGAACGTGCCACGCGAGGAGATCGTCGTCGCGTCCAAGGTGTTCGGCGAAACCGGGCGCGGCGGCGTGAACGAGCGTGGCATGACGCGCTACCACATCATGGAGGGCATCAAGGCCAGCTTGAAGCGCCTGCAGCTCGATCACCTCGACGTCTACCAGATTCACGGCTTCGATCCCGCCACGCCCATCGAGGAGGCGGTCCGCGCGCTCGATACGCTCGTGCAACACGGCCACGTACGTTACGTCGGGGTGTCCAACTGGGCCGCCTGGCAGATCATGAAGGCACTCGGCATCGCCGAACGCCTTGGCCTGGCACGCTTCGAGTCGCTGCAGGCGTATTACACGCTTGCCGGGCGCGACCTCGAGCGCGAGCTGATCCCCATGCTCCAGAGCGAGAACCTGGGGCTGATGGTCTGGAGCCCACTCGCGGGCGGGCTGCTCAGCGGCAAGTACACGCGCGACCAACAGGGCGAAACCGGCAGTCGCCGACTCACCTTCGATTTCCCGCCGGTCGACAAGACCCGCGCCTTCGACTGCGTCGATGTCATGCGCCGCATCGCCACCCGGCACGATGTCTCCGTGGCGCAGATCGCGCTGGCCTGGCTGCTGCACCAGCCGGCGGTGACGAGCGTGATCGTGGGCGCCAAGCGCCTCGATCAGCTCGACGACAATATCGCTGCCACGCACGTTGCATTGAGCGCCGAGGATCTCGCCGAACTCGACGCGGTAAGCGCCTTGCCCGCCGAGTACCCTGGCTGGATGTTCGAACGCCAGGGCGCTTACCGTCGCCAGCAACTGACCGATGCCAAGCGCTGAAGGCCGCCGCCCTGCCTCGTCACATGCCTGACGATGCGAGGGAAGCCCCACCCCGGCACGCCCGACAAAACACGGCCCGCTCCTCAAGGGAAGCGGGCCGTGCGGTCAGTCCAGCGAATCAGGCGCGATACGTCGTTATCCGGCCTTGTTCGCTTTCACTCCTTCTTCGATGCGGCGACCGATCTCGGCGTCGATGTTCTTCCAGTACTCGAACACGCGCGACAGCACCGGTTCCTTGACCCCGCCCGAGACATGGCCGACCACGTTGTTGACCAGGCGATCCCGAGCGGCATCGTCCATGACCTTGTTGATCAAGGCATTGGCCTGGCTGTAGTCATCGTCGTCCTTGCGCAAGGCATAGGGCGCACGCACCATCTGCCCGTTGGCTTCCCAGGTGGAATCGGTGGGATAACGTTCGCCATCCGCCGCCGGACCGCCCTTGGAGTTGGGGGCATATACCGGGTCCGACACCTTGTTGATGCGCATCGCTCCGTCCTTGCTGTAACTGTGCACGGGAGCCTGCGGCGCATTGACCGGGATCTGCTTGTAGTTGACCCCGAGACGCGCGCGGTGCGCATCGGCGTAGGAGAACACGCGGCCGATGAGCATCTTGTCCGGGCTGATGCCGATGCCGGGCACGAGGTTGTTGGGCTCGAAGGCCGCCTGCTCGATCTCGGCATGATTGTCGGTCGGATTGCGGTTCAACTGCAGCTTGCCGACCTTGATCATGGGATAGTCGTCGTGCGGCCAGACCTTGGTCAGGTCGAACGGATTGATGCGATAGGTATCCGCATCCGCGAACGGCATGATCTGCATGTAGAGCGTCCAGCTCGGATAGTCGCCACGCTCGATGGCTTCATACAGGTCACGGGTATGGTAGTCACTGTCCTCCCCGGCCAGCCGGTCGGCTTCTTCCTGAGTCAGGCACTCGATGCCCTGGTCTGTCTTGAAGTGGTACTTGACCCAGAACTTCTCGCCCTGGGCATTGGCCCACATGTACGTATGGCTGGAATAACCGTTCATGTGGCGCCAGGTCTTGGGAATCCCCCGGTCTCCCATCAGCCAGGTGACCTGGTGGGCGGACTCCGGCGACAGCGTCCAGAAGTCCCATTGCATGTCATGATCGCGAAGGTTGCTGTCGGCACGGCGTTTCTGCGAGCGGATGAAGTGCTGGAACTTCATCGGATCCCGGATGAAGAACACCGGCGTGTTGTTCCCCACCATGTCGTAATTGCCTTCGCTGGTGTAGAACTTGATCGAGAACCCACGCGGGTCGCGCCATGTATCGGGGCTCCCGCGCTCGCCGGCCACCGTGGAGAAGCGAATCAGCACGTCGGTCTTGGTACCGGGCTGGAAAACGGCGGCCTTGGTGTACTGGCTCACGTCTTCGGTCACCTCGAAGTGGCCGAAGGCGCCACTGCCCTTGGCGTGCGGCTGACGCTCGGGAATCCGTTCGCGGTTGAAATTCGCCATCTGCTCGATGAGATAGTGATCGTGCAGTACGAGCGGCCCGTCGGGGCCCACCGAGAGCGAATGCTCGTCGCTGGCGACCGGAATCCCGGCATCTGTCGTCGTCGGCTTGCGATTGTCTTGCGTCACGATGGTCTCTCCCCGTCATGTTTTCTATGTGGCACGGCATGTCGCCACGTCCTTCCCTTGGAAACGAACCGCTGGCGCGATGGTGCTATCGACTGAAGGGAACTCCAATTCCCCTGTTAGGTATAGGAAACAACCGTCATCACTGTCTACCTGCCCCCCTGGGCCCCCTTGCCTCCCGCGCTCGATATCCACGCCATCCCGACGACACGGGAAATGACGCCGATCATCGGCCGGGCCCCGCATGACGAGGCCTCCAGGCGAAGCGAAACAATCAGAACGCCAACCACGATAGTTTTTTGCAATCTTCGCCATGGAGAAGTTTCATTACCTCATGCCTGCATGACGACGCATTGATATCTCCCCTGCGGATCACGACTGCCCCGACCCCGAGGAGCTCTCGCCGACATGTGCCTTGGCGAAGGTCAAAATGACATGACGCAGCACTCGTCGCTGCTCGCTGGAAAGACTACGGTAAATTCTCAGCACCTCGGCTTCCTCCCCGCCCGCCGGTATCACATCCACGCTGCCGGGAGGCACATGGCCTGCACGTTCGTTCTCGTCGCCGTAGCGCAGTACGTGTGGCTCGATGCGCAACCAGGCAGCCAGTACCTGAAGCTTGTCCTGGGCCGGAATGGAGTCACCACGCAGCCAACGCCGCACCGCTTGAAATGTAATCGGCTTCCCCCAGTAACGGAGGTTGAACTCGCGTTCAAGTACCGAGGGTCGAGGCTCATAGCCGGCGGCGAGAAGCGCCTTTTTAAGGCGATCGGCGAACATGGTTTTTTCATTCATACGCTGAATTTGAATCAATGATTCAATTCGCGTTGAATCGTTATTCACTTTAATATTGAATTATCCATTCAGTGCGCTGAAGTGGATGGCTCATGAGCCTGCCTTCATGCGTTCTGATACCTCGCACAGCCTTCACCGAACGCAGGACGGAGACGAGCACGTGTTCAGTATCGAGCAACATGCAAGCAGCGGGATATCTTGGGGATGGCCAGCACGCCGAGAACGGCGCTTCCAGACCTTCCAGGCGGTGACGGCACGGGCAATGCCAGATGCCGTTCGAGTGCGTAACGTGCCCATTGCAGGCACTCACGAGTGGTAGGCACTCGTGACGAAAGCGCTGCAGCATCGCCGGCACTCACGCGAGGCGGTCGCTGACGTTCCATGCCCATTTATATACGATCCGTGGTGCTATATTCGGGTGATGGCCGTGACCTCTCCGCTGCATCCTCGGGAACGGCAGCGTGCATGGAGTTCCATGATACAGGGACACGCCACATCGGCTAGGCTCCTCGCATGAACTTTCACTGAATTGACGCAGCGGTTTTACATTATAGACCTCGGGGGATGGCATTGTGACGCCGAAACAACATGAGCAGCGTCGACTCCATGCACTACGGGAAACAGGACTTCTCGATACACCGCCGGAAGAACGTTTCGATCGAGTAACACGCATCGCCAAACAACATTACCAAGTCGATACCACGTTATTCACACTGATCGATGCCAAACGACAATGGTTCAAGTCGAAACAGAACCTGGCCCTGGATGCCATCCCCCGGCGACATGCTTTTTGCGATTATACGATCCAGCAAAACAGTGTCTTCGTGGTGGAGGATGCCGCCAACGATCCCCTCTTTTTCAAGAACCCCCTCGTCACCGACACCCCGCATATTCGTTTCTATGCGGGCGTTCCTGTACGCGATCCGTCGGGCTTCAAGATCGGAACGCTGTGCTTGATCGACTCCACCCCACGCGATGCGTCACATATGGATTTCAGCATCCTGTGCAACCTCGCGGCAATGCTCGAAGAGTCACTGGAGAGCACCTACGCCAGCATTGCAACGCCCTGCGACGCCTACACCCAAAAAATGACCCAAGCCATTCAACGCGTCCAGAACATTTTCCTGAACGGCGATCGAAAGTCTTCTGCGTACGAGACCCTGTTGTCGGAACTGCTGCGTTTGACGAGCAGTGAAATGGGGTTCGTCGGCGAGGTGCATGCGCCGGCGGACGACGCCCCCTACCTGCGTCTCACCCGTTCGTTGAGCATGGCGCATCATCAGACATCACATCACCTTTCCTCCGAGACTGACGAGGATTGTCTGCCACTCGACGAGGAAGACGTGCTGATCGGCGCCCCCTATCGCTGCCGACATGTCACGATTCGCGAGCTCACCCCCGCCATCTCGGACCATCCGGCCTTTCCCGAGGGCCACGACGCCATCCGGACTTATCTGGGGATCCCGCTGCAAACAGGGGGCGCCGTGGTGGGACTCATCGGACTGGCCAACCGCCGTGGCGGGTACAGCCAGGCGCTCGCCACGCTCCTGTCCCCCTTCCTGCAGACCGTGGTGACGTTGATCGAACGCGAGCGCCTCGATGCCGCCAATCAGGAAAAGAAACGCTTGCTGCACGAGGCAATCAATATCGACAGCCTCACGGGCTTGCCCAATCGACGCCTGCTGAACGACCTTTTCCAGGAAGAACTCGCGGCGGTCCGACAGCGGCGTGGGTCGATTTCAGTGTGCTTTCTCGATCTGGACGGCTTCAAGAGCATCAATGACAGCCAGGGGCATGCCGTCGGTGACAACGTCCTCAAGTGCGTCGCGGATCGCCTCAGGGGCGCCGTTCGGCATCACGACGTGGTCGCCCGACTTGGCGGCGACGAATTCGTCGCCATCCTGCGCGATGTCGAGCATCCCAGGGTCTATCGGCATATTCTCGACCAGTTGCGACGCCCCATGCACATTCACGGTCATCCCCTCGAGTTGTCCGCCAGCATGGGCATTACACGCTACCCGCACGATGATTCGGATAGCGATCTCTTGTTGCGGCACGCCGATCAGGCCATGTATACGGCCAAGGAGTCGGGAAAGAACTGCTACCATTTCTTCGATCTGGAAAGTCATCATTCGCAGCAGGAGCGTTTTGCCATTGGCGCGCAAATACAGCACGCGCTCGACGACGATCAGCTAGCCCTTTATTACCAGCCAAAAATCGATTACAAGACAGGCCGCGTCTCAGGCTTCGAAGGCTTGATACGATGGCATCATCCATCGGGAGAGCTGATTTCCCCGGGGCGTTTCCTGCCCTATATCGAACATACCAACATCGATATCGAGGTCGGCAAACGCGTGATCAGCCAGGCGGTCTCGACACTGGAGGCCTTTCAGAAACGCGACCTGCCTTACACCGTCAGCATCAATCTCAGTCCGTCGCACTTCCTCAACGACGAATTCCTCGATCACTTGAACAACACCCTGAGTCGTTACGACATGGCGTTTCGCAAGCGCCTGACGCTGGAAATTCTCGAAAGTACGGCGTTCGATGATGCGGGGCTGGCCACCTCGAACATCAAGGCATGCCAGCAATTGGGCGTGCAGCTGTCGCTCGACGATTTCGGGACCGGTTATGCCTCGCTGAGCTATTTGCGCAAGTTTTCCACCAACGAAATCAAGATCGACCGTTCGTTCATTCTCGGCATGCTGAACGACCCCGAGGACCAGATGATCGTTCAGGCCATCATCGCGCTGGCAAAAAGCTTCGACCGCCGGGTGATCGCCGAGGGCGTCGAACATCACGCCACCGAGAAAAAGCTCGTGGCCATGGGATGCGACATGGGCCAGGGCTTCCTTTACAGCCCGGCCCTGCCGCTGGACGACGCGCTGGACTGGGCGTCACATTACGCCCGCCCGTGACCGACGGTTCAGGGCGTCGGTGTCTGTGTGGAGAAACGCCACACCGTGCGCGAGTGATAGGTCTCGCCGGGCTCGAGAATCGTCGAGGGAAATGCCGCCTGGTTGGGTGAGTCCGGAAAATGCTGGGTTTCCAGCGCGAAACCACTACGTTTCTCGTAGGCTTCGCCTCCCTTGCCGATCAGCGTGCCATCGAGAAAATTCCCCGAATAGAATTGTATCCCGGGCTCGGTCGTGGCTATCTCCAGAACGCGGCCACTGTCCGGCGCTTCGACGCGGGCGGCCAGCACCAGTTCGTCTTCCGCCATCGCGTCACGCATCAGCACGAAATTGTGATCGTAGCCCTGCCCGTACGCCAGTTGCGTATTGTCCTCGCCAATGCGTGCGCCGATCGGGGTGGCCTCACGGAAATCGAACGGCGTGTCCGCCACGTCGCGCAGCTCTCCGGTCGGGATCAAGGTGTCGTCCACCGGCGTGAAGGCGTCGGCATTGAGCATCAGCCGATGGTCGACGATCGAGCCGCTGCCCTCGCCCTCCAGGTTGAAGTAACTGTGCTGCGTGAGATTGACCGGCGTGGCCTTGTCGGTCGTGGCGTGATAATCGATGATCACCTCGTCGTCGGCGGTCAGCGTGTAGGTCACGTGGGTTTCCAGCCGCCCGGGATAACCTTCCTCGCCATCCTCGCTGACATAGGTCAGCTCGACGCCCACCTCGCTGTCGTTCTCGAAAGGCGTCGCCGTCCACAGGCGTTTGTCGAAGCCCCGCTCTCCACCGTGCAGGTGATTGTCACCATCGTTGGTCGCCAGCTCATGGGTCGTGCCATCGAGCGTGAAACGCCCCTCGGCGATTCGGTTGCCATAGCGCCCGATCAGGGCACCGAAATAGGGGTTGGACTGGCGATACGCCTCGGAGCGATAGTCGGCCAAGTTGTCGAACCCCAGAACCACATCGGCCCATTCGCCCTCGGCATCCGGCGTGCGCAGAGAGGTGATGATGCCGCCATAGGTCGTGACCCGCATGTCGAGGCCCTGGCCATTCTGGAGATGGTACACCACGACCTCACGGCCATCGGGCAACTGCCCGAAAGATTCCTTTTCCACCGACGGGGACTGCGTTTGCATCGTGTTCGCCTGTGCCGCGCTCAGCGCGAGGCAGGTCATGCCCACCCCCATGGCCAAGCGTGAAATTCCTGAAAATCGAGACATGGTGCGCGCCTCCTGGGCCTCGTCATGGCGACGCGACATGCACCGCCACGCCCCTTCACGCTAGACGGCGCCCACCAGTCTCACCAATAACCGAGTCACGACACCCGCATATCGCAATGGATATCGCCCCGGCATGCGCCGTGCAGGCGACCCGCCTCGCGCGCGATACTGCTGCATCATGCGCTAGACCAAGGTCGGGGTCGCTGTCCGGCATCTCGGCCTTCGCGGCTACTGCAAGTGCACCGCCTCGAAGCGTGCGAGGGTCTCGTGCTGCGCATCCAGCAGCCACAAGCGCTCGCCCTCGATCCGCCACGCGGTCGTGGCGTTCAATGCCGCGAGAAAACGACGTTCGGTCGATGCGCCTTGCGGGCATGCCATGCGCGTACTGGACAACGCCATGAAACGCAGCGTGGAGACCTCCAATCGATAGTTGCCCATCATGCGGTTGCATCCCGTCGATCCCATGACGCGTGCCGGATCGGCATGCAGGACGAAATGCGGCTCCCGCTGGCCGTCGACCACGTCGGGCGACGCGCCGTCCAGCGCCGTCAGCTTCCAGTACGTGTTCACCAGGGACTCGTCCGGCCGTGTGGTGGCGGGGCCTTCCTGCGTGGCACACCCGGCCATGAGGGCAACGGCTAACAGCATGGCCAGACTCGCGACTGCGTGTTTCATGAGAGATCCTCGAATGATGGGCATCGCCGACAGCCTACCAGATCCGTCGCTGCCCCTTGCGTCTTCCCGTCATCGCGCCCATCTCTGTCTGCACAGGCGCCACGTTTCGATGCGCCGCATCGCACAGGAGGCATCATGGAATCACGCTATTTCACCATCCACTCGCATCCCAAGGGCTTGCCCACGCGGGATGTCTTCTCTCTGGAATCCCAGACGCTGCCCGCGCTGGAGGCGGGCGAGGTCCGGGTACGGAATCGCTGGCTGTCGGTCGATCCCTACATGCGCGGACGCATGGACGGCGTGACCACCTATGTCGAGCCGTTCACACTGGGACAACCGCTCGAAGGCGCCGCCATCGGCGAGGTGCTCGAGTCGCGCGACGAGCGCTTCTCTCCAGGAGACCTCGTCGCCCACATGGGCGGCTGGCGCGATGTCGCCCAGCTTCCCGGCAGTAGCCTGCAGGCCCTTCCCGACCTCGAGGTGCCGCCGCAGGCCTTTCTCGGCGTGCTCGGCATGCCGGGCATGACCGCCTGGACCGGGCTCAATCGCATTGCCCAGCTCAAGGAAGGCGAGCGCGTGCTGGTCAGCGCGGCGAGCGGTGCCGTCGGCTCCCTGGCCGTGCAGCTGGCCAAGGCCAAGGGCTGCCATGTCGTGGGCATCGCCGGCGCACCGGAAAAACTCGAATGGCTGGAATCGCTCGGCGTGCGCGCGGTCAGCTATCGCGACAAGGATGCCCGGCAACTCGGCGCCGACCTCCATGACGCCAGCCCCGAGGGCTTCGATGTCTATTACGAGAACGTCGGCGGCATCTGCCTGGAAGCCGCACTCGACAATATCCGTGTCGGCGCACGCATCGCGGTGTGCGGCCTGATCGACGGCTACAATGCCGAGACGCCGAGCCCCGGCCCCAGCAACCTGTCCCGCTTGCTGATTCGCCGCGCACGGATGGAAGGCTTCATCGTCACCGACGCCCAGAACTGGGAGCACTACCCGACCTTCCTGAAGGACGTCGGCCCGCTGGTGGCCCAGGGCAAGCTCGACTACAAGGAAACGGTCGAAGACGGGCTCGAGCGCACGCCGGATGCCTTCCTCAAGCTCTTCGAAGGCGGCAATACCGGCAAGATGCTGGTACGCCTATAACCGGCCCTCAGCGCCGATCCGGCGTCTCGGCGAGTCGCTCGCCGAGACGCCGGCCGTTTTCCAGGCAATCCCCCACCGCGATGCCATCACGCCAGTTGCCGAGCAGCGAGAGGCCCGGATGCGCTTCCAGGGCCGCGTCCAGGGCGGCAATCCGCGCCAGGTGCCCACGCTCGTACTGCGGAATCGCCTGTGGCCAGCGGCTCACGCATTGCCACACCGGCTCGGCGTGAATTCCCAGCAAATCGCCGAGATCGGCCACCACCTGAGCGACCTGCTCCGCATCGTCGCCGGCGGCGGCCTCCGGCTGGCGCCGGCCTCCCAGAAAGGCCGTCAGCAGCACATGATCCGACGGCGCACGCCCGGGGAACAGCGTCGAGGAAAACAGTGCCCCCAGCGTACGCCGCCGCTCGACCCCGGGAATCAACATGCCGAAGCCATCGAGAGGATGGTCGACGTCGGCCCGGCGAAATCCCACCGAGACCGCGTTGACCGGTGGATAAGCGATTTCCTCCAGGGGGGCGGCCAGGGCCGCGTCGAGGGGGGCCAGCAGCGCCGCCGCCGTGGGGGCCGGCACCGCCAGCACCAGTTCACGCGTGCGAATGCGCTGGCCGGCGGCCGTTTCCACCAGCCAGCCGTCGGCCTCGCGGCCCACGGCGACGACCTCGCAGCCGCACTGTACCGATGCCCCGGGCTGATCGGCGATGTCCTCCGCCAGCCGCTCGGCAAGGCGTTGCAGCCCGGCAGGGAAACTCACCAGTTGTCCGCGCCACTCGCGTGGCAGGGCGGGCGGTTCGCGACGCGACTGGCGTAGCCGGCGCAGCCCGCCTCGCACCAGCGAGCCGTACTCGCGCTCCAGCGCCACCAGCCGGGGCATCGCCGCCTGCGCGGAGAGCCGGGCGGGATCGCCGGCATAAACGCCTGAGACGAAGGGATCGACCAGATGGTCGAGCACGTGGCGTCCCAGGCGTCGCACGACGAAGTCCGCCAGGCTTTCCTCGTCGCGTGGCGGCCCCGCCCGAAAGGGCTCGCGCAGCACGGACCAGCTGCCGCGCAGGCCGATCAACGGGTTGGCGGGCGCCTTGAGGACATGAGTGGGCAAGGCCACCGGGCGTCCATGGAAGGCGATATAGCGACGCCGCGCATCGGGATTGGCCGGCTGGGCCTCGTCGAGCAGTCCCAGCTCGTCGAGCAGCGTGTGCAGCGGCGGCTTCATCACCAGCGTGTTGGGACCGACCTCGACCTGCCACGCCCCGTCGCGATGGGTGCGCAGATTGCCACCCGCGTGCGGCCCGCGCTCGAGCACGCTGACAGCGAGCCCGCGCCTGGCCGCCGCCCGGGCAGCGGCCAGGCCGCTGGCCCCGCCGCCGACGACGACCACGTCGCGCCGGGCCTCGCCGACCGCCTGGTCGGTCGCATCGAGCTGTTCTTCATGCTGCATGACGTCTCCCCTGGGCGCACCTGACATTCAGACGACGAGCATAGCGGACACCGCCGGCTCGCGGGGCACTACGCTTGCGGCGCATCGACGCACTCGGCATCCCGTGTCCGCTCGCTGCGCCCGATGATCGACGCCCCTACCATGTCGCCGGTGACGTTGAGCGCCGTGCAGCCCATGCCCACCAGGGCATCGATGGCGGTCAGCAGCGCCACCGTCTCGATGGGCAGGCCCACCTGGGAGAACACCGTGGCGATCATGATGATGCCGGCGCCCGGCACGCCGGCGGTCCCGATGGAGACCAGCGTGCCGATCAGCACGATTTCCAGCATGCTGGCAAAATCCAGCGGCGCGCCGATCACGTTGGCCGCGAACACGGCGGAAATGGCGATGCGAATGGCGGCGCCATCCATGTTGATGGTCGCCCCCAGCGGCAGGCTGAAGCCGTAGACCCCACGCGACAGCCCCATGCGCCGGGCCGCGTCCAGCGTCAGCGGCAGCGTGCCGGAGCTGCTCTGGGTGGCGAAGGCGGTCGCCATCGGCGTGCGCGCTTCGCGAAAGAAATCCCGCAACTTGACGCCGAAGACGCCCATCAAGACGCAATACAGCAGGACATGCACGCCCAGCGCGAGGTACAGCACCAGCACCATGTCGCCCAGCGACAGCAGCGTAACCATGCCCTGCTCGGCCACGGTGCCGGCCACGATGGCGAACACCCCGATCGGCACGTAATGCAGCACCCCCGACATCACCTTGAGCGTGACCTCGTTGAGCGCCTCGATGACCCGGAACAGCTGCTCGGCCAGCGCGCCGTGGGACTCGGACGCGCGCAGCTTCAACAAGGCGATGCCGAAGACGATGGCGGTAAAGATGATGCCCAGCAGGTTCAGCTCGGCAAAGGCACCGATGATATTGTCCGGCACCACGCCCAGCACTACCTGCGCGATGCCGGGATTCTCGGGCACCGATACCTCGGCGCTGTCGTCCAGCGTCATGCCGCTGCCGGGCGACAGCAGCGTGGCCACCGTGAGCCCCACGACGATCGCCAGCGCCGAGGTCCCGACGTAATAGAAAAACACCTTGCGCCCGATGCGCCCCATGCTCCCGGCACTGGCCTGGTTGATGCCCACCAGCAGGGTGAACAGCACGATCGGCACGATCAGGAACTTCAGCAGGCGCAGCAATAGATCGCCGAACGGTGCCAGCCAGTCGGCCACGCTCTGGCCACCTGCCAGGCCCACCACGACACCCAGTATCAGCGCCAGCGTGACGCGCAGAATCAACGAGGCATTCAAATAAGCATGCAGCAGTGCTTTCACCGCTCCTTCTCCCTGTGTTTGGCCATGATGGTGTCGCTCCATGTCGGCCACAACGCCTGACACGAAGGCTGCGGCGGCGTCATATTACCATTATGCTGGGCGCATGGATTCGGACACGGGATACGAGGCAATGAGCGAACGCGCAATTGATTGCTGGTTGACGGACATGGATGGGGTATTGATCGGCGAAGATCACGCGCTTCCCGGCGCCGTCGAATTGATCGACCAATGGCGGGCCAACGGTACGCCCTTCCTCGTGCTCACCAACAATTCCATCTACACCCCGCGCGACCTCAGCGCGAGACTCAATCGCCTGGGCATCAACGTGCCCGAGGACCGCCTGTGGACGTCCGCCCTGGCCACCGCCGCCTTCCTGCGCGATCAGGCTCCCGGCGGATCGGCCTTCGTGATCGGCGAGGCCGGCTTGACCACGGCCATTCACGAAGCCGGGTTCGTGATGACCGATGTCGCGCCGGACTTCGTGGTCCTCGGCGAAACCCGCAGCTATTCGTTCGAGGCGATCACCCGGGCGATTCGTCTGATCAACGCGGGGGCGCGCTTCATCGCCACCAACCCCGACGTCACCGGCCCCAGCCCCGAGGGTCCCCTGCCGGCCACCGGCGCGGTCGCGGCCTTGATCACCGCCGCCACCAAGCGCGAGCCCTACTACGTCGGCAAGCCCAACCCGATGATGTTCCGCTCGGCCATGAACAAGCTGGGCACGCACTCCGAGCGGACCGGCATGATCGGCGACCGCATGGACACCGACGTCATCGCCGGCATCGAGGCCGGGCTGCACACGGTCCTGGTGATGACCGGCATCGCCACGCGCGGCGATCTCGAGCGCTACCCCTTCCGTCCCCGCGAGATCATCGACTCGGTCGCGGAGTTGCTGGAGAAGTAGCGCCCGGGGCAACCCTTGATGCCGCCTGGCCGAGTGCAGACACTCGGCAGGCAGGGCTTAACGCTTGTCCTCGGTCCGGGTCTCGAAGTCACTGGCATCGTGACGTTCGTGGAGTTGCGTCTCGGGCTCGCCGAAGGTGCGGTTGACCATCCGCCCACGCTGCACCGCCGGACGCGCGTCGATCTCCTCGGCCCAGCGCACGACATGCGTGTACTCGTGGACTTGCAGGAACTCGGCGGCATCGTAGAGACGCCCCAGCACCAATTGCCCGTACCAGGCCCAGTTGGCGATGTCGGCGATGCTGTACTCGTCGCCGGCCAGATAGCGGTTTTCCGCCAGGTGCCGGTTCAGCACGTCGAGCTGACGCTTGGTTTCCATGGCGTAACGGTCGATGGGGTACTCGAGCTTGACCGGCGCGTAGCTGTAGAAATGCCCGAAACCGCCGCCGAGGAACGGCGCGCTGCCCATCTGCCAGAACAGCCAATTGAGCGCCTCGGTGCGTGCCGCATGCTCCTTGGGCAGGAACTCCCCGAATTTCTCGGCGAGGTACAGCAGGATCGAGCCGGACTCGAACACCCGTGTCGGCGTGTCGGTGCTGTGGTCCATGAGCGCCGGAATCTTCGAGTTCGGATTGACCTCGACGAAACCGCTGCCGAATTGATCGCCCTCGCCGATATCGATCAGCCAGGCGTCGTACTCGGCGCCCTGGTGCCCCAGCGCCAGCAATTCCTCGAACATCACCCCCGCCTTGACGCCATTGGGCGTGGCCAGCGAATACAGCTGGAAGGGATGCTTGCCCACCGGGAGTGCTTTCTCGTGGGTGGGCCCCGCGACCGGGCGGTTGATGCTCGCGAACTTGCCGCCGCTTTCCTTCGGTTCCCACACCCGGGGTGGCGTGTACTCAGTCTCTTGGCTCATGCAGCCTCCTGGTCAGTGCGTCGGATCTCATCTCGCCAGGCGGCGGGATCGTCCAGTCGCCTAGAAAGGTAGTCTGATAATCATTGGGACGCGAGGCGGGTGGTTCAATGCGCATGCCGTCACATGAAACGATCGCCTGGTTACAAATCATGACAACGCGCCAAGGCACGGGGTAAATTATCATTCGTGCGCCATGGCGCCCGATCCACGAGAACCGACACAAGGCGCCACGATGTCCACGTTCCAGAAGCCGTACATTGCCCCGTTCGACAACGATGTCACGCCGTCATCCTGGTCACTCTCCCCGCACGAATCCGACCGACGCCAGTCGGACACCCCCTTGCATCGCTCGGCCTCGCAGCGTCGCAACGCCTTGAAGGAGCAACGCATCCAGGCGTTGCTGGACCACTGTCGGGATGAAGCGCTGAAGCAGCTGATCGGTCCCTTCGGACTGACGCCCGCAATGTTCGATGACATCGACGGCGGCAACGTGACCACCCAGCACAATGCCCACCAGGACATCTACGCCAAGGCCTCGGAAAAATACGACCGGAACGATTACGACTACCAAGGTGCCAAGCGAGACAAGAAGCGCAACGCCGTGCAAGCGGGCGAGATGAACGCCGACACCTTCACGGACGCCTATACCGGCGAACAGGCACCGACCAAGCGCACCACGTCCAACGGCAAGCAAGCCATGAATGCGGAACTGGATCACACCATTCCGCTCAAGCAGGTACATAAGGAAGGCGGCTGGATGCGCACTCCGGAAGGGCGGCAGACGCTTGCCTCGGAGGACAAGAACCTGAACTACACCACGCTGGAGAACAATCGCAGAAAAAGCGATGCGCCCGCCGAGGAAGCGCTCTCCGCACAACAGGGGTACGACGAGACACGCACCGGCCCTCTCGTCGAAGAAGCGCGCACCGCCATCGACACTCACCTGCCCGATACCGGTGAGCGAGTCGCTTACCATGCCAAGGAGCTCGGCAAGACCGGCACCCGGGAATTCGGCAAGGCGGGCATGCGGCGCGCCCTGGGACTGTTGCTGCATGAACTGGTCAGCGGTGTCTTCTCCGAGGTGGCGTCGGTGGTCAACGACCGCACGCATCCCGACTCGCTGCTCGAACGCTTGACCGCCGCGATAAAGCGCGTGGCCAGACGCGTGCAGGGCAAGTTCAAGGACGCCCTCGGCGAATTCTTCAAGGGCGGGCTGCAAGGCTTCATCAGTAACCTTCTCACCTTCCTCATCAACAACCTCATCACCACCTCTGCCAAGGTGGTCACCATCATCCGTGAAGGCATCCACCAGCTATGGGATGCATTGAAGATGATGCTCTGGCCACCCGAAGGCATGAGTCATGAGGCACGGCTGCGTGCCATTGCCAAAAGCGTTGCCGGGCTTTTCACGCTAGGTGCCGGCATGCTGTGGGAAGAGTCTCTCAACGCTTTCTTGCTCGGCATTCCGCCACTGGCGCCAATCGCCGGTTTCATCTCTCCGGTCCTTACCGGCCTGCTGACCGGGTTGGCGACGGCCTTGCTGATGTATGCCATCGATTCGATCATCGACTGGATGCTCGACAAGGGAACCGCCTGCCTGAACAGCCAAATCGATGCCTTGGAAGGCTACCAATCGCTGATGCGCCAGACGGCCGAGCGTATCGACGTGCAACTCCGGCTATCCGCGAGCTACCGGGCATCGCTCGGCCTCAACGACAGCATCTCGCACGACTGGCAGGAGGCCGGCGAGGCACTTGCCGATGCCAACCGGGCCGCCGAAGCCACTCGTGCGACACACGATGACACGCGCACCAGCCTCGATAACGCCACGCGCACGCAGCAAGACGTCAATGCAGCCCTCACCCGCCTTCTCGGCCGATCTCACAAGGAAACATGAGATGTCCAACGTCATTGCCCAGCTCGCCAAGACCCAGCCACCGAAAGAACTGCTTCAGCACATCGACATACAGGACATCTACGAAAAGTTTCACGAGACCTTCAAGCGCCTGGACGACTTCAAGGATATCCGCGACAAGCATGAACAGCGCGGCTTCCTGGGGCGCCTGTTCAACGGCAAGGAGCTGAAGGACGCGCAACTCGATGCTCACGAGCTGCAGGCGGAGTTCTCGAAGACATTGGCTCAGCTGATGATGATCAGCACCATGCAGTCGCAACAGCTGGTGTCACAACAGAACCAGTTGGGCCGGCAGCAGCGCGACCTGAAAGACAAGGCCGAGTCGCTCGCCGACCACACGCGCAAACTGGAAGAGCATCAGGCCAGTATCTCCCGTCAGGCCACCGAGTTGCGCCAATACGTCACCAATCTGCTCAATGTCCAGGGACTCACCGCCGAGCATGGGCAACAGCTGATCGACATCGCCGAAGAGGTCACGACCGCCAGGGATCGCCTCACGCAGGAATTCGCGGCGCGCATGCAGGAAGTCGACGCCGCCCTGGCCGAACAGCGGGAAGGCACGCAGACGGCCCTCGAACGCACGCGCACCGAACTGCAAGAACGCCTCTCCCTCTCGGAACGCCAACTGGCCGACAGCCACCAGCACGCCGCCCAGCAGCAGGCGCAACGGCACGAGGCCTTGGCCTCCCGTCTGGAAAGCGTCAAGGCGACGCTCGAGGAGACGACCCAGGACGAGATCGACGCGCTACGCCGAGAACTCGAGATCCACAAGGCAGATGTGCAGGCCCGTCACGCCTCGCTTGCCGAAACGCTTGCTCACACCAGACACGCGTGGGAAAGGCAACTGGATCATGCCATCCAGGAAAGCCAGGCAACGCTCACACGAGCGCTGGACGACCACGCGAAACACGGCGAACAGGCCCTCGCGTCGCTGCGCACCGAGCTTGCTCAGTTGCAACAGCGGCAAGCCGCCGACGCCAAGGCACAGCGACGACGCACCGGTTATCTCTGGGCCTGCATGGCGTTGCTCGCCATCGCCGGCGGCATCGGTATCGCGTACCCCTACCTGACACTCAGTCACCTCGTCTAGCCACCGCCACGGCCAGTACCGGCGCCAGGGGGAGACGCGGCAGCAGGGTGGCCTGGTAGGCGTGGTAGAGGTCGGGTTTGACGTCGCCCTGCGCCGGGTCGATGACGAGGCGGTGGTCCAGTTCCTGCTGCCAGCCGCCGCGCTTCCGGTCGATGAAGGTGGTGTCGATGAAATCCCACAAGTGGCGGTACCAGCGCTCGTAGTGCGCCTCGCCCGTGCGTTGCAGGAAGGCACCGGCGGCGGCCAGTGCCTCGGCATGGGTCCAGTGGCGGCGACGGCGCGAGCTCGGCTGGCCTTGCCAGTCCACGGTATACACCAGCCCCGGCGCGCCATCGGGGGCCCAGCCATCGCGCAGGCTGGCCTCGAACAGCGCGGCGGCGTCCGCGAACAGCCAGGCAGGCGCCTCCCGTCCGCGCATCTCGAGCGCCGCCTCCAGATGCAGCATCAGGCGCGACCATTCGAAGCCGTGTCCGGGCGTGGCGCCGTAGGGGGTGAAGTCGTGGTCCGGCTCGTCGACATGAAACGTCGGCCATTCGGCCCAGTCGCCATGGAAATGCTCGAGAATGCGGTAATCGCGAGGCGCGGCATGGCGGTGGATCAAGCGCTCGACGATGGCCAGCGCACGATCCAGCCAATGCGGCGCTTCGCGCACATCGGCCAACGCCAGGCACAGCTCCACGCCATGCATGTTGCTGTTGCCGCCACGGTAGTCCGCCAGCTCGTGCCATCCTTGCGCATAACGCTCGACGAAGGCCTGCTCGTCCTCAGACCAGAAGCGCGTCTCGATGACCTCGACCACCTCATCGAGCAGCCGCAGCGCGCCGGGAATGCCCGCCTGGGTCGCGGTCGCGGCCCCCAGGGCGACGAAGTGATGCAGGTAGCACTGCTTGGTGCGATCCTCCGTCAAAGCGGGATCGCTCGCCAACCAGCCGCCGTCTCGTTCGTCGCGCAGCAAACCGCTCAAGGCACGTATGGCATGCTCGGCCAGCGACGCCGCGCCGGGCACGCCCTGCATCGCCGCCAACCCATAGCTGTGCGCCATGCGGCCGGTGATCATGGTGTCCGCACCCGCCCCCTCGGGAATTCGCCCATCGCCATCCAGCGGCGCGAAACCGCCGGTATCGAGCCGCGCCTGACGGTGGAACTCGAGCAGCCTCAAGCCCTCTCGCGTCAGCCAATGGTGATGAGTCTCGGTTTCCAACCAGCCCCGTGCCGGTGAATGCGTATTATCTGCCATGCCTTGCGCGCCTCGCGTGACCAAAACGTTGGCTGTCATTAGCCATTGACGACGGTACCACCATTGGGGTGAATCGTCTGGCCGCTGATGAAAGAGGCATCGAGACTCGCCAGGAAGACGAATACCGGTCCCAGCTCGCTGGGCTGTCCGGCGCGTCCCATCGGCGTCTCCTCGCCGAAGCCTTCCAGCCATTGCGGGTCGTGGGCGCCCAGCGTCGCCGGCTGCAACGGCGTCCACACCGGCCCGGGCGCCACGGCGTTGACACGAATGCCGCGCCCCACCACCTGGTTCGAGAGACTCCGCGTGAAGCTGACGATTGCCCCCTTGGTGGCCGAATAATCGACCAGGAAGTCCGGCCCGATATAGGCATTCACCGAGGCGTTGTTGATGATGGCGTCGTCCTCGCCCAGGTGCGGCAACGCCGCCTTGGCGAGATAGAACTGGCTATGCATGTTGGTCTCGAACACCGAGCGCCACTGCTCGTCGGAAAGCTCGGTCAGGTCCTGGCACACCCACTGGGTGCCGGCATTATTGACCAGGATGTTGAGCCCTCCGTAGACCTGCACCGTCTCGTCGATGCAACGACGGCAGAACTCGGCTTCCGCCAGGTCGCCCTCGATCAGATGACAACGGCGCCCTTCGGCCTCCACCAGGCGCTGCGTCTCGGCGGCATCCTCGCGCTCGCTCAGGTAGACCACCGCCACATCGGCGCCCTCGCGAGCGAAGTGGATCGCCACCGAGCGGCCGATGCCGCTGTCGCCACCGGTGATCAAGGCGATCTTGCCTTCCAGCTTCGCCGCTCCCCGATAGCCGGGACGGATCATTTCCGCCGGCGGGTCCATCTCGGCTTCGCTGCCCGGCAGTGTCTGGGACTGTGCGTGAATCGCGACCTTGCGAACCATGCTCACCTCCATGTGGTGCCCATGTATGAAGAAATGCCGGGCCCGACAGGTATCGGGCCCGAATCCTCAACGTAGACCCGGGTATGAGGCAGCACAAGCGCACGCTTATTCACGTCGCGTCAGGGCTCGCTGGTATTCGTCCCGCCACGCCTGGGCATGCAGGGCGGTATCGTCGGGGAATCGCCCCAGCGCGACGGCCAGCTCGAAAAAGCCCCGTGCCGGCATGTGGGGGGCACGACGGCTGACCACCAGCGCGGCAATGAAGGGACGCCCCTCGGCGGCATCCTCGCGCATCGACGCCTCCAGCGCCTGGGTGACGCGTGCGATGGTACGCGGCGGCTGCAAGCCGAGCGCTTCGGCAAGCCGGTGGTAGGTCATCGGCAACGCCGTGGGCGGTGCCATTTGCAGGCATTCACGCACGGCGACACTCAGCGGTAGCGGGGTCTCGGGCATGATGGCGCTCACGCCGTGGGATCGAAGCGTTTGAGTTCGCGAATATCGACATGCTCCCACACGCGTCCGGTCATGTAGGGCTCGACATCCAGCCACGCCTGCAAGGCCTGGCGATCGGCGAATCGAAAATGCGCATTGGAGCCGATCATCTTGCCGTCGTCATCCAGGATCGCCCCGCCACTCAGGAAACAGCCCTCCCGGGCCAGCGCGCGTACGCCTGCCAGATGCGCCTCGCGGTTGGCCAGGCGGCGGTTCAGGGCATCATCGTCGGTGTAGTCGTAAGCGACTACGGCATATTCGGTCATCGGATCGCCTCGCGTCTGTGTGCATGGGAAAAGCGTTTACCACCATGGCCTAAATCATGCGCGAGCGCAGGACATGGTACAACGGTGGTTGACGCCGTCGCGGCGTCACGACACGTTCGAAGGCGAGCGCCTCGCCCGGGCCAGCCCCTTTCACTCAGGACACCGCCGACCGATACCGTTTGCCCATGCCGACACCAATACTGCCGTACTGTCCCTCAAAGTACCGCGCGATCGCCGCTTCCGCCCGACCGGCGTCGGGCGCAATATGAGCGATACGCGTCTTTTTCGTTCGCTGCGCTTCTACAATTATCGGGTGTGGGCGATCGGTGCCCTGATCTCCAACATCGGCACCTGGATGCAGCGCGTGGCACAGGACTGGCTGGTGCTGACCGTGCTCACCGCCCACGACGCCAGCGCCGTGGGCATCACCATCGCCTTGCAGTTCGCTCCCCAACTGCTGCTGCTGCCTCTCACCGGGTACGCGGCCGATCATTTCGACCGGCGCCGACTGATCCTCGTGACCCAGGCGTTGCTCGGTCTGCTGGCATTGGGACTGGGCCTGGTCACCGTCACGGGCGCGGTGACACTGTGGCAGGTCTATGCCTTCGCCCTGGGACTGGGCTGCGTCACGGCCTTCGATGCACCGCTCAGGCAGACCTTCGTCAATGACCTGGTGGGCGAGGCCTATCTCGCCAACGCGGTGGCACTCAACTCGACCTCTTTCAATGCCGCGCGCATGATCGGCCCCGCCGTGGCCGGGTTGTTGATCGCCGTCGTCGGCAGTGGTTGGGTGTTCCTGATCAACGCCGCCTCGTTCGCCGCCGTGCTGGGATCGCTGTGCCTGCTGCGCCACGACGAACTGTACTCCACCGCGCGCCCGAGACACCACGTCGGCGGATTGACGGAGGGCTTTCGTTACGTGTGGCAGCGGCCCGACCTGAAAGCCACCCTGCTCATGCTGTTCGTCATCGGCACCTTCGGCCTCAACTTCGCGGTCTACATTTCCACCATGTCGGTGCGCGTGTTCCACGGCGAGGCCGGTCAGTACGGGCTGCTTTCCTCCTGCCTGGCCGTCGGCTCGGTCACCGGCGCGTTACTCGCCGCCAAGCGCGAACGCCCGCGCACGCGGTTGCTGTGCCTCTCGACCCTGGGGTTCGGGGTGTTCTGCGGCCTGGCGGCGCTCGCCCCCAACCCGTACGTCTTCGCCGTCGCCCTGATGCTGACCGGCCTGGCCGCACTGACCTTCATGACCGCCTCCAGCGCGCTGATTCAACTCTCGACGGAACCGACGATGCGCGGCCGGGTCATGGCGTTGCGCATGGCCATCACCATGGGCGGCACACCGCTCGGCGCCCCCATCGTCGGCTGGCTGGCCGATCACGCCGGTCCGCGCTGGGCGATGTCCGTCGGTGCCACGGCCGGTCTCGTCGCCGCCCTGATCGGGGGAATCATGCTGTTACGGCAGCGACGTCGCCACTGGCCGGCCTATCTGCAAACCCCTCATGGTCATGGCGACGCCTGAGGGCATCCAGCGCCCATGACGGGCCATGGCAGCTGGCCTCGGCTCATACCATGCCACCGTTGACGCGCAGGATCTGGCCATTGACCCAACGTCCCTGCGTCCCGGCCAGGAACGAGACCACCTCGGCGATTTCATCAGGCTGCCCCAGACGTTCGAACGGCGACAGATTGGCGATCGATTGCACCTGATCGTCGCTCTTTCCCTCCAGGAACAACTCGGTCGCCACGGGCCCCGGCGCCACGGCATTGACGGTGATCTCGCGCCCTCGCAGCTCGTTGGCCAGCACTCTCACCAAGCCTTCGACCCCGGCCTTGCTGGCGATATAGGCACCGTAACCGGGGAATGACTTGCCCAGCACCGAGGACGAGAACGCAATGATGCGTCCGCCCTCGCGCAGGACCTCGGCGGCTTGCGACATCACCAGCCAGCTGCCGCGCAGGTTGGTCGCCAGTGTTCTGTCGAGGATGTCGACGTTGTCGACGGTCATGTTGGCCATCTGCATCACGCCGGCGTTGTTGACCACCACATCGAGCCGCCCGAAGGCGTCTTGCGTTTCCTCGAACAAGCGCCTGACGGCGTGAGCGTCCCCGATATCCGCCTGCACCGGCAGAGCGCGTCCGCCTGCGGCTTCGATATCCGCCACGACCTGTTCGGCCAGCGCTCGATTGCCCGCGTAATTCACCGCCACGGCGAATCCATCGGCGGCCAATTGCAACGCAATGGCACGTCCAATACCGCGGGAAGCTCCTGTCACCAGAGCGACTTTGCGTACGCGACTCGTCATGAATCGACTCCTTATCGGCTGCGAATGCATCGGTGAATGTCCGGCGTTGTCCAGCGGGTCTTCCACTGGAAAACGGCATCAGTATTCGTATTTTCCTGACCTGGATAAATCGACTAATCTGCCAACACCATTCATTCAAGATAAACAATCATGGATCGGTTCGATTCGATGACGCTCTTCGTGCGTATCGTGGAGAGCGGCAGCTTCACCCGAGCGGCCAACGCGCTGGACATCCCCCGAGCCACCGCGACGCTGGCGATTCAGCGACTGGAGTCGCGGCTTGGCGTGCGTCTGCTGGAGCGCACCACCCGCCAGGTACGCCCGACGCCGGAAGGCGAGGCCTTCCACCAGCGCTGCCTTCACCTGCTGGCGGAACTCGAAGATGCCGAGGCGATGCTTCAGCCCATCGCGGACAACCCGCGCGGCGTGTTGCGCGTCGAACTGCATGGCACGCACGCCAGCCGCATCGTGCTGCCACACCTCGACGACTTCCACGCGCGCTATCCCTTGCTGGAACTGGTCATCACCACGGGCGACCGGCGAGTCGACCTCGTCGGTGAAGGCATCGATTGCGCCGTGCGCAGCGGCGAGCCCGAGGATTCCAGCCTGGTCGCCCGGCGACTGGCCACACTTGAGCAAGTCATCTGCGCGAGCCCGGCCTACCTGGAACGCATGGGAATGCCGAGCACCCCCGAGTCGCTCCGCCACCATCACGGTGTCCATTTCATTTCCGGGTTCAATGCACCGGACAGGACCCTCGACGTGGTCGTCGACGGTGAGACACGCCATGTCACTACCGGCGGCTGGCTCACCGTCAACGACGCGGATAGCTATGTCGTCAGTGCACTGGAGGGCTTCGGGCTGATTCAGTTGCCGCGTTTCCGGCTCACGCCTCATCTGGAGACCGGAGAACTGGTGGAAGCCCTGCCCAGGTGGGAAAAACCGAGCCTGCCGCTCTACGCCGTGTATCCGCAAAGACGCCACCTCTCGCCGAGGGTGCGCGTCTTCCTGGAGTGGATCAGCGACCTCTACGAGGCCAGCTTCGGCGGTGGCTGAAGACGATGCGGCCAACGTCTTGCCCATGCCCGAGACCGGATGACGGCACTCGCGATCCCGGCTGGCTCACTCAGGCAGCCCCGCCGCCATGGCCGGATGGGAGCCCCGAGCACTCGCCGAGAGCGACGTCGCGCTCGCTGATGACCGTCACCTCCCGCGGCCACCACTCGGGGTGATGATCCCGGATGAAGGCCATCAGCTTCTCCCGCACATTCATCTCGGCGATCCAGCCCGCGAACGGGTCCGACGTCATCAGATAGCACACCACCGTCTGCGCCCGCTCGGTCTGCCCCGTCACGTAGCAAGACAGCTTGTGGTGTTCGACGACGTTTTCCTCTTCCTGCGCGTACTCCAGGAACTTCTCCCGCAGGCACTGGACGTCGGCACTCAGGTGCAGGATCAATTCCAGGCTCCGGTACTCCTTGGCGTTCTTGACCGACAGGTTTTCGAAGGGGCGGGAGACGAAGTAGGTGACCGGCACGATCAAGCGCCGGTCGTTCCAGACCCGCAGGCGAATGAAGGTGTAGAAGATTCCCTCCACGTAGCACCACTGGCCCTCGAACACCACCAGATCGCCGATGCGGATGGGCTTCGCCAGCGACAACTGGAACGACGAGAGGATATTGCTGATCACGGCCTGGCCGGCGATGCCCACCAGCACCGTCAGGACACTGGCCGAGGCCAGCAAGGTGATGCCCAGCGTCTCGAAGAGCTGGACCTGGCTCAGCACATAGATCGACACCACGGTGACCGTGATCAGGATGATGATCCGGCGCAACGCGTAGAGTGTCGTCAGCAGCTTGCGTTCGTCCTTGGGCTTGGAGTCATCGATCTGTCCCATGAGCCGCCGCGTCAGTCGCAACATCAGGGTATCGACGAAACGCAACGCCACCGTCCCCGCGCCCCAGGCCAGAACGACGATCAACAGCACCCGCAGCGATGAGGTCGCCACCGCCGAGAACGACACCACGTAGTCGAGCAGCATCTGGGTCACCAGCGACATGACGACGAGCGCCACGGGCAGCTTGATGCGACCGGTGAAGATGCTGGGCGCGCCGGCCGGCAACCAGCGTGCCAGCACCCCGACCAGACGGTAGACCCACCAGCCCATCAGGCCCACCACCAGCAGGAAGACCGGGATGGCGATCCACTCCCAGATCTTGAGCGCCCCGAACGAGGCCTTGAAGCGTTCCGGGATGTACGTCTCGAACATCAAGGGGCCGTATTCCTCGTAAAGCAACGGCACCGAAGACACGCTGTCCGGCATGACCAGCCAGACCGGTTCCTGGTCACCCACCCGGTAGCGCCCCAGGCGGATGTCATAGGTTTCGCCCTGGGCCGTCAGGGAGGCCAGCTTGAGGTTGCGACGCGGCTCCCCCGCCTGGGGATGCTGACCCGAGGGGTCCTCGATGGCGGCATCCTGGCGCCCGGGGAGATCGGAAACCTTCAGCAATTCGCCTCGCTTGAGCACTTCGGCCAATTGCCTGGCCAGTTGGCCGCCGCGCTTGCGCTGCTCCGCCGGTGTCAACTCGGAAAGATTGAGGGCATGCGCCGCCGCCGCCAAATCTTCATTCTCGGTCAGCGTCAGAAAGCTGCGGATCAACTCCCGTGGCGTCACGCGCTCGACCGTCTCGGGTGGCTCGCCCAGTCCCGCGTTCAGCGAATCGACGACGAACCAGCGCGTCTCCTCGCGCTCCTCTTCCGGCGTTTGCGCCGCACACAGGCCGGTCATCGTGAACGCCACCGCAGCCATCAGCCACAGTCGCCATGCGCCATTTTTCTTCATAAGTCCCTTACCGATTCCGTGGGTCATCCATGCCTGCCACCCGGTACCGGATCGCTCCAGACCCGGCCTCCCCGCGCCTGTAAAGCGAGAGATGTTAGTGGTTGCTCGCAGTACAGCGCACCGGCCACCGCCGCGTCCAGTCTTCCTTTCCCGCACCCGGTCCTGAGGACCCGCTTTCATGGCTCAGCAAGGGGCCGCAGTACGACTCTTTTGGTGGGGCCTGCATGAGCAAACTACACTGCAGCCGGGGATGCCTCACGCCCGTCACGCCTTCGGACCTCGCGTGACGAGGTGCCTTTCACTGATCCGCAAAAGGAGTTTGCCGTGATGGTCACTGCCGAAAGGTCGATACGAAGTGGACCGAACCCGCTGCATGGCATGTTGTTGGCGGGCGCCTTTCCACTCTTTCTGGGTGCCGCATTGAGCGACTATGCCTACGCCTCGACATATCACATTCAATGGGGCCACTTCGCTTCCTGGCTGAACGCCGGCGGCCTGGTGTTCTGCGGTCTGGCGCTGATCTGCGCGCTGATCGGCATCTTTCGCTCGGCCGGCCACCGAGGACTTTCCGTCGTCTACTTCCTGCTGCTGCTGGTGACCTGGGGCCTGGGCGTCGTCAACGCGCTGGTCCACGCCAGAGACGCCTGGGCGATGATGCCGACGGGACTGACGCTCTCCATCGTCATTGCCGTGCTCTCTTTCATCGCCGTCTGGATCGGATTCATCAGCCGCAAGCGCGGAGGTCAGTCATGAAGCTAACATCCAAGTCCACTGGCATGCGTTACGTCGCTCCCCTTTCGCTCCTGCTGCTCGCCGGCGGCGCCCAGGCCGCCGACTCGGGCCAGGAGTACGGTCCTGACCCGGAACTGCCCGAACCGCAGCGAGGCCTTCTGCCCAACATGACGGTGCCCGAGCAGGCCCCTTGGGGCGACGCGAAACCCGCGGTACCCGATGGCTACACGATCACCGCCATCGCCACCGACCTCAAGGTCCCACGTCAGACGCTGGTGCTCCCGAACGGCGATATCCTGGTGGCGGAAGGCAAAGGCGGCGGCAAGGCGCCGAAATCGCGGCCTAAGGATTTCATCGCCGGGCTGATCCAGTCGCAAGGCACCACCTCGGTCAAGGGCGGCGACCGGCTGACCCTGCTGCGCGACGGCAACGGCGATGGCAAATACGAGGAACAGACGGTCTTCGCCGACAACCTCAATGCGCCCTACGGCCTCGCCCTGGTGGATGACGATCTCTACGTGGCCAATCAAGATTCGCTCGTTCGCTTCGACTACGAAGAAGGCCAGACCGAAGCCAGCGGCCCACCGGAACTGGTCACGCCGCTGCCGTCGGAGATCAATCATCACTGGACCAAGGCCCTGACCGCCAGCGCGGAAGGCGACTATCTCTACGTCGGCATCGGTTCCAACAGCAACATCACCGAACGCGGCATGGCGGCGGAAGTGAACCGTGCGGAAATCTGGGAGATCGATCCGGAGACCGGGGCGCATCGCGCCTATGCCACCGGCGTGCGCAACCCCACCGCGCTGACCATCCAGCCGGAGACCGACCGGCTCTGGGCCGTCGTCAACGAACGTGACGAACTCGGCCCCGACCTGGTGCCGGATTACCTCACCTCGATCCAGGATGGCGGCTTCTACGGCTGGCCGTACAGCTACTGGGGCCAGCACGTCGATCCGCGCGTGCGTCCGCAGAACCCCGAGAAGGTGGAAGCGGCGATCGCCCCCGACTACAGCCTCGGCTCGCACCACGCGCCGCTCGGCGTCGACTTCTCCAACCCGGCCGTGGGCGGGGAATTCGCCAACGGCGTCTTCGTCGGCGAGCACGGCAGCTGGAACCGTACCGATCCCGTGGGGTACAAGGTGGTCTTCATCCCCTTCGAGGACGGTGAGCCCGCCGGCGACCCGGTCGACTTCGTCTCCGGCTTCCTGACCGGCGACGGCAAGACCCGCGGCCGCCCCGTCGGCGTCACCGTCGCGCCGGATGGCTCGGTGATCGTCGCCGACGACATGACCAACGCGATCTGGCGGGTCACACGGGATGGCAACGCGGCATCGTCAACGCAACCCGCCGCCGAGGCGTCAGCGGACGCCTCCAGCGAGGAAGCCACGCCGCCGGAAGACGAGGCCGAGATGCCCGAGGACGGCTACGCCGGGGATGGCTGACCCCGGCGCAGGGCGCCCGGCTCGACCGTTACTCGATGATCGAGGCGAAGCGATCGTTCAACCGTCTGAGTGCGGGCTTGAGCAGGGGCGCCGGCTTGTCGCGGCGCATCAGCGCTTCTTCTCCGGCATAGCTGAAGGTGATCGCTTGCGCGGCGAGCCAGCGTAGCGGCTCGACTTCCCAGCGTTTTATCAGCTGACGATGACTGGCGTCGCTGAAGGCCCAGGGCATGCGCACCCGCTCGGTATCGCGCTCGAGGATCATCTCCGCCAGGGTGCGACCGAACAGGTGCGAGGCGGCCACCCCTTCGCCGGCGTAACCGCCCGCGGTGGCAAGGCCGCTGGCGCGGTCGAGGATCGCATGCGGGCGGAAGTTGCGCGACAAGCCCAGCGAACCGCCCCAGCCATACTCGACCCTGACACCCTCCAGCGCGGGCAGGAGATCCACCAGCAAATCCCGCCGCATGCGAATGGCCCCATCATCGATCGCCTGGTCGGCCTTGGATCTGGCGCCGAGATAATAGTTGCCGCGGGCGCCGAAAACGATGCGCCCGTCGGCGGTGCGATGACCGTAATTGATCAACCGGCTGGCATCCGCGAAGGCGGGACGCTCGGCCATGCCGATCTCCTGCCAGCGGGCTTCCGATAGCGGCTCGGTGGCGATCACCAGGCTCTGCACCGGAATCACGTGGCGCTTGAAATCGAGGAACCGGTCGGCGTACCCCTCGGTGGCACACACCACCATCGGTGACTCGACGCTGCCTTCGCGCGTGCTCACCTTGTGGTGCGACAGGGTCTCGGCACGGCTCTGCTCGTGGATCGTCACGCCCAGGCGCTCGACGCGCTCGGCCAGGCCAGCGACCAGCTTGGCCGGGTTCACGGTGGCGACCTGGCGGTGGTAGATGCCGCCATGGCCGTTTCTGAACCGGGCCTTCTCCGAGAGTTGTTCGGCATCCAGCCAGTAGCAGTTCGCCTCGCTGTGACCCAGCTCATGCAGATGCTGCAGGTAGTCGCGCTGGATGGCGATCTGATCTCGGTAGCGAGCCGCCGCATAGATCGCGCCGCCCTTGTTGAAATCGGCCTCGATCCCCTCGTGCGCCAGTACCCGACCCACCTCGTCGACGTTATCGGCCACCACGCCGCAACAGGTTCGCCGCTCTTCACGTGACAAGCCCCCGATGTGTCGTTCCAGCCCGGCGAGGTTACCCACCACCCAGCCGCCATTGCGCCCCGATGCGCCATGCCCGACTCGCTCGGCCTCGAGCACGACGATCTCCCGCTCGGGGGCAAGGCGCTTCAGGTAATAAGCGGTCCATAGCCCGGTGAAGCCGGCACCGACGATGACCACGTCGGCCTGGACATGCGCGGTCAGGCGCGGGCGCGACGCCGGCCGCTCGTCCAGGGTGGTGCTCCAGAAGTTGCTAGGCGCGTCAGTGTGCATGGCGTATTCGCTCGTCCGAGATCACATGTAGCCCAGCACCAGATACCCCGCGGCGGCAATACAGCCCGCGAGGGCCGCATAAGGCAACTGGGTGAAGGCGTGCTGGAAGGGAGTGCAGCCGCTGGCCTGGGCGGTCAGCACCGTGGCATCGGAATAGAAGCAGGCATGGCTGCCGAAGGTGCTGGCAGAGAGCGTGGCACCGATCACCAGCGTCATGTCGGCCCCGAGGTTCTGCCCCAGCACGGCGACGATCGGCAGGATGATCACGAAGACGCCCCAGTTGGACCCGGTGGCAAAGGACACGAAGCCCATGACGGTGAAAATGATGAAGGGCAGCATTTCCGCGCTGACCAGCGGCTCGACCGTGGTGATGACATAATCGGCGAGCCCCAGCGAGGTATTGACCTCATTGAAGAGGAAGGCGGCCACCAGCACGGCCAGGGCATCCAGCATCGACTTGAAGCCTTCCAGGATATTGTCGAAGGTCTGGCTGGGCGACAGCTTCTTGAACCCGATGAAGGCCACGATCATGCCGGCCAGGGTCACGAAGATGCCCATCAGGAAATCCAGGTCGAACCACCAGGTAAAGAAGGCCAGTGACGCCATGGGCAGCAGGAAGGACCAGATGCTGCCTTTCGCATGGGTGTCCGCTTCGAGGTGGGCGATTTCGTCATCGATGTGTTCGGCACCGGGCGGCACGCACTGCCCTTGTTTTTCGGCACGCTGCTCGGCCTTCTTCATCGGGCCGAAGGCAGGAATCCAGCGAAAGATGAAAAGCGGCACCAGGATCACCGCGACCCAGGGGTAGAACATGAAGGGAATGGCCTGAATGTAGGTCCACACCCCCTGGCCATCCTGCGCCACGCCGTTGGTCTCGAGCAGCGCGCCGAAGAAGACCGCCCAGGTCGAGATCGGGATCAGCACGCTGATGGGCGCGGCGGTGGAGTCGACCACGTAGGCCAGCATTTCCCGGGACGTCTTGAAGCGGTCGGTGACCTTGCGCATCGAGGTGCCGACGGCCAGGGAGTTCAGGTAGTCGTCGACGAACAGGATGATGCCCATGATCCAGCAGCCCAGCAGCGCGCGAGGCTTGCTGGTGGTATAGCGCATCAGCTTGTCCGCAAAGGCGCGGGAGGAACCGGACTTGAGCAGCAGCGCGATGATGCTGCCCATCAGGCCGCAGACCATGATGACCCAGGCGACATCCTCGTTGGTCATCACCGTGAGCAGATCCTCGGTGAGGCTGCTCAAGGCATTGCCCGGATCGATCATCAAGGTGCCGATAAAGGCCCCCAGGACCAGGGGCTCGAGGGCCCGTCGGGTCCACAATGCCAGTATCAGGACGATTGCCGTGGGCAGCAGGACAAGGGGATTGTCATATTCCATCGTGTCTCACCTCAGCGGAGTTGTTGTTGTGCCTTCGTGAATGACGGGAAGCCGAATTGTCGGGCGCCAAAGCGCCGCTATTTCAGTTTTTCGAGTAATTGCTATTTGAGTTTTTCGAGTAGTTGGTAGTACCACATGCCGGCCGCGAGCAGTGCATTGCCGAGCCGGTCGTCGAGCGGGATGCGGATGTGCCGCACGTTGGCGAAGGCATCGAACTCCTCGAGCGTGCCGGAAACCGCATTGGCCATGATCTCTCCGACGATGTGCGACGTGGCGATGCCGTGGCCGGAGTAGCCCTGGGCGTAGTAGACGTTGTCAGAGAGCTTGCCGAGCTGGGGAATGCGGTTGATGACGATGCCCGCCATGCCTTGCCATTGAAAATCGATGGCAATGCCCTCGAGCTGCGGGAAGGTGTGCTCCAGGCGCGGCCGCAGCTCCGAGGCGATGTCTTGTGAATCGCGCCCCGAGTAGTTGGCGCCGCCACCGAAGAGAAGCCGCTTGTCGGCGGTCAGTCGGTAGTAGTCGAGCACGAAACGCGTGTCATAGACCGCCAGATCCTCGGGGTCGATGGACTGCACCTGTTCGGGCGATAGCGGCGCCGTCGTGACGATGCCCAGCGATGCCGGAAACAACTTGCCCTTCAGCTGCTTGCGCTCGAGGCGGTGATAGGCGTTGCCGGCCAGGATCACGCTGTCGGCCGTCACCCGGCCGTGCTCGCCGACCACCACCGGCGTATCGCCGTGCTCGATATCCACCACCGGCGAATTCTCGAAGATCAGCGCCCCCAGGCTTGCCGCCGCGCGGGCCTCCCCGAGGCACAGGTTGAGCGGGTGCAGGTGCATGTTGTAATCGTTGCGGATCGCCCCGTGATAGAGCTCAGTACCGACCACCTCGCGCACCGCCTTGGCATCCAGCCAGTGCACATGCTCGCCGATGGCATGGTGCTGCGACGCCTCGAAATCCTGTCGCAACGCCTTGATGTGGCTGGGCTTGTAGGCCGCCTGCAGGTGGCCGTGCTTGAGATCGCAGGGGATCGAATACTTTTCGACCCGCTGCTTGATGATCCGATGCCCGCGCCAGCGCAGGTTCCAGACGAAGCTGTCGGCGTCGTCGCCCAGCGTGCGGCGCATTTGTCGGGCCATGGCGTCCTGGCCGGAGAGACTGCCGGTCACCTGCCCGCCGTTGCGTCCGCTGGCCCCCCAGCCGATCCGGTTGGCCTCGACGATGGCCACGCGATAGCCGCGTTCGGCCAGCTCGACCGCCGTGGCCACGCCGGTGAAGCCGCCGCCGACGATCGCCACGTCGACACGATGCTCACCTTCCAGTCGCGGATAGTCGGATTCCTGGACGATCGATGCGGTGTAATAGGAAGCACAGCGTTGCTGGGTCATGCCTGCTCCTTAAAGACGGGAAAGATACGTCTGGCGGTCGACATCGGTGACCCTGGCCATGAGCTCCCGGGCCTCGTGACGCTTGATCCTGGCGTAGAGATCTCGATATGCCGTGCCGAAGATATCGGCCATGGCCGGCGAGACGGCGAAACGCTCGAGCGCGGTGAGCCAGTCATGGGTGAGATGCTCGGAGCGCTGCCACGCGTGGGCTTCGTCCTCGATGGCCGGTGGCGGCGCGATGCGTTGCTCGAGCCCATGCAGAATGCCTCCCAGCAGCGTCGTGGCGACCAGATAAGGATTGGCATCGGCACCGGCCACGCGGTGTTCCAGACGCGCCGCGGCGCCTTGCCATTCCGGCACGCGGACGGCCGCACCGCGATGGTCGCGCCCCCAGTTGCACTCGATCGGAGCGAAGCTGTCGGGTTGAAAGCGGCGGTAGGAATTGCCGTGCGGCGCGAAGATCGCCTGACCATCGAGCAAACTATGCATCACGCCGCCGATGGCAGCGTCGAGATGCCCGGCGCCGTTGTCGCGATCGAAGATATTGTTGCCGTCTTCATCGAGCACACTGACGTGCAGATGCATGCCCGATCCCGCCTGATCGGTGTAGGGCTTGGCCATGAAGGTGCTCGCCAGGCCGTGATGACGGGCGGCCTGAGCCACGAGACGCTTGAAGTACAGCGCATCGTCGGCGGCGGCCAGGGCATCCGGGCGATGCCAGAGATTGACCTCGAACTGTCCCGGCCCGAACTCGGCGATCAGCGTATCCGCCGGGATGTTCTGGGCGCGGGCGAACGCACGAATGGTGTCGAGGACCGGCGCCACCGCATCCATGGTCTCGAGCTCGTAGAGCTGCTGCCCCCGGGGATCCCCACCCGGACACAGCGGCGCGGGCGGCCTCGGCTCGAGCGCGTGCCGAGCCTCGGCATCGAGCAGGTAGAACTCCAGCTCGATGGCGACTACCGGCGTCCAGCCGTGGCGACGAAAGCGCTCGACGACCGCGGCGAGCATGGCGCGCGGGTCCATGAAACTCGGCGTGCCGTTCAAATCGTGCAGGGTAGTGAGCACCTGGTGGCCCTTGGCCCAGGGCAGTGGCGTCAAGGTACGCTCATCGGCGTGACAGACTCCGTCGGGGTCGCCGATCGACTGCGACAGTCCGGTCAGCGCATCGTTGTCCTCGCCCCAGATATCCAGCGACTGCGTCGAGAGCGGCAGGCGCACCTGTCCCTCCATCACCTTGTCGAGCTGCTCGGCGGGCACCCACTTGCCGCGCGGAATGCCGTTCATGTCGATGCACAGCACTTCGACCCGGTCGGTGGCCGCGTCCTCGTGAGGGCGGTCGGTGCTGCGGGCAAACGGAGCCTGCGATATCTGCGCCATAGGGGACTCTCGATCTTGTTATGGTCCGGTGTGATCACATATGTGTGATCACACTAGCAGAGCCCCATCGACCCCACAAGCAAACCGGTATCGTGATTGCCCCCGCCAGTTACGTTAAGCTGGAATGCCTGGCTCGGACTTCCATTTCGTAAAAGGCTCAGGCACATCGCATGACCACGGAATCAACCGCCAGTCGTACGGCTTTTTCGCCCGACACCGCCTCGACCCGGCTTCACCGGGCCCTGCGCGTGCGTCTTTGCGAGGGTGATTTCACGCCCGGCGAAGTGATCTCGATTCGGCGCATCGCCGCGAAATACGGCACCGGCACCATGCCGGCCCGCGAGGCGATACGCTGGCTGGTAACCGAGGGTGCGCTGATCTTCTCCGACAGCCGCAAGATCATCGTCCCGGAGCTGAGCCATGACCGGTTTCATGAAATCCTGTTCGCCAGAAAGAACCTGGAAACCGAAGTGTCGCGCCAGGCCTTCGACCATATCGGGGTCGCCGACATCGAGGCCCTGGAACGGATCGACGAGCAGATCAACGACGCCATCGCCCAGGACGACCTGGTCAGCTACATGCGCGGCAATTACCAGTTTCACTTCCATATCTATCGCCTGAGCCAATCGCAGGTGCTGTTGCCACTAGTCGAGATACTCTGGCTGCAATATGGTCCCAGCATGCGCTACATCTGCACGCGCTGGGGCGCATCGAGCATCGCCGACGACTATCATCGCGAAGTGACACAGGCGCTCAGGCGCGGCGACCTGACGTCGTTCTGCGAGGCGATTGCCGCGGATATCGAACAGGGAATGCTGCTGCTGGAATGACAGCAGCTCACACGGCAAACGCGCCCTGAAACGGCAATGCGCGCCAACCGGGCGGCTTGCATCATCCCCTCTTCTCGCGGCGACACCGGGCCGAGCAATAGACGACGTTCTCCCAGTCCCGCGCCCACTTCTTGCGCCAGGCAAAGGGGCGCTGGCACACCGGGCAGATCTTGGTGGGAAGGTGAGGTTTGCGATGCGGCATCAAGGCGTCTCCCGAAGCCCACCCCGGATCAGTACGGCGAACGATTCCGCCGCGTCGGCCTCGCTGCAGTTACCGCGCACCATGGCCGCCGACAGCGCGTCACCCGCACCGATCAAGCCCACACAGCGGCGTTCGAGCTCAGTCTCCTCAAGCGTGCAATAAGGCCTCAATACCGCCGCGAACAGTTGAACGTAGCCATCGAGCAACTCCTGATAGACCGCCTCTTTCTCTTCGCTTCCCGCCAGCGCGGCGCCAATGGCATGCCACTCGCCGCTGGTGTCGGCATGGCAATGCACGTGGGCGGCCGCGAGCAGCGCCGCAGTTTCCTCGAAGCTCCGGCCCTCGGTCGTCAGCGTTTCGCGAAGTGCCTCCGATTGCCGGCGATCGATCAGTTTGTATAACGCGATCAGAAGCTGCGAGCGCGTTCCGAAATGATCATAAGCGACCGGCTTGGAGACGCCGGCACGCGCTGCCAGATGGCCCAGCGTCAGTCGATCCGCGCCCTCTTCCCGCACGACCTGCAACGCCGTATCCAGTAATTGATGCCGCCGCTCGGGCCCGGAGAGCCGCCTGGCGCCTGTTTTCTGTCCTGTCTCGCTTACACTGCGCTTCACGTTCTCCCCTCTTCCATGCTCTCTGGCAGATTGAAAACCTACCATGAGTAGGTTAATGTTCAAAAACCTACCTTTAGTAGGTTTTCTCTCGACCCGGAGAACCGACATGACACTCGACCCCATCCTGCTCATTGGAGGCGCCGGTACCGTCGGCCGACAGGCGGCACGCTTCCTGCGCGAAGCGTATCCGGAACTTCCCCTGCTGATCGGCGGACGCGATCTCGCCAGAGCCCAGCAAGCGGCCGCCGGTATCGGCAACGCCGAAGGCGTGGCGGTGGACCTCGACGCGCAAGACCTCGGCCTCGGCGCACGCCCGGTCAGCGCCATCGCGATCTTTTTCACCGACACCACCACTGCGGCGCTTCAATTCGCGCAACGCCGGGGCGTACCCTATCTCAGCGTGTCCCCCGCCATGACCGAAATCGGCCCCGACATCGCCGCCTATATGCACCGACCGAGGGCTGCACCGGTGATACTGGGTACCGAATGGCTGGTGGGAGCGACGACGATTCCCGCGCTCGAGTTCGCCAAGACATTCCGTCGCATCGACACGATTCGCATCGGCGCCTTGCTGGACGAGCAAGACGAAGGCGGCCCGGCCTCCTTCGACGACCTGGAGCGTCAGACGCAGGCCCTTCCTGCCGTCCAGGCGCGCCGCAACGGCGCCTGGGTCTGGCGCAGCGGCGACGATCTCGAGACCCGTTTCCGCGCCGCCGATGGAGCAATGCTGGAAGCGACCGGACTATCGCCTCACGACGTGTTCGGCCTCGCCACCGTCACCGGTGCCCCCAACGTTGAATTCAACCTGGCCATTGGTGTCAGCTCGAGCCGCCGCCGTGGCGAGCCGATGTCCACCGAGATCATCATCGAACTCGAGGGCGAGGATCAGGCAGCGCAGCCGCTACGCTCACGCCACGCGGTGACTCACCCCGAAGGGCAGATGCCGCTGACAGGGCTCGGGGTCGCGCTACTTCTCGAGAGGCTCGTTGGCCTCGATGGCAAACCAGCAGTTGGCGCGGGGCTCTATTTTCCGTATCAACTGCTGGACCCCGCAGTCTACCTCGAGCGCTTCACGCAGGCCGGTGGGCGGATCCTGGAGCTCGACGAGAGCTAACCAGCGCACATGCACCCTCCGCCCAAGTCGTGCATGCTGATGAGCAAGGCGACTGGGTGCATCGGTGATGCAGGCGGTGCCAAGTGCACTTTGGTACGCTCGGCGCCCCGATCAACTCGCGAAGGCCACGCACGAGGGACATTCTCACAGTGGGATATGGTGAACCGATGCCTCAACCCAACAGCAGATCGCCCTCGATGGAGACGAGCTGGCTCGTCTCGTGCCTCCGGGATCAAACGGCCGGCCCGGTGCTCTCGCGTATCACCAGCTCGAAGGGCATGATGCGATGCTCATCCGCTGCGTCACCCCGGTCATCGATGATGTCGAGCAACAGGGCCACGGCCTCGCGACCGAAATCCTCGGCGGGCTGGGCGATGGTCGTCAAGGGAGGATCGCAGAAGGAAGCGAAGGCGATATCGTCGAATCCCGCCACCGAGATGTCCTCGGGTATCCGCAGCCCCGCTTCCTTGATGCGCCGCATGGCACCCATGGCCATTTCATCGTTTTCGCAGAAGATCGCCGTGGGTGGGTCGGCTTGCGACAGCAGATCGCCAGCCGCCCGGTACCCTGAGGATGGCGTGAAGTCACCGGGACACACGAGACTTTCATCCGGCGCCAGGCCCGCGACGGCCAGGGCATCCTGAAAGCCCAGCAGACGATCCCGGGTCAAGGGGCTGTTGCGCGGCCCCTTGATCATGCCGATACGGCGGTGCCCCAGTGCCAGCAGATGCTCGGTCACCGACCGGGCGGCGGCTCGGTTGTCGAGCTTGACGGTGGGGCACGGTGCCTCGTCGAGCACCTCACAGGCATTGACCATCGGCGGTCGCGCCTTGCCGTCCGAGGCCGTGAAGGGATCATAGGCACGCAGCTGGATGAGACCATCGGCCTGACGGGTCGACACCAGGCCGGCGTAAGCCCGCTCGGTACGTTCATCGCCGAGTGTATTGCACAGCAGAATGCCGTACCCCCGCCGCTGCGCCGCTTCCTGGATGCCGCCAATCACCCGGGAAAAGAAGGTGTTAGCGATGGTCGGCACCAGCACCACCAGGTTACGGGTGCGTTGCGACCGGAACTGCACCGCCGTGAGGTTCGGTCGATAGTCGGCCTGCTCGACGGCGGCCAACACTTTGTCACGCGTGCCCGGCGAAACGACGTCGGGGGTCTTCAAGGCGCGCGACACCGTCGCCACCGACACCCCGGCCAGCTCGGCCACCTTGCGAATATTGGTCATGCCTGGCTGTATACCTCCCCTCGTCGCCTATCTCGGCACCATCATGCGGGCCAGTCTACTGCATCATCGACCCTGACTCACCGCTACTCCCGTTCGCCTCCCTGCGACCTAGGTCTCATTGAACCCGTGCGGTTCACGGACTAGCTTTCAGCGAAATGTAACCGGTTACACTCACCTATGAGACCGGTCGAGACAGTCCAGCCGAACCCTGTGGAGGACGAATGACAACAGCAAAACGACGCGTGCGAATGGGCATGATCGGGGGTGGCGAAGGCGCCTTCATCGGCCGGGTACATCGCCTGGCCGCCGCTCTGGATGGCGAGCTCGAACTGGTCTGCGCCAGCTTCAGCCGCGACCCCGGCAACAACGCCCGCACCGGCGAAGCCTGTGGCCTGTCGGCACAGCGCCTCTACCCCGACTGGCAGTCACTGATCGATGGCGAGCGCCGGCTACCCGACGACCAGCGCATGGACGTGCTGGTCGTGGTCACGCCCAATCACCTGCACGTGCCCATCAGCCAGGCGGCGATCGAGGCGGGTTTCCATGTCTTCTGCGAGAAGCCGGCGGCGACCACCCTGGCGGAAGCACGCCGACTCGCCGCCACCCTCGAAGCGAGTCAGAGCCTCTATGGTCTCGCCCACACCTATCTCGGTTACCCCATGGTCTGGCAGGCACGCCGCCTGGTCAGCGATGGCGAGCTCGGCCGGCTGCGCAAGATTCATGTCGAATATCCCCAGGGCTGGCTCGGCACCAACCTCGAGGGCACCGGAAACAAGCAGGCGGGATGGCGCACCGACCCCGCCATCGCCGGTGCCAGCGGCTGCATGGCCGACATCGGCACCCACGCCTTCGGCCTCGCCGAGTTCATCTCGGGACACCAGGTCACCGAGCTCTGCGCCGCCCTCGGCATCCATGGCGAACAGCGGCGTCTCGATGATGACGGCGACGCCCTGTTCCGCACCGCCGAAGGGGCCAGCGGCACCCTGATGGCCAGCCAGGTCTGCACCGGCGAGGAGAACGCCCTGAAGATCCGCCTGTATGGCGATCGCGGCGCGCTGGAGTGGCAGCAGATGGAGCCCAACACCCTGGTCCACCGGCGCCTCGATGAGCCCATGCGCGTGCTGCGCGCGGGGATCGACCAGCCCGGCCTGGCGCCGGAAGCCCTGCAGCGCCTGCGCCTGCCCGGCGGCCATCCCGAGGGTTACCTGGAGGCCCTGGCCAACCTCTACCGCGACTTCGCCGACGCCGTCCGACGTGGCGATCGCGGCGCCGCCGAGGGCGTTCCCGGCATGGACGAGGGGCTGCGGGGCATGGCCTTCATCGAGGCCCTGCTGAAAAGCCAGGCCGGCACCGCCAAGTGGACACCCCTCGAGGACACTTCCCAGCGGCACGACGCGGAGGCAACGACATGACAGGCACTCACGACAACGGCATCAAGGGTCCGGGACTCTTTCTCGCCCAGTTCCTCGACGACCACCCGCCTTTCGACGATCTCGACACCATCACCCGCTGGGCCGCCTCGCTCGGCTATCGTGGCGTCCAGATGCCGACGGTCGATCCACGCTTGATCGACCTCGAACTCGCCGCCGACAGCCAGGATTACTGCGACGAACTGACCGGACGCTGCGCCGAGGCCGGTGTCGCGATCAGCGAGCTTTCCACTCATCTGCAAGGCCAACTGGTGGCGGTACACCCCGCCTTCGATGAACTCTTCGACGGCTTTGCCCCCGCGCACCTGCATGGACGGCCGGACGCACGCCGGCACTGGGCCGAGTCGCAACTCAAGCTCGCCGCCCGCGCCAGCCGTCGCCTGGGGCTGACAGCACACGGCACCTTCTCCGGTGCCCTGCTGTGGCCCTACGTCTACCCCTGGCCGCAACGGCCGTCGGGGCTGATCGAGGAAGGCTTCGCCGAACTGGCCCGTCGCTGGCGGCCGATTCTGGATGTCTTCGACGAGCAGGGCGTCGACCTGTGCTTCGAGATTCACCCGGGGGAAGACCTGCACGACGGCGCCACCTTCGAGCGCTTCCTCGACGCCGTGGACGACCACCCCCGGGCGAAGATCCTCTTCGACCCCAGCCACATGGTGCTGCAGCAGCTCGACTACCTGGGCTTCATCGATCGCTACCACGAGCGGATCGGCATGTTCCACGTCAAGGATGCGGAGTTCACGCCCAGCGCCCGCAGCGGGGTCTACGGCGGCTATCAGGGATGGGTCGACCGCCCCGGTCGCTTCCGCTCGCTGGGCGATGGCCAGGTCGACTTCAAGGGTATCTTCTCGCGCCTCACCCAATACGGCTACGACGGCTGGGCGGTGCTCGAATGGGAATGCTGCCTCAAGGATGCCGCCCAGGGCGCCGCCGAGGGCGCGCCCTTCATTGCCAGCCACCTGATCAAGCGGGCCGACAAGGCCTTCGACGACTTCGCCGACACCGGCTCGGACCCGGCGCGCAACCGGCGTCTGCTGGGGCTCGACGAGACGCACTGACACCCACCACACAATAACGAGGGTTCGCCATGCTACGCACACGGCTCGGCATCATGATGTTTCTGCAGTTCTTCATCTGGGGCGGCTGGTTCGTCACCCTGGGCACCTTCCTCTCTCAGAACCTGAACGCCAGCGGAAGCCAGATCGGCATGGCCTTCTCGACACAGTCATGGGGCGCGATCATCGCGCCCTTCATCATCGGCCTGATCGCCGACCGCTACTTCAACGCCGAGCGCATCCTCGGCGTGCTGCATCTGGCCGGTGCCGCCCTGATGTTCGGTCTGTACCGCGCCCAGGACTTCACCACCTTCTATCCGTTGGTGCTGGTCTACATGATCCTCTACATGCCCACCCTGGCGCTGGTGAACTCGGTCTCCTTTCGCCAGATGCGCGATCCCTCGCAGGAATTCGCCAAGATCCGGGTCTGGGGCACCATCGGCTGGATCCTCGCCGGACTGGCGATCAGCTACCTCTTCTCCTGGGACGGCGCCGAGGCCATCGCCGGCGGCGCGCTGCGCAATACCTTCCTGATGTGTGCCATCGCCTCGCTAGTACTGGGCCTCTACTGCTTCAGCCTGCCCGCCACGCCCCCCAAGGCAAACAACCGCAAGGGCGGCCTGAAGGAGATCCTCGGACTCGATGCCCTGAAACTGCTCAATGACCGCAACTACGCGATCTTCTTTGTCGCCTCGGTACTGATCTGCATTCCGCTGGCCTTCTACTACCAGAACGCCAATCCCTTCCTCGCGGAGATCGGCGTGGCCAACCCCACCGGCAAGATGACCCTGGGACAGGTCTCGGAAGTCTTGTTCATGCTGCTGCTGCCGGTGTTCATCCACCGCTTCGGCATCAAGATCACGCTGATCGTCGGCATGCTGGCCTGGGCCTTGCGTTACGCCCTCTTCGCCGTCGGCGATGCCGGTGAAGGCGTCTACCTGCTGCTGATCGGTATCGCCCTGCATGGCGTGTGCTACGACTTCTTCTTCGTCTCGGGACAGATCTACACGGATGCCCGCGCCGGCGAACGCTTCCAGAGTGCCGCCCAGGGCATGATCACGCTGGCCACCTACGGGGTCGGCATGCTGATCGGGTTCTGGGTCGCCGGCCTGGTCACCGACCACTACGCCACCGCGGGCGGTCATGACTGGCAAGGCATCTGGCTGTTCCCCGCATGCTTCGCCCTCGCCGTCCTGCTGCTCTTCCTGGTGACCTTCAAGGACAAGGATCGCGCCAGGCAAGCGCCCGAGGTGAAACGTACCTGAAGAACCGCGGTCGGTTCGCCGGCGCCATGCCGGCGGACACGACCGGGACCACGACATGTTCCGCGAGGATCACGCCCGGGAGCCGCCGTCTGACGTATGGCAATGCGATCGGGACAGGAAACGCATGTCGTCGACGAAAACATTGCGTTTCAGCAGGAACAGCGCTTCCTGAACACACCGCTTCATGTCATTGGAGACTAATCTACAAGAGCTGTTCAAGCGGGGATGGTGAAACCACTGCGAGAATCGAGCATCGCCTGTCGAGTCGCCAGCCCCTGGAAAATCGGTATCCGGCTTCTACCAACAGAAGGTAAAGAGATGGCAACCATTACGACTCGAGACGGTGCGAACGTTTTCTACAAGGACTGGGGAGCCAAAGACGCCCAGCCCATTGTCTTTCACCACGGCTGGCCGCTTTCGGCGGACGACTGGGATAGTCAGATGCTGTTCTTTCTATCGCAGGGCTACCGTGTCATCGCCTTCGACCGCCGAGGGCACGGGCGCTCGGATCAGACCGATACGGGCAACGACATGGACACCTACGCGTCCGACACGGCAGAGCTGGTGAACGCACTCGATCTGAAAGACGCCATTCATATCGGCCATTCCACCGGCGGCGGCGTCGTCGCGCGCTACGTCGCCCGGGCAGAATCAGGCCGCGTCGCCAAGGCCGTCTTGATAGGCGCGGTGACCCCGCTGATGCTGCAGACATCCGCCAATCCGGAAGGCACGCCCAAGGAGGTGTTCGACGGCTTTCGCAGCGCCCTGACAGCCAATCGCGCACAGTTCTTCAAGGACATCCCCGCCGGCCCGTTCTACGGGTTCAATCGCGACGGTGCCGTGGTCAGCCAGGGCCTGATCGACAACTGGTGGCGACAGGGCATGGAAGGCGGCGCCAAGGCCCAGTACGACTCCATCGAGGCATTCTCGGAGACCGACTTCACCGACGATCTCCAGGCGATCACGATTCCCGTGCTGGTGATGCACGGAGAGGACGACCAGATCGTTCCGATCGCGGCCTCGGCCCACAAGGCGGTCAAGCTCCTGCCCAACGGCACGCTGAAGACCTACCCCGACCTGTCGCATGGCATGTTCGCCACGCACCCCGAACGGATCAACGCCGACCTGCTCGCGTTCATACAGGCGCGCTGATACGTGGCTTTTGCGGGCTCGACGGGGACATCGAGCCCGCTCTCCTCGACACCCGTGCGTAGCGGTACTTCAACCCAATCGTGTCGCGTATGGCGAAGGCGACGTGGCCCCACTGGCTCATCGCCATCAGCCAATTTCCAGGGATTGAATCCTGTCACCCGACATCAGAAAGCGGTGCTCGAGTCGCACCGGGCTACCGGGGAAGTTGCCGATGACATCGGCGACAACGATCACCCGGTGCCCTTCTTGCGTCACCACCGAGGGTGTCACGCTGTACTCGAAGGCCTTTCTCGTCCCGGCCATCCAGGCCTGGATGGCGTCATGCCCCTGATGGATGTGGCCTTCGTCCAGCACGGCAGCGTCCGCCGTGAAACAGTCGGTCAGGCGGGTGGCGTCCTGCCCGTTGCTGACCTCGAAGTAGGTGGCAATGGCGGGAAACAGGGAAAGTGTCATGGTCGTCCTCGTCGCAGGAAAGTTGCCCTATGGGCATCTTCTTCCTAGGCTTACATTTCATCAAGAACGCACCAAAAAGTAAGTCACGCACTCATGAGAAAGGTTTATACCCCTTCGACCGCGGCGGTCGGCGTCGAAGACGTGCTGAAACTGCTGGAAGGCCGCTGGAAACTGGTCATCCTGTTTCACCTGTTCGACGGCAAGGTACAGCGTTACTCGGACTTCGAAAAACTGATCCCGGGTATTTCCCAGAAGATGCTGGCCCAGCAACTGCGCCAACTGGAGGCGGACGGCATCGTGACCCGCAAGGTCTACCCGCAGGTACCGCCCAAGGTGGAATACCGCCTGACCGAATGGGGTCAGGCCCTGTGCCCGGCATTGGATGCCCTGCTGAAATGGGCGGAGCAGAAAGAAGCGCTGCAACCACGGGAGGCGCCAGATCAGGAGACGGCTGACTAACGCCTATCGGCCAGTCCCTGTGCCGCGAGGATGGCGCGAGGGTGCGTTCGAACGCCTGGACGGGTGCATCGGTGATTCGAGCAGGGGCCGAGAGGCGACAACGTTTCCGATTCATCAGGATAATCGACCATGAAATCATCAACTGGCGGCTGTCTGTGCGGCAAAATCCGAGTCACGGCGCATGGCGAGCCACTTCGGGTCGGCATCTGCCACTGCATGGACTGCCGCAAGCATCACGGCGCGCTCTTCTATGCCGCCGCCGACTACCTACCGGAAGCGGTGACCATCGAAGGCGAGCCGCACGAGTACCAGGGGCGCTACTTTTGTCCCACCTGCGGCTCGTCGGTCTTCTCGATGAGCGATGGCGAGGTCGAAGTCCACCTGGGGACGCTCGATGCCCCCGATCGATTCATGCCGACCTATGAGCTATGGACCATTCGGCGTGAACACTGGCTGCCGCCGTTTCCGCTCGCGGAGCGATATGATCAGGATCGTGAGGGGTAAGATCAATTGAGCAATGCATTCCTTCCGGCACTTTCTTTAAGTTTGCCACCCTATCAGGGCCTGCAACGCTGCGACGGAACTCTTTTCAAAGACAATGTCCAAACTGTACCCAGTTGCCACCACTAGTTTGCAAACTGCGAAATTTGACCACTTAAAGTGAGCATAATCCTCGAGTTTTAAACTGCGGCCATTCGCGCATCTCGGCTGGGCGCATCGGTGAGTGGCAAGTGCCGTATCACCCTCCGGTCCGCTGCCGCCACGATTGAGCTGTTGGCTATGCGGTCAGCAGTTCCATATCCTCATGGCCGCGCACCGGATGACGGATCGTCTCCTTGGTGATATTCACGTCCAACGCCACTTTCGCCGTTTCCAGCACGCCAGCGTCAATTCGGTGGTCACCGCGTGCCTTGAGCCAGTCGAGTACCTCGGCGAGATGCCAGATCGAGGCGCTACCTTCATGAACCGGCATGGGGAATGTCGTCCGGTGAGTAAGCATGAGCTTTCGCATCGCCTGCCGGGACACACCCAAGATGTCCGCCACATCCGTCAAGCCAACCAGATCCGGCGAGACCTCGATCAGGCGCGCGGAAGAAATCGCGTTTTTGACATCAGCCAGAGCGGTGCGAACTGCTTCTTCGGCACTATCCGCCTCGCGTGAGAACTCCAGCGCCAGACGTCCCGGCTGCCCCACGCCCACCAGGGCATCATCACAACCGGCGGTGCCCAGGCGCTCCACCAGCGCATCCAGATCGCTGTCATGGCCAGCCAACTGGTACTTCAGCGTAAACATGTATTCCATGGTTCAATCCTCCGATTCCGACTCGCTTCGGCGCTTATGAGTAGCGCATTTGTCCACCACCCTGCGCAGTGCCCAGGCATGACCACCGCCTACCTCGACTCGCCAGCCTTCCTCTTCCGCATGTCTGATCGCGGCTTCGACCTCTTTCTTCGGATGTGATGGACGCGTCATTCCTAGTCTCCAGTATGGGATTGGCATTCATGGTTGTCAACTGACAACCATGAATCTCCTGTGTATCGCCAGCATGAGCACCATTCAGGAGTAGCGGATAAGAATGACCGGGGAGGCTCAAAGGCGGCGCCGCACCGTCGCCTAACCCCGGCAAATCGAAGTCACCATCTCCGGAGACCAGCACCACCACATCAGCTTGCGCCACGTACTCGATGGCACCCAGCGTGATGCCCACGTCCCAGTCGCCCTTGGCGGAAACATCCGCGCACTTTCATCAAGCGCCATTCTATATAAACTATTCATTACATACTTATGCTTGATCTCTTCAAGTTGACCCTAGACCATATCTACCAATATTGAAGCGAGGTCCGCATGTTCAAACCCGGCGACGGTATGATTCGGGTGGGTGATCCGACGAGCCATGGCGGCAAGGTCATCACTGGGCAGCAGAATTACATCGTTGATGGAGTCGCCGTGGCCTGTGTTGGCGACAAGGTGACGTGCCCACAGGACGGCCATAACGGCGTGACGACTATCGTCGAGGGACATCCAACGATCCGAATCAACGGCAAAGCCGTAGCGTTTGATGGATGCCGAACGGCCTGTGGCGCTCGCCTGATGTCGATGGCGCGGGGCTATCACATACTGGGCAGCGAGGACGCTGCGTCGGCACCAAAGGCAACGCCGGCCACCCATCGAGATCCAGCAGCCGCTGCTGCCGCCAGGCATCGTGACGAAGAGAAAGATGGTCTCGAGCCTGGGTTCCATATCGTGCGCAAGGCGGGCTATCGTGATCAAATCAAGCAGCAGTTGCTGCCCTCCCCGTCACCTGACGTAGATGCGATGTTCTACCGGCTGAACAGCCACTTGCCCGATTACGTCCTGCCGGGGTCCATGGTTGTGCTGAGCGATCCTGACAATCAGATGTGCATGGCCGAAGAACAGCAATTGCAGGACCAGGCGCGGATGATTCAGGCCTCAGTCCAGCAGTTAAAACCTTCTCAAGCCGACATCATGATGACGAACTGGGATGCGATGCTCGAGCTATCCGAATCACTGAGTGATGCCTCGACCGAGATGGGCGTCACTGCAACAGCGCTGGAACCGCTCAAGGCACAAGCGGCTGACGCCGTCGACGACCTGGCCAACGCCTGGGATCAAGGACAGGAATACGTGAAGGCGAATGGCGAGAAGCTGCTGTCGAAGATACAAGGGGAGGCGCAATCCTTCATGGCGGGCGCGTTTGAGCTTTCGGAAACGGCACAGGCTCTCAAGCTCAAGCTGGGTGTGAAAACCAATAAGCTCGTTCATCGGGCATCGCAGGCGTTCGAGGGTTTCCCAACATTCAATGTGCCAACCGTCATGGATGGCATCAGAAAAGCCAGCTCTATCGCCAAAACGCTCGACGCGGCAACGTATCTCGGCATCGCGCTGGATGTGACCGCCACGCAACTCAAGGTCAAATCCTCCTGCACGGCTTACTCAACGACCAAACAGTGCCGAAAGGCGCAGATCGTCGGCTACTCCGCCTTAGCTGGTCGAACAGGTTTTTCGTTTATTGGTGCTGGGGGTGGCAAGGTCGCCAGTCGACTCGTTTGTCTTGGCATCGGTAATCCTGCTGGTGTGCTCACTTGCAGTATCGTTTCTATGGGTGCAGGTGGGTTTGCCGGCGTCGAAGTTGGGAATCGTGCCGGAACTACCTTTGGCGAGGTGATCTATGAGGTGACATACGGCGGAGAAGAGAAGGGCTCAGAGTGAACGGTTCGATACTTTGGATCATTTTCGTTTTCAGTGGAGCGACATTTCTCGCTCTTGGATTTGTTCTCATCATCATCGGGGTGATTCTGGCACCGATGATCATTCATCGAGCCGACGATGCTCTCAGCGTATTGCTGCCGGAGAATGAGAGCCTTTTCAAAGGGCTTCCTCTATCGTTCCATCGACTCAGTACCTATGGCCGGATCATCGCGCTGCGCAATGTTGGATGGTATCGCCGCAACGTATTTGAAGGTCGAGAGGATCGATCACGTGCTGTCGAAGAAGCGCCAAGATGGCTCGTTCGTCTCTGTGTATGGGTGTTTGCCGGCTATATGCCGCTAGTCATGCTATCTGGGGTCTGGGCGGGGCTCATCTCGCTGATGCGATAGTCATCATTCTTTATCATAGCGGTACCCCTGTCCCATAGAAACAAGACCGGGAAGGTAGCCCCCATACCGAAGAATTCTCTTCGAAGTGATTCCTGGTGGCGATAAAGAGAAGGATGCGTAATGAACGAATCGATACCTTGGATCTTTGTCGCTCCTAAATTCAAGAGGATGCTGCATCGTCGGCGAGCATGTTCATGATCAGCCGGATCATCGTCTCCTTGTTGGCGGGGTCGGACTCCGCGACCAGCAGCGTCAACGCGGCCAAACCGGCATCGTTGATCACGGGCTCCCCCGTCGGTGACAGCAAGCGATCATTACGGTGCAGAAAGTCGACGAACAGAAACGCCGCACTGCGCTTGTTGCCATCGGCGAACGGGTGATTCTTGATCACGAAATAGAGCAGGTGCGCAGCTTTCGACTCGATACTCGGATAGGCCGCCTCGCCGAAGACGGACTGATCGAGATTGCCCAGCAATGAGGCCAGCCCATCGCTTCGATCCCGCGCAAACAGGTCGGTGGCCTCTCCCCGTCCTATCAATTCGGCTTTCAACTCGTCCAGCGCCGCTCTCGCCGTTTCCAACGAAGGCAGCTGACCGCCCGCCTGCACGTCGGGATCGCTTAATAGCCCTTCGTCATAGCGCTGCAGCAGCAGAAACGTCTGCGCATAACGCGCGACGATATCCACCAGCCCACGACTGCCCGGCATATTCAGCGCCGGGCTGTGCGCCGCTTTGCGCACCAGCGCCATCGCCGCCTCCAACTCCTGGGCATTCGCCTCGAAGCGCTGTTGATGCAGCGTCCAGCCTTGGATGAGATGCTCACGAAGGACGCGCGTTGCCCATTGGCGAAAGCGAGTGCCTGCTTGAGACTTGACGCGATAGCCAACGGAAATGATCACATCCAGGTTGTAGTGCTCGATGGCTCGCATGACCTGTCGCGAGCCCTCTTGGCGAACTATCCGGAATTTCCGGATAGTTGGCTCTCTCTCCAACTCGCCTTCCTTGTAAACGTTCAGCACGTGCTCATTAACCGTACGAACGTCTTTATCAAAGAGCTCGGCCATCTGCCGCTGCGTCAGCCATACGGTCTCGCGGCCTTCGTCCAGACGCACGTCGACCGCCTTATCGGCATCCTCGTAGATCAGGATCTGCGGTTGTTCGCTCATGTCGGGCTTGTTCGAGTGAGTTCAAGATGAACCGACCATAGCACGCCCTTTCCGACGAATCCGGCAACTCAGCATCAGCGCCTCACCCCAGCAGCAGCTCGCCCTCGATGGGGATGAACTGGCTCGCGGCGTTGATAAGGGAATTGGCGGTGAGCTTGGGCACGCCGTAGACCTCGACGCGCTTGCCATGCACCTCGCGGATCTTCTCCGCCAGCAGGTCGAAGTCGCCATCGCCGGAGACCAGCACCACCACATCCGCCTGTGCCGCGTACTCGATGGCATCCAGCGTGATGCCCACGTCCCAATCGCCCTTGGCGGAGCCATCCGCGCGCTGGATGAACGGCTTGAGCCTGACCTCGAAGCCGATCGAGCGGAGAATATTCTGGAACTCGCGTTGCTTCGCGTCGCCCTTGTCGGTGGCATAACAGCGCGCGGCCAGTACCTCCCGGTTCGCCGTGACCCTCGCCCAGAACCGGCGGTAATCGAAGTGTTTGCCGTAGGCTTCGCGCACGGTGTAGTAGACGTTCTGGGTATCCACGAAGATGGCGACGCGTGTCATGGCAAGGAGATCCCCGGCAGGCGGTGAGGCGCCAGCCCCGAAAGGCGAGCGTTGGCTTGACTGCATGATACGTGATAACCGAGCTCGGCTTCAGGGCAGGGGCTGGATGGTTGGTTGGATTTCATGGCCGCCAGCGCTGACCGGCGCTCGGCGGCCTGGGTAACTTCTCGATTGCGGTGCTAGCCTCCGTTCTCCATGGCATGCAGCTTTTCCACGCGCCGGCGGAATTCTTCGCTGGTGGAAAACTCGGCTTCGAGATAGGCCTTGATCAGGTCGTTGGCCAGCCAGGGGCCGACAATCTGCGCGCCGATGCACATCACGTTGACGTCATCGTGCTCAACGCACTGATGCGCCGAATGGATGTCATGGCACACCGCGGCGCGAATGCCGCGAATCTTGTTGGCGGCAATGGAGGCGCCCACGCCGGTACCGCAGACCATCAAGCCCCGGGCCGCCTCGCCACTCGTCACCTTGCCGGCCATCTGCTTCGCAATATCGGGGAAATCCACCGGGGTGTCATCGTGCGACCCCACGTCGATCACTTCATGGCCGAGCGATTCCACGTATTCCACCACCGAGGCCTTGAGCCTGTAGCCCGCATGATCCGAGCCTATGACGATCTTCATATATCCACTCCAGGTTTTGTTTAGCGAAGCATGCCGGGCAACCAGAGCACCAGGTCCGAGGCAAACGTAATAATGGCCAGCGTCGTCAGCAGCGGCACATAGAAGGGAATCAGCGCCCACAGCAGTTGGCGCAGCGATATTCTGGCAATCGACGAAATCAGGTACAACGACAGCCCCATGGGCGGCGTCAGCAGGCCGATCATCAGATTGAAGATCGCCACGATGCCCAGGTGCACGGGGTCGACGCCGGCCAGCACCATGGGCGGTGCAATCACCGGCACCACCAGCAGCGTGGCAGTGGTGGAATCGAGGAACATGCCCACCGCAAAGAAGATCAGGTTGGCGATCAACAGCAGTACCAGCGGATCCTTCGAGACCTGCAGGATCCAGCCGGCAAATTCCTGGGGAATCTGCTCGACAGCCAGAATCCACCCAAACAACGAGGCGGCGGCGACGATGATCAAGATGGCACTGGTACTGCGAAGCGTGACCAGCATGGCATTCCACAAGTGCGCCCAGGTCAGTTCCCGGTACACCACCCCGCTGACCAGCAGCACATAACCGGCCGTGACCGCCGCCGCTTCGGTCGGGGTGAACAGGCCGCTCATCATCCCCGCGATCATCAGGACCGGTGCCAGCAGCGCCGGTAGCGCCGGCAGCAGTGCCGACAAGACCTCCCCCAAGGTGGGACGGCGTTCCGCACGGGGCATGTTGCCACGCAGCGCCAGCACGGCTGCCGTCGCCATCAGCAAGGCGATGCAGATCAGTGCCGGCACGATGCCTGCGATCAACAACTGCACGATGGAGACACTGGTCACCGAGCCATAGACGATCAGGGGAATGCTCGGCGGAAAGATCGGCCCCACGACCGCCGACGAGGCCGTGACGGCAGCGGAGAAAGGCGCCGCAAAGCCGCGCTTGCGCATGGCCTCGATTTCGATCTTGCCCAGCCCGCCGACATCGGCCAGTGCCGCGCCGGACATCCCCGAAAAGATCAGGCTGGAGAAGATGTTGACCTGTGCCAGCCCGCCCGGCACCCGGCCCACCAGCGTATCGGCGAAACGAAAGATGCGCTCGGTCACGCCCGCCAGATTCATGATGTTGCCCACGAATATGAAGATCGGCACGGCCACCAGAGGAAAGCTGTCGAGTGCATAGGTGATGCGCTGAGCCAGCAGACCACTGGGAAAGCCCTCGATCAGCACATAGCCAATGGAGGGAATCAGAATGGAATAAACGACCGGGAACCCCAGAATGAACAGGGCCAGGAAGCCGATGATCAAGGCAATGCCCATGATTACCCCTTATTGGTTGGGTCCGACGTCAGCGGCGGGTGGCTTGGTGCCATGGACGATATGCAACAGGCATGCGGCACTGAACCCGAGCAATGTCGATCCCAAAAACAGCCAGAACGGAATCTTGAGGGTCGGCGTGGTATTGCCGAGGTTCGCTTGCATGGTGATGACCGTGGCGTAGGCGATGAAGGCACTGGCCGCGATCGTGCACAATAGAATCACCACCTTCACGGGCCCGCGCAGCCATGTCGGCAACGACTCGCGAAGCTCGGCCATGACGATGTTCTCGCCGTTGTCGACCACCAACGGATAAGCCATGAAGACCAGACAGACCAGCAAGAAGCGGGTGAACTCCTCCGCCCCGACCATCGGGCTGGTGAAGACTTGCCGCAGGATGACTTGCGCCAGCGGAACCAGCACGATCCCCGCCAGCAGCAAGGCACACAATCCTTCCAGCAGCCGCCTGACTAGATACATGCCGACACTCCTTTACTGACGAACCATTCGCCAAGGAGCCCCATGCCGGGGCTCCTGGCGCTAACTCACTCGACCTTCGAGATCATGTCGATGTAGGGCTTGAAGTTCGGAAAGTCCTGGTCGACCTGGGCCCGCACCTGCTCGCGGAAGGCTTCCACGTCCAGCCCGTCGTCCTCGTCCAGCACCGTCATGCCCTTGTCCGTCAGTGTCTGCACCAACTCGTCTTCCGAGCTTTCTGCCCACTGCAGCGACTGCTCTGCCTTCTCGTCGAGCACCTTCTTGATGGCGCTGCGATCCGACTCATCCAGCGACTGCCACGCCTGCTCGTTCACGAAGACCGCCAACACGGAATCCATGTGGCCGGTGAGCGAGACATGCGACTGGACTTCGTACAGCTGGTTGGCGTTGATCATGGTCAGCGGGTTTTCCTGGCCGACCACCAGCCCGGTCATCAGTGCCGTGGGCAGCTCCGAGACCGCGACGGGTGTCGGCGTGGCGCCAAAGCCCTTGACCATGGAGACCCAGAGATCCAGCGGCACGGCCCGGAAGGGTTTGTTGTCGAGATCTTCCGGCGTCTTGACCGCGAAGTTGGAAGAGATATGGCGCTTGCCCCGATAGATCCTGCCGATGATGCGAACACCACCCTCTTCGATCAGTTGCTGATTGATCTTCTGCACTGCCGGCGACTCCGGCGCTGTCGCGTTCAGGGCATGTTCGGCATCGCGATAGACGTAGGGGGCATTGAAGACAGCCGCCTCCGGCACGATCCGAGCCAGCGAGGCAAAGTCATGATGGCCCATGCCGATGGACCCCATGCGTACCCCATCCACCATTTCGGCCACGCCACCTAACTGGCTGGCGGGAAAGACCTGAACCGAGATGTTGCCGTCGGTCGCCTCGTTGATCTCTTTGGCGGCTTCGGCCGCGTAGCGGGTTTGAAGGTCGCCTTCCGCCCCTACGTGGGCGTAGCGCAGGGTTTCAGCGGATGCCGTAGTGGTCAGGCCCAGCGCCAATGCCGCCGTGGCCACTCCCATTCCGATTCTCGTGAACATGCGTGCCTCACTTATATTTGTCGGTTGAGTACGTGCTGGCGCTGCCCTTGGTATGGGCAGCAATGATGCTTCGCCGGCGCAGTTCGTCGCCGATCGCGAAGTGTTCGCGGAGCCTCTGGTGGGCCAGGTCGCCATCGCCCTCGACGATTGCCAAGAACACCTGGCGGTGGGAGTCGATGTGGCTCTCGATGATCTCGGGTGCGTTCGCCGTCGTTCTTCGCCGCTCGACGTGACTTTTCAGCAGCATGTTGGAGATGGCGTGGTAGAGGGTGATCAACGTCTGGCTGTGGCTCGCCTCCACGATGGCGATGTGGAACTCATAATCCGAGCGACCGCCCAGCTCCGGGTCGTCCACGGTCTCCGTCAACTGCGTGAAGCAGGTCTCGATGCGGGAAATGTCGGCATCCGTGGCTCTCTCGCAGGCGAGGCGGATAGCCTGACACTCGATGGCGATACGGGCCTGCATGACGTCATCGAGCGCGCTCTGCTCCTGGGCCAGATAAAAGGTGAAGAAATCCGACAGCATTCCGAAGTTGGCGCGGGCGATGAAAGCCCCCTTGCCATGGCGGATGTCGAGCACGCCCAGCATGTTGAGCGACCGCATGACCTCACGCAGCAACGGTCGCCCCACTCCCAGGGTCAACGACAGTTCACGCTCGCTGGGCAGGCGATCCCCGGGACTCAGCGCCCCCGAAAGGACCTGATCGCGGAAATACCCGAACACCTTCTCGGCGCCGCGCAGTTCCTCGCCCTTCCCTCGGGTCGTCTCCTCAGCCATGCATCCTCCTCTGGTCTTACCTCTTGGCACCAATGACACGCCATCGTTGTTCTAACTGAAGCATCAGCGAAGCTTCGAAGCTCGACATTGGCGGGGAAGCGCCATCAAGCCCTCTTGCAATCAACCCTATGGCGGTTCCGTGTGGTCAACAATTAAACTTTCGTACTCAACAACTGGTCTTACCACTTAAAGCACATGCCAGCCCATTCGGCGAATGGCGCGCGGCCATGGCCTATCCCGGCCCGAGGGGCCACCGCCCGTACGGCGCAGCGCATGGATCTCGACCCAACAAAAAGCCCGCCAAGTGGCGGGCTCTGTGAGACCTGATACGTCCTTCTCGGCGCGTACCTATTCGGTCTGCGCCTTCCTGGAGGGCATGAAGTGCAGCACACCCACGACGATCGAGCCCACCAGAAAGCCGATCAACGCAGAGCACAGCGTATTGAAGCTCCAGCCCAGCATGCCGCCCAGGCCACCGGTTGCCTCGGCGATGCCCTGCTCGACATGGTGTACCCACGCATAGGGCGCGTTGAACCAGCCCGTGCCATCGGCCCCCAGGTTGACCAGCAGGATATGCCCGCCGACCCAGAGCATGGCGACGGTGCCCACCACCGAGATGGTTGTCAGCACCTTGGGCATGGCAGTCACCAGGCTACGGCCCAGCTTCTTCATCCCCGAGCTATCGCGCTGGGCGAGCTTCAGGCCGAGATCGTCCATCCTGATCAACAGCGCCACCACGCCATACACCAGAATGGTGATGAAAAACGCGACCACCACCAGGCTCGCCAGCTGTGACCAGAATCCCTGATGGGAGACGGCGGAAAGCGCGATCACCATGATCTCGGCGGACAGAATCAGGTCGGTCCGAATGGCATTGCTGACGATCTTTTTCTCGGCCTCCGGCCCCTTTTCGACCGACGGCTTGTCGTCATCCTGCTCCCCGGAGAGCTTGTGCCAGACCTTCTCCGCGCCCTCGAAAGCCAGGTAGGTCCCCCCCACCATCAGGATGATCGGCAATAGCCCGGGCAAGAAGTGATTCAGCAGCAAGGCCACCGGCAGGATAAAAATCAGCTTGTTGCGGATCGACCCCATCGCGATCTTCTTCACGAGCGAGAGTTCGCGCTCCGCCGTTACCCCCTGCAGGTACTGCGGGGTCACCGCCGCATCATCGACCACCACCCCGGCCGCCTTCGCCGTCGCACGCCCAGCGGCGGCACTCACATCATCCAGTGATGCTGCGGACAACTTCGCCAATGCGGCGATGTCATCCAGTAGTCCTATCAAGCCGCCGATCATGGAAGCCTCCTGCATCAATAAAAGGTAACGACAGTAAAGCACATGGCTGCCATCCCCCGTGAATCATACGAGGGACGGGGCTGGGTGAGGATTTTTCCGGAGTCCGCTTGCGTACGACGGGCGCTGCAGCGGTCTGCAAGGCCACAAAAGCAAAACCCCGGCTCGTTAACCGCCCTTGCATCGGTTGGTATCCAACCTTCAGAGGCAGCTCACGAGCCGGGGTCAGCGTGGCAGCGACCTTGACGTAGCGAAGCGGAGAAAAGGCCGCCTGGGGAAGGACGAAGGCCCGAAAATCAGCTCTGTCCCCGTTTTCGAAACCGGAAGCAAAATGCAGCCATTGATCTAGGCTTAGAAGAATCGATATCTGATTCCCGGTCCACGGACATGACTGATGACTGACTACTTTGTTCAGGCGTTTATATACTTGGTGGCCGCGGTAATCGCGGTGCCACTGGCCAGGCGGTTCGGGCTGGGGTCGGTACTCGGTTACCTGGTAGCCGGTGTCGTCATAGGGCCGATGACCGGCCTGGTGGGCCAGGAGACGGTCACCCTTCAGCATTTTGCCGAGTTCGGCGTGGTGATGATGCTGTTCCTGGTGGGGATGGAGCTTGACCCCAAATCCCTCTGGGCCATGCGAAACCGGCTGCTCGGCCTCGGCGGCCTGCAGGTCACACTGACCGCCGCCGTCGCCACCGGTTTTGCCTGGTCGCTGGGGATGGCCTGGCAAACCGCCGTGGCGGTAGGGTTTCTCTTCTCCCTCTCCTCAACCGCGATTGTCCTGCAGACGCTGACCGAAAAGGGCCTGGTCAAAACCGAAGGTGGCCAGAGTGCCTTCTCAGTGCTGCTCTTCCAGGACATTGCGGTGATTCCCATGCTGGCCGTCATCCCGCTGCTGGCCGTGTCCGGAATCTCTGCCATCGATGCAGAGCCCGGACACAGCAGCCTCAGCCTGGTTGAGAACCTGCCGGGCTGGGCGCATGGGCTGGCCGTGGTCGGTGCGATCGTGCTGGTGATTGTCTGCGGCCATTACCTGAGCCGGCCGCTATTCCGCTACGTGGTGCAGTCCGGCATGCGGGAAGTATTCACCGCCACATCCCTGATGCTGATTATCGGCATCGCGGCGCTGATGAGCCTGGTCAACCTGTCGCCGGCACTTGGCGCATTCCTGGCCGGTGTCGTGCTGGCCAACAGCGAATTCCGGCACGAGCTGGAAGCCAATATCGAGCCGTTCAAAGGGCTGCTGCTGGGGCTGTTCTTCATTACCGTGGGCGCGGGGATCAATTTCGGCGTTCTGGCGGAGTCTTGGCATACCGTCCTGCTTCTCGCCCTGGCGGTGATCATTGGCAAGGCGCTGATTCTGGTTGGCCTGGCGCTCGCTTTTGGAATCCGCAGCAGTGAAGGCTGGCTATTCAGCCTCGGGCTCGCCCAGGCCGGTGAATTCGGGTTTGTGCTGCTGACCTACAGCACCCAGAACCGAGTGATCCCGGCGGACACCGCGCAGATGCTGTCATTGGTGGTGGCTCTGTCCATGTTCCTGACACCGCTGTTGTTCATTGTCTATGACCGGGTGGTGCTGCCACGCTATCAGAAGGCCTCCAATGAAGAAGTGGAGCCGGATGAAATAGAAGAGCAGGCGCCGGTGATCGTGGCAGGAGTCGGCCGCTTCGGGCAGATCGTCTGTCGGTTGCTTCGCGCCAACAACATTCCCAGCGTTGCCCTGGACCACGCCCTGGAGCAGATCGAAAACCTGCGCCGGATCCAGCTGACAAGTTACTTTGGCGACGCCACCCGCATCCAGCTATTGGAAACCGCCGGCATTGCCGAGGCACGCCTGCTCGTCGTCGCCATTGACGACAGGGACCGGGCCGTACGTTTGGTGCGTCACGTCAAACAGCTTTACCCAGCGGTCTGGGTGCTGGCCCGCGCTTTCGACCGCGGCCATGGTTACGAGTTGCGTGAGGCCGGCGCCGACGATGTGGTGAGCGAGACCTATTACTCCGCTCTGGAACTCGGCGGCGATGCTCTCACCGCCATGGGCGTCCACCCAGAACGCGCCCGCCGGATGACCCAATCCTTTGTCGCCAGCGAAAAAGCCCACGAAGATCAACTGTTCAACGCCTGGCGCAACATCGAGGAAGGCATCCACTTCAGCCCGCGCTACGGGGAGTTGTTCATGAAGCTCGAAGAGTCACTGGGTCACGCCATGCGGGAAGACGCACGGCGAATCGAGGACGAAGCACCGGCGTGGACCCCACCGAGGAACAACGGCTGATCACAAAAACAGAATTGTCAGCGCCTATTCGCTTCCTGGTTGCGGCGTCGCTGCCGGTAGCCGTAAGTGGCGTTTCTGACGGTTTCTTCATCTTCCAGTCCGGCCCCCAGGGCCCCAGCGATAGTGGCAACCGAAGTCGCGAGCCAGGCAAGAGAGGTGTAATCGAAAAGACTGGCCGCGTGGCCGAGTTGTGCTTCCAGCATGTTGGCCGGAATGAAAACGAGGACCGTGAAACAGAAAAGGCCCAGCAGGATCACGTAATAGAATACGACCCCGGCACTTAGCGTCAGGACAGTGACCGTGTTATAGAGGCGAACCAGACGTGGTGATTGGGCGTTTTTTATCGATTCCCACAGCGTGTGGGCAATGATGATCCAGGCGATCATCGCCGCCATGGCCACTCCCATAAGCAGAACAAGGCGTGGCTGGCCATAATTGGCACTGAGCTGCCAAAGGGTGGGAAACACCAGGCCATAGGCGCCGGTCGCAAACGCGACGGCGATGACGCGCTTGAAAGCCGGAAAGATGGTCCAGGGGCGGTTGGCTCGCACCATGCCTGCCAGGATGCGAAGGCTTCCGTTGATCCTTGATTCGGCAATGAAGCGTACATCGAAGGACTCTCCCTCGCCCGGTAGCGTTATCCGTCGTATCGGGAACAGCTTCTCGTAGAGGTGCCTACCCAGTAGCTGCCGGGCACCTTTGCCACGCAGGCTCTCGTGGACTTTATCGGATTGCTGGGTACGCTGCTCTTGGCGAGCACGGTCCTCTTCCGAACTGCCATGGTGCAACTCGTTGACCAGTTGCAGAATCGCTTCGCTCAGGCGACGGCGTATCGCGGTAATGCCGAAGGCAGGCAGTGAGATCAACGCAAGGCCATGCCCCGTGCTGGTTTCAGCGATTACGAAGCGCCCGTCCCTGTCGATCGGCAAATCGGTAATACAGACCGCGTAGTCCCACTGTCGATCCCGCTTGTACTCGAGAATACTCCCGATGATATCGGTGGCAGCCTCTGCAGCGCCGATCAACGGATCGACGACCAGTTGCACCTCCCAACTCAGCCGGTCATCGACATAGTTGGCCAGAAGTTCGGGCAACTGGTCGATGACCTGTTCGGCCATCTCAGCGGACATCTCCGGGGCGGGTACCAGGCCCACCACCTTTCGGCATGCGTTGACCGCCTGGCTCCCTTTCGCTTCGGGTTCGGTGTAGACACCGTTCCGAACCTTGGACATAAGCGCTCCTCAACGACGTGCTAGTGCATTAGGGAGTGGGGTGCTGTAAAACCCACCTTGGCATATCCAAGCTTAGATGAAGATCAGCTTAGCGCGACTCACGCTATAGACATTAAAAAAAGCCCAAGGCACTTGCCAGGTAACCGGTATTTGACTCAACGGTCTTCTATCGGATGAACGTTCTCGCTACCTGTGTCGGCGTGGATGATCACCTTTGCCCCAAGGGCACCGCCGACCCTTTCTCACCGGCGGTTTCATCATCAAGCACTTGAGTCATGGCGCTAGCCAGTATCAGCAGGGGCCTGGCGTCAGGGAAGACAGTTCATCATGTGCGGTGGAAGGTGGGCGAGGCAGGTAGCAGGTAGCAGGTAGCGATGCTGGAAACTCAACGTCAGGCGAAATCTCGCGTTTTTGGCACGCAGAAACACCAAAGCCCGCCGAAGCGGGCTTTGGTGCTCGGAGCCTTGCGGCTCGACAGCGCAAGCTAACCCAGAGTTAGTCAGCCTTTACGTTTGAAGCCTGAAGGCCTTTCTTGCCCTGAGTCACGTCAAACGAGACTTGTTGACCATCCTGCAGGGATTTAAAGCCTTCAGCTTGAATTTCGGAGAAATGGACGAACAGATCGTCACCACCTTCAGCGGGCGAAATGAAGCCAAAACCTTTTGCGTCGTTAAACCACTTAACTGTGCCAGTTGCCATTTTCGAATTCCTTAGCGCAAAAGCGCTTTTACTACGATTGCCGGGTACTACCCCAGATGAAGTGGGCCAAACAAGGGATATAACCAGACTACCGAATGATTCGAGTACAACTGACATATGCGACTTGCTAACCAACTGGATGCATCGTGTCACGTTAGCCAGGTGCAGTCAATGGGGTCATCGATATCAAGCCCCTCGAGGCGATATGGCGTGTCATAGCCTTAGTTCACGCTCCGCGGCCCCCTTCAATTATTGAGGCGTCACCGCCGTATCATCGACCATCACCCCGGCTGCCTTCGCCTTCACACGCCCTGCGGCGGCACGCACATGACACTGGTTCCCATATCTTCTCAAGGACCTGGCGACGATGACGCGCTGCCCTGGGGGCGGACACAAGATCGGGCCATCATTTTGCAAGGCCATCGAGACGCCCTTCGCGATCGTGTTGACTGTCTCAGATGACGAGATCACCCGGTTTCTGATGCTCGAACACACCTTAGCCGTCGCAGCCACCGCGCGGAGCTGATGACGGTCTGCCCCATGCCACACTTGGATGCCTGTGCATGGAGCCCAGGCTTCAGCGGAAGATAGGATCAACGGACGATTACGCTTAAATGATACCCCTCCCTTTTCAAACCAACTCCGGCAGTCTCAGTCGCCCCTGACCCGACACATTTGCTTCATATATTGGTCACTCCGGGAACGTAGGTGCGTCGCTCAAGGAGCCCCAGTAGACTAGCCACCGTGGAGGTGAGCACCAAGTAAATCACCCCTGCCCAGAGGAAGACTATAAAGAAGTCCAAGGTTCGCGAACCAATATCCGAGGCAATGGCAGTGATCTCCACTACGCCGATGGTGTAGGCGATAGAGGTGAACTTGAGCTCGATGATCGCCTCATTAGACCACTGCGGAATCACCCGGCGAAGCGCTTGAGGCAGCATGATGTAGCGGATCGCTTGCCATTGGGTCATGCCGCAGGATCGCGCCGCCACCAGTTGGCCCTTGGGCACTGACAGCACCGACCCACGAAAGTATTCCGCCTGGTAGGCGGCGCTGTTGAGGGTGATGGCGATCACCGCCGAGGTGAAAGCATCAAAAACGATGCCTACATGAGGAAGCCCCAAGTAGATGAAGAACATCTGCACCAGCATCGGCGTACCGCGAAATAGTTCCACGTAAGCGGTGCTGATCCAGTAGAAGAGCCGGTTTCCGTAGACCCTCGCCCAGCAAAGCACCAGCCCGAGGAAAAACCCCAGGCTAATGGCGATCACCCACAGCGACAACGTGACCGGCACGCCCATGAGCAGCTCGGGCAGCCACTCGATGCCGAATTCGATGAATTCCCACATGGCTCACCCGTGCTCCGCTATGACGTTGAGGAAGGCCCGGGTCCGCTCGTGCGTGGACTCGGTGAACATGGCCTCCGGCGGGCCCTGCTCAATGATGTGTCCATTCTCCATAAAAATGATCTCGTCAGCAGCCTGGCGAGCGAAGCTCATTTCGTGGGTCACCACCACCATGGTCATGCCCTCGACCGCCAACTGCTGCATCACCCTTACCACCTCGCCGGTCAATTCCGGATCCAGCGCCGATGTGGGTTCGTCGAACAACAGCACGTCAGGATCCATGGCAAGTGCCCGCGCGATGGAAACACGCTGCTGCTGGCCGCCGGATAGCTCGGCCGGGTAGGCATCGGCCTTGTCGCTCAGGCCGACCCGTTCCAACTCGCGATGTGCACGCTGGGTAGCCACCGCCTTGTCCGTGCCTTTGACCTTGACCTGGCAAATACGCACGTTGTCGAGCACCGTCAGGTGCGAAAAGAGGTTGAAGTCCTGAAAGACGAAACCCATGCGTGCGCGCATGGCATCGATATTGGTGTCCAATACCTCATCACCATTGAGATAAATGCGCCCGGCATCCGGCACGGTGAGGTAATTGATACAGCGCAACAGAGTACTCTTGCCCGAGCCAGAGGGCCCGATCAGCACCTTGGTTTCCCCCTTGCGCAGCCCGAAGCCGATGCCCTTGAGTACCTCCAAGCCGTCGTAGGCCTTCTTGATATCCTGCACGTCCAGAATCAGATCGTCGGCCATTCTTGGCGTTCCTCTCGCGTTATTTTTCGAAACCGGGCACGGCCAGCTTGCGTTCGAAGGCATACAGCAGGCTGTTGCCCGCCCGATTGAGGATGAAATACAGAAGAGCCACCACGGCAAACACAGTCAGCACGTTGCCCTGGGTGCTGGTGATGATGTAATGCGCTTGACGGGTCAGCTCGACCACACCGATGACGTAGGCTAGGGAGGTCTCCTTGATCTGCGAGGAGAATTCGTTGGTCCAGGGGCCGATGGCATGCCGCCCCGCCTGAGGAAAAACGATGTGGCGAATCGCCTTGATCTTGGACATCCCCATGGCCCGGGCAGCCATCATTTGCCCGGCAGGCACCGACTGGAAGGCGCTGCGGAAAATCTGCGACTGGTAGGCCGCCGAGCGCAATCCCATGGCCAAAACCGCGGCACCGAAGGCCGAGATGTCCCAAACACCCGAGATGCCATAAAAGAAGATAAACAGCATGATGATAATCGGCACGCCCCGGAAGATGCGCTCGTAGAGCATCAGCGGCCACTGCACCAGCCGAGACCTGGGGCCATAGAGCTGGACCAGGCAGATGCCCAGGCCCAGCACGAAACCGATCATCAACAGAGCGACCAACAGCACAATGGCCACCCCAAGCCCCTTCAGCAGGAAGGGAAAATCGCGCAGTAATACATCGTAGATATCCATACCGACTTCCCTAACGTAACGGGCGCTTTCCCTACCGGGAAAGCGCCCGCCGTCACAGCGACTTATTCGTTACCGAGCTCGGGAAGACCGGCCACTGGTTTCTGGTAAGTATCGACGAAATCGGGCATATGGCCCGGAATCGCGGGTACGGTGACGCCGGGTATGTACTTTTCAACGATCTTGCCCCACTCACCGGATTCGTAAATGGCGAGGATGCCCTGGTTCAGGTCGCCCAGGATCTCTTGAGGGTCGCCCTTGGACACCGCGAGTGCCAAGGGAGCACGAATAAAGATCTTGCCCGCCATTTTCACTGGCTTGCCGGCATTGATGTATTCTTGAGCGGAGGTGTCGTCGACAATGACTGAGGAGATGCGCCCAATTGCCATGTCATCAACTGCGGTAACGTAATTATCGTACTTAGCCAGCTCGACATCGATATCGCCGGAATTCACAACGTTTTCTTCCATCCAGGCTTGCTGGGAAGAGCCGCCCTGCACGCCTACGCGAGCCCCGCAGCACACGGCGGTGAAGACATTCAGGTCGGAATCCTCGGGTACCAGCACCACATCGTTGGTTTCCCACCAAGGAATGGTGAAATCGATATTCTCACTACGCTCTTCAGTAACTGTAAGACCGGTGGCGAGAACATCGATCTTTTCCGCCGCGAGTGCCGGGATCAGCGACGGGAATGGCATATCCTGGAACTCGATCTCGATACCGGCCTCCTCGGCGATCGCCTCCATAGCATCGATAGCGATCCCCTTGAATTCCCCCGCTTCCACATAAGCCCAAGGGGGGAAAGACGCCTCTACACCGACCGTATAAGGATCTTGTGCGAAAGCGGTCGTGGCCAATCCGCTGCCGATGGCTATTGTTCCCATAAGGGCGGCAGGCAGGAGCGATGCTTTTATTCTATTCATGATCGTCTCGCGTGTTGATGGGGATTGTTATGTCGTCAAATCAATATGAGCGCGTCGTTCCACGACTGTCAATACACCGCGAGTATTGATCTACGTGGTTTATGGCGCTAAATAGAGGGCTCAAGCCCACACAACAGTCCGCTCGCACGCGCCTCCTCCGGCCATCACTGATGCCGTTCACCTTGGTGAGCTCCGCTGGGGCAGCCTAGGGCCCCCTGCCACTGCTACTCGGCATCAGCCCCTGTCTGGCTCTGATCCCCATCACGCTCTGGGGTGCCGTGGGCTGGGCACTGCAGGTGCCCCAGAACAACGATTGATGAAAGCTCGCGAACCACAGGGCGACGGCAATCTCTCGGTGGCCTTGAGCGAATCCGCGCTCTATCTCGGCAGCGCCCTTGGCGCCTCGCTCGGTGGGTTCGCCCTGGCGCTGCAGATGCCTGTCGACACGCTCTCCATTGTCGCCGGGCTCGTGGCGCTATCAGGCATGGGCGTGCAGGCGTGGCTATGGAAGCGCCCTCATGCACGTGGCATGGCCTGCCCCGATTCGTGAACTCGCCCCCGTGGTACTGAACGCCGCCGATCGGGCGGCGTTCGGTGCTGCCTATAGGATTCAAGATGGTCGATCATGATCGCTGCATACGATGGCAACCGATCAACCAAGGCCAGCTGGGCACTCAGCAAAAGCGCCATGCAATTCAGTTACTGCGTTTACGGAGAAAGTACAGAACTCCGAGAACCGTCAACGCCCCACCGACAAGCTGAGTCACCGTCGGCAATGTGCCCAGTAGCAGCCACGCCAGTATCGAAGCCCCAACCGGTTCGCAGAGCATCGCCATGGAGACCAGGGAGACGCTGATAAACCGAGTGCAATAATTGAGCACGGAATGCCCGAGCAAGGTCGGCAACAGCGCGAGCAGAAAGAAGATGAGCAGGTCATCTCGATTGACGGCTGAAAGGGCATTCCCCGTCACCAAACAGTACAAGGCAATGGCAATGGCGGCAAAGCCGTAGCAATAGAAAGTATAGACATTGAGGCTGACACTTTTCAGCGCATGCTGACCCACGAAAAAATAGACAGTGGCAAGGAACGCTGCAGAAAGAGCAAGCAAATTCCCCCATAATGCAATCCCCGACACCCGGTAGTCGCCCCAGCCGATAATGATGCCCCCCAGTACCGATACCATCGCACCCAGCGCGGCGCCACGGTTCAGACGTTCGTGGTAGAGAAAGTATCCAATGATGAAGGCAAAAAGAGGCTGCATGGTGGCAAGGGTCACCGAGCTAGCTACCGACGTATAATCTAGAGAGGAAAACCAAGTAATGAAATGCAGCCCTAAAAGAAAGCCAGCCACCGCGCAATAGGCCAATCGCTTACCATCTATTTTCAGCAAGGAGTCTCGACCGGACAGAACCAGAAACGCTACCAGGCAAGTCGCGAAAAGCATCCGGTAGCAGGCAATCACTGGCGCGGTGGCATCGGCCAGCTTAACCAGCGGCGCTGTCGTCGATATGGCCAGCACCGCTACTGCCAGAAACGTATAAACCCATTTAGTTTTCTGCATAGATTCTCTATATCGACTGGGGCTCGACAAAGGCGCGTTTCAACCAGCCATGAAATTTCTCCACTTCTTTTTCATAGCGGGTATAGAAAACCGAACTGGCTTGCTTGAGACCTTTCTGATGCCTTTGAATGATGGCTTCGTCTTCGCTTATCACCTGAGACCAGTGGCGCTCATAGGGCTTTATGATTTCTTCAAAATCATCACGTTCAAAAGAGCTCTTAGGTACACAAAACCCGAATTTCACGACGCACGTTTCGGGCGATACGGGCCACGTCTGTGCCCACCATACTGAATCAACGGTCGCGACAATGAATAGGTTAGGGTAAACAAGGCAAAACCTTGTTACCTTACGGTCAAGCGACTCAATATTCCTTAACTCACCCTTTAGATGTCTCGGTAGAGAAGCAGTTTCGGCACCTTTCATTTCCAGACACTGCCACTCTCCTGAAGTCTTTACGCGAGAAAGGTCCTGTTTACCTATCGATGCCCTATGTACAAATGGGATATGCAAATTCTCCATACCCACTTCCAAATAAAGCTTCCAATTGGCTTGCAGAAATGATTCTTTTATCTTATAGCAAGTCAACCCACCAGTATCAAAAGGTGCCAAAACATCCTCTTCAAGGCTACCAATCTGATCTCTCAAAGGAGCAGGGTGCTTCGAAAAATTAACCCATACGAAGCCTCCCGAAACTTCACAGTGAATTTTCTTCAAACCATGCAGACAGTTATCAAAACCCTCCTCACCATCCCTAACCCCGGGATGCGAGAAAATTTCCCCGTCGTTGGAAAAAGCCCATCCATGAAATGGGCAAACGACGCTGGCACTGTTACCCTGACCTTCTCGAAGCTTCATTCCTCTATGTGGGCAGACATTATAAAAAGCACTTATATTGTTATCTGAATTAGCTATAAAAATGCTTTCTCCCAAAATATCGAGGCAGAAAAAATCGCCGTCATCACGGGCATCCTCTTCTCTACCCACCATGAGCCATTTTTCCTTGAACAAACGAGCCTTCTCTCTTTCACACCACCTTTCAGAAGCATAAGCATCAGGAAAGAACGACTCTCCCACATCATAACTTGAAAATATTTCACTCATAACAATCGTCCCATAAGCGCACAATAACGGAAAATACAGAAACTTCTTAAGTGGCATCTATAAATATACAAACGTATCCTTATGGAACAACCGAGAGTTTTTCAATCAGCTTTGAACCAGGCTCAAAACATGAAAGAAATCGTGCACTTACAGAGCTTTTTGGCTGTCGCCAGGACGGGCAGCCTGACGCTGGCAGCGGAAGAGCTGCACGTGACTCCTAGTGCCGTGAGCCACCGCCTTCGCCAGTTGGAGCAGCGCCTGGGGGTCAAGCTGTTGCGCAGAACCCCCCATGGCATGGCGCTGACGGGTGAAGGGCAGCGATTCAAGGACCGCATCTCTGATCCGATCGAGGCCATTGAAATGGCGTTGCACCCGGAGACAGGGCAAGAAGGGCCACTTACCGTGAGTGTCATGCCCTGGTTTGCTTCCAGCTGGCTGATGCCGCGCCTCAAACGGTTCCAGTTGCGCTGTCCCGACGCACGCATTCGCATCGAGACCAGCAGTCAGCTCAGCGATCTCGCTCATGGGCATGTCACGGCAGCACTGAGGTTTGGGCGGGGAGACTGGCCGGAGATCGAGGTGGAACCGCTCTTTGACGAGTGGGTAATCCCCGTAGCCAGCCCAGATGTGGTCGAACAAATGGGCTTGAATGCTCAAGATCCGGCACGTTGGCCTCGTCTCCCCGACCCTGACAATCTCTGGTCGAGTTGGTTTGGAGACGAGGTAATGGGCGAGGCTATGCGATCAGGCATAGAGCTACACGACACCAGCTCGCTGACGGAAGCGGCGGTCAACGGCATGGGCGTGGTGCTCGGACGCTACACGCACGTGGCTCCCTGGCTGGAGCGAGGCGACTTGGTCACGCTCGCCAGCCAATGGATCAGAATGCCGAAGCGCCACTACCTGGTTCGTTCGCGGCACCGCCCTATGCATTCCTGCTTTCCACATTTTCGCCGATGGCTGCATGACGAAGTCCAACGCGACAGAGCCGGTGCTGCGATGTCCTCCGGTGACCCTATCAAGCCGCCGATCATGGAAGACTCACCCATCAATAGAAGGTGAAGATAGTAGGGCACATGACTGCTACGTGGGGGTCGCCTCCCTCGCCATAAGGGTGATGATGGCAGCAAAAGAAATAACTGGGAGTACGTGGTACCAGCCGCCCTATTGGTCTCAAGGACCTGACTGTTTAACAAGGTACATAAGATGCCTGCAGGAGTGTGGTACCGGATTAGCGGGTTGGCCATGAGGCTGTACGAAGACAAAACGACATATCATCAAGCTATTTCCAGCAGGATACCCCGAGTGGTGACTGATATTGGCATGTGCCTAGCTGAGATGCGACGGCCTCTAATCAAAGGATTCGTCGAGCGTCTACATTGCATGCTGTCAGACGAGTGCTACACATTTAGGGCCAAGACAATGGATTACCACTTCGTCATCTACAACACCAAACGCCCGCACCCAGAGTGCAACACAACTCCTATGCCGGGCTCAAGAAATGGCTCAAAACACCGGAGAAAGGGCTTACAAAAAAGGTAGAAAATTTGCTTAACCTTAGTGACCTCACGGGTATCCTTATCAGTTAACCACCTTCGCTATACATACAATAGCGCAACCAATAACTCTCATATAAAATAACTAAAATTCTGAGCCACTTCCTTGGTTCAAGCAAACTAAATATCATCATCAGCCTCCCGATCTTCTCTTTTACTATGCAGCTCATTGATGAACATAATGTTGCTATACATTACATAATATATAGACTCAAACTGAAGAAGCGTAATAACCACCACCAAAGAGATAACAGCACTCTTCACCAGTTCAATATCAAAACTCACCACCGCCGACTGAAAAATAATCTTGCTCAAAAAAACAAGCATTATTACGACAACCACAAAAGAAGATCTAAGGACACTACCCACCAAACCTTCTAACCTTTTCGTCTCACTTAGTGATTCACCAAAGTCAGCATATTCCACTTTTGAGGGGTTTACAATTTTTCTCAATGCGTTGGGATATAAAAAAGCAATCCATATACCCATGATCGTAAAGACCATAGCTGACACAGCAAGCAACGACTTCAAGTACCCCTCAACCTGAACATAGCTGTAACTCAAAGAAAAATACTGAGCACAAAAAAAGACTAGAAAAAACAAAGAAAGATAAAGAAAAAATTTCTTCCAGGTTTTCATCCCCTCTCCTCCTTTGGAGCTTCAGCGGCTTTATCACGCGGGATGAACTTTCTCAAATACCTAAACCGGTTACCTTTTATCTTATTGAAAAGTTGTTCAGCAGTTATTATATCACCTTCGCGGTCACTAAAAATAACCGTGTCTTTCAGTCTGTAGCGATCAACCCAGACAACGCCTTTATCCGTTTCAA